>NZ_BBBX01000067.1 GCF_001311785.1 Lacticaseibacillus saniviri JCM 17471 = DSM 24301 | reverse complement strand
TATAATTTAGGAGTAACCGCGGATGAAACGAAATTTGAAAGCTCAAATCGAATTAGCAATATCTAAGTGGGTGACAGAAAGCAAGGCCCCAGACATCAATGTGATCACTGACACTCTACTTGATATTTTTGCAACCTCTTTGCCAGTCAACACTGATGTGAAAGAGCTACAAAAGCGCATTAATGGTTTAGAACGTGAGCTTGATGAATTATCCGAAGAAAACGAGTATCTATGGGATCAAATCGATGAGGAGGACTAGCTATGAATAGAGATGAACTTGAAATTAAGCTGCACGAAATATTAGAAATAGTGACATCAACGCCAGAGCTTTTGACGCTTGATATTATGTGCTGGGTTGATAAGTATGCAGAGTCGCTGGCACCAGCTAAAGAAGTGGTCTCGAAAGATGAAGCTAACCTCATTGAAGAGAGCCGAGTGCTTGGATATCAGGATGATCACATTATTCGTAGAGCGAAGGATAAATTGGAGCTATCGTATGATGACGGGAGCTAT
>NZ_BBBX01000066.1 GCF_001311785.1 Lacticaseibacillus saniviri JCM 17471 = DSM 24301 | reverse complement strand
CTTGAATTTACAATTGAAGTGGAACACTAAGAAAAAAGACTGACCCACTAGGAGACAGCGTAGAATGTTGTTTGTCGAGAACATCATCTTACGGAGGTTTCCTAATGAGCCATTACAACCAGCTTACAGCTATTGAACGCGGTCGTATAGAGTCTTTTATTCAACTTGGACTATCTTTTCACGAAATAGCGACGCGCTTAAATCGTAGTGTTAGCACAATCTCCAGAGAAATCCATCGCTGTACCAAGGAATACAAGGCTTTAGCGGCACAGAAAGATTATCTCAAGAGGCGTAAGGCTTGTCGCCGTCCACGTATTTTTGAGAACGCTGAGCTACGACGTGCTGTTATTAATGCCATCCAAGATGATCATTGGTCCCCAGAACAAATCGTTGGAAACTACCAACGTGCCAATGGATCTAGCCCATTTAGTTTCATCACAATCTACCGAGAAATACATCGAAATAACCTTGGTATGCCTAAAAGTCACGGCGCAAGAGGAATTGCACGTAAATTGCGCCACCGAGGTAAAACAAGACAT
>NZ_BBBX01000065.1 GCF_001311785.1 Lacticaseibacillus saniviri JCM 17471 = DSM 24301 | reverse complement strand
AAGAAAGGCTACGTCGAGAAACGAGGCAAGATTCCGATTTCACACAAGCTGATTGAGAGACCCTCAGCAGCTAATATACGTTCTCGCATTGGTGACTGGGAGCTTGATACTGTCGTTGGCCGGGACGGTGGTGACGTTCTGGTCACTATGATTGACCGACGTAGCCGATTGTTATTAGCGCAAAGAGCCACAGGTAGGAAGGCTTTGCCCGTGCTTGAAACATTGAAAGCAATGTTCGCAAAGATCCCACATGAAATTCTGCATACAGTCACTCCTGATCGAGGAAAAGAGTTTGGACGGCATGGAGAGCTCACGGACCAGTATCAAGTGGAATTCTACTTCCCAATCCCCACGCACCTTGGGCTAGAGGAAGCAACGAGAATACAAATGGATTGATCAGGGAATATATTCCCAAGGGAACAGACATCGCTACGATCACAGACGAAGAAATCAACCGAATGGTGTGGCAAATCAATACCCGGCCGCGCAAGATGTTCGGATGGAAATCTTCACTGGAAGTCTTCTGGTCAGAGATGTTCCACTTAGCTTGA
>NZ_BBBX01000064.1 GCF_001311785.1 Lacticaseibacillus saniviri JCM 17471 = DSM 24301 | reverse complement strand
TTTTTGATTTTAGGTCAAGCGTAAAATCTGAAATTTTATTTTGATCTAGCTTACTTAAATGACCGATTTCTTTAAAGTTTAAACCGGCTTTGGGAAAGCGATAAATATTACCAAGATCGACCCAGGAAGGTTTCTTCAACCCAGCGGATTGCCAATCTTGAATCGGATAATATTGTTGCTTGATATAAGCCGACTTCTTTTCATACTGACTAGTAATTTTAAAAGCCTCGACCGTCTGTTCTGATACCCGACGAATTAAAACTGGCCGAGACTTGCCACCGTTAGTTTCTACAAAACTAACGTATAGGCTGACTAAGTCATTAGTCCTCATCTGGATCGTTGAGCCAATCAGCGACCTCTTTAGCGTCTTTGAACTCGGTGACTGGTGTCCCTTCGGTTGCCTTTAAAAAGCGTAAATTAGCTCTTTCTTCTTCGCTTAAAGACGCATTAAAAGGTAAAGCACCATTAGCAACAATCCGCTTGTAAAACATGTTAATGGCCGTGGTTGGATTTAAGCCCAATTCGCTTAAAATTGCTTCGGTATCATCGGCCAAATCTTTATCAATCTTGACTTGGACCCGTTTCTTTTCATTAACTGCCATGATTGTCTCATCTCCT
>NZ_BBBX01000063.1 GCF_001311785.1 Lacticaseibacillus saniviri JCM 17471 = DSM 24301 | reverse complement strand
CCTCCTATCGAATCCGTAGTGACTGGCCTTGCTTGAGAATCGCACCAGGCACTTCTTTCCCACCTTTTAGCGCGTCCTTGATTTTGGCTTTATCTGGATGCCATTCGTCAACGTGCACCAGATAACTTACTGGTAGCTTGCTCTCATCGACCAAATCAACGGCTGGCGGGTTATTTTGGATGCCGAAACTAAAGTAAGGTGTCTTAAACTTTGTCTTGCCTGTTTGCTCCATAGCGTCTTGAAGCCGCTGCTTGAGCCATTTGATGTTGTTGTCAATTGACTGTGCACGTTCACGCAATCGCTGTGCTTCCGCCTTAATCGTGTCTGATTGACCCTTTAAGTCCGCGATGATTTTGGCATAGCCATCCGCCTTGTCCTCGATTGCATCGTCAAGAGATGCCAACGTGTCAGACAAACTTCGGGATCAATGTCGCCATCCTGCATTAACTGTAGTAGCTTGTCATAATTTGCCGTGAGGCTGTATAATGTAGCCATAAACATATCTCCTAACTATTTATTTTTGCCGTCTGATGTCCTACCATCGGCGGCTTTTTCTGTGCCCAAAATCATCGACACTAATCTGCCAATCTCATATTCCTGGGCTTCCAAGTCCGATTTATCCTCATCCGCCGCGATGTTCAGTTCTCGAACGATACGGCCACGCTCAGAGCGCAGAATGCCCATGATTTCATCGTGCGTCATGACTCTTCACCCCGATCAGCCCGTTGCCGTTGAATAATGTCGATAAGCACCGTGGTTAGTACGTCATACCGCGCCAAACTTTCACGCATTTCTCGTTTAGACACGTTTTTTAGATCACGACTGACATCTGATTCCTGTGTGAGCATCATAATTATCAGATCGATAATGTCGTCTGTGGATACTTTATAAAATGTATTCATTAGCTAGCTCCTCCTACTCCCAAAACGGGCTGCGTACTTTAACGTCAGCATCACCGTGCGCTAGTTCAATTCGACGACGGCGATTTAGCGCAATGTTGTGCCGCAGCATGTGGTTGTCATCGCCTTTAATAGCAATCAACGTAAGCCAGTTGTGGTAGTCCATCAGTAGCCACAAACGGCGTTCATTTTCAGTCA
>NZ_BBBX01000062.1 GCF_001311785.1 Lacticaseibacillus saniviri JCM 17471 = DSM 24301 | reverse complement strand
GGGCCTAGAATAAAAAGTGTACAAGTTAAATAGAGACTCTGATTTAGTATAATTAAGGAAGTAAATTGGAGGATCAAATAATGACGAAGCACAGTTATGACAAGGAATTTAAGGAACAGGCCGTTCAGTATTACTTAGATAACAAGGATCACATGACCATGAATGAAATAAGTAAGAATCTAGGTATTGGGGCTAGTACATTACATAAATGGATTAAGCTGTTTACTGAGACTGGGGAGTTTGGCCGTGGCTCTGGTAATTTTGCCAGCGATAAGGACAAGGAGATTGCACGACTAAAGCGTCAACTTCGTGACGCTGAAGGAGCGATCGAAGTGTTAAAAAATCAATCGGGATTCTGAGCAAGTAACTACCGAAAAGGTATACCAAGAAATGGACGTTCAGCACGCTTTGGAATCCCACCCTTCCATCAATGGTATGTGTGATTATGTTGGAATCTCAAGAAGTGGTTACTATCAACGAGAAAAGCGTCATAATCACCAATCACCGCGAAAGCTTCAGAAGAAGTTTATTCAAGGTGAAATTAAAGCAATTTGGCTCAAAAGCCTTTGTATTTACGGTGCCGGCAAAATCACCCAAGAACTTCGCTCAAAAGGATATAAGATCGCTGAACGAACTGTTGGTAAGTATATGCGTGAACTTGGCATTCACGCCGTTTACCTAACCCCTTGGACGACTACCACTCGCAATTCTAAGTTTGATAAACAGCTAATAAATATTTTAGACGAGCAGTTCAATCCATTGCGACCAAACGCCGTTTGGTGCATTGACACCACTTATATTCCAGTTCATGACGGATTCGTTTATTTAACCAGTATTATGGACTTGTACTCCCGACGGATCATTGGTTGGGACTTATCTGAAACCTTGGAGGTATCGAATGTCATCCCACTTATTGAAAAGACTAAGCACAGTCGCCATATTAGCAAGCCATTAATCATGCACAGTGATCGTGGTAGTCAGTTTACGTCTGAAGCTTACAATCAAGTTACAGCTAACATGACATTAAGCTATTCAAAGAAAGCTTATCCTTGGGATAATGCCTGCATTGAGTCGTTTCATGCCTTGATTAAGCGTGAATGGATAAATCGGTCTTGAATTG
>NZ_BBBX01000061.1 GCF_001311785.1 Lacticaseibacillus saniviri JCM 17471 = DSM 24301 | reverse complement strand
TAACAAAAAAAAGGCATCTAAGCCTCCCTAGTGCTATGCTTTAAGCGACGAAACTCAAGATAAGCGGGGTAGGAATAGATGTCTCAACTAGATAATACACTTAAATTACTGGGAATTACAGACACAAACATTCAGGTGTTCGGTACTCGTGAGGAATTTCATGGTCGGGGCTCGGGTCGCAAAAAGTATTTGGTCATCCAGGCAGAGCTTACCTACACACTCAGGCGCTGTCCCAGCTGTGGATACAATACGTTGCACCCTAACGGACACAAGCTCACTTATGTCCACATTGCAGGACCCATGGACCGGCCCGTAATTCTAGAGCTAAACAAGCAACGCTGGCGTTGTAGTAACTGCCATAGCACTTGTACGGCCACCACTCCAGTGGTATCAACCAACCACGCCATCGGTCACGGACTAGCGACTCATGTGCTGAAGCTAGCCAGTAAATCACTCCCGGCTAAGACTATCGCCAGTCTCACCGGTATTTCGACAAACTCAGTTCAGCGTATTTTGACGGCTAATATTCATCCACACGCGAGCCGCCGGTTACCGATTAATCTATGCTTTGATGAATTCCGTTCCACGCACGGCTCCATGTCGTTTATTTGCATTGACGCCGACACTCACAAATCAGTTAAAGTACTTAGCGACCGCCTTAATAGAACCATCAAACAGTTCTTTCTTAGTCAGTACAGCACCGCAGAACGGGCCGCGGTTCAACGCGTCATCATGGACATGAACGCCTCCTATCAAGCATTCGTGCACGAACTATTCCCTAACGCCGAACTCATTATTGATCGGTTCCACATTATTCAATTAATAGGCCGGACGATGGATACCATTCGCACTCAATGTTTAAAGCAACTCGACAAGCATTCGCGGGAATATAAAGTACTGAAATCACTATGGCGCCTATTCCACAAGGCCAACCCTGACGCACAAAAGAGCCGCTACCTCTTCGGCCTGAATGAGTACTCGACCGAACAGAGCGCTATTGATATTGGAACCGATACGTTTCCGGCCTTCAAAACAGCTTATGAAACCTACATCGATCTCCACGGTGCTTTGATGGGGCGTCACGCTGATGAACTCAAGAATATCATCACTAACTATCAGCCTAACGGCACGCCCCTAGATACGGCCATGCATACCCTACGAAAGAATCTTAATGGAGTAATTAACGCCGCCAAATCGTCCTACTCTAACGGACCGATAGAGGGCATCAACCGTAAGATCAAGGAGCTCAAACGTGCTTGCTATGGCTTCTCCAATCAGGCCAATATGTTCACACGCGTCTACCAGCTGATTGCCTAGATTATCTACCACAATAACGTCACGATGGTAGGCTTATTTGTTATGCCTTCAAGTACGATATTCAGACAACACACCAGATTAAACGCCGCAACTAATAAAACAACAAA
>NZ_BBBX01000060.1 GCF_001311785.1 Lacticaseibacillus saniviri JCM 17471 = DSM 24301 | reverse complement strand
GTTGATGCGTTCGTTTTCACTGCAGACGTTTGTGATTCAGAACTTGCTGTTGAAGTAGCGACCGCAGTATTTGCTGACGTTTGCGAAGCAACACTAACTGCTGACTTTGAAGCTGCACTAGTTGCGGTTGAGAGCGCAACTGCCGATCCCGTCGTTACTGACGTGGAATTCGCGCCACTGACGCTGTCGTTTGTCGCTAAATCAGTATTGCTGTCAGCGTGAACATTAACTGTTGTCAAATACCCAGTCAGTCCCAATCCCAAGGCCATTGCCGTAATACCACTGACAAGCCATTGTTTTCCATCTTTGTACATTTTGAAGTGTGTTTTAGTTTCCAAAATAATACCCCCTCATTTTTAAAAATTGAGTCGCTAGAGCATGTGCAACAACGTTTCTGCCTTGTCGTTTATTCAGACTCATCATTACTGTAATAATGGGTTGAGTTAATAATCGTACTCGTAAACGTCGTAAAGTCGTTATGTAGCAGTTTGACGCCAACCATCCCCATCGTTTTAATGACATCATGGGCAACAAATTGAGTGTGATCGTTAACACGCTTCATTAAGCGTTCGCCCTTGCTTGTCAAATGAATATAATACCGACGTCGATCATTGCAGTCCGCAACCACTTCGACTAAACCTTTAGTTAACATGCCGGTAACTTGAGTTGAAATCGCCCCTTTAGTAATGTGATTCCGCTCAGCTAAATCCGACATCGTTAGTCGCTGTCCCTTTGAGATTTGAGTCAATAGTGAAATACTGCCCCAGCCTTCGCCGAATTCTTGAACCGACTCTTTTAGCATCTGCTCAATCGCCCGGAAATTCGTTTGATAGTCATCAGTCAATAACTTGACGACTCGATCCACTTCTTGCTTAATTTACGTCATTAAATTCGTTCAAGTTATTTCTTGCAATCTGCCATTTTATAATGTAATTTCTTTTCTCCCATTATAAATTCCTTCCCGCTCAATTATATTGAGCCAACCTAATTTTAATTATACCCTTGTAGAACAGAATGACACGCCTAATTCTGCAAAATAAAGCACTTTTTGTAAATAGTCAGGGAGATATCATGAATCAGTCAACTTTTCAGCTACTTGGTAATGTTGCTTCAGCAGATTTCTACCTTTGTGAAGGCAGTGATATTACTTTAATATCTGATAATAATGCCTATAATATGAAAGCTTTAGCCCAAGAAGTGCTTAAACTGCGTGTTCCTAATTCTTTGACCGTTATTGATTTAAACAACTTCTACGTTGGTATGATCCCTATTGATCATAATCAGATATTGGTTCACCGCTAGTTTGTGCCACATCAAAGACGGGTAGATAGCGATAACCGACAATGGCGCGCTCATCGGTGGTATCAAGACGCTTCTGCTCGGCTGGTGTTAGCTTCTTAATGATCGGAGCCGCAATCCGAATCGCTTTTGCGCCCCGGTT
>NZ_BBBX01000059.1 GCF_001311785.1 Lacticaseibacillus saniviri JCM 17471 = DSM 24301 | reverse complement strand
TGAAGTGCCATAGAAAAGTTAGACAAGTTTGATTTTATTAAGCAACCATGGCTTGATTCCTGTATTCAACAGGGGTCAAGCCATTTGTGTTTCTTGAGATGCGTACGTTATTGAACCACTGCACATAGCGATTGACCAGTTCTTTGAGTCCAGACAAATCGTTAATTCGATACCTGTTTAAGCATTCTCGCTTCATGAGACTGAAAAAGCTCTCTACCGGTGCATTATCATGACAATTTCCCTTACGGGACATACTTTGGATAACACCTAGTGATTTCAGACGTTTCTGGTAGGCCGGTAGTTGATACTGCCAGCCTTGATCTGAGTGCAGAATTGGTTCAGAGCTTTCTGTCAGTCGTGGTTGAAGCTCATCAAGTGTGGCTTGAATAAGAGCTTTGTTCGGTGAACCACTCACGACAGCTGAAAGGACTTCTCGACTAGCTTCATCGGTGATAACTGAAATATAACCCCATTGGCCATTATAGAGTCGAACCTGAGTGACATCAGTATGAAGGGCGGTCAATGGCTGTTTAGCATCAAATTTCTGTTTAAGAAGATTAGGCGCTGTCTTACCAACTTCACCCTTGTAGGAATGATATTGAGACGTATGTTTGGAATACACAGTCACTTTAAGGCCCATATCGCTCATTAATCGTCGGTACGTTTCTTCTGCGTAGTTAAAGCCATGGTTAATCGCCTCATCATGAATTCGACGATAACCGTAGGTTTCGTCAGATCCATAATAGAGGGCCTTAATAAACGCCTTCACTTTCGCATATTTATCAGGCTTCTGGGCTCGCTTCAAACGATCATAGTAAGTAGCTCGTGGTAATTCGACGGTTTCAAGTAGTTCTTTCAGCCCATATTGCGACCTTAAAGAAGTGACGATACCGGCTTTTACTTGTGTTGAGATGTTTTGCCCGGCTTCTTCGTCAAGGTCGCGTATGCTTTTAAAATATCACGGTCCAGTTCTGCTTTATGGAGTTTCTGCTTGAGTTCAAGAATTTCCTGTTGGTATTTCTCTTCTTGGGTTGGTTCAAGCCGTTTTATCGGCTTGATAGGCTTATTTGTCTTGTGTTTTGCCATATCTGATGGTTGTCTCCCTTTGGGTTTCGGACGCAGACCAACAACACCTTGTTCTCGCACAATTCGATCCCAAGCATTTACTTGGCTTGAACTGATACCAAAGTGCGCGGCGGTCTGGGCACGACTAGTTTGATGTGTATGAAGATAATGTACCACGGCCAACTTAAATTCTTGAGGATAGTTTGTTCTAGAATGTTTGACACGTAGTGACTCAAGCCCATGACTTTGAGCATGAGAAACCCACTCCTGCAATGTGCGATGGCTTGGTATGTCAAACTCCTGACAGACATCAGCGAGGCTAATACCGCCATTGAGGTAACGCTTTACGGCTCTACTTTTAAATTCGTTGCTATATTTAGTCATTAAAATACCCCATAATTGTTAGACATGCTTGTCTAACAATTATGGGGCACTTC
>NZ_BBBX01000058.1 GCF_001311785.1 Lacticaseibacillus saniviri JCM 17471 = DSM 24301 | reverse complement strand
TATTCGATACTATCAATTTACACGATTATAGGTGGTACAACTACCGATTCTAGTACCATCTTTAAATCAACCCTGACTCTTTGGCAAGAATGTTCAGCAACGCATAACGCTTGCGATAGATAGTTGTATGACCGTAATGTAATAAATCACCTACCTCATCCCACCCGTGGTAGTTGTCAGTCGTGTATCGCAACTGATATATCTCTAACTGCTCATCGTCGAAACGCTCGATAGCACGCTCGCACTCCGCCTTTAGCCGATATAGATAAGTTAGGCGGATGTCACTGTCAAACATCTCATACAGGCGCTCTTGTGGTTTAGTGATGCCTGCTGACCGTCCACCCACATGTTCAACACTCGGTGTCCATGGATAAGTGAGTTCAAACTTACGACGTGAGATATCACGATCTACTGACTGATATTCGATGAATTTATCGTCAAGGATTGCTAACTTCGTTTTGCTCAGTTGTTCCAGTGAGTTCACCTCCAATCAATTAGTATTGCCCCTCATCTTCCTTGACCCCCACCGGCTTCAATGCCTTTACCCAATCGGGTGCTGAATCAATCTGTCTTTGTGTGATGAACAAATTTGGTTTATCTTGAGCTTCACTCTTAAAAATATGCTCGCTTGTATCCCAATAATCACCAGGTAGGCCATTAGTTTGACGGCTCGCATAACGGTGGAGACCCGCATTAATGTCGTCATTGAATGCGCTTGGTATTGGCAACAAATATTTCTTCTCCGGTTCGACTTCATATCCATTAACAACAGCTTTAATAAACCTGTCATATGATCCATCATCGAAGCTAATCTCTAAATAATTGATGCTTCATAGATAATCTCATCATCCTTGCCACCAATGTCTCTTCTTCGTTCAATGTACTCCGCCCACTTCAGTGGAATCACTTCCTTGGCTGGCTGTAATGACTTCACGTACTCTTCGACCTGTCCCATAACCCAGGCGGTATCCAAAGCTGGAGCATCAGAATTCAACGATGTGAATGCCTCTTTGATTTTAAAAATCAATTCATGTTTATTCATCGCTAATCCTCCTCATCCCTTAAGCTAATAAGCGGCATGCCATAAGGCGTATCATCGACTGCGCGGTTATGCGCTTCGGTCAGCTTATCCAGATACCAGCGTGCTTTCTCAAGGTCCTCCACACCGTTCTTGTAATCTGCCCGGCTAATGTATTTAACGATGTTGCCCTTGAGAAATCCCCGAAACTCTTCGGCCGTCATCGCGCCCTGGATCACATCGATGGTTTCTATTCCACCGTGGTTGTAGCGGTTTGGGTGATTTACGTTGTCAGTCATTAAAAGCCTCAAATTTGTGTAGGCCAATCGTTAGCACAGTTAGCGTTACCTTCTCATCGGCAAATTCATCAACGATAGACTGTCGATAGAAATCATGTACATCCGGGTCAATGGGGTTATCCAGTAGTTCTTGAATGCCAGCACTGATAGCAGTTAAATCGTCACGAGTCACCCGCATGTAGATGTTGGTCTCCATATCATTAACATCTAGTTCAATTGCAAACTCTTTGCTAGTCATCGTCGTCTACCTCCGTCGTGTAAACGTCCGATACCTCATTATAAAAATCATCGTCGTCATGAATCACAAACGTGCTAATC
>NZ_BBBX01000057.1 GCF_001311785.1 Lacticaseibacillus saniviri JCM 17471 = DSM 24301 | reverse complement strand
TTTTTTCTACCATTAGTCAAGCACTAATGTTGATTTAATCACGTTTTCTTTTACGTTTAGATGGATCACATTTCTTGTTATTAGAGTAATCATCCGTTCATACTGCTGATTTTTGAGTTTGAGGGTAAACCAAATAGACCTTTGGCATTTTCATTTTTGCCTAAGGGTTTACACTATTCACGTAGTCAGATTGGTTGGCGCTGGACGCCGTATTGATACAACTGACTCGTTGTCACGAGATGATAAATCGTTCGTAGAAGGCGACTCATCGCGGCGACCGCAACTTTCTTTGAGCCAACGGTTTTTCCGTTGACCACGGGAAGTTGCTTTTTCGTTTCTGATAGAAGTCGTTGATGTGATTTGGTTTCGTCTTAGCGGCACTGGAAATGTTAGTGATCGCCCGATACAAGACCGCTCTAGCAATATGATTGCCGCGTTTACTGATCTGATCAGACGCGATGTAGTTTCCCGACTCATAGTGACGCAGATCGATCCCAACAAAGGCATTCAACTTGTTGCTACTTCCGAAGCGCCGGATATCGCCGAGTTCACCAATAAGGCGCACTACTGTTTTTCCGCAAATCCAGGAATACTCATGAGAATTTCAAACTCTGGTAGACCCTTAGCCAACTGAACCATTTGATTAATGATCTGATCCTTATGAGCTTCCCGTTCCGTTACTTGTTTGGCGTGATAACGCGTTTGTTCAAGCATTGGTGAATCAATAGACTCGGCCGGATATGAAGCTTTTGCGAGATTCAGAAGTTTAGTTGCGATAGCTTTCAGTGCTGCTTTCCCGTGATGAGAAACCACACTTGATATCTGTTCATAGACGTCTTCCGGCGTTTGTTCGTTTAAACAATCGGCGTGTGGATACAGCTGTACGATTGTCCAGTACATCTTCCCAGTAGGCTTGGACAAGAGCTGTTCAAGCTCTGGAAACGTCAACTGAACACTGCGGTGAAGTCGATTCTTCTCACGTACCAGGTCGGAGTTTACCTCTTGATAGAAGCGACTTAGATTCATCAAGTCCCGATAAACCGGTTCTTGATAATAAGTGAGTCGACGCTTGAAGATCAACTGCGTCTGCGCTAAGTGTAAGGCATCGTTCTTGTCGGTTTTTCGCGTACGCAAACCATCTAACTGCTTCTTAGCGGCTAGCGGATTGAGTTGGGAGTATCGATACTGATGATCATCTAAGAAGCGCCTGAGGCGTTGTGAGTAGACTCCAGTAGCTTCGAAGACGATTTGAGGTTCTCGATATTCCTGCAAGTGTTTGAGTAACTCCTGAAACCCAAACCAGTCGTTGTTGATTTTCGATTGCCATACAGTGGTATCGTCGTTGATTACAGCGACATTGGAAGTAGCCTTACTAACATCAATACCAAATACAATTGCCATTATGAGCACCATCTTTCTAGGGTTTTTTACGGATTTGCACCATCATTCTAATTTTCAATACACGACCTCAAGGCCAACAGACTACGAACAGATTATGTGATGGTGCAGTGAAGTTGCCATTTTTGTTTGCGACGTCTAGCGCCAAAAACCTACGACAGGTCAACTTCACTACCACTTTACGCCTAAACGAAAAGTGGTGAAGAAAGATTCCGTCGAATCAATCTTCACCACTAAGGTTAGTCTG
>NZ_BBBX01000056.1 GCF_001311785.1 Lacticaseibacillus saniviri JCM 17471 = DSM 24301 | reverse complement strand
GTAATCCTCTCAAAACTAAACAAAGTTTCATGTGTAGGTTTCCGTAATTTTTCCTTAGAAAGGAGGTGATCCAGCCGCAGGTTCTCCTACGGCTACCTTGTTACGACTTCACCCTAATCATCTGTCCCACCTTAGACGGCTAGCTCCTAAAAGGTTACCCCACCGGCTTCGGGTGTTACAAACTCTCATGGTGTGACGGGCGGTGTGTACAAGGCCCGGGAACGTATTCACCGCGGCATGCTGATCCGCGATTACTAGCGATTCCGACTTCGTGTAGGCGAGTTGCAGCCTACAGTCCGGACTGAGAATGGCTTTAAGAGATTAGCTTAACCTCGCGGTTTTGCGACTCGTTGTACCATCCATTGTAGCACGTGTGTAGCCCAGGTCATAAGGGGCATGATGATTTGACGTCATCCCCACCTTCCTCCGGTTTGTCACCGGCAGTCTGATTAGAGTGCCCAACTTAATGCTGGCAACTAGTCATAAGGGTTGCGCTCGTTGCGGGACTTAACCCAACATCTCACGACACGAGCTGACGACAACCATGCACCACCTGTCATTCTGTCCCCGAAGGGAACTTCTAATCTCTTAGAATAGCAGAAGATGTCAAGACCTGGTAAGGTTCTTCGCGTTGCTTCGAATTAAACCACATGCTCCACCGCTTGTGCGGGCCCCCGTCAATTCCTTTGAGTTTCAACCTTGCGGTCGTACTCCCCAGGCGGAATACTTAATGCGTTAGCTGCAGCACTGAAGGGCGGAAACCCTCCAACACTTAGTATTCATCGTTTACGGCATGGACTACCAGGGTATCTAATCCTGTTCGCTACCCATGCTTTCGAGCCTCAGCGTCAGTTACAGACCAGACAGCCGCCTTCGCCACTGGTGTTCTTCCATATATCTACGCATTCCACCGCTACACATGGAGTTCCACTGTCCTCTTCTGCACTCAAGTTTCCCAGTTTCCGATGCACTTCCTCGGTTGAGCCGAGGGCTTTCACATCAGACTTAAGAAACCGCCTGCGCTCGCTTTACGCCCAATAAATCCGGATAACGCTTGCCACCTACGTATTACCGCGGCTGCTGGCACGTAGTTAGCCGTGGCTTTCTGGTTGGATACCGTCACTACGTGAACAGTTACTCTCACGTACGTTCTTCTCCAACAACAGAGTTTTACGATCCGAAAACCTTCTTCACTCACGCGGCGTTGCTCCATCAGACTTTCGTCCATTGTGGAAGATTCCCTACTGCTGCCTCCCGTAGGAGTTTGGGCCGTGTCTCAGTCCCAATGTGGCCGATCACCCTCTCAGGTCGGCTACGTATCATCGCCTTGGTGAGCCTTTACCTCACCAACTAGCTAATACGCCGCGGGTCCATCCAAAAGCGATAGCTTACGCCATCTTTCAGCTTGGAACCATGAGGTTCCAAGATTTATGCGGTATTAGCATCTGTTTCCAAATGTTATCCCCCACTTTAGGGCAGGTTACCCACGTGTTACTCACCCGTCCGCCACTCGTTCAAATGTTAAATCTATTGGTGCAAGCACCGCCATCATTAACCAGAACTCGTTCGACTTGCATGTATTAGGCACGCCGCCAGCGTTCATCCTGAGCCAGGATCAAACTCTCATATCAAGTTTGTGACTCTTATTGTTTATACTAGCGAATTGACTTCGTTGTATGTTTGTTTAATTCTTCGATAACAAGATCGAAGGACCTACACATATACGAAACTTTGTTCAGTTTTCAAAGGACTACTTTGTCAAA
>NZ_BBBX01000055.1 GCF_001311785.1 Lacticaseibacillus saniviri JCM 17471 = DSM 24301 | reverse complement strand
AAACGGGGCGCAAAAGCGATTCGGATTGCGGCTCCGATCATTAAGAAGCTAACACCAGCCGAGCAGAAGCATCTTGATACCACCGATGAGCGCGCCATTGTCGGTTATCGCTATCTACCCGTCTTTGATGTGGCACAAACTAGCGGTGGACCAGTGTTAAGTGCTAAAGACTTTGTCAAAGAAAATTTGGCCGATCATTAGAATGTGACAAGCTTGTATAACGCATTCAAGGACTATCTAAACCAGCAAACCGACCTTAAAGTCAGTGAAGTGCCCTTAGCAACGCTAAATGGGGCTAAGGGGTATTTTCAACCCAGCACTAATGAAATCGTCATTGGTGGCGATGAGCCCGACAATGCTTTGAAACTAAAGACGTTATACCACGAATATGCGCATAGCCAGCTACACGGCTTAAAATCAGCCTTTAAAGATCGGCCACGGGCCTATCAGGAAACCCAAGCCGAAGCGGTTGCGTATGTTGCCATGCAAAATATTGGTGTTGATACCAGTAACTACTCACTCGGGTATGTGGCTACCTGGGCTAAAGATAAAGCCGTGATCCATAGTGCTTTAAGTGAGATCCAGCAAGTTAGCAACAAAGTGATTGAGCTTAGCGACGGGTTAACCAAACAATTAGGCTTACAAGAAGCACAAAAAGAACCTGAGCATGATTTAAAAAAGCTATCAGCCCAGGATCTTAATAAGTCCTATCAAGGCTTGCAACAACAAGTTCAGCAAGCAACGAATCCACAACAAAATCAGAACTAAAAATAAATTAAATGATGTACACCAGAAAATCAGTAAGCGAACTCAAAAACAGCTGCAAGCATTTGCTGAACAAAACCCGGCAATTAAACAACCCGAATCCGAACCCGATCAAAGTCTAAAACGTTAGCCAGTTTTTAAAGGGCATGCTATAATGTAAATAGAAAAAAGAAGCCCCGCCAGAACAGGGCTTCCCGCGCAAGCCGCTTCAAAGGCGGTGGCATTAACATTAGACTAGGTACTAGTCGTCCTGTAACCTGCCAAAGTTACACAGGGCGGCTTTTTATTTGTGGTGCTTGTCGATATAGCTGAGTAGCGCGATTAAAAACGTGCCAAACAGCAACATCAACGAGAGTGTCTGGAAGACGCTCATTGACTGTGAAACCTTCCTGAAGATTATTCCATGTTCCCATGGGCCTCACCTCGCAAGGGAAAAGACAGCCACCGCCCTTAAAACTTCTTGCTTAATCTATTATACAGTTGAATTAAGCATTGTGCTTGGTCAAAGCGTTAAAAATACCGCAACTGCTGAAAATAAAGGTTATGATGCTGGTAAGAAAATAAAAAAGAGGACTTTAGTCCTCTTATACATAATTAATTTTCGTGGCGAACGCCTTTAAATTTTTTGTTAGAAACGTTCATGAACTGTCCAGTTATAGTGTTGCGTTTTATAAACACATTATTTCGTTGGAATTGCGAACGATTTTTAACTTCACCAATACGTCGATTGTCGCCAACAGGTTTATTTTTGCCATTTTGATCACCGTCCTCCTGATCTATATATTATTGCAAAGATCATTAGTTGTTTACCATTTAATCATACCACTATATATAGGATTTTTGAACCTACATAACACAATATATAGTAAAGAAAGGTGATTAAAATGACAGATGCAGAAATATTAACAACTTTAAAAAATAGTCTTAAAGACCCTTGAAAGCGCGGTTAAAAATCGAACCATTACTGGGGACTTGATTATCCATACGGATTTAGGATCACAGTATACCAGCGATGATTACAATCAACGTTTAACTGAGCTACATA
>NZ_BBBX01000054.1 GCF_001311785.1 Lacticaseibacillus saniviri JCM 17471 = DSM 24301 | reverse complement strand
CAGAAGAAATTCGCCGAGTTTATCAAGCAGTATCCGGTTTTATACGGCGTGGCGCGATCGGCAGAGGACGCACTAAAATTGTGGAGGCAGACGAATGATCGATTATATTACGGCGACAAAAATTATCACAGCGGAATTTAAAGGTATGTACATCGATTTGGCGCCAGAAGGATTTCCGATGGAAGAAGACGAATTTAACGAGTTAATGACTAAACTAAAATTTACATTTGGTGACAATGACGTTTAATCTTGCCAAGCAATTTTGGATTTGATGGCGAAAATTTTAGAGCAACGTTCACTGATGTTGGCGTCACGTTGTTTGACGGTCCAGGCACAATCCAGGACGGGAACACATCAATATTTAATGTATCAGCTGAAAATCTCAAACCATTTGTTGACTGGCTTAATGCCAATATGGAGGCAGCCAAATGATGACCAAATTCACAGCAGATGTCGTTCACAAACTGTTGGGTGTCCGTGAAGCTCAACAAGCCCCAGCAGCACTGATGAAGATTGTCATGGATCAGCAAAAGCGTAACAGGATTTTTAAGCAATTCCTAGATGTCAGTACAGACGTATCACATGACTGGTTCTCAGAATATTTCATGAGTGTTCAAGCTGACCGAAAAGACAAGAAACAAGATTTCACTCCGGAGAGTATCAGCAAGCTCGTGAACATGCTCGTTGGATCGAGTGACAGTAGCGAGTATTACGAGGTCGCGGCTGGGACTGGATCAATGATGATTCAACGATGGCAACAAGACCGTTTGAAGCACAAGCCGTGGGACTACCAGCCAAGCATGTATTTTTATCATTTGGAAGAGCTTGGCGACAGTACGTTGCCGTTTCTAATATTCAACTGCGCCATTCGCGGCATGAACGCAACAATTGTTCATGGTGACAGTCTGACACGTGCTGCTAGACAAGTATATTTCATTCAAAACGATGAAGACGACTATTTGCATTTCAGCACAGTGAATGTGATGCCACACAGCAAAGACGTTGAACAAGAATTTGATATTCGACAATGGCTAGAACCTGAACAAAATCACATTGAATCAACAGAGATACCCGCAAGATACAACGAAGTCATTCAGGAATTAGCAGCGGGAAAGGAGGCAGAAAAATGAATTATACGAAGAGCATTGAAGCGTGGGCGATTGCCCGTGGTCTGGACACAGCGGAGCCAGACAAGCAACTTATCAAGCTGATGGAAGAACTGGGGGAACTGTCAGAAGGCTTCAATAAGCAACGCCGCGAGCAGGTCATCGATTCCCTCGGCGACATGTACGTGGTGATGACGATTTTCGCCATGCAGAACGGATTTTCTATCGAGGACGCCATCAAGGAAGCCTATATGACTATCAAGGACCGGACGGGCAAGATCGTTGACGGTGTCTTCATCAAGACGGGTGATTAGATATGTTTGCTTTGATAGGGGAGTTTTCCAAAAAGATATATTATGTCGACGATTACAGATCACAGGTGCATCGGTGGCTCAAGAATAACTACACGATTAGGCATTCAGATAGTCGTAAGGTTGATGTGGGTATGCCATTTATCCCAGAACCAATGCGTATTAAGCGAGTAGTGAGTGCAGAAGAGTTTGCAATTCGCAATCAGTCTGATACTGGGGCACCTGGTGATATCGGCGAAGATACGGCCGAACAGATTAATGCTATGCGGGAATACTACGGTGTTAAAGAAACCTATACAGATGACGCGACAAAGCAGGAAGAATCAGTGATCATGTTAGCGCAAGGCGGTATGACGCAGGCAGATATCGCACGGCGTGTCCATTTGCGGGCAGATAGGGTTATTCGAATTTTGGCACGGGCAGGAATTGATGCAA
>NZ_BBBX01000053.1 GCF_001311785.1 Lacticaseibacillus saniviri JCM 17471 = DSM 24301 | reverse complement strand
TCGTGGCACTAGCGCGCCGAGGATTGACCGCTAAACAGATTTCTGAGCAGTTTGGCATCGACTATAGTGTTGTCTGGAGACAGATGAAAAAGGCCGGCCTTGACGCCTCGAAGCCATTCATTTATCGAGATAACTATGGTCGCTATTTTAAATCGGTCGAAGACGTGAAGAGCTTTTACAAAGTGCCGGTAAGCACGGTGATCAAAAATCGCATCACTGGGATCACGCTTGAGCGAGGCCAATGGTCAGCCGGTCGGATTGACTAGGCGTTATCAACGGCGTTAGGCGTCCGAACGGGGTGAGAGGCCCAATAAGGAGACTAATCATGCAAAACAAATCAATGTGAAGTCAGTCGGAACGCATTAACACAATCTGGAGGTATTAAAAGTGAGCGAAGAAAAACTGTACGCGGTTAAGAACCACAGTGGTAAATTTTGGGATTTTTCGGCTAATTCCGGTTGGTGGTCATCAAAAATTGAAGGTCCCAACACAACGATTAAAAAGGAACGGGCTGAACTAGTGGCTGATGAAACCGGCGGCCACGTTGTCACTTTGATTGAGGAGCCTAAAAAGGTAGTCGTCAGCCCAGAAGAAGCAGAGATGCTGGAGGAAGCAAAGAAGAACGGATACCCAGCAGAGGCTATTGACGCTTACAACGACATGCGACCAGATGAAGACCGCCTGATGCATGCATACGTCCTCGGCTGGGAGGTCGGGGAACCGAAACGGTATGTATTGCCGATGGAAGGGACGGAGCTGCCGGACGGAACTGTTGCTTACGCCGTACTAGACCACACCGGCGCGTGGACGGTCAAGGGCTACGCCGAGGAACAAAGCGCAATCACGTTCGGTTCAACTGTCACCCAGGCCAACATCGACTCGGCTCCAGCATGGGTAAAGGCAATTAAGCCCGTGGAGGTGGCAGAACATGACTAAGTACCTGGTAACCAACGGCAAGGGCGAGTTCTATAGCCGCCAAGGTGATGACTACGACTTTGGAGCCTCAAAGGCGTTTGCGACCAAGTTTTCGACCCGCGATGGCGCACAACAAATTGCCCGCGAGGGGGACATGTGGAACATTTTGGGAAACGCCCCGGACAGGAAAACACACCCGTATGAGGTGATGGAGGTAACTGACGATGGCAATGCTGTTTGATGACGAAATTGATGCATCGCACTATGCTGAATCATTTAAAGGGCGTGTGACTGAATTAGTTGGGAAAACTAAGCCGATCATGGTGAGCCAAGAGGTATCCGACATTTTGACAGAACTTAACAGTGAGATTCGCACTGGACAAATGAAGCACATGGCTTGGCAATTGCTTGCGAATTTAGACGATGCAGGCATGGCAGTAGAAGACGCGTACAAGGCACTTGCTAATGGTTGGGAGATTAGGAAAGAGACGCTGTATAACGTCAAGGTGCCACATGCAGCCACTAGCTACTACAAAAATTTAGCCCTGATCTTTGTGATGCTGGAGATAAATTTAGAATTGACCTTGACGAAGACTTAGCTCAATTCACAGAAGCAGAGATTGAGCATTACGGCTTGCAAGACTGTGAGAAAGAAAAGGTGACTGACGATGAGCAATGAAATGACACATCAAACAGTTGTGCTTCAATGTAGCAATGATGTTGACCTCGATACCCTATTTATTGGAATTAAACAAGTAACGGACGGTGCAAATTTAGTTACCTATGAGTTAGACGTGGAGGGCCAGAAGACAATTGAAAAAGCACTACCAGCTATTACACATGACTTTGATTTTATTGGGGTGACTGACGATGAGCAATGATACGAAGCAGGACGTGTTGGTAGATGTTGTTGATGCATTGGATGATGCACAGGCAATGTACGGCGAGTGTCACCAATCTGCTTCGACCGCCTCAAAGCGGTTCGGTATCTAAAAGACTGGCGAAAAGATAACCCCGACCGCGAGTATCAGCTATTTATGACTAGCGAGCTGGCATCGATGCGT
>NZ_BBBX01000052.1 GCF_001311785.1 Lacticaseibacillus saniviri JCM 17471 = DSM 24301 | reverse complement strand
AACAGCCATGATTGTTCGCAAATCTTTGACTGCGCGAGTAATCTTTTGCTGCTCGGTTGGTGAATACTTTTCTAGTAGACCTTGATCAACGTGATCTAGACTTTCTAAGCTATCATCATGAATCATCAGCGTATATTTAAGCTCGATTTTGACTTCCTTTTCTTGTTGCATTAATAACTTCCAGCCAACGTATGGCCGTTTGGTAAAGGCAGATAATTGTAGGATCGATAAATCATCACGAATATTCATTAAACGTTCGTTTAATTCACTGCCTTTGAAAACTGTTTGCTCGCTTTCGGTTTCCTTAATTAATTCTCGTCTTTCAGCTTGTGTGGTCTGTTCAAAATTAAGCTCGGGATAAAGTTTTTTCGTAGTACGATCGACCACTTTATTTAAGAGTTCATCTGCCTTTTTTAATGAGCTTTCTTGTTGGTTAATTGTCAATAATTCTTTAGTCACATCTTCACCAACTGCATGTTTAATTAAGGTGCTATTTTTCCAATTAAATAGCATGCGCCGCTTATCATCTAAACTTTCCAAACTAATATAAGTTTTCAGTTCGTGGCTTAACTCTTTGACCACTTTTTTCTCGTTAAACGAGAAGTGTTTACTTAGGCTATCCAAGTGGCCTCGATTAACTACTTTCTCCTGCATATTTTTATAGCCAGCTTTGGACTTACGATAGTTCTTAACTTGTTGATTAAATGCCTTTCTTTCATGCCGTTTGCTATTGATTCCCTCGTGTTGCATTGGTGTGTCAGCTATTCCCTGTTCCACAAATGATTTTTCACTGATCCGATCAGGAATGTTTTTTGCTCTAAAACCTGATTGACACTAACTGCCCAATTATGACGCCATTCAATTATTTTTCTTTCTTATCCCAATCGACCATCAGTATCTTTCTACTCTTAGGGTACTTGCTAGTTCCGGTATACATTTTATTGCCATTCTCATCTAAAATATATTGCTTTTTACTCTTGATTCCCCATGTTCCGTCTGGGTTAAATGGTCGGTTAGTTAACATCACATGTGCGTGCGGATTATCTTGGTGGTCGCGATGAATCGCTACATCAGCTACCATGCCTTGATCAACAAAATTTTCTTGTACGTATTTTGTCAATAATTCTTTCTGTTCATCTTCGCTTAGTTCAACTGGCAAAGCCACGTTAAACTCTTTCGCATACCGAGAATTTGCTCGCCGATCTTTTCTTTCTACTTCGTTCCATAATTTTTCTCGATCACTGGCCCATGCTGGTGCATTTTTAGGAGTTAAAATAAAACTCTCTGGTATGACTGACCGAGCATATAAATAGTGGCGACCTTCTTGATCATCAAATAATTTTTCACCACTTCGATAAGCGGCACTGGCAATCGCACTTCGTCCTTTACCAGCACTAATATTACTAAAACTCATGTGGAATATTGCCATGTCAGTCACCGTCTTCCTTTGATTCTATGGGTTTTGACCTTGTTGTCGCCATCGGCGACTTCTAATACAGGATTTTATCACGATTTACCCCACAAGAATTTAGTGGGGTGTAAGTGCGCATTTACCTCGTTTCACTCGGTCTTCTGATTCTCTTAACTTTAATTTAGTGTATGCCTTCCGCTTCGCTATTTCAAATTTTATACTTTGACTTAACGTTTCCTATATGATATAGTTCGGTGATTATTTCTAATATGATTGGAGGGATCGTTATGTCTCAAAGTAACTTAGAAAAACAAGAAGCTAAATTAAAAGCCCTTAATCAAAAAATTAAGGACAAAAAAATAAGATTGAACAACGGCTAGGTAAACAAATCATCAGTCAAGCCAATTTAAATTATGCTAATTTAGCTAATGACAATATCAAGTCCTTATCCAAAAAAGTATCCGAGTTTTTAAAGGAAAAGTCCGTAGATCATTAGTCATAGGAGATGGGGAATTCCATGCCTAATCAATATGAAAAACTAGTCGAGCAGCAAGCGCGTTTAAAACAAAAATTGAGCGGGAAGATTTTAAATTACGG
>NZ_BBBX01000051.1 GCF_001311785.1 Lacticaseibacillus saniviri JCM 17471 = DSM 24301 | reverse complement strand
CACAGCCATGATTGTTCGCAAATCTTTGACTGCGCGAGTAATCTTTTGCTGCTCGGTTGGTGAATACTTTTCTAGTAGACCTTGATCAACGTGTTCTAGACTTTCTAAGCTATCATCATGAATCATCAGCGTATATTTAAGCTCGATTTTGACTTCCTTTTCTTGTTGCATTAATAACTTCCAGCCAACGTATGGCCGTTTGGTAAAGGTCAATAATTGTCGGACCAATAAATCATCACGAATATTCATTAAACGTTCGTTTAATTCACTGCCTTTGAAAATCGTTTGTTCACTATTAGTTTCTTTAATCAATTCCCGTCGTTCAGCCGCGGTTGTCTGTTCAAAATCAAGCTCTGGATAAAGTTTTTTAGTCGTGCGATCAACTACTTTATTTAAGAGTTCATCTGCTTTTTTAGTGAACTTTCTTGTTGGTTAATCGTCAATAATTGCTTAGTGACATCTTCACCAACAGCGTGCTTAATTAAGGTACTGTTTTTCCAATTAAATAGCATGCGCCGCTTATCATCTAACTTTCCAAACTAATATAAGTTTTCAGTTCGTGGCTTAACTCTTTGACCACTTTTTTCTCGTTAAACGAGAAGTGTTTGCTTAGGCTATCCAAGTGGCCTCGATTAACTACTTTCTCCTGCATATTTTTATAGCTAGCTTTGGACTTACGATAGTTCTTAACTTGTTGATTAAATGCCTTTCTTTCATGCCGTTTGCTATTGATTCCCTCGTGTTGCATTGGTGTGTCAGCTATTCCCTGTTCCACAAATGATTTTTCACTGATCCGATCAGGAATGTTTTTTGCTCTAAAGCCTGATTTACACTTGCCGCCCAATTGTGCCGCCATTGATTGATTTTTCTTTTTTATCCCAATCAACTAACCACACCTTTCTTGATCTTGGGAAACGACTATTTCCTGTATAAGTCTTGTTCCCATTTTCGTCTAATATGTTTTCTCGTTTACTTTTCAATCCCCACGTTCCGTCTGGGTTAAATGGACGGTTAGTTAACATCACATGAGCGTGCGGATTATCTGGGTGATCTCTATGAATTGCCACATCGGCAACCATACCTTCATCAACAAAATTTTCTTGTACATATTTTGTCAATAATTTTTCTGTTCATCTTCACTTAATTCAACTGGTAGAGCCACGTTAAACTCTTTAGCGTACCGTGAGTTTGCTCGACGGTCTTTTCTTTCAACTTCGTTCCATAATTTCTCTCTATCACTCGCCCATTCTGGCGCATTCTTTGGTGTTAAAATAAAGCTTTCTGGCATAACCGACCGAGCATAAAAATAACTTCGACCTTCTTTTTGATCGAATAATTTTTCGCCACTTCGATAACTTGCTCCAGCAATTGCACTTCTTCCTTTTCCAGCACTAATATTACTAAAGCTCATGTGAAAAATTGCCATGTCGGTCACCACCTTTATTTGGGTTTATGGGCTTGATTTTGTTGTCGCCAACGGCGACTTCTAATACAAGTGTTTAGCACAATAACACAACCAACTTTAGTTGTTGTGTGTAAGTGCGCATTGACCTCGTTTTACTTGGTCTGCTGATTCTCCTGAATTTACTTTTAGTGTATGACTTCCGCTTCGCTATTTCAACTTTTATACTTTGACTTAACGTTTCCCTTATGATATAGTGTCGGTGATTATTTCTAATATGATTGGAGGGATCGTTATGTCTCAAAGTAACTTAGAAAAACAAGAAGCTAAATTAAAAGCCCTTAATCAAAAAATTAAGGACGAAAAAATAAGATTGAACAACGTCTAGGTAAACAAATCATCAGTCAAGCCAATTTAGATTATGCTAATTTGTCTAACGATCAGATTAAGCTTTTAGCCAAGCAATTTTCTGAATTTTTAAAGGTAAAGTCCGTAGATCATTAGCCATACGAGATGGGGAAATTCCATGTCTAATCAATATGAAAAACTAGTCGAGCAGCAAGCGCGTTTAAAACAAAAATTGATCGGGAAGATTTTAAATTACGA
>NZ_BBBX01000050.1 GCF_001311785.1 Lacticaseibacillus saniviri JCM 17471 = DSM 24301 | reverse complement strand
GAGCTTAGATCAGTTAGAAAATCATCACTTACAACGGGTTTTAAAGCATGATGGTACTAAACAACTCTTTTTGGCGAATGCAAAGCTGATCCGACGATTAAGAACAGTCAGATCGAGAAAATCCAAATGCAGTTAAAAGAGCAACAAGCCAAGGACGACCAGTACAGAAAAGCAAATATCGGACATTATCAACCACTGAACTACAAGCCAGTTAGTCCAGACTATTACTTAAAGACGGCCTTTAGTGACGCGATCATGACTGTTCTATATGCTCGTGATGAAGATTACCAACGGCAAAAACAAGAACGCGGCTTAAAAGAGACCGAGTGGGAAATGACGAAAAAGCAGCGGCAACATCAAACCCGGAACCGGCATGAAGATTGGGGCATGCACTTGTAATCACAAAATTAGCGACTGGTTAATTGGTATGAATGGTAGCTCATAATGTATTTTATATTGAGAAAAATTTGGTACGTAGAGCGTGCTCGATTAGTTACGTATAGCTGCCAGCCTTGTGTATGGTCTATCAAAGAGACCAGGTAAACAAAACCTTTAAGCCGAAACCCTATTTTGAACTAAATGCTGAAATTATTGCTAATTAGCAAAAATTCGTCGCAAAATTAGACCCCTATCAGCGATTTAAAGACGAAACAGGGCTAATAACATTCATGCAAGCTAAACATGTTCAGAAAGGATCACAGGCTGGTTTAATCAAGGGCATTCAAAACCAGGCTAAAAAGCGTGCTAGTCCCCAACTATTCTCACTATCCAGTCTCCAAAGTGCCATGAATAAACGTTATCACGCCAGTGCCAGCCAGACTTTGGCGGCCATTCAGAGTTTATACGAAGCCAAGTTCCTTAGCTATCCCCGAACCGATTGTGCTTATATCACTGATGAAGAATTTGAGTATTTAATGGCTAATCTGACGAAGTATCTGGGTTTAGTCTCTAAGCAAGTCGCTTTAACCAATACCGCCCCGAATAAGCGCTATGTTAATGGAAAGAAGGTTGAAGAACACTACGCCATTATCATGACTAAAATCGTCCCGACTAAAGATCAATTAGCTGCCTTACCTAAATTACAGCAACAAGTCTATGACTTGGTTTTAAGAACGACGTTAGCGATGTTTGCTGATCCGTACGAGTACGAGGAAACCACCATTATTACCCAAGTTGGTGACGCCAATTTTAAAGCAACCGGTAAGGTCCCAACTAAGCAAGGCTGGCAAGCTTTATTTGATGAAACCAAAACCGAGCAGCAAGAAGCAGCAACTTTACCGCTCGTTCACCAAGGCGATCAAGTCCAAGCAAATCTGCAAACGCCGCAAAAGAAACGACACCTCCGGTACCCTTTACCGAAGGTACCCTGATTACGGCCATGAAGACCGCTGGCAAAACGCTTGATGATGAAGTAGCCCAGGCGATTCTCAAAGATGTGCAAGGCATTGGGACAAGTGCGACCCGGGCCAATGTGCTGGAAGTGTTAAAGAAACGCGGCTATTTAGTTACTGAAAAGAATAAGTTGCACGTCAGTGAAGCCGGAATCACTTTATGTAAAGCAGTCGAACTCGAACCCTTGCTAACTAGCCCAGAAATGACGGCTAAATGGGAGCAAGCATTACAGCAAATCAGTACCGAAGAACGCACCCCAGATAACTTTTTGAGCCAGATTAAGAAGTTTGTGGCGAAGTTAATTGCTGATGTCCCCACACAATTAACCGGCAATGCAGCCATTAAGCAACAAATCAATCACCAACAGCAAGCACAAAAGTCCGCCGAGGTCTTCTTAGAAACACCGCAAGCGACCGTTTTAAATAAACAGAAGTTTTATATTGTAAAGCCTAAGCAAGGCGAAGACTTTACCCTGCCCAAGAAATGGAGCAGTAAGACCCTCGGGAAGACCGCAATCAAAGCACTGGTCACCAAAGGGGAAACCAGCAAACTAAAGGGTTTCAAGAGCAAAAAGGGGAAGTCGTTTGACGCCAAGTTAAAGCTTGACGGCCATAAATTAAGTTTTGATTTTGATTAGAACCTGCCTACCGCCCTACACTACGTTCCGGTTGGTTAACCCGTCATTTAGGTTCACTTTTACAATCCCAAAAGTAAACCTGAACAACGGGTGAGATTAACAAAGCAAAGGAGATCATAAAATGAACAACGAATTAGCAGTTTTAGCCAGTGAATTACCCGTTTTGCAAGCTAAAGGAACCTACAAGTATTTAAAAGAAATCACTGGTAACGGCGCTTATTATCAAGTAGCCTGGCAAAAATTGTCTGACGG
>NZ_BBBX01000049.1 GCF_001311785.1 Lacticaseibacillus saniviri JCM 17471 = DSM 24301 | reverse complement strand
GTGCTTAACCTATTTGATCTGACATCCAACTAAAACTCAACGACCAAATCACTTACACAGACTTCAGTGCTTAACCTATTTAATCTGACATCCAACTA
Source organism: Lacticaseibacillus saniviri JCM 17471 = DSM 24301 (assembly GCF_001311785.1). Lineage (GTDB taxonomy): Bacteria > Bacillota > Bacilli > Lactobacillales > Lactobacillaceae > Lacticaseibacillus > Lacticaseibacillus saniviri. The sequence continues at coordinate 2,466 of NZ_BBBX01000049.1, read as the reverse complement.
AAACCACCGGCATGGGTGAAGGCGTTGGATAAAGGTGCTTAACCTATTTGATCTGACATCCAACTAAAACCAAGGCGTTATCCAATCAGAATCTGGCGGCGTGCTTAACCTATTTGATCTGACATCCAACTAAAACACCGGTTGTACTCCACCATCACCAGCAACAGTGCTTAACCTATTTGATCTGACATCCAACTAAAACGATATGCCAGCCTACTTTGAAGCTGATAGCGTGCTTAACCTATTTGATCTGACATCCAACTAAAACATGACGTGGCCAACACGATTGAACTTTATCGTGCTTAACCTATTTGATCTGACATCCAACTAAACACTAATTTAAGCATAAGTACGGGATACAGGGTGCTTAACCTATTTGATCTGACATCCAACTAAAACAGCCAGACTTGTAATCGTGTGCCGTGGCGTGTGCTTAACCTATTTGATCTGACATCCAACTAAAACACATGACGATGATTATTCCGACTTTGACCGGTGCTTAACCTATTTGATCTGACATCCAACTAAAACCGATGGTACTCAGCGATTACCCAAGGCGTCGTGCTTAACCTATTTGATCTGACATCCAACTAAAACGCAAAATGACGAATATTGCGAGCATCACAGTGCTTAACCTATTTGATCTGACATCCAACTAAAACTGAATGCTTTGAAGGAAGGTTTAGCGCGTGGTGCTTAACCTATTTGATCTGACATCCAACTAAAAACGCTCAATTTGATAGTAACCGCGGTGACTACGTGCTTAACCTATTTGATCTGACATCCAACTAAAACCTAGAAAAGACAGCGAATAAAAATCAGAGTGCTTAACCTATTTGATCTGACATCCAACTAAAACAAATAGTTTGACATTGTTAAAATTGTGGGGGTGCTTAACCTATTTGATCTGACATCCAACTAAAACGGTGATGATGGCTATTCAGTCATCTATCAAGTGCTTAACCTATTTGATCTGACATCCAACTAAAACCAGTCCTTCGTTTGGACTGACGCGAATGTAGTGCTTAACCTATTTGATCTGACATCCAACTAAAACGAAAGCAAGGGACAACAATCTAGTGGCGGCGTGCTTAACCTATTTGATCTGACATCCAACTAAAACCTGCCAAAGGTGGCCATTTTGTTTATCGCAGTGCTTAACCTATTTGATCTGACATCCAACTAAAACATAATCAGTTGTCTATTGACCTAAATGATAGTGCTTAACCTATTTGATCTGACATCCAACTAAAACATCAGTGATAATCCAAATCTCTTCCGTGCTGTGCTTAACCTATTTGATCTGACATCCAACTAAAACGGCACTTCTTCAATCTGCATCAGCTCTGCCGTGCTTAACCTATTTGATCTGACATCCAACTAAAACCGTATGAGAAGATGCAGGGCCACTGGATGTGTGCTTAACCTATTTGATCTGACATCCAACTAAAACTGCAGCGACGCGACAAGTATCTAACAACAGGTGCTTAACCTATTTGATCTGACATCCAACTAAAACATAGGCCGCGACGTGTATCGGAACAACGTTGTGCTTAACCTATTTGATCTGACATCCAACTAAAACTCTTGTACTACAACATCAACAAAGGCGCTAGTGCTTAACCTATTTGATCTGACATCCAACTAAAACCACCTGAATGGCGACGACTTCGTGATGCAGGTGCTTAACCTATTTGATCTGACATCCAACTAAAACCTGGTCAGGATTCGCACCTGACAACCTGCTGTGCTTAACCTATTTGATCTGACATCCAACTAAAACATGGCTTAACGATATTTGGCAAAGTGGTTGGTGCTTAACCTATTTGATCTGACATCCAACTAAAACCAGGAAGCAAAGGACCCATCAAAGCCTGACGTGCTTAACCTATTTGATCTGACATCCAACTAAAACTGTCACGGGAGCCAAGATGGCTGGCGCTTGGTGCTTAACCTATTTGATCTGACATCCAACTAAAACGAAACCGATAAGCGGCCACCGATTTCTGGCGTGCTTAACCTATTTGATCTGACATCCAACTAAAACGTAACAGCAGCTTGGTATCCGCGTACCATTGTGCTTAACCTATTTGATCTGACATCCAACTAAAACCCAAACAAGTATGACGGGTTATCTCAGTGTGCTTAACCTATTTGATCTGACATCCAACTAAACCCCTGTTGTAGGATTCCAATCACCGGGTTGGTGCTTAACCTATTTGATCTGACATCCAACTAAAACGAAGTCCTCCTACGATAATCAAAGCCCAAAGTGCTTAACCTATTTGATCTGACATCCAACTAAAACAATCTGTGGAAAGCATGCCGAGATTGACCAGTGCTTAACCTATTTGATCTGACATCCAACTAAAACGAAATGTAGGGTCATTTACCAAGCCGTCGGTGCTTAACCTATTTGATCTGACATCCAACTAAAACAAACAATCCAGGCCGAAACTATCATGG
>NZ_BBBX01000048.1 GCF_001311785.1 Lacticaseibacillus saniviri JCM 17471 = DSM 24301 | reverse complement strand
CGGTAAAAATAAGGGAGAGATGATGATGGCTTGGTTATGGTTAGTGATTGCAGGATTATTTGAAGTGGTGTGGGCGTCTACAATGAAATTGAGTGTCGGGTTCACACGCATGAATTTTACTTTGTTGACGATATTAGGAATGTTGGCTAGCTTTATCTTGTTATCGCGGGCAACCAAAACACTGTCACTGAGTATCGCTTATCCTGTCTGGACAGGGATTGGTGCAGTTGGTGCGATTCTAGTCGGTGTCATCGTGTTTGGGGATCGCCTGTCCTTGATGACTTGGGTTTTGTGGTCATGTTATTGATCAGTATTATCGGCATTAAGGTGACAACGGGGCACTAATTTCCCACACAAAAAAGACGTCCTGATAAATTTGTCGGGACGTCTTTTTGATAATACATATGCTTGCGATTATTAAACTAGTTTCAGCAGTGCTCACAGCCAACCCGTGTGGTTTCGCACTCTACGCTTGTTTTGAAGCCGCGATTTGACGACCGAATTCAGTGCGGTCAAAGTTATCGATGACACGCTTCAATTCATTGTGCTTGAGACTAGCACCGAACAGGGGACTACCGGGTTCGGTCATAATGCCATCAGCCAAGTTGTAATGAATCACTTGATCAAAGCCCATGGTGTCAACGAAATGTGCCACTTCATCCACAGCTTCATGGTCATCACCGGTGACAAACAGGGCCTTGCGCTTAGGATCACCGGCTGGTCGTGCTTCTTCTTGCAGGTTGTGATACCCCATGTGATTGAACGCCTTCACAATTGTGGTGTCCTTGAAGTAAGCCTGAACCTGTTCACTCGATGTGCTGTTAGGATCGAGGACTTCTTCACGAATCCCATCGGTTTCCCACCAATAGTTCATGGCATCGATGACGAGCTTCCCTTTGAGAAGGGCGGGATCGATGTTCTTATAGCGGCTCAGTGGAATGGCCAAAATAATGATGTCGGAATTGGCCACGACATCCGCATTCTCAGAAGCAATGGCGCCAGGGACCAATGTTTTAATCGTTAAATCGATTTTGTCAACGGCACCGGAGCCAGAAATCCGAACCTCATAGCCAGCTTTCAATGCCAAACCAGCCAGAACAATGCCGACTTTACCAGCACCGATAATACCAACACGTTTGATGTCCATTACTTGGTCACCGCCTTAGAAGATAAAATCTCTTTGACACGAGGAACCACCTTTGTGGCATAGAGCTCAATCATGTGTTCACGTTGGGCAACGGTTTGGTTACCAGCACCGTAAACGAGGTCAAAACGACCCAAGTCGAGCAGGTCAATGGTCCGCGCAATCCGTTGGGCAACCTTTTCTGGGTCACCAACATAGAATGAACCTACTTCAGTTTCGGAATCGAATTGTTCCCGGCTCATTGGTGCCCAGCCGCGAGTCAATCCGATGCGGTCGAAGTTAGCCTTGATGTTCTTGAAGGCCACATCAACGGCTTCTTCTTGGCTGTCTGCGATGAAACCATGTGAGTGAACGGCGACAGGATATTCAGGCATACCCAGCTTTTCTGCCGCTGCGTGATACAGATCAACGTATGGCTTGAAGCGATCTGCCTGGCCACCGATAATGGCGATGATGACCTTGTAGCCAAAGCGGGCAGCACGGATGATGGATTCAGGAGAACCGCCGATACCGATATAGGTTTCGAGTTGACCTGATTCAGTCTTTGGATAAACATCCTGATCTTTCAAGGATGCGCGGAACTTACCGGACCAGGTGACAGGCTTTTCGGTCCGTAATTCATCGTACAACGCCAACTTTTCGTTGAACAGATCATCGTAGTCGGTCAAATCGTAGCCAAACAATGGGAATGATTCAGTGAAGGAACCACGACCAAGCATCACCTGGGCACGGCCACGGGAAAGGGCATCAAGTGTGGCAAACCGTTCATAAACGCGGACGGGATCGTCAGAACTGAGCACGGTAACCGCTGTGGCTAATTTGATTTTCTTTGTGACGGAAGCGATGGCTGCCAGAACTGTTTCTGGGCTGGATACACTGTAGTCAGGTCGGTGGTGTTCACCGACACCAATCACATCGAGACCGTATTGGTCGGCAATTTCACCTTCATGCACGATTTGGCGGATGGATTCCGCCGCGGTTTTTAAGCTACCATCTTCATTAGCGACGATATCACCAAAAGTTTCGATCCCAAATTCTAACTCATCTACATCTACCATTGTGTCTTGCCTCCGTCTGCTTTTTGCTTACTTTTTGTAAGTACATGATTAGAATAGTACAGAAAACACAGAAAGGCAAGTCTCAGTTCAAAGTTGTCTGACAAAAATTAAGCGGCCATGCGTAATAGGCGGGGTGCAAGGTCGATTACAGCCTGTTGCTCGTGGTCTGTCAGTGGTCGGTTCAACAGGCGGGGTAAGTCATCCAGCAGCTTGATGGTTTCAATCATGCCAATAGTTTCGCCCGCAGATTTAATTTTGGTCCAGCCACTCGGGCAATGAGCGCGAGTCAGCATCAATTGGTCAATTTGAATCGTTTGTTTCATGACGATCACCTCAATATCATTATACGAACAAGTGTTCGATTTCGCAACAAAA
>NZ_BBBX01000047.1 GCF_001311785.1 Lacticaseibacillus saniviri JCM 17471 = DSM 24301 | reverse complement strand
CGCTGCAGCCTATTGGCTGCTTTGGTTAAGTCCTCGACCGATTAGTACTGGTCCGCTTCACATATCGCTACGCTTCCACTTCCAGCCTATCTACCTGATCATCTCTCAGGGGTCTTACTTCCATAAAGGAATGGGAAATCTCATCTCGAGGGGGGCTTCACACTTAGATGCTTTCAGCGTTTATCCCTTCCGTTCGTAGCTACCCAGCGATGCGCCTGGCGGCACAACTGGTACACCAGCGGAACGTCCATCCCGGTCCTCTCGTACTAAGGACAGCTCCTCTCAAATTTCCTGCGCCCGCGACGGATAGGGACCGAACTGTCTCACGACGTTCTGAACCCAGCTCGCGTACCGCTTTAATGGGCGAACAGCCCAACCCTTGGGACCGACTACAGCCCCAGGATGCGATGAGCCGACATCGAGGTGCCAAACCTCCCCGTCGATGTGGACTCTTGGGGGAGATAAGCCTGTTATCCCCAGGGTAGCTTTTATCCGTTGAGCGATGGCCCTTCCATGCGGAACCACCGGATCACTAAGCCCGACTTTCGTCCCTGCTCGACTTGTCAGTCTCGCAGTCAAGCTCCCTTATACCTTTACACTCTGCGAATGATTTCCAACCATTCTGAGGGAACCTTTGGGCGCCTCCGTTACACTTTAGGAGGCGACCGCCCCAGTCAAACTGCCCACCTGACACTGTCTCCCACCACGCTTAGTGGTGCGGGTTAGAGTGTTCATACAGCTAGGGTAGTATCCCACCAACGCCTCCACCGAAACTAGCGTTCCGGTCTCTACGGCTCCTACCTATCCTGTACAAGCGGTACAAACACTCAATATCAAGCTACAGTAAAGCTCCATGGGGTCTTTCCGTCCTGTCGCGGGTAACCCGCATCTTCACGGGTATTATAATTTCACCGAGTCTCTCGTTGAGACAGTGCCCAAATCATTACGCCTTTCGTGCGGGTCGGAACTTACCCGACAAGGAATTTCGCTACCTTAGGACCGTTATAGTTACGGCCGCCGTTTACTGGGGCTTCAATTCTGGGCTTCGCTTACGCTAACTCATCCTCTTAACCTTCCAGCACCGGGCAGGCGTCAGCCCTATACGTCATCTTACGATTTAGCAGAGACCTGTGTTTTTGATAAACAGTTGTTTGGGCCTATTCACTGCGGCTGATCTTGCGATCAGCACCCCTTCTTCCGAAGTTACGGGGTCATTTTGCCGAGTTCCTTAACGAGAGTTCGCTCGCTCACCTGAGGATACTCTCCTCGACTACCTGTGTCGGTTTGCGGTACGGGTAGTTTGTTTCTAACTAGAAGCTTTTCTTGGCAGTGTGACATCAGGAACTTCGCTACTATAATTTCGCTCCCCATCACATCTTGTCCTTAAAGAATCAAGCATTTCACTCGATTCAAGACTTAATGCTTGGACATCCATTTCCAGCCGGATGCTTTCCTTAGCCTACTGCGTCCCTCCATCGTTCAAACAAAACAAACTAGTGCAGGAATCTCAACCTGCTTGCCATCGACTACGCCTCTCGGCCTCGCCTTAGGTCCCGACTAACCCTGGGAGGACGAGCCTTCCCCAGGAAACCTTAGTCATACGGTGGACAGGATTCTCACCTGTCTTTCGCTACTCATGCCGCATTCTCACTTCTAAGCGTTCCAGCCGTCCTCACGGTCGACCTTCAACACACTTAGAACGCTCTCCTACCGCGCCACCTATTGGTGGCACCCACAGTTTCGGTATTATGCTTAGCCCCGGTATATTTTCGGCGCAGGGTCACTCGACTAGTGAGCTATTACGCACTCTTTAATGGTGGCTGCTTCTGAGCCAACATCCTAGTTGTCTGTGCAACGCCACATCCTTTTCCACTTAGCATAAATTTAGGGACCTTAACTGGTGATCTGGGCTGTTTCCCTTTCGACAATGGACCTTATCGCTCACTGTCTGACTCCCGGAGTAAGATAAATGGCATTCGGAGTTTATCTGAGTTCAGTAATCCTTGACGGACCCCTAGCCCAAACAGTGCTCTACCTCCATTATCCAACCTCCGAGGCTAGCCCTAAAGCTATTTCGGAGAGAACCAGCTATCTCCAAGTTCGTTTGGAATTTCACCGCTACCCACACCTCATCCCAGCATTTTTCAACATACATGGGTTCGGTCCTCCAGTGCGTTTTACCGCACCTTCAACCTGGACATGGGTAGGTCACTTGGTTTCGGGTCTACATCTACATACTCATTCGCCCTATTCAGACTCGCTTTCGCTACGGCTCCAGCTTTTCACTTTAACCTCGCATGTAAACGTAACTCGCCGGTTCATTCTACAAAAGGCACGCCATCACCCATTAACGGGCTTTGACTAATTGTAGGCACACGGTTTCAGGAACTATTTCACTCCCCTTCCGGGGTGCTTTTCACCTTTCCCTCACGGTACTGGTTCACTATCGGTCACTAGGGAGTATTTAGCCTTGCGGGATGGTCCCCGCGGATTCCGACGGAATTTCACGTGCTCCGCCGTACTCAGGATCCTGAACAGAGGGTTAGACTTTTTGCTTACAGGGCTTTCACCTTCTCTGGCGCAGCTTTCCAGCTGACTTCTGCTAAATCTAACTTTTGTAACTCTAAAGTTCAGTCCTACAACCCCAAAGTGCAAGCACTTTGGTTTGGGCTCTTCCCATTTCGCTCGCCGCTACTATGGGAATCGATTTTCTTTCTCTTCCTGCAGGTACTTAGATGTTTCAGTTCCCCGCGTCTGCCTCAACTTAGCTATGTATTCACTAAGCTGTAATGCACTCACGTGCATTGGGTTCCCCCATTCGGAAATCTCCGGATCAAAGCTTACGTACAGCTCCCCGAAGCATATCGGTGTTAGTCCCGTCCTTCATCGGCTCCTAGTGCCAAGGCATCCACCGTGCGCCCTTTGTAACTTAACCTTGATAAACAATTGTCTATCGGTTTAGCGATCGAATTTCTAATAGAAACTCTAACAAATACGCTTGTGTTCTCGGCATTTTAAAACAATTAAAACATGATATCCAGTTTTCAAAGATCAAAGTT
>NZ_BBBX01000046.1 GCF_001311785.1 Lacticaseibacillus saniviri JCM 17471 = DSM 24301 | reverse complement strand
ATCTACTGAGCAAACTGAGTTGATGGCTGCAGCAAAAATTTGAGCGTAGGTAGAGCCACTAGCCTAGATCTGTTATCCGATACTGATACCACGCCTGCCACTGACATTACAGCCTCTGCCACTTTGCAATCGGATCACGACCTCTACACCGAACCGACTAGTGATCCCACTCAGACCAACCCATGGACAGGGCAGCCAACTTTATGTATTTGAATGATCCTAACGATGCAACGGCAATCCTGCCTTACACTGATGAACATTACATTCATTACCCAACAGCTACTGGCTGGACAGGATACGTTTATTACGTTACTGATGATGCGGCCCGTGGGTCTGAATTTGGAACAAAAGGTTTTCATCAGCTACATCTCTGGTATGCTGGCGACCCTTCTAAGGGATATGCAATTGCACCGTTTGAAACACCCGGTAACCCTGCTGTTGATACTTATTACCACCTTTATCCTGATCCACAGCAGGCCACAATCGTCTATCTTGATGACACCACTCATAAAATGCTTCACTATACAAATCTCAAAGGTGGGCGGACCTCTTCGATTTCAAACTATGATCAAACCAACATTTTGAACGCATATGCAAATCTTGGTTATGAAGTGGTTAGCAATGATTTTACAAAAGGATTTAAATATGGAGACGGCACTACAAAGCAGCAATTTCTTGTTCATTTAAAGCACAAAATTGCTACGGCAACGGTTACGACGCCAGGTAAAACGGGGCAGCCGTTTGATCCTACAGTGCCAAATGGTCCAAAGTGGCCGAACGGTTTTGAAAAAGATTCTTTAAACAAGGTTGTTACGCAAACCGTTCACTATGTTTATACCGACGGCACAAAGGCGGCGGATGACAAAACCGATCAAGTGACGTTTACGCGGACAGGGACCATTGATGAGGTTACAGGCGACAGTTTGTATCAAGCATGGACTGCAACCAACGGGGATACGACGTTTAATAAAAAAATTTCGCCTGTAATCACCGGTTATACGCCCGATCATCAGTCAGTCGACGAAGTCACAGGTCTGACGGAAACTAGTGCTAATGTAGTGACAACTGTAACGTATGCGATAAATAAAGAGACAGCTAAGGTCACATACATTGACGATGCAAATGGTCAAACGCTAGAAACCAAAGATCTGAGCGGTAATTTCAATACGACGGACTCATATCGAACAAAGCCAACGATTGATGGCTATTTAGGCAATGGCTACACATTTGTCAGTGATAACTACCCAACTGATGGGGTTGTCTATAGCCAGGATGGCACTGTGCAACAATTCTACGTTCACTTAATTAAGAAGACTGCGCCAACGGAACCAAATAAGCCATCGACGCCAGAGAAAACGAATGTACCGAACAAGCCATCGACGCCGGAGAAACCAGACGTACCAAATAAGCCGTCAACTCCGAAAAAGCCAAACGTACCAAACAAGCCTGCTACTCCGGAAAAGCAGAACATTCCAAACGTGCCAACAACTCCTGAAAAGGTTGATGTCCCTTCGACACCGGACCAGCCTAGTGTTCCTGTTACGTCGATTCACTTAACGCCATCTGTACCGGTCGCAACGCCAGTACAAGGACAACCAGGAAATCCTTACCAGCCAAGTAACGCTACTAACAATGGAGTAATCAATACGTCGACTAATACAGGATCTAAAGTTAACAACGGTGCTGTTAATTCACCAGAATTACCTCAAACTGGTGAAAACAATAGTCAAAGTCAAACAATTTCATTTATTGGTATTTTGTTGGCAATGTTTGGAAGTTTACACGGTTTTCTTGGTATCAAGAAACGTCGTAATGATTAACCATTAAATAAATATATCTGTAGCGAATATAGATTATTTAAAGAGGACCCTGAAGAATAATAATATTCTTCAGGGTCTTTATTTGGCTCTACGTCGGCAAGAATGTCAATAGGCCGGACAAAAGAAGTTACGTTCTGACGAAGGCACTTGGTTATTTCTTAAATTCACGCATCATCAGGTCTTTTACCAGTGTTTTATTTGTTTTGATGTGACCGAGGAACGACAAACAAAGTTGCGAGATAAACCCAGTTTTGATTGATCAGGTGAATATAGCTGATGTCAGTGGTAACGACCCCAGATAAATCAGCTAGATGTCTCATTAAATTAGGCTTCTGCGATGTGTCAGTATTGGTTGTAGGCTTTTTAGGACGTTTGCGATACATAGTCGATTGAATGCCTAATTCATGCATGACCTGCCAAATCGTTCGGCAAGAATGTCAATGGTCCGGACAAGAATTGTACGGTTGGACGTGCGGACGTTTTGGGGCTCAAATCGTCAGTGTGGTTTGTGGGATAAATCTTCATTTGCACACCGAAACCGGAGGTGCCCGCTTCTTCTGCATCAGCATAATCAATCCCAACGCTAACCACTTCACCTTGTACTTGATGGTGACGAAGTCTGCCAGCAACCTGATCAGCAATCTCGCTAAGCACGACTTTAATCTCCTTTGCCTACGTGTAATCACACATGAGCACCTGACTATTGCCATAGTCTTTTTTCACATTTACTGGGTGGTAACTTTAATTATGCAATCTAAGGATGCCAATGATTTAGAAGCTAATATCAAGCGAGCTTTTTCCGCTCATGCCGATGCGGTTGTGCTGTTGGTGGATCACACTAAAATCGGTAAGCATCAACTATACATGAGTGCACCAATGAGCGCGATTAACTACATTGTTACCGATAAATCGCTACCCGAAACGATCTTCAATACAGCTCGGAACAATCATGTTAAAGTTTTGAGGGTCTAGAATTTTGGTGTTGGAAAGTATTTCCATTCCAAAAGTACTAGGCCCTAATTTAAAAAGCCATTGATAGTGGATCAAAAAGTGGCCAATAAGGTATACCCTATTGGCCTTTTATTTCTGTGCTATACTAGGAATTGCAAGTGTTCATTAGAACTGTCCAAAAGGAGAACTGGAAATGGCTAAAATCGGTTATGCGCGTGTGAGTTCCAAGGAGCAACATTTAGATCGACAGCTAGCGGCCTTAAAAGGCGTTGATAAATTATTTACGGATAAATTAAGTGGAGCTAACACTAATCGGCCAGAACTGCAAAAATGCTGGCCTATATTCGTGAGGGTGATATTGTAATGGTCACTGAATTAGATCGCTTAGGCAGAAACAACCAGGATTTAACTAAGATCATGAACACCATTCAAAATAAGGGGGCCACCCTAGATGTGTTAAATTTGCCGTCCATGACAGGG
>NZ_BBBX01000045.1 GCF_001311785.1 Lacticaseibacillus saniviri JCM 17471 = DSM 24301 | reverse complement strand
GAAATTCAGTGTGTATAGATAAATTTCTCATTAAATAAGCAGGGCAGTGAAGAAAAAATTTAAATAGGAGTGAAATAACAGATATATGGAAATAAAAGAGAGCGTAAAATATCTTGTGTAAATGCATAAAAGATTTCTGAATTGTATAGAAATAGGGAATGCCTTCCCTTATGATATTTAGTAACCACAGAAAACATCACAGGAGGCATTCCCCATGAATGAACTTACCACAGAAATTATCGCTGCACTAGCCCAAAAGCAAGATTTGGACGAAGTTTTTCGTCACCACCTCGAAATTGCGATTAACCAGCTGCTTCAAACCGAATTGGCAGAGTTTTTGGGTTACGAACGCTACTCATACGCTGGGATTAACACTGGTAATAACCGCAACGGCAGTTATGAGCGCTCGTTTGATACGAAGTACGGCCAACTTAACTTAACCATTCCTCGAGATCGCAATGGCCGGTTTGAAAATCATACCTTGCCAGCCTACGGTCGGCACAGTGACATCTTGGAAACAACGGTTATTCAGCTATACACCAAGGGAATTACCACCACCGAAATCGCCTAACTCATTGAGAAAATGTACGGTGCTCATTACTCCAAAGCCACGGTTTCCAACACGACCAAAGTCGTTGATGAACAAGTTCAAGCTTTCCAGCAACGGCGACTGCCTTCGCAATATGCGGCCATCTTCTTAGATGCCAATTACCTGCCTTTAAAGCGGGACACCGTCCAAAAAGAAGCGGTTCATTGTATTCAACCAACTTGATTGCGAACTTTAACAAGCATCTCAAACGCAACCCCAACCACAAAGAACAATTTCCAACGGAAGATTCACTCAATCGATTCCTGATTTCTCAGTTTAATGTCTACAACGAGAAGTCCATGAAGCGAATCCATAGCGGATTTAAAGGAATTCAGGACACCCTGGAATCATCCTTTATTTAAATTAACTACATATTATATGTACGGAGGCATTTCATTTACACAAGATTCTTGACGCTACCCATATTACTCAATAGATTAATATCAAATGGTGAAAATCAACGAAAAAAGGAGATCTATCAAGCGATCTCCTGCCCAATAAATCTCCTCTTACATAAAGTTATTTATGAACACTGATTTAAGCTAAGCTGCCAATATCACAATCTCACCATCCACTAAATCAGCCTTCAAGTTTTTGACATCTAAGTGGTCAAGGTAGAAATCCGTTACCTTATCACGAATTTGTTGTTCAATTACTCGCCGTAATGGCCGCGCACCCATTGCTTCATCATAGCCTTGTTCCATCAGCCAATCTTTGGCCGCTTTAGTTACCTCAAGTTTGATGGATTTTTGGCTAACGTTTTTGTACATCCGCCAACATCAAATCGACAATTTGACTTAAGTCTTGCTTAGTCAGATGTGAAAATTCCACGATTCCATTAAAACGGTTCAGAAATTCTGGGCGGAAAAATGGTGCTAACTTATCCATTAATGACTGATCTCGTTGCTTGTCACCACTTAATGCTTCATTACCAAAGCCAGCATTAGAAGTAGCAATAATAATCGTATTTTTGAAACTAATGACATTGCCTTGTCCATCCGTTAAGCGCCCATCATCCATCACTTGTAATAGTAACGTTAATACTTGTGGATCAGCCTTTTCAATTTCATCTAATAATACAATGGAATATGGATTACGCCGAACCCGTTCAGTTAGAGTATTAGCATTATCTTCATAGCCTACGTATCCAGCCGAGGTACCAATATTTCGACACAGCTGTACGATCAGCATATTCACTCATATCTAGCCGAATAATCGCATTTTCATTTCCAAACATATCTAAGGCTAATTGCTTAGCTAATTCAGTCTTTCCTACGCCAGTTGGGCCCACAAACAGAAAACTTCCAATCGGCTGATCACCCTCTGAAAAGCCCGCACGGTTACGCCGAATTGCTTTTGCTACCATTTCAACCGCTTCATCTTGACCGATTACCTTACTTTTCAGACGCTTATCAAGATTTTTCAAATGCTCAATATCATTAGCGCCCATATCAGCAACTGGTATACCAGTTAAACGTTCAACCGATTGTGCCACATCATCAATCGTGGCAGTGATTTTTTCTTTTTGATCCGTTTCTTTAATTTTTGCTTGGTTTCCTCGATCGACTTCTTGATATCAGCGGCTTTTTTAAAGTCCTCCGATTTAACGGCGGCCTCCTTAGCTGCCTCTAATTTTTAACGCGTTGATCCAATGTCTCAACATCAGTTTGCGAATTTTTAGCCGCTAAATGAGCCGCAGTCATGTCGATCAAATCGATAGCTTTATCTGGCAAAGTGCGTTGTGGTATATATTGGATTGAATAATCCACAGCCGCCTTCAAAACATCATCTGGTAATACAACATGATGATGCTTTTCGTACAGCTTTTTAACACCTTGTAATATACGTAAAGTGTCAGCGGCCGTCGGTTCATTAATCACAACATCATTGAATCGCCGTGCCAAAGCCGCATTTTTCAAAATAGTATTGCGATATTCATCTTGAGTCGTAGCCCCGATTACAGTCAGCTCGCCACGTGACAAAGCAGGTTTAATGATATCTGCCAATCCCTTGCCACCGTCTTCACCACCAGTGGCACCCGTGCCGATAATCTGATGAATTTCATCGAAGAATAGAATAATATTACCAGCTGCTTTAACTTCCTTTACCAGCTGTTTAATATTCTCTTCAAAAGAACCGCGATATTGAGTTCCTGCTTCCAAAGACGATAAATCAATCGAATAGATTTCTTTATCTTGAATCGTTTCTGGAACTTTACCAGCCACAATTGCTTGTGCCAGACCTTCGACGACTGCAGTTTTACCTACACCGGCATCACCAACTAAGATTGGATTATTTTTCGTTCTACGACACAAAATTTCTGCAGTTTCTTGAATCTCATTCTCACGTCCAATCACTGGATCTAGTAATCCATCACGAGCCTGTTCCGTCAAATTAGTCCCTAACTTTTCTAAAATCCCTCCTTTTTTAACAGCCTGTTCACCATCTTTAGATACTTCTATTGTTTTATTATTTTGAGGTAGCTTACCAGTTGCTCGGTATTGAGCAAACTCATCTGGTGTCAACGATTTTCCATTAACTAAGTACCGTGCACGCTCCGAATTTTGATTATCCATGCGCCGAAATAATTGATTGAAAACATCATCCATATCATTGTTGAAAAAAGGATCATTTTCGTAGAAATTCGCCATAGTACAACACCTCCATAAAATTTACACGTGTAACTTAGTGACCATAATATCCTTTAAAACTTCATCTGATTGTATCACGATTTTGGTAGATTGTAAAATTAATCCGAACGCTGTTCGGATTAA
>NZ_BBBX01000044.1 GCF_001311785.1 Lacticaseibacillus saniviri JCM 17471 = DSM 24301 | reverse complement strand
GTTTTTGGCTTAATTTCTGGATTGTGTTTAGAAGCTGTCCAAGATCTATGATTTTTGATATACTTCTATGTAAAAAGCGAGTTTAAGCTATGAAAAATTATCCCAGCAATATTACTCGGCAACAATTTGAATTAGTTCGACCAGCTTTATAAAATTTTCGTAAGCGAACTAAGCCTCGAAAATATGACCTCTACGAGGTCTTCTGTGCGGTCCTATATGTCTTGAAAACCGGTTGCCAATGGCGTCAAGTCCCCGGTGATTTCCCAGAATGGCGGTCAGTTTACAACTATTACAAAATTTGGTCAACTAAAGCTGAACCTACGGCTGATTCTTTATTGGAACAAGTTTTAAAAAAGTTGTCATTGCTCGGCGAACTTACCAAGGACGTTCAGCTTTAACTTCCTTTATTATCGTTGACGCTCAGAGCGTCAAAAACACCGCTACTGCTGAAAACAAAGGTTACGACGCTGGTAAGAAAATCTCGGGGATTAAGCGCCATCTGGCAGTTGATATCAATGGCTTTCCGCAGGCCATTCACATGACGCGAGCGAACGTCTCTGATCGAGACGAGGCCAGTGCAATGATCGCTTTACATGCCATGCATTTACGCCAGGTTCAAAATGTCTTAGTTGATGGTGGTTATTCAGGCGTTAATTTTCAGCTCGATGTAGCCAGTAATTTAAACGCAACCGTGCAGGTTGCGAAGCGAAATGAGTTGCATCGATTCGAAGTCATGCCCCAACGTTGGGTAGTCGAACGATCTTTTAGTTGGCTAGAGAATTGTCGGCGACTTTGGAAAAATTGTGAGCGTCAATTAACCACCAGTCTGCAAATGGTCGTTTTTAGCGTTTTTAGCACTATTACTTAAGAGATTTTAGACAGCTTCTAACACTTTTAGTATAGAAGGGTAATGTTTTTGCTTGGTATTGATTGGGTAAAGAAATGGTAAAAATAAGAGCGCGACAAGACCCGGGTTGACCCCAGAGCATAAGGCAGAAAATCCAGTAGCGAACGGTTTTTGTTCGTTACTGGATTTTTGTCTTATGTGGCCGGGGTCAGGGTCGTCGGAGCGTATTTCAGAAGCCGAAGGGTGCTCAAAATAGCATAACTGCTCAACTATACACATTCCAAAAAGTCCCCCACCCAGCAGCAAGTCACTCACCCATCACATCTTCCGCCAGACCTTCAGCATAATCAGCATCGCCACAATCAAGGCGACAGAAATCCCCAAAGTCAGCATCCAAGCATATTGCATCCCGGCTAACGGGAGTTTCACGTTCATCCCATAGAATCCGGTAATGATCGTTGGCACAGCCATGGTCAGTGACCAAATTGTCAAAAATTTCATTGTATCGTTCAGGTTGTTATTAGCAAGGCTGTTGAAGGTATGATCGATTCGGTCAACGACTTGGGTTTCAATCTCAAACATCCGTTGGACCTGTTCTCCTTCAATTTGCACGTCTTCGAATAAATCAATTTTATCTTGGTCAGCACCGACACCAAAATGGGTCTTTGGCAAACGATCGAGTTCACTGAGATTGGTTTGGACCGCGCTGGATAAAAAGGTCAACGTCTGTTGAAGATATGAAAGTGAAACCAAGTCACTGTTCTTCGTCTTCCGGTTCAACATTTTATCCAAATAGTTGCGTTTCTTGGTAATGCCGCGAGAAATTGGGATAAAGCTGTCAACAACTGTAAACAGTGTTTCCAGAATAAATGCATCGACGCTCTTAACCTCGGGATTATCCAATGCCGAGGAAAGTGCCGTGTTGACTTCAGGTATGTGGCTTTGATTAAACGTGAATAAAACGCCCTTATGGAGCAACATGCCAAATGGCTGGGTAATGTATCTCAGCGCATCTTTGTCGAGGGCATACGGCGCCAGAAAGATGAATAATTGGTCGTCCTCATTGATATCATAAACATAATTAGTACTTTCATCATTATCAGTGACGTACTCAATAATATCTTCATCGATGCCATACTGATCTTCGAGGGTTGCCCGTTCTTCGGCATTGATTTGAATCGTTTCAATCCATTTGGTTCCATTGATTGTCTTTTCGGGTTTGATCATTTAGTAATCCCCCTGTTAGTTATTAACCTCTATTTTAGACTAAAAAAAAGAAGGCGCAGACAAAATTTTTAAATTGTCAACGACTCCCAACTGCTAAACACTTTTATAAAGAATATAACGGAAACCTACTTATTTTTATAAAGGTCTTTAAACGGTTATTTCAGCAAGTCAACCGTCTGGAGAATCAAGTAGATGTTCAAGGTTACCAGCACAATGGTGGCAAACCAAGCAGCGTACTTGACCCAAGTATGATTGGCGAACTCACCCATCAACTTCTTGTTACTGGTGAACATGACCAGTGGGATGATGGCAAACGGTAAAGCAATACTCAGGAACACTTGTGATGCCGTCAGTAATCCTTCAATCTTAGCCTCATTGCCATGATAGTAAATGGCAAAGATCAAAACTGGTGTGAGAAACTGTTTAGTATCTTTTGAGAAGTAACCTGATAAAAGCTAACGAAACCATCATGAGACTAGTGTTGAGCTTACGCTCACAGTTACGCCATAAACGATGATAATTTCCCAACCAACTAAATGAACGTTCAATGAGCACCGTTGGGGGATAACCGAAAATTGGTGTAACTCATTTCTTTAACGACGATTACCTTGGCTGAGGTTAAACTGCTAATCTCATTGGCAAATTTTGGCCGGTATAACCACTATCAACCATCATGTTCGAACCAATTTAAACTGCTCTAAATTAAGGGTGACGAGTGCAATCGCCCCGTCACGATCAGTGATGTTAGCCCGGGTAATATGGATAGCTTGCGGGAATCCATTGATGTCAACGGCTAAATGGCGCTTAATGCCGGAAATTTTCTTGCCACCATCGTAACCCTTATTTTCAGCGGTAGCGGTGTTCTTAATGCTTTGGGCATCTAAAATGACGAACGAAGTTCGGGCTGACCGCCCTTGCCTTAATCGTCGATCAGCGACAATTTTTTTAAAACCTGAGTTAATAAAGCTGGTTTATCAGGGGTGGGGGCTTTTGACCAACTCATCCAATAGTAGTAAACGGTGGACCACTTTGGATAATCAGCCGGCAAATCACGCCAAGTACAGCCATTTTTAAGGACATAGAGCATGGCACAGAAGATATCATAAGGATCAATGTGTTTTGGGTGAGTTCGTTTTCTTGAAGCTTCCAGATCCTGACGGATCAAATCGAATTGTTGCCGAGAAATATCGCTTTGGTAAAGATGACTAAAATGTTGCATATGATCACCAACTTTTTTGACAGTAGTTTATCAAATTATTGGGTCAAAATCAAAGATACTAAACAGCTTCTTAAGAGATTTTAGACAGCTTCTAATAACTAGGCCGATCGTTTTTATTTTCAGGATTGTTTTTGGCTTAATTTCTGGATTGTATTTAGCAAAGTCTTTTAACTGTTTTTGAATTCTTTGTGTAAGCTCTGCTTTACTTTCTTTGTGCTTCCTTTTACTTGATCGCTGTTGAATTATCTTTTGACCCTTACCTCTTC
>NZ_BBBX01000043.1 GCF_001311785.1 Lacticaseibacillus saniviri JCM 17471 = DSM 24301 | reverse complement strand
CGTCTCCATCTTTTCAAAAACGACTTAATTCTACGGGCTATAAATAACTTAATTTGCCAGTGTATAACGTTTCAGATTAAGCTACCACTATGCTACAATAACCATATCGAAAGGAGATCAATCTAATGAAATATACGAAAACCAAAGCAGTATTAAATCAACTCGTTGCCGATTTGAGCCAGATGTCAATGATTATCCATCAGACGCATTGGTACATGCGTGGACCCAACTTTTTGAAGTTGCACCCCTTGATGGATGAGTTCATGGAAGAAATTGACAGCCAACTCGATGTCATTTCTGAACGGCTGATTGCGCTTGATGGCAGTCCTTACTCGACCTTAAAAGAAATGGCCGAAAACACTAAGATTCAAGACTGGCCTGGTGAATGGGACAAAACAACCCCAGAACGCCTCGCACACTTAGTTGATGGCTATCGTTACTTGGAAGACCTTTACCAACACGGCATTGAAGTATCCGATGTTGAAAAAGACTTCAGTACCCAAGATATTTTCATTGGTCTCAAAACCGCAATTGAGAAGAAAATCTGGATGATTCAGGCAGAGCTTGGGTCGGCGCCAGAAATTGATGAATAAAATAATATTAAAAAATCGGTAGGCTTATGGTAGATTGTAAAATTAATCCGAACGCCCATTTGGATATTGGACAGCCCTAGTTCACAAAAGGTTTCGATTTTAATTCGTTCGGAATAGGTTATACTAGGGTCCGTCTGAAAACTACTTAAGTAAGATGCAAATTGAGGCAATGTAGACCGTAGCCAGATAAACACGAGCGAGCTTATCATAACGCGTTGCAATCCTACGAAAGTTCTTCAACTGATTGAAGAAGTTCTCAATCAAATGGCGCTCACAATAAACGTGGTAATCACAGGTCCACTTGTCTTTGGTATTTTCCTTTGGCGGAATGGTATAGACGCCTGCTTTATCTTCAATATACTGGCGAAGTTTCGCGGTGCCATAGGCTTTATCCGCGATAATATTTGATTGAGAAATATCGAAGCCTTCCAGCAACTCACTGGCAACTTGGCTATCATGTACTTGACCACCTGTTAGGCGAAAACCCAAGGGATTCCCTAATCCGTTAACGAGTGCGTGAATCTTGGTCGTTCGGCCACCTCGACTTAGTCCAATAGCTTGATTTTCGACCATACATTCGGCGTTTTGCGCTGCGCATGAGCCAGAGGATAGCGTTGAGGGCGGTACGGTTGTCTAGGCTTGATGGACGGCCAGTCCGGTATGGCGGGAAGTATCCTTTGATTCGGTCCCACTGAGCATCTTCCAGTTCGTATCGTTTAGGTGTTGTCATCGGAATGTCTCGATTCGTTTTTCCTCAGATTATACCTGAATTTTTAGTTTTCAGACAGTCCCTAGAAAAATGCGTAGTTAACCGCATTTTTCTAGCACATCGTAATCTGCCGGTTATTCACAATAATTTTACCTTCCAAAGCTAACTGCTTAAATTGACGGCTGAACGTCTCCGGCGTAATTCCCAAAATATTGGCGAGTTCCTTCTTTTTAAGTGGTAATTCAAAGACGACTTGTCCGGATTCCACCGCGACATCCCGCAAATAAGCCATCAGACGGTCCTTTGCATCCAATAGATCACGGCGCATCTGATTTTTCTCGACTTCAATCAATTGGTTGCCAAAATTGTTGATCATCGCTAACGATAAATTCGCTGATTCTCCGAGTAACTGCTGAAAATCAGCGTATTGAATGGAACAAACCCACGCATCACTAGTCGCTTGGATGTAGCCCTGATTTTCATGCGGTGCAAATAACCAGCGCTGACCGACCACATCACCAGTATGTAGTAAGTCAATAATTTTCTCCTTGCCATTATCAGCTAACGCATAGACTTTGGCCGTCCCCTCGTCCAAAATCAGCATCCCTTCTTGGTGGTCCAGCGGTTGTCGGATCAGTTGACCCTTTTGAAAAAACTTGCGATGGTGCGTCACTGTAATCAATTTAGTTTAATTGTCGGTGACAGCGGCGCGAAAAGTGGCGAGCGACTGATACAATCCATTTTGGGTGCATAAATTTTCCTTTCTTGACATATATCAATTTTAATAAGTTTAGAATAGCATATAATGGACTTATGATGAAGAATTGGAGGAATCATTCATGACTAAAAAATACGTTGCTAACATCGTACCACTAAACGCAGAAGGCATTGGAACGGCACCCCATGGAACTGCCACCTTTGTTGAAGACGGTGACCAATTACACGTGGCGATTGAAATGTTTGATACACCTGCAAATACGCAACACTGGGAACATTTCCACGGTTTTCCAGATGGTAAGGCGGCCCAAATTGCCACGATGGCGCAGGATGCCAATCATGACGGATTTGTCGACTTGCCAGAAACTGAACCAGTCTCAGGGACAACGATGGTGCCATTTGACAACGCCCCACATCACATGGACGTGCCGAATGATAACTACCCAGTCGCTGACGCCCAAGGCCACTTTGCCTACGAAATCGATGTGCCATTAGCTGATTTGCAAGCGAAGTTCAAAGAAGTCTTTGGTACCGATGACTTGGAACTCGACAAACGGGTCATCTACATTCACGGCGTACCACAAGACTTGGCTTTACCAGCCACCGTTGCTGGTGAAGTTGGCGCCTACGATGCACACGTCACCTTACCAATTGCGGTTGGGAAGATTGAAGTCGCAGACTAACCTAAAATTGAAGTAAGCTAAAACATAACGACCGGATGAGCCTATCACATGACAGGTTCATCCGGTCGTTATGTTTATTTCTTTAGACTATCGACGGAAGCCTTGAAAACGCGAAATCGATTGACGATTATGGTTCCGACTGGCGAAGCACGTCCGTTAATTGTTGCCGAAAAATTGGCGTCCAGATATTCCGATAACCTAATCGGGTTGGATGAGCGTCGTCGACCATTGCTAGTGGTTGGGCGCGATTTTCAGCTTTGACCACTGGATCTTGCCAGAGGTCAATAATCGTGAAGTGCCACTTTTTTGTAAGACTTTCAATTGCTGCACTAATTTACCATAATTCGCATCGTGTTTTCGCACACAAGTGAAGAACACGATTGGCACCGCCCAATGCTGTTGAACATAGGCCACGATTGTTTCAATCGCTCCGAGCGTCGTCGTTTCGTCAAAGCCGTGGCGCTGTTGTGCACCCGTAACTTGCCCCATAGCCTTGTCATGCCGCCCATCATTGGTTGAAAGTTGGCAGACAAAAGCGTCCAATGGTTGGGTCACTGGAATCCGATGATAGAGCCGATGCACATAGCTATCTGGTGCGTTACCTGCTAAAGTGGTGCCGGTGGCGTAAAGTTCTGCAATTCTACCGCGTTCCATTTGAGACAAATGATGACCTGGTTGACGACGTGTGATATGTTCATGCATCAGGACAATACCTCTTTCATTGTTTGTGTTGGAACTTCAATGATACAGGATATCTGTTCTTGATGTTTTTTATTGTCCCAAATTTGTAATAAAAGTGGCTAACTTGATTTTAAAACGCGCGTTCCATATATCTGTTATTTCACTCCTATTTAAATTTTTTCTTCACTGCCCTGCTTATTTAATGAGAAATTTATCTATACACACTGAATTTA
>NZ_BBBX01000042.1 GCF_001311785.1 Lacticaseibacillus saniviri JCM 17471 = DSM 24301 | reverse complement strand
TATGTAGTTCAGTTAAACGTTGATTGTAATTATCGCTGGTATACTGTGATCCTAAATCCGTATGGATAATCAGGTCCCCAGTAATGGTTCGATTTTTAACCACGCTTTCAAGGGTCTTTAAGACTAAATCAGTATCCATCTTTTTGAGAACGAATAGCCGATAATCCGTCGTGAGTGCAGGCCCATGATGGTTGATAAGTAACACCAGCCATTACGCTTCGTTTGAATATAGGTCATATCAGCGGTCCATTTTTGATTTAAACCAGTGGTCGAGAAATCCTGCTTAAGCAAGTTGGGACGCTGTTCAACCTTGGTTTTGGAAGCCGAAGCCGCTTTCCACTTATTGACGGTAACGGAGTGGATATCCAGTTCCTTCATGAGCCGGGAGATCCGTCGTGGACTGCACCGAAGCTGCAGTGGTTGAAGTTCCAGATTCAATTCATGGTGGATCTTCATAACACCGTATCGCTGCTTAAATTCCGCAAAGATCCGCAGAATCCGTTGTTTCAAGTCCGCATCTTCGGCCCGGCGTTTTGAAGGTTTGGGGGATCGATAACGATAATACTGAGCTCTGGAAACACCGAGGATTCGGCACATCTTGGTTACCTGGTGGTGATGGCTTTCTTGGTGAATGTAATCAAAGATATTGGTTACTTCTGCGCAAGGAAGCCCATGGCTTTTTTAGGATTTCGTTCTCCTCAGACAGCGAAACCAGTCGCTTTTCCATCGCTTTGATTTCGTCTGGCGATTTACCGGATTGAGTTTTGGCCTGGCCCTGGATCCACTTATGAACTGTTGAATAGCCAATGCCATATTCTCTGGCCAGTTGGGCAGCTGATTCGCCTTGCTTATATAGGTTGATAATGTTTTGTTTGAATTCTTTGTCGTAACGAGTTGGCATGTAAAAATTCCTTCCTTTTGAGAGACGATTTATTCATTATACCCTCTCTTAAAAGTTGTCTCAGGAATCAGCTTACATCCACTTATAAAGAGCGAGACCTGCTGTTACGCCTTTTTGTGGACCCGATTCGTTTTTACCGGGAACGTGTAGTCCGAGTTGAGTCGCGTCTTAGGCGACTTAATCCGCTCGATTAGTAGCTCAACCATCAGCTCAGCCATCTCTTTGATTGGCTGTTGAACCGTTGGCAATTCCGGAAAGAATGTCCGAATAAAAGTGGATCCATCGTACCCGCTGATAAGCGATGGTAGTTCATCGTATCAGCACAGGTCTTTACCAAGATTGCCGTAACATCATCGGTACAGCATATTGCATCGTAATCACGGCTCACAATAAGCTGCCCAACCAGTAGCTTCTTTAACGCGATTGAGCTCTCAAACTCCAGTGAAGACGTAGTTACATCGACACCTGCCTGGTTAAACACCGCCATCATGCCGGTTACACGATCATTGATTGGGTAGAAGTCCTCCTTGCTACCCGACAGAATCAATACGTTCTTGACGCCACGCTCGACCACTTTACCGGCAATTGCCCGGCCGCCAGCAAGATTGTCGCTTTTGACCGTTGGAATCTCCTTAGAAATCTGCCGATCAAAAGACACAATCGGGTAACTCGCATTACCGTGCTCTATCAGAAAGTCAGAATGTGAGCCGGTAATGATGCCATCGACCTGGTTACTCTTCAGCAGCTTGAAATACTCCTCTTCCTTTTCGGAGTTGTTCTTACTCGTACAAAGCAACGTCTGGTAGTGCCGGCCGCTCAGTTCGTCTTCGATATGCTCAAAGAGTTCTGAATACAGCGGATTGTCGATCGAAGGCAGAATCACGCCGATGGTAGCAGAACTTTTCCCTTGCAGGCGACGAGCAGCGGCATTGGGCTGATAATTCAACTTCTCCATCGCAAGCTGCACCTTAGTAATCGCCGCCGGACTTAGATAGCCCTTACTGTTGATGACACGCGACACGGTGGCCACGGATACGCCCGCTTCTCGCGCGACGTCACGAATGGTTACAGACATCTCTGTTCACGTCCCTTCTATAATGTATCAACATTAGCACACTTCATCTGTTTCATCGCTAATATTAGGGACTTTCAAAGAAAAATATGTAACAATGTGTAACCAATTGCCATTTTTGTAAGCACTTCCTATAATGAAGATGCTTGCAAGCGCTAAATCGATTACGAGGAGTTGCTCTATGACAGTACCAAATGAAGTGATGTTGATTACCTATGGTGACAGCATGGGCGAAAATCTACATCAGCTTAATCACATTCTTGATGCCTACTTTGCAGGGGCGGTCGGCGGCGTTCATCTTCTGCCGTTCTTCCCTTCGTCAGGAGATCGCGGCTTCTCGCCGATGAACTACACCACAGTAGACCCTCGCCTCGGTAGCTGGCACGACGTCGATGCCCTCGCCGAGAAGAACTACCTGATGGCAGACCTGATGATTAACCATCTCTCATGTCAATCCGCTGAGTTCCAAGACTACCTGCAGCATCATGACCAGTCTGATTATGCCGGTATGTTCCTAAACTGGGATAAGTTCTGGCCAGCCAATCGACCAACACAAGCCGATGTTGACCTGATATACAAGCGCAAGGACAAGGCGCCATACCAAGAAATCACTTTTGCCGATGGCAACCAATCGAAGGTCTGGAATACCTTCAGTGAAGAGCAAATCGACCTTGATGTGAACGCCCCGCAGGCTAAGGCAATGTTCAGGACTGCGATGGCGATTTTGCCAAACATCACATCAACATTGTGCGCCTCGACGCCTTTGCCTACGCTGTCAAGAAGCTTGATACAAATGACTTCTTCGTGGAGCCGGACATCTGGCAATTGCTGGAGAGCATCTCTTCAGAAGCAGAAAAACACCAGCTGACGGTTCTTCCCGAGATTCATGAGCACTACACGTTACCGCGTAAGGTCAGCGAACACGGCTATTATACTTATGACTTCGCTCTGCCCATGCTGATTCTCTACACGCTTTTCAAAGGTGATGCCATGAACCTTCTGAATTGGCTGGCAGCGAGTCCAATGCATCAGTTCACCACGCTAGATACGCATGACGGCATCGGAATCGTTGATGTTAAAGACGTCCTTAATGATCAGCAGATTGATTTCACAACCAAGCAGCTCTACGAACATGGAAGTAATGTCAAGAAGGTCTACTCTAGCGCAACGTACAACAACCTCGATATCTATCAAATCAATACGACCTACTACTCAGCTCTGGGCGAGGACAACCGCGCATATCTACTAGCTCGAGCGCTACAGATATTTGCCCCTGGGATTCCACAAATTTATTATGTCGGCCTCTTAGCGGGAAAAACGATCTTGAGTTGCTTGAGGCGACTAAAGAAGGGCGCAACATCAATCGCCACTACTACACCGAAAGTGAAGTCGCGCAAGAAGTAAAGCGACCCGTTGTTCGCGACCTACTCAAGCTGCTCCGATTCCGTAATCAGGAACCGGCCTTTGACCTTGATGGCTCACTCACGATTGAAAAGACCGACAACGCCCACTTTACATTGATTCGCCGTAACCAGGCGCAGACTCACACAGCAACGTTAACCGTTGACTTAACAACGCTAAGATTCTCGGTCCAGGCGGATAATGATGTGCTCACACTCGAAACAGAACAGGATAATTCTAATGACTAAAGGTCTACCGGACGATTTTCTGGAAGTTTGTCAAATGGTGTTGAAGGATAGTTTCTATCCTTTGGAGATCTCCTCGTGTGAGAGATC
>NZ_BBBX01000041.1 GCF_001311785.1 Lacticaseibacillus saniviri JCM 17471 = DSM 24301 | reverse complement strand
TCCAGTGTTAAACCGGGAGCCTTTTTTAGTATACCAATTTCTACTTCAGATAAGGCGGCTTATCCCAAGTAACCCACATTCACCGCGGTACTTCCACATTCCGTTATTTTTTGATTGTGAACTTGTCCAAAAAAGAAGTGGTATAGGTCGCAGATTGACTTTAATTGGGGAAAGGAAGTTTGTGAAAATTACTGGTATTACTCCTAGACCATTCCCTTAAATTCAACTGTCTCATTCTTTGTATTAACCAAAAACTTACCGACACTCCCCTGATACTTCACGGATACTTTAAAAGAATACTTGTAATTTACCCGAGTATATCGAATACTACTAATTCTTCCCTGATACCCTTGACTACGCAAAACTCTCTTCACTTGGTTCCTTTGTCGATGAGTAATTCTTGCAGAACTCCGATAGATTGTCTTCTTAACGATCACATCTGGATTCAATGGAACAATGTAATCCTTACATTCCAACAATTCCACCAACTTTCTTTTTCTTTATATTTGTCTTGACGGGTTACGGTTTTCCATTCAGTTTAGAGGGAGTGACGTTTTGAGCGCAGAATTGTTCCCTGGAAACAGCTATTTGGAATAACTGAACCAGAGTACAATTCTACTACTAAAAGTTTCCCCTTAGTTCGTCGGTCGTTAACGCCCGTCGCTTGTCTGTACAATTGCGGTATTGCTACCACCACTCATTATAAACCTACGTTTTCGGTTTAGCCTACTAAAAAACGCCCTAGAAGGCGTTGATGATACGTATTTATTTTGTTCGATCACCAACTAATCAATGGCACCAAGCCGAAGCTTCGTTTTACCACCCGCGCCGTTAATGGTCGCGCTCACCATTCACCACCCAGCCGTACAGATAGCCTTGTTGTGGTATAGCCAGACTTATTGAAGTCGCCCTGGCAAACGTGTCCCCTTGGATTTAGACCCCAGCTTGTCCCCTAGGGCTTTAAAAATCGCACCGGCCATGATATAATAGTCAGTAACTTAGATGACTTTTATGTGGCGCTCACCGATTCCCGTCGGTGGGTGTTTTTTATGTTCTATTTTGACTACGGTTATCATTATATCAGTTATCAAATTTTTGGTCAACTTTTCTTGTGTACCGTGTACTGTACACTGTACACTGTATCTTGTAAACTGTACACCGTGTATTGGGTACTGTGTACTGTACACTTAAATAATTTCATAAAAAAGCCGTCATTCCGCATTCAATTGTTAAGTATTTTTTCTGTACATTGTGTACTGAGTACGGTACACTGTACATATAATACAGTACACCGTGTACCGTGTACGAATGGAGGAATTTTAAAAAATGATAATTAGTTGCGCCAATGAAAAGGGTGGTACTGGTAAAACATCTACTACAGCCTTAATCAGTTGGGAATTATCAAATATGGGATATAAAGTGCTTATGGTAGATTGTGACCCTCAAGCAAACCTAACTGATTTAATGATAAAAACAAAAAGTCACGAAAATTCCAGCATCACAATTGACCCATCTCTTTTCGCATTACTAATTAACGGAAAAGACTTAAATGACGGCATCATTAACATTAAGAACGGTCTTGACTTAATACCAGCTGCTGCTGATATGAACTTATTCAGTCGGTGGGTTGATAAACAAGACATTGATGAAAAAGCTAAAGTCAGCTATCTTAAAAACTCTTTGTCAAATATATCTAGCAAATTCGACTTCGTGTTTCTTGATGTAAGCCCTACAATGAGTTTAACAAACGATAACGTTTTTATGTGCTGCGACTGGATCATTGTTATGCTACAAACTCAGCAAAGAGCATTGCTGGGAGCAAAAAGTTTCTTAAGCTATTTACAAACGAATTTAATTGACGAATTTGGAGCAAAAGTAGATGTAGCGGGTATTCTTCCAGTTCTTACAAAAGGGCAATCAATTATTGACAATGCCGTTCTTAAACAGGCCGTAGAAGAATTTGGGGAAGACAACATATTTGAAAATGTCATTACTGCTATGGAAAGAGTAAAGAGATACGACCTTACTGGAATCACTGAAAGCAGTCGTTCTGTTTGGGATAAAGCTACTCACAGCACATATACGGCTGTTGCTACTGAATTAATATCTAGATTGGAGGCAGAATAATATGGGGGGACTTTTGAAACACGGTAATGATGATCAGGTAAAAAGTCCTGATAAGAAGGTAAACGTAAATGTATCATCAATTTCTAGAAAGCAAGCAGGTTTTGGCGAAGATAGTGCGGAAAAAATTCCTACCTTCGATGTAAACATGCGAGTTGATAATCATACCAGAAACGCCGTTTTGGCTTTGTCTAAAGCAACAGCTGATAAGCGTTCAGCTAGTGAAATGGTTTCTTTGATGATTGAAAGTTATCTTGAATCACTAACTCCCCAAACACGTGATACTTACGATGAATTGGTATCGATGATGGAAACAAAGGATAAGCTTGACTATAAACTAAAAAGTAAATAATCACGCGCTCTCAGACGACACGTTCACCTTTTAGACGTATACTTGTCCGTTTAAATGAAGCAGAATACACAATCGAGTAGGAGGTAATTGTAAGTTACCGTCCTCTCACACCACCGTACGTACGTTCCGTATACGGCGGTTCAATAATTTAAGCACTCTGAATTTGCTGGAGCGTCTGACTCAAGTTAATGAGTCCACGACGTTCCAGCTCTTTGTTAGTTAGGGTACGGCACAGCGTTTTTACTATGCGCTGTCCGCCAGTACCCTTTACGCGTGTTAGCGGATAGCTTAGCTTCATCTTTCGTAAATCCTAATCCGCTCAAGTTGTTCTCTCTAGTTTTGGCTTTCTTCCATTGTTTCCAAATGTACTGGCGAATACGTGACCGCAGCCACGCATCTAATTCCGTGATGAACCGCTTCATTCTACCCAAGCTGTAATACTGCAACCAACCGCGCATCTTTTGACGAATCTCTGCCATTATTTGGTCTTCGGATACACCACGATTACGCTTAGTCAGCCGCCTCAATGCTTGTTTAACTCGCTGCTTCGCTGACCACACCGGATAGGGAAAAGCCCTGCCTTTAGTGTGGCCCAACGTAAACCCTAAGAACTTCATTCTGTTGGTGGCGACCACTTGTGTCTTTTCCTGATTGAGCGTGAGTTTTAACTCATGCTCGAGAAAACGAGTCACACTAGCGAGGACTCGTTGGCCCGCGCGTGGACTTTTAACAAAGATATTGCAGTCATCGGCGTAACGGACAAATTCATGACCGCGCCTAGCTAGTTCTTGGTCGAATTCGTTGAGATAAATATTCGCTAACAGTGGCGAGATCGGCCCGCCTTGCGGTGTGCCTTTCTCACTGCGTTCAAACAATTGCCCATTCATGGTGCCACTAGTCAGAAAACGGCGAATGAGCCGTAGTATCCAGCGGTCACTAATTCGCTGCTTGAGAAACTTCATAAGCATGTCATGATTAACCGTATCGAAGTAGGCCTTCAAATCCAGATCAACCACATAGTGATCACCCGCATTATCTAGCTGAACGACCTGTTGAACTGCGTCATGTGCACTGCGTTGGGGTCGAAAACCAAAACTATTATTGGCGAAGATCTGTTCATATATCGGCGAAAGGACCTGGGCCACGGCCTGCTGGACTAGCCGGTCGATCACGGTCGGAATGCCAAGCTTACGCGTTCCACCGTTGGGCTTTGGAATTGAGACTTGCTTGACTGGTGCCGGTTTATAAGTCCCATTGGCCAATTCTGCGAGTAATTCTTCGCGATGTACTTTCAGGTACGGTTTCAATTCATCAACGGTCATACCGTCAACTCCGGCCGCCCCTTTGTTCCAGACCACACGTTGATAAGCCAAATTCAGGTTGTTGCGGGCCAAAACTAATGCTTGAAACTGAGTGCCACTCATCTTTTCTCCTTCACCGGAGGCGATACTACGCGCCCCAGTTTGTCTTTGGTCTTCCAGACCTATCATCCGCTGGCGGTCAGCTTGTTCTGTTTTCTGCGATTTTCGCATCGTCTTCACTTCCAGTCGCAATATGAGTTATTATTGTTTGGTCCTTCATGGTTACCCACTACTATGACCTCGGCTGACTCCTGTACACTTAACCAGCCATTTCTGACTTGCTTTGAACTCATATTTCCTTGTCATTTGGGTATTCCCTAAGAAAATCAGGATTGTGTGTACAGGTCTCCCCGGGTAAGAACGTCAACTTTCGTACCATGTCACCGTCAGCTTTACTGTCGTAACTTCGGGTTGGATTGAAGTCAATATTTGAGACAGATTTTAAGAGACATTCAGAACCGCGTTTACCTTCCACAGCTCAAATAAATCATTAATTGCAATTAATGATTT
>NZ_BBBX01000040.1 GCF_001311785.1 Lacticaseibacillus saniviri JCM 17471 = DSM 24301 | reverse complement strand
AAATGATTATGAGCAATAAAAATTTAGTATTAACCAAGCAGATTGAAAAGGAAACGGGTTACCAGGTGATGGCTGTTGGACTTAGTCTGCACAAGAAAATTAAAATGCTCGCTGTGGAGACTGGCATTCCGATGCGGACAATTTTAGAAACGATGATTCGGTATGGCTTTGAAAACCTCGAAATCCAAGATGTTAATTTGGATGACGAGTAATGCCACTTCGTGATTATCAAACCGAAACCATCAATGATATTTACAAGTCAATGGCGGCCGGTAACCACCGCATTGTGGTTCAGCAACCACCGCGCACTGGCAAGACAGTCATCATGGCCGAGATAGCAAAGCGAGCGACACAGAAAGGCAACCGAGTTTTAACGGTTGTGCACCGAAAGAGTTGGTTGATCAGATAGCCAGCACCTACAAAAAGTGGGGCGTGGATATGTCATTTAGCCAGACAGGCATGGTACAGACGCTGAGTCGTCGAATCAAACGGCTAACTGAGCCAGCTATCATCATCATCGATGAAGGACATCATGCACTAGCTAAAACATATCGAAAAATCATCGAGGCTTTTCCAGATGCGGTACTGCTACTTTTCACAGCCACGCCTTATCGATTATCCGGTGAAGGGCTTGGCATCATCGCTGATGACCTAATCCAAGGTAAATCAGTGAAATGGTTGATTGATAACGGTTTTCTGGCGCCAGTGAAGTATTATGCACCACCTGATATCAATGCCGAACTACTCCGACGGCGAAACGGCGAGTTTACGAATGAATCGATTGCCACTGCGTTAAAGTCTGAAGTTTACGGCAGCGCCATTGTGCAATACAAACGCCACGCCTACGGAATGAAAGCTATCGCGTACTGCTATTCAGTTGAGTCAGCAAAGCGATTAGCGGATGAGTTTAATGCCGCTGGGATTGCAGCGGTCGAAGTTGATGGTGAAACGTCTGATGAAGAACGAGCTAAAGCGGTGGAAGATTTCCGTACAGGGAACATCACAGTTATGACCAACGTGGAATTATTTACCGAAGGCCTGGACTTACCAAACGTTGACTGTGTTATCCAACTGCGACCAACCCAATCATTGTCGCTATATCTACAATTCGCAATGCGCGCTATGAACCCGCGTGAAGGCAAGACGGCGGTGATTTTAGATCACGTGAGAAACGCTGAACGCTTTGGCTTACCGACTGACTACCGTGAGTGGTCGTTAGACGGGGAGCAGCAGAAGAAGCAGAACAAGCGCGAGACTGAAAAGAACACCAGCCCAAGCGTTGTTGTTTGCCCCACGTGTTTCTCGTCGTTTTATGTGACCGAAGTCAAAGACAGCCACTGCCCAGATTGTGGCGCTGAGTTACCAAAAGCGCGTGGTGAAGTAGTCACGATTAATGGCGACCTGCAAGAAATTAAACAAACCAAGAAGCAACAGTCTGAAATTGCCCACCGATTAAAAATCGTGCATCAGGTCCAAAAGCAGAACGCCAGCAAACTGATAGCCGGTAAACGGCCGTCAGAGTTAAAAACTCTGCAAGAGTTTCAGCTCTATGCCACCGCCCACGATTATAAATCTGGGTGGGCATACTACCAGGCAAAAAGAAAGGAGTCATTTAATTGGGACTATTACCAAAGAATGAACGCAAAAAGCCGATGGACACCCCACGAACATTTTTCATCTGGGGCGCAACCATGTCGGGCAAGAGTTACCTCGCTGAACGGTTCCCAAATCCGTTTTTTATCAACACGGATGACAACGCTGAAAAAGCGGGTCTACCTAATTTTCAGCTCAAGAATATCCAGAATCCTGATGGGTCGATGAAGCAGTCAGTCATTGATCAGTTAGACGAATTAATCCTCGAACTGGGCACTACAAATAGTGGATTTGAAACTGTCGTGATTGACGTTATCGATGATGTGGTTGACCTGATTGAACAGTCAATCTTAATCGAAAACAACATTAAAGCATTATCTGACTTGGGTTATGGCAAAGGCTATGCAATGCAGGAACAAATTGTTCGGGGGCTGGTGCTGGAATTAAAGGCACTACCGATGAACGTGGTGTACGTGAGCCGTATCAGTGAAAAGACGGACAGCAATGGCAACTCAATCGAGGCTCCGTCGCTAAAAACCAAATGGTACAACATGGTCAATGGTAACAGCGACCTAGTCATTCGTACCCGCCGTATCGGGACAAACTACTCACGTTCAGCGACTGACAAACGTAAGCAATATGATCGTGAACAAATTTCAGACCCCAAGATTTTACGCATTCTCGAAAATGTGCCTGGGGTTTTCCCACGCCAAGCTACACCTGCTTCTAAGACAACTACTAACGAAAAATAAGGAGACTACAAATTATGTCATTAAAAGATATCGCAATGAAAGCAACTCAAAACTTTGACGCATCAAAGGACAAGCCAGAATCAGGTTACGAAAGCCTGCCATCTGGCACTTACAACGTCATCTTGGAAGATGTTGCTCACTTTGTATCTCAACGCACTGGCTGGGACGGTTTACAAATCAAGGTCAGTGTTCTAGACGGCGAATATGCAGGCCGGACTGATTCGAACATGTTCAATTTTGATGAGACCAGTGCCAACGGCAAAGCAATTCCAGAATCAGTGTTATCGCAACGCGTGCAAGTGGTTGCACGGTTAGCTAATGCGGTCGGCGTTCATTTAGACGATATTGACTGGGACTCGATTGACACGCTCGTGACGGCGTTCATGACTGCCAAGGGTAAGACGGCTGTAATGACACTCTCTGTTCGTGAGAACAAGAAGAACCCGCAATATCCATTCAAGAACTACGATTTCGAACCTGGCGAACCAACAGAACCAATGACTATCAGTGATGAAGACATTCCATTCTAAGCTCACTTCGCGCAGTGACGTTATCCACCGAATGGGTGAAAAGCCCGTTAAGAATGGAGGCTAGGCGATGCAAACACTTGAGAATTACGCGTTGGCATATGCCGGTAAAGGTTTTTATGTTTTGCCAATGGCTGCATTAGAAAAGCGCCCACTCGTTGAATTTGCGGACCGACCCCCAATGACACAAGCAGAACTAAAACAGGCATGGCAACGTCATCCAAATGCAAGGATCGCATTTCGCACTGTTGATTTTCTAGTTGTCGATATCGATGAACATACCGATGGCGAAGACGGCATTCAGTCGTTTCGCGACTACTACGCGGAACATCCGAAGCAGTTCCCAGAGACGTTGTCACAAACCACTGGCAGCGGTGGTACGCAGCTGTTTTACAAGAAGCCCGCTGGTATTGAGATGACACAAGTTATTGGGTGGCTGCCCGGTGTGGATATCAAAGCACACGTCAACAATTACGTGATGGTGGCTCCGAGCCCAACACCTAAGGGCGGGTATAAGTGGGACAATCGAAACCCAATCGCATTGGCGCCAACTGAATTGATTGACGCAATAAACGGGAAAAAACAGCAGTCATATCAGCCAATCCGTGAAATGACCCAAACCACACTGAGCAGTCAGGACCGGCAGTTTGGTCAGCATAGCAAGACGGCCGAGTTGTTTGAGCAAATCGCAAACGGACTGGGCGAAACGGGTGGCCGGAATATGGCACTAGCAGCGTTCATCGGTGGCTTATTGTACCGGAATGTTGATGCAAAAGCCGTTTATCAGCTGGCGCAGTTGGCGAATGACAACACTGCCAATTCATTAGACGTTAAAGAATTTGACCGCACATTCGACAGCATGGTCAAAAAAGAATTGAGGCGAAGAAATGGCGGATAAGGCACTACTAGACGAACTGGCGAATAAGCAGCAGTCCGCCAAACAAAATGTATTAGCAATGACACCACCTTGGAAAGAGTCTGCGAACGGTGGAATTAAAACCACTAGCGTTGTGAACGTCCAGTTGGCGATTGAATATGATCCATTACTTCAAGGACTTTTTCGGTATAACGAATTCACCTGGGAAGTTGAAGTGGCACGCGATGTGCCAGAACTACACATTAAAAAGGGACAAATGTTGGATGCTTACGATTCTTTGATTTTGAGCGAGCTAGAGCGGCTGTGGGGCGCTTCGTTCAGTGACCGTGCGCTGCTTCATGGTGTTATTGCATTGAGCCGCGAGCAGTCGTTTCACCCGGTGCAAGAATACTTATTGAACGCAAATAAGGTCTGGGACCACGAAGAACGCATTCCAACCTTTATGAACACTTACTTGGGCGTTGAAATTTCTGAAATCACCACACTCATCACACGATTATGGTTAGTCGGAGCTGTTGCGAAGGCGTTTGAACCAACGACTAAATTTGACTTCGTACTTGACCTGGTCGGCGGCCAGGGCGCTGGGAAAACAACTTTGCTTGAAAAGCTGGCCAATGGTTGGTACACGGATCAATTCATCAATTTTAGCGATAAGGACGGCTATGGCACAATGCTTCGGTCTTGGATTGTCAACGATGATGAACTGACTGCCACGTCGAATTCAAGCTTTGAAGAACTCAAGAAATTCATCTCAGCTCGACGGTTAGAGTTTCGACCCGCTTATGGCAAGACAACGGTGCGCCGTGATAAATCATTCGTAATTGCTCGTACGACCAACGAAGAAACCTACTTAAAGGACAAGACTGGTGAACGTCGGTTCTTGCCGCTGAAAGTAAATAAGCAGCAGCAGAAGAAGCATCCGGTGACGGATTTATCGCCCGAAGTTGTCCAACAGCTCTGGGGTGAAGCGGTCGCTTTGTATCAGGCCGGTTTCAGTTTTGAAGTCACACCCGAGCAAGAGAAACAGCTAAACCTGCATCGGTCAATGTTTATGTATGTGGACGCTATCGAAGACGAAATCGAGAACGTGCTTGGCACATGGCAAGGCGGCTTTATCACGTCGAAAGAAATTGGCAACAATATTGGTGCTGGTGATCTCGTAAAAATAAATCGGCCGCAAAGAAGATTAAATACATCATGGACAACCGTGATGACTGGGAGACCGGAACTACCAAAGTAGGTGGATTATCTCGCCGGGGTTGGCGAAGAGTTGTTTAAGGTTGCGTCTGGTTGCGTCTGGTTGCGAGTTGTGTGTAACTCACCAATCCCTTGTGGCTCTAAGCACTAACTACTTCTTCTTACTAAGGTTGTCTCTTATTTCTTAAATAAAGTAAATAATTATATATATAGGGGGTGGTATTTATTTTATATACGGAAATAAGACGCAACCTGCAACCAAGTGAGTTAACCCGTTGGGAGAGTAGTCGTCAACGAACTTATCCACAAGGTGCAACCACTCGCAACCATTGACTCCCGAATCTAAAAAAGCGAGGTATTACATGACCACTGAACATGATATCCAAAATGATATCCGCGTTGCTGTATCACGAGCCGGATGCACGATCATTCGCACCAACACCGGCCGAGTGATGACAAAGGACAAGCGAATGTTTGATGCCGGACCACCTAAGGGGTGGCCGGATCTCTCGGGTTTCGTCATAGCGACGGGAAGTTGATTTTAATCGAAGTTAAAAACGAAAAAGGACGATTACGCAAAGA
>NZ_BBBX01000039.1 GCF_001311785.1 Lacticaseibacillus saniviri JCM 17471 = DSM 24301 | reverse complement strand
CTCTGGCCTCAGTCGGCCGGTCTCGTTTTTGACTTCGATTAAGATTAGTTTGCCGTCACTGTGTCGAAAGCCGGTCAAGTCAGGCCACCCTTTCGGTGGTCCTGCATCAAACATACGGCCGGTATCGGTTCTAACCTTGCCGACATTGGTTCGGATGATAGTACAACCGGCGCGACTGACAGCGATCATGATTTCTGATTGAATCGCGTGTTCTGATTTCAAAAGTGTACCCCCTAGTGTATGGTTGGCAAAACGCTGTAGTCCT
Organism: Lacticaseibacillus saniviri JCM 17471 = DSM 24301; assembly: GCF_001311785.1. Classification (GTDB taxonomy): domain Bacteria; phylum Bacillota; class Bacilli; order Lactobacillales; family Lactobacillaceae; genus Lacticaseibacillus; species Lacticaseibacillus saniviri. The sequence continues at coordinate 5,672 of NZ_BBBX01000039.1, read as the reverse complement.
TGTAGCTGTAGGTGTTCAACGTTAATTTTCGCTATTAGTGTACCCTTGCTAAAAAGCTTTTTTTCTTATACATATTTTCTCTTATTACTATTAATACTTTTTTCTTTAAGGGTACATAAGAAAGTGAAATAGTAATATAAAGGCTTATACATCAAGGCTTTAGAGTTCACAATGGGGGTACACTAACCATACACAACCCTACACATTCCAAGCCAATCTCGTGTCAGGTTTTATGCGAACCCCGTCATAGACGTATCCAGAGGCTATTCGCCTCTTTGTGAATTTGTGAGCCATCTCGATGCCAAACTTAGTAGATGACATTGAGTACTCGCTGTAATCCTTGGCCCACTGCTTATAAGTCTTGAAAAGCTCACTTGACCTAACGCTGAATCCTGGTCCCGTCTCTGCCACTTCACCGAGGAACCCAGCGAGAACGTCCATTTCTTCCCGGTAACCCTTGCTTGCTTCGGTTACGATTGCCGGCGGGTTTAATCCCTCTCTCTGCCACTTCAATGCACCGTCTACCATCCAGTTAAGAATCCCAACCGACTCACGCTCAAGCTTGTACTTGAGATCCTTATCGACTTTGTCATCGGGAATCTGAACCTTGAACGGGATGAGCATCAATCGACGCCAGATACCGTCGTCGGTGCCGCGAATGATAGGCTTGTGGTTGGTTGCCAGCCACAGTTTAAACTGCGGTTCAAATTCAAACTCATTTCCGTAGAGCTTCCGAGCCGTGACCTTATCACCACCGGTAAGCTGCTTGACTAGCCCTTCGTCCATGCGGTAGCCTTCGTTCGGTTCACTACTGGTGACCAGTCGCGCACCTTTCAACCGTGCGATATCTGTGTTTGGCCCCGAATTTTTTCGAACCATGATTGTTTCAGCTTGAATCGTTTTGGCATAGGTACCGAAGATGTTGCTCACAGTCTCCAGAAAAATTGACTTACCGTTTCGACCGTTCCCGTGCAGGATAAACATTACCTGCTCTTTGTTTGATCCAGTGAGTGAGTATCCGAGGGCCTTTTGCAGGTATTCAATTAAGTCCTTGTCACCATTAAAAATCTGGTCCAAAAACCGCTCCCACTCAGGTGCGTCCATCGTGTCGGTGTATTCAAAATTGCCTTGCAGACTAAACATCTTACTTATCTCATGGTCTTTCAGCTCACCGTTCGATAAGTCGACATAGCCGTTCAAAACATTAAATAGCGTCAAATCTTTGTCGAATTCATCTGGCATCACTGGCAATCGGTGCTTGAGCTCGTCCATCATGGCTTTCTTGCCGGCATTGCTACGTGACCGCTTCTTGAATTGCTCCCAAGCCTTGCGCATCGCCTCTTCGTCAGCGTCGGCCGGAATGTTTAACTTCTCGTTTTTCAGGTCAGCCACGACTGCGTCAGTCATCGAAGCGAGTTGCCCGCGCTGGTCTTGCTCCAAAAAGCTGCCGTTGTAGATGTACCAAGCTTTGTCGATGTATGAGTACCGTGCAATTTCGCCAAAGCGATCAACAAAACGGTCGGCATTTCCGGTGTCATCCCACGACCGTGGAGGAAACTCTTTAGGCTTGTCTGACCCGCCGAACGAAATAATGTACTTTGGCCGTTCGCGCTCTGGCTGATACACGGAATTGGTCTCATTAATCGCCTTGTTCATGGTCGCGACTCCGTAAGTCGTTTTACCGTGTTTTTCGTCCCATTTATCACGCATGAGAGATGACTGACGGAAAATCGCGTCCATCTTGGTGAAGTCCCGTCCTGTCCAAAACGCCAGGTCGTTCGCGAAAGCCAGGTCTGCTTCTGACTGCGATGAGTAAAACTGCTCCCACCCGCCTTGGAGTAAAAGTTTGATTCGGCTTCCGGTCTTGCTGTTGAGCATTTTGGTGACGATTTCGTCTTCGCTGAGGTTGTTTGGTCCACTCTGAGGTGTGGCCGAAGGTAGCGAGATAACTTTCTTTGGCTCCAGATACTTCGTGTAAAGCTTTTTGATATTTTCTTTTGGCGGTGTTGAGACACCTTCATAAGGACCAATTTTGTTACCTGTCATGGCAAAGAAACGACCGTCTTGATACATCTCGATATCGCCTGAACGCCGGCGGCTACCAGGTAACTTCCCCTTCACGATGATGTGAAGTCCTTCACCGCTCATTGACAGTTCTGAGTAACTTTGCGTAGCATCTAAAAACTCCCATGCCATGTTTTCTGTTCTATCGCCCGCGGCCAATCGTTCAAGTTCACCACCAATATGATCAATATCAATACCCATGTAGCCACGTCCGAAAAAGAAGCCTAATCCATCCAACTGATAACCATCTAATGCGACCAATGCTTCATCAAACGTTACCCAGTCAGCTTCATTTGTGCTGCTGCCACGCTGACCTGTGTTCGCACTATACGGAATCTTTGTGTATTTGTTCTTATCTGGCTGCCAAATACGTCGGTAAAGGCCCCATTGCTTTAGGGCCCGCAGTTCTGCTGGAATTTTTTCATACATGCTTTAACCTCGAAAATTAGAATGGTAAATCTGAGTTAGTTACTGTAGGCGCTGGGGTCGGTGCAGATGACGTTTCTTTAAATTGATGTGCTAGTTGTGGATACTTGGTTCCTTTGAAGTTCCATGGTGCCACACGATTACGCTCGGTCACGCTCCCGTTGTACTCTTCATTTTCTTTCTTTACATACACGTTCACTGGCTTGTGATATAAAGCGTTCATGAAATCTTGAATCGAATTAATCTGTGTTCCCTCTGGAATCTTTGCGGCTTCAAGAATGTATTGCAGACCATCCATGTCATATTGGTTAGTCTTCTTCCGCTTCCAATTGTCCACGAACACATGACGGTTATGATATTTACCGTTGCTAGCTGGTAGTGCTGCGTCCAAATCATTGCGAACAATTAAGTCAAACTGTAAGCTTTCCGCGCCACTTGGTGTGGCTGCCTCTTGCACATGATTGATTACCACTTCATATTCTCCAGTTGGTAAAGGATCATAACCATTGCCTTCGTTATTCTTTGAGTAGTCTGTTGTTAAATTGAATTCTGCCATGTTGTTGGCCTCCTATTTTTGTTTGAGATGAACCCACGTGCCTTAGCCTGGTAGTACACCCAGCCTGGCTTATAACCGTGAGCGTTGGCGATTTTCTTTAAGTCGTCCATTGATTTAGCGTCTTTAGGCGACATATGATCAGGTCGCTTAACAGTGAATTTAAATGCTGGTGTTAACTTAGTCAGCTTTGCTTCGGCTTCACGTCGAGTTCTCTGCTCTCAACCGGTTGTTCAAAACCGCAGAGTGGGCAAATGTGAGTGTTGGCTGGTAAAACGGCATAGCATTTGGGACACGTGCGAATTGCTGGAGCATCAGACTTACCACGCTCTTTCTTTGGTTGACCTTCCAAACTCCATTCTCGTGGTGTGTCTGGTAAGCCAAATCGATAAGCGTTACCGACGTGGTCGATAATTGTGGCTCGTTTACCCGGCTGGTATCGCATCCCACGCATTGATTGTTGAATGAATAGTGTGAGTGAATCTGTTGGCCGAAGCATTATGACTGTCTGACAATCAGGCACATCTACGCCCTCGCCATATAACTCGGCGTTGACCAGGATTAAAGTCCTGCCAGACCGAAAGTTATCCATGGCTTGTTTGCGCATCTCAGCGGACGTTTTACCGTCCACTTGTTCTGCATGATATCCAGCTCGATTAAATGCATCAGTAACATCGATGCTTGCTTGAACATTGTGGGTGTAAACGATAGTTTTAGTGTTATTGGCAACCTCTTTGTAGGTTTTGAGTACATCACCAAAGATTGCCCTTACTTTAATTGCTTGGTCCATTGACTTGTTACTGTAGTCACCGGTTGACGCCCGCTTTAACCGTTCAACGTCAATTAGCGTTGGTGCATAGTAGTCATATGGTGCCAAATAACTATTGTCGATAAGCCACTTAATCTCAGGCCCAATGATTAAGTCGTCATACACTTCTTTCATCCCCGTCCCAGACAATCGTGCAGGAGTGGCAGTAAATCCCACTAATACTGAGTTTTTGAAATGTTCAAATATCCTCTTGTAGGAAGCAGCAAGTGAGTGGTGAGCTTCATCACACAAAATTAGTTGTGGTGTTGCGATGTAATCCAACCGGCGGGTGATTGTTTGCACCATCCCCACTTCGCACAAACTCATATCAACGCCCCAGCGTTCAAAAGTGGCCTTTGCTTGAGCCACAATTTCTTTGCGGTGCACGATGAACAGCACTCGGTTGCCGCGTTCAGTAGCTTTTTTGCAATTTCAGCCATTGTGGCGGTTTTACCCGACCCTGCTGGCGATTGAACTAAAACACGTTTGTAGCCAGTAGTTAATGACTTGCGTACCTGATCTACTAATTTCTGTTGGTAAACTCTCAATTTACCCATGCCGATAATTCCCTTTTCTTGGAGATGTTTGGACTGCTTGTATCGGATTCCATCCTCGTTCAATACGGGAAAGCACTAATCCGCTGCGGTAACCTTTAATCTTGTTCCACTCTGTTGCTGTTTTAGTTTGTCCATCAATTGTGATAAAAATAAGTCGCGGGTTGTCACCATAAACTGCGTCATAGGCGCTTCTTCCTTGAATTTCGATTCGAGCCCTGATTGCACTAGCTGTGAACCTTGATTTCATAGCCCATTCGGCTAGCGTTCTAGTTTGTCCATCAACCGTTAGCCGATAATTATTCTCGCGGTTGTTTTGTTGCACCTTTTGACTGACCCATCGGCAATTATCAGGTCCATAATCACCATTCACTTTGATGCGATCAATGGATAATCCCTTTTTATACCCATGAGACAATGCCCAGGAATTAAATGCATAAAAATCATTTAACCATTCATCGCATATCTTTATTCCTCGCCCACCATATCTTGGATATTTGTGATTATTTGGATTTAGGCAGCGTTGTTTCATCGTCGCCCACACTCCGTAAAGCTGGTTGTCCACTACTCTGCTCATCGCTGGCACCCCCAAACTCAAACAGTTCTTCAATCGGGACCACTTTCCGTGCATCCAAGCGGTTCTTCGCAAACACGCTGTCGGTTCCCTCTAGCACGACGCCACGCCCACCGGTAGCCGGATTGATAACGACCCGACCAACGACATCAGTCAAGCCGAGCAAGCCATCGCGGACACTATCACGAATTGCTGGCGCAAACTGGGTGAAATTTTGACCGGTTTCGGCCGTGATTTCGCGAGTGTTTTCCCACGCCGTAACCAAAACGTTGACAGGTGCGTCCATAAAAATTGTTGTGATCACACGGGCAAAATAGTTAGTCCAACCTGAGTAATCTTGTAACTCATTTCGGATACCTGACTTGGAGTTCCGACCTTGCTCGACAAACCAGTCCTTTTCCAGCGCTGAAACATTGTCGATGACCAGGTTGTCATAACTAGCGATAAGCTGTTTAATGTGTGTCATAAAATCAACAAGTTCATCTGATGGCTTGGTGCGGTCAAACGGTTGGATATCAACATTAGGAACACCTGCCAGAACCTTCGATGAATCATCTAAATCAAGCACTAGTGTCTTGCCTTTTAGATTTTTGATTGCGCTCGTTTTGCCCACACCCGGCTTACCATAGATGAGCACGCGCCAATTCTTCGTGCGGTCAATTTTTGATGCTGATTTAATTGGTTGCATAGTTA
>NZ_BBBX01000038.1 GCF_001311785.1 Lacticaseibacillus saniviri JCM 17471 = DSM 24301 | reverse complement strand
CCAGTATTAAACCGGGAGCCTTTTTTAGTATACCAATTTCTACTTCACATAAGGCGGCTTATCCCAAGTAACCCCCTCACTCCCTGATAAAACAACGATCCATTATTTGGCCTTTGTGAAATTTGACGGGAGAGGAGTGGTCTAGATGAAAAATCCCCCAAAATCAGTAAACTCACTTTGTGAATTTAACCGCCTAAACTCCTAGACCATTGCGCCAATCGTGCCTGACACCAGTCCAAAAAATCCCGTTCTGAAATCGTTGGTGTTCCCGTCAATAACTTTTTGTGATGGGCTCCTCACCTAAAGCCGTCTCAATTAACCCAACCACTAAATAATCTGTCTGTTTCGTAACCCAATTTTGTGGTTTCGCCCCAAAGACTTTCGCCAAACTAAAAGCTTGATCCCGAGTCATGGTAGTTAGACGTCCGGTAAAAGCAATCTCACAATCTCTTAAATCAAGCATTTTAAATCATCAACTTTCTTGATTCTAATGTTGGTTTTGACTTGACGGGTTATGGTTTTCCATTCAGTTTAGAGGGAGTGACGTTTTGAGCGCAGAATTGTTCCCTGGAAACAGCTATTTGAAATAACTGAACCAGAGTACAATTCTACTACTAAAAGTTTCCCCTTAGTTCGTCGGTCGTTAACGCCCGTCGCTTGTCTGTACAATTGCGGTATTGCTACCACCACTCATTATAAACCTACGTTTTCGGTTTAACCTACTAAAAAACGCCCTAGTAGGCGTTGGCAATACGTATTTATTTTGTTCGATCGCCAACTAATCAGTGGCACCAAGCCGAAGCTTCGTTTTACCACCCGCGCCGTTAATGGTCGCGCTCACCATTCACCACCCAGCCGTACAGATGACCTTGTTGTGGTATAGCCAGACTTATTGAAGTCGCCCTGACAAACGTGTCCCCTTGGATTTAGACCCCAGCTTGTCCCCTAGGGCTTTAAAAATCGCACCGGCCATGGTATAATAATCATTAATCAAATGATTTTTGTGGCGCTCACCAATGGCTGTTGGTGGGTGTTTTTTATGTTCTATTTATCGATTTCATTTAGAATTATAGCTCAACCACAACAAAAGTCAATGGTTTTAAAAACTAGCACTACAGCACTACAACACTATAGAACAAAAGAACTACAGCACTACAGAATATAAGCACTACAGAACTATAGAACTATAGAACTACGGAACTAAAGAACTACAGCACTGTTTTTTCTTTTAGTAAATGCTTGCACATAGGGTTTAAAGCTATACGGTAGTGCTAGCACTACGGAACTAAAGAACTACAGCACTATAGCACTGTAGAACATAAGCACTACAGAACAACAGCATTATAGAACTAAAGGACTAACGCACTATAGCACTATATCGTGTTGATTCAAAAACGATATAGTGCTAATATAACAACAATCGTTAGGAGGCGTTATCATGACACAAACCATAACATTTGGAAATTTTAAAGGCGGAGTTGGAAAAACTAGTAATTCAACATTAGTAGCTCTAGACCTTAGCAATCGTGGTTACAAAACACTACTAGTTGATTTGGACCCCCAAGGAAACGCCACAAATCTACTCTTGAATACTAAAGTTAATATTGATGGAAAAGTTGGCCATTTTAAAAAATCTCTCATGGCTAGTATTGAAGATGGCGATTTAACTCAATCTTTAATACATATAAAAGAAAACTTCGATATCCTAGCTTCTGCACCTGACTTTGCTCTTTTCCCACGCTATATGGAAAAAATCAAAGACTATAATGAACGCGTCAAAGAATTCAGTAATCTTATCAAGCCTATTAAAGATAAATATGATTATGTCATCATAGATACGCCGCCTACTATCTCGTTAATCACCGATTCAGCATTGTATGCCAGCGATTATTGTGTAATTGTTATGCAAACTCATGAACATAGTTTTGAGGGAGCTCAAGCATTTATAGAGTATATCCAGGAACAAGTTATTGATACCTACAAGGCTCCCCGTTTGGAAATCGTTGGTATATTGGCTGTTCTATTGCAAGCCGGAGCTCCTGTAGATGAAGCAACTATTCAAAATGCTATTAATCAGTTTGGAACTGAAAACATTTTTAAACATAAAATTCACTCGATGCAGAGGATCAAGCGTTATGGAATAACTGGTATTACTTTCAATACTCAGTTTGATAGGCGTGTATTCAAAGTATACAAAGACGTAACTGACGAGATGCTAAAAAGAATGGAGGCAATTGAAAATGGCTAATAAATTGATTCGGTCTAACCGCAACCCAATTAAGCCAGATAAGCAGGCTGAAATTTCGGATTTTTCAAATTCAAATAAAGGAATTAAAACCCCACAAAATCAGGTTGCTTCGGTTACTTTTGACACAAACCTAAAAATCAACAACCACATTAGAAACAAATTGCAAGCAATGGCTGTATTAGGGTATAGTGACAATCAAAAGGCAGCTATTGAAGTAGCTTTATCTGTTTATATTGAATCTTTGACTTCAGACGAACGTAAAGAATTAGAATTTCAAATTGATTCTTTAGAAAAACGTGATGTACGCGTAAAAAGTAAATAATCACGCGCGCTCAGACAACACGTTCAGCTTTTAGACGTATACTTGTCCGTTTAAATGAAGCAGAATGTACAAAAAAGTCCTCTATTGGTAGATTGCAAATTTAATCGTAAATTGCAAGAACAAGTTAGCCAGTCGTTGAGGACAATCCCAGAACAGGCCGTTATCAAATAGAAGTTGTGGCGCTAGAGAGACTACTGGGCCATGCGGCGAACGCGCCGAGCTTCGGCCTCAAAGTTTTGCTGGGGTGTGCAGTAGCCCTGTTGTTTGCGAGGCAACTGATTCAAGCGGTCTTGCGTGGCCTGCACTTGACTAGGGCTAATGTCATCTAGGGACATGCCCTTAGGGAAGTTCTGGCGGATCATCCGGTTATGTGCCTCGTTGGTGCCACGGTCGCAGGACGTGTAAGGATGGGCGTAGAAGATCTCAGTTTCCGTCCCAGCAAAAGCAGTATTTAAGGCGGTGAACTCGGGTCCGTTGTCGGCTGTGATGGTCTTGATGCAAGCTCCCCATTCGCGCTTGATTCCACGCAATGCATAGCTCACAGAGTCTGCATCTCGTCCTTCGATCAAGCGGAGAAGTTGGCAACGGGTCTTGCGCTCAATCAGAGTCAAGATGACGCTCTCCTTGCCATTGCGTTTACCGACAATGGTATCCATCTCCCAGTGACCGAACTGCCTGCGTCGTTCAACGACCTTAGGCCGTTCCTCGATACTGCGGCCAGCCAGGCGCTTAGCCTTGGTGTGGTGCTGGTGAGAGGTCTTCCGCTTAGTCTTCTCCAACAGGTCGATATTTCGAATCTCTAGGCGTTGGTCGTCAATGTACTGGTACAAAGTCGAGGCACAAACAAGCTCTTCAGGAGTAAACAGCTTATGTCGCTTGGCATAGCCGATTGAAGCATCCGGCGACCATTTGTCCTGCTTAGCTCGCTGTACGTACCAGGCTAAGAAGACCTGTACGCTGGCGAACTTGTCAGGACGATGGCAGCTCAAGCGTGCAGTCTCGTAACGTGCCTGAGCAGCCTCTGGTAGGTATTGTCGATGGTAGACGCGCTTGCCATTACTCTTCTTGACCTGATCTACTGTACCTCGCTTGATTTCATTATTAATGGTCTGCGGGCAGACGCCAATTTCAGCAGCAATCCAACGATTGGACTTCCCAGCTTGGCGGAATCCGGCCACTTTTCCGCGCTCGAGTGATGTTAAGTGCTGACCTTTTTGGCGGTGTGTGCTATCCTGTTTCTGCATCAAGACAATATCCTCTTCCATTGTTTGTGTAGGAACTTCAATGATACAGGATATCTGTTCTTGATGTTTTTATTGTCCAAAAAGTTTTGAGACAGTGGCTAACTTGATTCTAAAATGCGCGAAGAATAAATACATTGATATAGGAGATTTTAATGAAAAGTATTTGGGAGATGGACGCACCAATAGGCTTGGTTTTTTCTTTGGGCCAGCTTTAATTATTGGAATTATGATGTTAATAAGTGGTTTTAACACCGTTTCAGCCATTATGGTCTTAGTGTTAGTTTTGTGTGGGCTTAAATACATGCACACTTCAATATTGGTAAGTATAGAATAATGAAATCCATTGTTAACAGTATTCATTTAAAAAAAGACAGTAAAATATTAGACGCTGGCTGTGGTCACGGTGCCTTTATGTTGCAATTTAACAGACAAGCAGCAAATATAAGCGAAATAATAGGAATTGATATCTGGAGTAATAAGGATCAGGGAAGCAATTCAATTGCAGCTACTCAAAAATAATGGAAAATAGTAATTTGGCTGACAAGGTAAAGTTGAAAACTGCTAATATCTTAAACATGCCATTCAACGATAATGAATTTGATCTGATTGTATCTAGTTTGGTACTGCATAATATTAAGCCATTTGAGAAACGGAAAGCAGCGCTTGTAAACATAGCAAGGGTTCAAAAACAAAAGGTCAGTTAGTAATCATGGATATAGGCTACGAAACTAGTAAATATGTGCGTATTCTTAAAAGACTTGGGATATCAAAACGTTAATATTGCAAATACTGGCTATAACGGTTGGTGGGGTACCCCGATGGTTCCAACTTTTGTAATAACAGCAACCAAATAAAAAGCTACTAACCAAAATCAATTTGATCTAACATACTTTCGGTACTTGCTTGGTCTAAGCCTAAATAAGCTAAAGTCATGGCTTCACTTGAATGATTTAATAAGTGCATGACCAAACCAATATTATAATTAGATTGTGTGTAGACGCGATAAGCCCCGGTTTTGCGCATTGTGTGGGTCCCTAGATAATTAATTCCTAACAGATCGCCAACCTTACTCATAATTTTGTAGAACTGTTTTTCCGTGATATGGCGCTCAGGGTGTTGAATGGAAGGAAAGAGCCACTCAGAGGCTAGTCTATGATCAAGTAGCCATTGACGGTACAATAAGAGCTCTGTTTGAACTGGTTTAAGATACAAGGTATTCGGTTTACCAGTTTTCGATCGTGAATGAACGCATTTTGTTTAATAGAACCGTCCGGATTAAAAATATCGGTTTGTTTTAAGCGCATGACATCACTCACTCGCAGTAGCGTAGCTTTGCCAACTTGAAAAACTGTATAGTTACGCCGGCCAGCTTTAAAGTTGTTGAGTAAGGTATCTTGCACCTCTTTGAGAACGTTTGAATCTTTGATGGGTAAGACAACTTGTTGCATAGTTTTAGCTCCTTAAAAAATTGATTTTTAGTACAAATTAAAGTACAATATTAAGTACAATGAAAGGGTGGTAAATATGACATTAGCACTAACACAGAGCGATTTTCGCGCTAACCTAAAAAAATATTTAGATCAAGTTAATGACGAAGATGAAACCGTTTATATTGCTCGTTCAAATAGTCGCGCAGTAGCCATTGTTTCACAAGAAAAAATGGACTGGCTAGAAAGAGCATTAAAAGCTAAAGAAGGTTCGTTAGAATATGCAATTGCACGTGATCAGTTAATTAAACGTCATGTTTTACCTGACGATGAAATTGTTGAATCAGATGATGATTATTGGGGCCAGTTTAAATAATGAAAAAACTAAGATTTAAACCACGTGCAACCTTTAATGCTGATCTAAAACGGTTAGCCAGTTTAGACAAATCTATTATTGATGAAGTTCGAGCAGCCATTGACCTGTTGCTTGAGCAGCAACAATTACCACCAGAATTTGAAGATCATGAGCTTAATCGGCGAATGAGCGGTTATAATGAATTTCATTTACGAGACACCCCGAAAAACAAAACACCAAGCGAAACTAACGATGTTCTGGTGGTTTATACGATTGATACAGATGAACTAGTCTTAATTGGCATTCGAGTCGGATCGCATGATCGTTTATTTCCTGGTCAAAATCGTTCCAAAAGGTATCGAAAAATGAGGAATAAAAGAAGTCATTTATACCATATAAAATAAATAACCCCTAATATCTACATTATAGATATTGGGGGTTATTCTTTCACGTTTTCGAGGGGTTATTTTATATTATAGACCCTATATATTCATAGCCCCTTTCTGTTTGGTGTTT
>NZ_BBBX01000037.1 GCF_001311785.1 Lacticaseibacillus saniviri JCM 17471 = DSM 24301 | reverse complement strand
GTGACAACTTAATCATCATATCATTCAGACATTTGATTGTCAACAAGAAGTTTTTTGTTTTTCAACAAATCGTTTATTTGTAAAAGACAACTTAACCACTATAGCAAGATATCTTTTACTTGTCAAACACTTTTTGTTTAACGTCTTATTGCGACGCGACAACTTTAATACCTTACCAAGGCGATCAAGCAAAGTCAAACACTTTCTGAAAAATAATTCGCAAACTCGTCGCCATTCTTGTTCATGCGACCACTAGAAACAGCGCCACACAAGCGTGTGGCGCTGTTTTCAATCGATGAAATCTATTTTAAAATTTACCCCCGTTGGCCATTACGATTGTACGCCCACAACTGCGTCAACAATCCTGCCAGTCCAATCAACATCACACTCAACCCCGCATAACCCACATGTTGCTGGCCTAAAATCACCATCGTCATAAAGAGAATGAATAAAACAATATTGATCACAATCTTCATTGTGGCTCACGCTCCCATCGAATTTCATCTGGTTCCAGTTCAACTACAGTGTGCTTACCGTTCAGGAATAGCTCACTATTTTGCTTATCGTGCGTATTATTGAGAACCGCGTAGAGGCCCTTGCCCGGATAGACATGCACTTCCACATTTGGATTCGTCGCATAGTTTTGCATCAAGATGGACTCCTTGTGGGCGGCATAGTGCATCGCCCGCAACAACAACCGTGCATTATCCAATGTATACGGCAATCCGGCAATGTATACCCCGCGACCGGCACCGTAATCCTTGACCGTCATCCGCAGTTGCTCGCGGCCATACCGCAGATACTGGGCATCCGCCACCGCAATCAGGTTAGGGGTCCCGGTCCCGAAATCGAGCGTCAGGTCTTTGGTGATCCACGCAATGTTTTCACCCATCGGCTGATCCCAATAGCGATCTGTCGATAATGAAAAAGCGAGCTCCTGATCGACCCCCAACACATCCGCCAATTGGAATCGACGGCCCTGATACGGTTGTGCTGTTGCAGTCGGTTCGCCGATACCGATAAAGCCATGACCTGCTGCCACCCACTGACGAATCAATGTCACCAGGCGTGGCTCCTGCCAGATATCACCACCGGAAAATGCGGTGCCGACCGAGCCGACGTTAATCATGACATCGACATCCGCGGGAATCCCGGTTGCCAAAATATCATTAAAGCTGAGGAACATCACATCAACCGGCTGACCGGCGAGTGCTTCCAGTACCCCCTCATAGGAGTATGTTTGCTCGTAGCGTTTCCCATGAGCCACAATAAATGACTGCCAGCTGCGCAACTTGCCCCAGCCATTCAGGACTGCCACCTTGAGACTACTATAAGGAATCGTGTCCGCAATTTTATCTGAGATATCCCGAAACTCATCGGTCACATGAGCGACATAATCAACAAAGTGCGGGAATTGCGCCGCCAGTTTCAGGTAGCCACCATAGCCAATGCGATCCAAAGGCTTGCGCATCAGTGCGCGCCGAGCCGTTAACCAGTTTGCTCTAGCTTCAATAACCGGATCGTTCCCCGGGCGAAACACATCCGGGAAAAAGTAAGGTAAGAACCGACCCTCGGTGTACTTCACTCCGGGAATGTCAGCAATCAACCGCAACGTCATGCCACTCCCCACTGAACCGACCACGGCATCCAATCCGATTTCCTTAAAGTATGGGCCATAGGGCTCTGCCCCAATCCAGTTATCACCCAAAAACATCATCGCTTCTTTATCCGCGCTGTGGACCATGGCGACCAAATTTTGGCTTGGTCGGTCACAAACCGTTGCACGAAATCGATGTAGTCGAGATAGCGCTGGGTTGGTGGGCGGAAGGTTGAGTTATAGAAGCCCGCATCCACGAAATCTTCCGGGCGCAAGCGATAGCCCTTAATCTGTTCAAAGGCCTTGAGCGCAGCCACAGAGACGGTACCCCCATACCCCAACCAATCGACAAATTTCTCTCGGGCGTGTTGGTCAAACACCAGCGTGAAGTGATAGAAGAATGTGGTAAAGCGCACCACATCGATTTCTGGATTGGCCTTCAGCCATTGCTTGAGATAACTCTGAATGAAGTCACGGGCGGCAGGGTCGCGCACATCAAATGGAATATCGTGCGGTTTGTCGCCCCAGTTATTGGTGAGGTGATTATACATCTCGGTGGGATCCCACAACATGTCAGCCAAAAAGCTCACGGTATACTCGTGAAACGGAATCGCCGCACTGAGCTGCACGCTTTGACTCGCTTCATCCACCGTCCAATCAGCCGGCTTCACCACCATGCCCGTTGTGCGATCGATCACTTCCCAGTAAGTCTTGGGATTATCGCGCCAATTGGGTTGAATCTGTTGGTCGTAGTACCCAGCCATCAGTCCAATCGTCAGCGTTGGCGTGTAAGCCACCACTCGTTCAGACATCAGATACAGCTGTTGGACCGCCGCTGGATGACTCGCCGCAAACTCGTTGTGGCCTCGTGCCACAAAGTAGGTACTATAAAATTCATACTCAGCGTCTTGAGCTCTGGATCCAACTTGGTGCCGTCCGAATCACGAATGGCATCCGCACCCCATTTGTCGATCAAGGTCTTGGTGGCGTCAAAAAGTCCTGGTCACTCGGAATCGTCACTTGTCCCTTACGCACATCACTCACCCCTTCACCCCACCAACGGTCATGCCTTTGGTGAGTTGTTTTTGAACCAAGATATAAAGAATCAATGTCGGCAACATGACAATGACTAAGCCGGCATAGAGCTGACCGTAATTTTGTGCCGACTTCTGGGCCGCACTCAGATTGAGCAAGCCCACGGGCAAGGTCTTGTTCTCACCCGGAATCAGGGTCAACGCCATGATATATTCATTCCAGAATGATAAGAAGTTAAACAGGATGACGGTGATGATCGATGGCCGTGCCATGGGGGCCATCACCTTGATGAAGGTCTTCAGGTAGCCGGCACCATCGATATACGCGGCCTCTTCAAAACTCGCCGGCAGCGTCCGGAAGTAGTTGGCCAAGAGATAAATGGTGAAGGGCAGCGCGGTCGCGGCATAAATCAGCGCCAGCATCCACAAGTTGTTTAAGAAGAAGGTCTGCCCCATCACCTGTTGTAAGAACTGATCGCCACCTAACAGCATTAAGAAAATCGGCACGACGATATAGTTGGCATTGATGAATAAGCCAATCATAAAGTATGCGTTCCAAAACCGCTGGCCGACAAATCGGAAGCGGGCCAAGACATAGCTCGCCGGTAAGGCAATCACAATCAGTAACAGGAGGGCAACAACGGTGACAAAGACCGAGTTCCCCAGATAACGGCCCATGCCGGCTGTCGTCCACGCCGACACGAAGTTGCTCCACTCAAAGTGTTTGGGCAGTGTCCATGGATTGCCATAGAACTCAGCGTTACTTTTCACACTGGCCATGAACACCCATGCAATGGGTACGACAATCACAATGGCCAGCAGAATCAATACCAGATAGACGAATAGTTTGTACCAGCGTTGGGCTTTTTTCTGACTGGTTTTTTCTTGTTCGACATTCATACGACTTCCCCCTTTATCCGGTCACACCGCTGACTAGAACTCATAGGTGTCACGCTTGGTAATCGCCTGCAAGATGGCTGACAGCGCAAACGAGAAGACAAACACGACAACCCCGATGGCCATCCCGTACCCATAGGCACTATTGGTGTTGGCTTGTTTATACATATAGCTCAAGAAGACTTCGGTTGAGCCATTCGGGCCGCCACCGGTCAACGCGGTCACCAACAGGAAACTCAGATTGATGGTACTGATGACAAAGAAGGTCAATGTGGTACGGATCGTGCTCCAAGTCAGCGGAATTGTAATCGTGAAGAACTGCTTGAGTGCACCCGCGCCATCCAGTGAGGAGCTCTCATACAGGTCCTCTGGGATGCTCGCCATACTCGACATGTACATCACCATGTAATACCCGATCGCCTGCCAGATTAAGGTGATCGCCAGTGAGAAAATGACTAGTTTTTCATTGCCGAGCCACTGCACCCCCGCCCACGTCTTGGGCTCAAACAGGCGCAAGAAGCTGTTTAACAAGCCTTGGCTCGGATCATAAATAGCGGAGAACATCGCAGAAATGACGACAATTGATAAGATGTTAGGAATATAGAAGATGACCCGAAAGAAGTTCACACCAAAGAATTTGACCCGAGTCAAGATGGCCGCAAAAACCAAGGCAAATGCCAACGTCACCACGGTCACCAGAACAATTAACAGAATCGTATTTTGGAACGAGCGAATGAAATTCATATCCTTCGCCAAGATCATAAAATTGTCTAAGCCCACAAACTGTTTATCTGGACTATAGCCACCCCACTTATAGAGTGACATTTGAAATACCGAGATTACTGGGTAGATCATGAAGATCGCCATCAAGATGATGGCTGGAGACAAACATGCCACAATAAATAGTGTACGTGATCGATTTTTGCCCGCCATAATCTGTCCACTCCTTTCTACCAACACAAAGGGCCGAGACGTGTATGCCTCGGCCCTAATCCATCTACGACACTTTCAGTCGCTCAATTAACGCAGCTTGTCCGCTGCCTTGACGACATCTGTTTGCCAGCTCTTGACTGACTTCGTGTTATTCGTCACGGAGGTCATTTCACCAAACAGGGTATCTGTCCAGTTAACCCCTTCAACGGCCTTAGCATTCTTGAAGCCACCAACCAGTACCTTGGCACCATTGTTATAAACATCGTAGAAGCCCTTTTGTTCCTTGGTGAGCTGACTATCGATTGTCTTAATCGGTTGTACAGCGCCGCCCTTCAGGAAGTCTTTGGCTGCCTTGTCGGAATACATGAAGGCAACAAACTTCTTTGCCAATGCCTTATTCTTAGCTGCCTTTGGTACCCAGATCTGTTCGAAGTAGGTGTAGGCATATTGATCATTCGCCTTGACGCCTGGTAATGCCGCAAAGCCCCATTCAAAGCCCTTAGACCGCGGTGCATCCTTCATTTCATCGACAACCCATGTCCCATTTGGCATGAAGAGTGCCTTATTATCCAGAATCAGCTGTTGGTTCTTCTTGTAGTTTTCGTTATTCGCGTTCGCTACGGTTGTGTTCGCGGTTTGCTTGAGCAGTTGACCAACAGAATCGAAGTACTTGGTCCCGTCAGTGCCAGCCCATGCATCGTGATCATAAGCCATGGCCTTATTGAAGTAATCCTTACCGCCGATATCAGCAAGTAACGCATAACTCAGACTGTCCATATACCCCGTGTTGGGTAGGTGAAGAGTGAAATATTCTTGGCCTTGGCTTTTTGACCCAGTGCCAACATCTCATCCCAAGTCTTTGGCACGGTCCAGCCATTGTCCTTGAGTAATGTCTTGTTGTAGAACAAGCCGGTTGGTGCATAGAACATTGGCATCATATAAGTCTTGCCATCACCATAAGGTTCAGTTGCCAGCGTGCCATCAAACCCAGGACGCAAGACATCTTTGACAGTTTGACTCTCCCCAGGAATCTTCATGTTCATCACGCTGGAGAGGTCTTCCATGTTCTTACCCTTGATCATGGTTTCCGTTAAGCCGTCGGGCCGACCCGTGGCCAGATGCACAACATCCGGATAATCATTGGCCTTCATCTGTGGACTGATGACGGATTCCAATTTCTTATCGATGGTCAATTGCACTTTGACGCCAGGGTTTGCAGATTCAAAGTCCTTGGCGACCTTCTTCCAAACATCTGCGCCATAGCCACCTTCAAGTGCTGCTACCTTGAGCGTTTTATCATTACTGCTGTTGCTTGAACCCTTGCTCGAACCACACGCCGCGAGGATCAGTCCCACAGACATCGTGGCCAGCACCGTGAATATCAATCGCTTTTTCATTTGAACTTCCCCCTTTTTGATTAGTTAAAGCATAAATCAATGTAAGCGGTTAAAATATCAAGAAGTTGCGTGCTTTTTTAGATATATTGCAGAATTAATGGTTCACACGCTATCCCTAAAAATCAACGATGCAGTCGCCGGTACTGAGATGGGGATAAGTGCACCTTGGCCCGGAACAATTGATTGAAGTACGATTGCGAATCAAAGCCGGTGATCATCGCGACTTGGCCGATGGCATAGTCCGTGTTTTCGAGCAGCTCCTGACTCGCCGCCAGCCTGAGATGGATCACATAACTCATCGGCGTGTCATTGAACGCGTGTTTGAAGACATGGATGATGTAGAACTTGTCAAAATGCAGCGCGCTAGCCACCTGATCCAGGTTCAGATGCTCCTTGAAGTGATTATCGAGGTAGTTTTTGACCAGTTGCCCATCCCGCGGCACTCGATCAACCGGACTAATCAGATGAATCTTGTTCGCCCGTATAAATAACCGCACAATCACACTGGCTAATTGCTGATTGATGCGGTCACTGCCTTGCAACTGACGACTGGCTTCCTGCAGCATTAATTTGAGTAGCGGTAAAATTTCACCCGCCGTATCGGTAAAGTGATAAAAATTCTCGACCATCAATTCATCTTTTGCTAACCGAATGTTGTCCAAACCCAGCACGATATAATGCAATGGCCGATCTGTTGACGAGGTTTCAGTGTGACGCACGTACGGATTCACCACAATGACTGAGTGTGGCTTGAGCACCTCACTGTGTGC
The DNA here is from genome assembly GCF_001311785.1 of Lacticaseibacillus saniviri JCM 17471 = DSM 24301. GTDB lineage: Bacteria > Bacillota > Bacilli > Lactobacillales > Lactobacillaceae > Lacticaseibacillus > Lacticaseibacillus saniviri. The sequence goes on along the minus strand of NZ_BBBX01000037.1, from coordinate 551 downwards.
CTCAAATTGCATCCGGCCATCACCCCCAATCACATACAGGAGTTCTGTAAAATAATGGGAGTGCATTGTGCTATGCCAATCCGCAGCCTGGTACTCGGACTGACGCACATACAACAACGACACATTGTCCGCCGATAAGTTGTTACTCACGAGTGCCATTCTATTCCTCCTCAGTCGTGCTATTTGAAGTGTAACGCGAAACTTATTCAATCACCATATAAACCGTTTACATTTAATTGTAATAAAAAACGCCCCAGTACTATCTGGATTCAGATAATTCTGCGGCGATTTATTTTGTTCGCCCATCATGCCGGCCCACCCAGCGCGTGGCGAGATAGACCGCGATGCCGATCATCCCCGCTTGAATGAGCCAATTAATATTGAGCCGCATCACAAGTACGGCCGTAATCCCGCTCACCGCACCGATTAATAGCGCCTGCTGCTGTTTACTGTGCCCCATAATCAAGTTTACGCCTATCCTTTTACCACAAGTATTACCTGCTCTTTGCGGCTTGTCCAGTATTCACCACTAGCATTCGATTTTAAGGCAC
>NZ_BBBX01000036.1 GCF_001311785.1 Lacticaseibacillus saniviri JCM 17471 = DSM 24301 | reverse complement strand
AAGTTATTAATCGCGATTAATGATTTATTTGAGCTGTGGAAGGTAAACACGGTTCTGAATGTCTCTTAAAATCTGTCTCAAATATTGACTTCAATCCAAATGTTACTACAGATCTTTTGATGAAAATATGCACTGGCTTAGATTGCAACCTTAATGACATTTGCGAAACTGTACCAATTAACGAAGAATAGGAGAAATTTCATGCAAACGGATAATGAAAAATACAATGAAACTGTACAGCCGAACACTGCTTTCTTAAATGAACTTAAAGAAAAGTTGCCAGAATTCTTTGCTGAAAATGGTTCTTTTGATATAGATAAATTTAAAAATCAATTAGACAATAACAACATCAATGAGCTGAGTGAAGGTTATCAGCTAGATTTTATTGGTAAAGATTATGCGCGGCGTCAAGCAGGTGAGATGCCGACAACAGTGATTGTCCCTGATGAAAAACAAAATAAGGGTGAAGGGAAAGACAGTAATAACTTGTTCTTTACTGGTGATAACTTGGAAGTCTTGCGTCATCTTCAGAACAATTACCAGAATAAGATAGATGTGATTTACATTGATCCGCCATATAACACCGGTAGTGATGGTTTCGTTTATCCAGATTCTTTTGAATATAGTGATGAGAAACTAAAAGATATGTTTGGCTTAGATGACGAACAAGTCGAGCGTCTTAAAAGTATTCAAGGAAAATCCAGTCACTCTGCTTGGTTAACTTTCATGTATCCAAGATTAGTTTTAGCTAAAAGGTTACTTTCCAGTAAAGGAATCATTTTTATTTCTATAGATCATAACGAACAAGCAAATTTAACTATTTTATGTGACGAATTATTTGGTGAGATTAATAATGTAGCTAATTTGGTTTGGACAAATAAAGAAGGTGGAGGTTCTTCGGACTCAAGCTTGTTTAGAATAAAAACGAAAGCATTCTAACATATAGCAAAATATATTTTCAACTAAAAATAAAAGGAATGAAAATATCTAATATCGAAAGATATAATCAATCCGATGAATATGAATTAGAAAGAGGCAAATATTACTTACAAAAGTTAGGAATGGGATCTATTTCATATTCTCAATCCTTAGACTATGCCTTACAGTGTCCAGATGGTTCTCGTATTTATCCTAAAGATAATAATAATGGAAAAAGGGCAATTTGGAGATGGTCTAAGGATAAAGTTAAATGGGGAATTGAAAATGATTTCATCGTGTTCAAGAAAAATAACGACGGCAAGTATACAGTTTACACAAAACAATATTTAAAAGTCGATAATACGAATAAACAAATTGATAGAAAGCAACCCCCAATGAGTGTCATAGATAATTTTTCTAGTACACAGGGAAGCAAAGAATTAAAAAATTAGAATTGCAAGAATATTTTTCATATCCCAAGCCTACTAAATTAATCAGATGGCTTCTTGATAGAATTACTACTAAAAATCCGTTAATTCTAGACTTTTTGCTGGATCATCAACAACTGCTGATGCCGTTATGCAACTTAATGCTGAGGATGGCGGGCATCGAAAATTTATTATGGTTCAGTTACCAGAAAAGACTTACAAAGTTGATCAAGATACGGGAAAACCCATTTTAGATAAAGGGGGCCAAAAGATACCTACTAAAGGTGGCAAAGCAGCATATGATGCTGGTTTTAAATCCATTGATCAAATTTCCCGGGAACGTATTCGTCGTGCAGCTAAGAAAATTCGTGAAGATAATGAATTGACCTTACCTGAGAACTTTGATGGTAGCTTCAAGCATTATCGAGTTGTCAAACCGATTAAACAGACGTTGGAAAACATTGAAGACTTTGATCCAAACAATACCAATTTATTTACTAATATGGTTGACGGTTTCTCTAGCCAGAGTTTAGAAGTAGCTGGAGATACGGCTGGTGAAGACACCATTCTTACTACCTGGCTGGCTAAGGATGGGTATTCTTTCGATACCAACGTTGAAGAAATTAAGTTTGGCAATTACACAGCTCATCAAGTTGAAAATAATCGTCTCTACCTGATTAATGAAGGCTGGGGAGCTGACCAGACCAAAGAGCTGTTAAATCAACTGGGTACTCACCAGTTAGAAGTACAGAGTGTGGTTCTGTTTGGCTATTCCTTTAACGTCGCCGAACTTCGCGAACTAGAAAATGGTCTGAAGCAGTTAGATAGTAAAGTCACTTTGATCAAGAGGTACTAAGCCATGAAGATTAAACTAGAAACTTTACAGCATCAAACTGACGCTCTGACTGCCATTGATAAATCTTTTCCCGGAATGGATACGATGAGTAATGATCCCAATGCAAACTACATCTATGCCAATCCGCTGATTAAGTACCGCTACAACGATAAAGCTAATATTGACATCAAGATGGAAACAGGTACGGGAAAGACCTATGTTTATACCCGAATGATGTATGAATTACATCAAAAGTATGGTCTCTTTAAGTTTGTCATTGCAGTGCCTAGCCCAAGTATTAAAGAGGGTACTCGTAGTTTCATTACCAGTGATTATGCTAAACAGCATTTTAGTGAATTCTATGAAAATACTCGGGTACAATTAAACGTCATTAACGCAGGTGATTTTAGTACACGTTCAGGCCGTCGTAACTTCCCGGCACAGTTATCTGAATTTGTGGAGGCAACTAGACAGAATACTAATCAAATTGAGGTACTGCTGGTTAATCAAGGGATGCTTCATTCTAAGTCCATGCACCATGATGATTATGATCAGACTTTGCTTGGTGGCGAAACTTCACCAATTAAGGCCATTGCGGCAACTAGACCTGTAGTCATTATTGACGAGCCGCAGCGATTCCCACGGGGTAAAAAGTTTTATGAAGATATTAAAGCAATGAAGCCCCAATTAATTGTCCGTTTTGGAGCTACTTTCCCGGAAACAACAAGTGGGCGTGGCAAAAACAAGGTTACTAAGATTGATTATTACCGTGGTGAACCCCAGTTCAACTTAGATGCCGTCGATAGCTTTAATCAAGGTTTAGTTAAGGGAATCGATATCGATTACCCAGATATGCCAGAAGAGCAAGCAAGCAACTTGTACGAGGTTAAACAGGTTAAAGCTAAAGAATTGATCCTTTCCCAAGGGAAAAAGAATACTCTCTAGGTGTTGGTGAAAACCTTGCAGATGTCGATCCAGGCTTTCAAGGGGATATTACTTATGCCGGTGGCACGGATCATGAGTTATCTAATGGATTGGCGTTGGCTAAAGACATGAAATTAATCCCGGGCACTTTCGCGCAAAGTTACCAGAAAGAGATTATTTTGCAAGCCTTGGACTGCCACTTTAAAGCCGAAGAGGAAAATTTTCTGCGTCCTAACTCTGGGGATAATGCGCCTAAAATTAAAACCTTGTCCTTGTTTTTCATTGATAGTATTTCAAGCTTTCGAGGAGAAAATAGCAGTAAAGGCTGGCTTGCCAAAGAATTTGAACGACTTTTAACTGAAAAATTAAAGAGACTGATTGGCCGGTATGAGATGGCAATAGATGATCGAGAAAAAGATTATTGTTCATTCTTGCAAGCTACTTTAAGGAGCTTGCAGTCAGAACATCAGGACGTATATGCTGGCTACTTCAGTGAAGATCGCGGCAGTTCAGATGCTGATATTCAAGCTGAAGTTGAGGATATTCTTAGTAATAAGGAAAAACTACTTAGCTTTAAGGATAAAGATGGTAACTGGCTAACTCGTCGCTTTCTCTTTTCAAAGTGGACGCTGCGTGAAGGTTGGGATAATCCGAATGTTTTCACAATTGCCAAGTTACGTACTTCCGGTTCCGAGATTAGTAAGATTCAGGAAGTTGGTCGTGGTTTACGGCTTCCGGTTGATGAAACTGGTCACCGTTTGAATCAGGATGAGTGGCAGAGTCGTCTATCTTTCTTAATTGGTTATGATGAACGAGATTTTGCTCAAAAGTTAGTAGGTGAAATTAATGATGATTCACCGATAAAACTGAACCAAGAAGAATTAACTGATGACATGATCAAGCTGATTGTTAAAGCTAAACAAAAATTGATCCTAAGTTTGATGAGGATCAGCTGCTTGATGATTTAGATGCCCATAATGTGATTACTCGTTCTAACAAATTTAAAGAAAACGTTGAATTAGATGGTCAAACGATGACCGGCTATGATGCGTTGTGTTATCTTTATCCAGAATTAGTCCAAGAAACTAAAGTTGCTAAGGATAAGGTTCGAGATAAAAATTCAAAAGACAGCACAACTGTTAAGTTACGCAAGCAAAATTGGCAGCAATTGAAAAACTTGTGGCTGCAATTGGCTAAGCGGCAAATGATCAAGTTTGATCCATCGGTTAATCAAGATGCCGAAACTGTTGCCCGGAACGTCTTTAACGATAGCGACAATAAAGTTTTTGTTTTGCAGAGTCCTCAGATGGTCCACCAGGAAGTGGTGACTGATAGTAGTTCAGCGTCTGTTCGTGAAACGCAGGCGGATTATAGTACTGAATATTTGACCATGAAATATGGTAAATATGGTAAATTTCTTAAGATTCTGGCCCAACAAACAGATTTATCAGTAAACTTGCTGAACAACCTGATGATTAAGGCAATTAAGAGATTAAGAAACAATACTAATTACATTAATGAAAAAACATTAGGTAACTTAATTCGAACCTTTAACAATCAGTTTAACGAACGAATCAAGACTTCATATAGCTATGAGCCTTTGAAGTTTTCGGCTTCCACCTCGATTTACAATGCCAAGAAGCAGGAATTTGTAGATTCAGTTCCTGCTAGCGTACTTGGAGTATACCAATCAAATTCAACTTCTGATGAAAAGTACTTGTATGATCGACCACCGCTGCGTTATGACAGTGCTGATCCAGAATTAAAAATTTTACAACGGTCGTATGGGCCGAAGATTAGTGTCTTTGGAAAATTACCTAAGCAAGCTATCAAAATTCCCCGCTTTGATAATGGGACAACGACACCTGATTTCATTTTTAAGATTGATCATGGTAGTAAGCCGATCTATTTGGTGATTGAAACTAAAGCTGAAAACATGCGTTTAGGTGATGAAGAAATCCGGATTATTCAACAAAAGTACTTTGACCATTTAAAGGAATCTGGGGTTTACTATCAGATGGCTACTAGTGAGCAAGAAGTGCATGATTTAATCAATAAATTGGAGAATGGGGAGTTGAACTAAAATGTTGTCGCTAATCGAATTAGCTAAAGAAGGAAAGTTAGAGAAAACTGGTGCCAAGCCCAAGTTACCGATTAAGGTTGATGGGGTTAGCTCTGAAACGCTGGATGTTTACAAGATTCCACTAGAATATGTCTATTACAATGACAAAAATGGTCGGATTGCAACCGGTATTTCACAGCATCAGGATGAATTGCATCCAGCCAATGATAAAGAAGATCCACAATATAACAATTTTGTTGCTAAATTAATCGAACAAGACAATTCATCAGCCTTGAAGCGGACAGAAAAATCGATACAAGAGTCTGGTCAGCAAGTTTATGGGTACGTACTGGATGACGGACGGATTGTAGATGGCAATCGTCGCTATACGGCATTACGTAATATTCGTCAATCTACTGGCAGGACAGTATATTTTGAATCTGTTGTTTTGCCGTTTTCATATGGTAACACTACTGAGCGTGCTAAGATCAAAAAGCTAGAGTTAGCCATTCAGATGGGTGTTGAAGAGCGCCAAGATTATGATCCAGTTGATCTGGCTGTGGATATTTACCAAACCACTAGCGGTGATGACCCAATTATGACTCAGGCCGATTACGCAGCTGATTCTCATATGCGACCAACAGAAGTTAAAAAATATTATGATGGTGCGGGCTATATGAAGAAGTTTCTGGAATTTATTGGTGCTTCAGAGAATAATTTCAACATTATCAAGGAAAGTAAAGTGTGGTCACTTTTCTATGAAATGGGTCAATCGTTATCTAAGAATTTTGGCGACGATCCTGAATCTCAAGTTCGCAAGAATGAAACGATGAATTCATATTTTGGCGTGATTCTTTATCAAATTCATGTTGGCGTTAGTGGTAATACAGCCAGGACTCATATTCGTGAATACGGTAAAAATATCGTTAATAGTGTTGACAATGAAGATTTCAATGATGATGTAGCTGACATGGTTGATGATCTTTCAGAATCACTTCAGGACGAGGAAATTCACACTACCTCTGATCTGATGCAGAGTTTGACGGATGAAAACGAAACCGTTGAAGAGCTTGGTGATACCTTTGACACCTATATGCGAAATGCCCGTAATAGTGAGTCTGTAGATAAGTTCATCCGCAATATAAAGCAGAATGTGAAGTACTACCACGACTTAAATGAAGATGGTGGCCTGATTGGGAGTCTTCGTTACAACGAGGTTAGTGAAGATCAACTAAAGGAACTGCAGAAATATATGCGTGACCTAAACCAATTGAGTAAGGAGTTGTTCAGCAAGTATGGGGATGAAATCAGATAATCCAATCATTATCAAGAATGATGACGGCTTGTTTCAGCTGGTAGATGATGATCACCATACACTGGAAACCAAGGTTGCCCAACGCGGATTAGTTATTTTCACTCCATATTTTAAGGATCCTGAGCAACGTACTTTTAAGGAAGATTTGACTTATATTCAGCTGCTGGAATTAGTTAAAAAGCTTAATCGGCGACTAAAGCGAAAAGGATTACCAGAAGTCAAAACAAGTAGCAAATTCAATCAGTTTGTGCAGCAACGTCAATACTACATTAAAGAGCAAAGCCAAGCGGGGTTAACAATTAAAGATGGCGATCCTCGTTGGCAGCAAGAGTTTGACAATTTTAGGGCGATTGTCAGTCAAGAAATTACCCGGCCATTAAAGCCTGAACAAGAAAAGGCCAGCTTCTTCATGACTATCATGAAGCGAGCTGCTAACTTTTCGGTGCCAGGTGCTGGCAAAACTGCTATGATGTATGGCACTTTTGCTTACTTATCTAGTCCTAGAGTTAATGAAGTTGATAAGCTGTTAGTCGTTTCTCCATTGAATGCTTTTGCTGCGTGGCGGACAGAATTTCAAGAGGTCTTTGGGCCGAAGCGAGAACTTCATTATCTCAATATGCGGGACAAAAGTACAACAATAATGTCGGAGCCATTAAGCATGATTGGATTAAGGCAGATGTGATCACGATCAACTACGAAGCCTTGCAGAGCAAATTAAATATCATCAATGACTTGTTGGACTCGAAAACGATGCTGGTCTTTGATGAGGTTCACCGGGTTAAAGGCGTCGGTGGCCAGCGAGCTAAAGCTGCTCTCAGTCTCAGTAGGGCACCACATTATCGATATGTGTTAACTGGAACACCGATTCCAAATGGTTTTAGAGATATTTATAATTTCTTGCATTTAATGTATCCTGATGAATACTCTTCATTCTTTGCCTGGGATCTGACTACTCTTAATAATATTGATCCAGAAGATGTTAATAAGAAGTTATCACCATTTTTCTGGCGGACCAACAAACAGGATCTTCAGGTTCCTAAACCGGATCCAGATATTATTAAAGAAGTAGCTCCATCAAAAATCAGGAGCTGCTGGCACAGGCAATTTATGAAAATGAAAACGGAACATTGGCGACCTTTATCAGGTTACTTCAGGCTTCGACAAACCCGGAGTTGCTGAGCACTAACATCAACTATAAAGAACTAGGACTGGTAGATGCTGATTCTGGAGTGTGGGATAAACAGACGGCCACGGTTGAAAAAGAGAATTCCAGTAGCGGAGAAGCTTATAAGAAATATGATTTAACTAAGATAGAGGCGCCTAAGTTTGAAATGGGCATTGATCTGATTGATAAGCTGGTCAGTCAAGGCAAAAAGGTCCTGGTGTGGGGGATGTTTGTCGGTACCATGCAAAAGATTACTGATACTCTTAATGGCATGGGCATTAAAACTACCTTGGTTTATGGAGCGACACCAAAACAGGATCGAGAAGGAATGATTAATAATTTCCGGACCGGTGATGCACAAGTACTGGTATCGAATCCTAACACTTTAGGGGAATCCATTTCGTTGCATCAAACTGTACACGACGCGGTTTACTTCGAATACAACTTTAATTTGACCTTCATGTTGCAGTCCCGAGATCGGATTAACCGTCTGGGACTACCAGCAAATCAATACACAAGGTACTACTATTTGATGACCAAGGGCGATGTTGCACATATGGGCTTTATCGACAGGATAGTTTACAAGAAACTAAAAGATAAAGAAAAAGTGATGCTGGATGCAATCGATGGTCAGCTGCTTGTTCCTGAATATACTGACGATTACTTGCAGGAAGTTAAGGACATTGTGATGGGGAGGTATAAGTGATGGAAACTATACAATTAATAAAAGATATAACACTCAACCTTTTAATTATATACTTTTAGAACAAAGTGACATGCCTAATTCTGCAAAATAAAGCACTTTTTTGTAAATAGTCAGGGAGATATCATGAATCAGTCAACTTTTCAGCTACTTGGTAATGTTGCTTCAGCAGATTTCTACCTTTGTGAAGGCAGTGATATTACTTTAATATCTGATAATAATGCCTATAATATGAAAGTTTTAGCCCAAGAAGCGCTTAAACTGCGTGTTCCTAATTCTTTGACCGTTATTGATTTAAACAACTTCTACGTTGGTATGATCCCTATTGATCATAATCAGATATTGACCATGATTCCTCATATTAACACCACCAATATCCCATTCAATTATCAGGAAATCACTAATTTTATCGGGTCTAGAATTTTTGGTGTTGGAAAGTATTTCCATTCCAAAAGTACTAGGCCCTAATTTAAAAAGCCATTGATAATGGATCAAAAACGGCCAATAGGGTATACCCTATTGGCCTTTTTATTTCTGTGCTATACTAGGAATTGCAAGTGTTCATTAGAACTGTCCAAAAGGAGAACTGGAAATGGCTAAAATCGGTTATGCGCGTGTGAGTTCCAAGGAGCAACATTTAGATCGACAGTTAGCGGCTTTAAAAGGCGTGGATAAATTATTTACGGATAAATTAAGTGGGGCTAACACCAATCGACCTGAACTGCAAAAACTGCTGGCTTATATCCGCGAGGGTGATATTGTCCTGGTCACTGAACTAGATCGCTTGGGCCGAAACAACCATGATTTAACTCAGATCATGAACACCATTCAAAGTAAGGGGGCCACCCTAGATGTGTTGAATTTGCCGTCTATGACGGGG
>NZ_BBBX01000035.1 GCF_001311785.1 Lacticaseibacillus saniviri JCM 17471 = DSM 24301 | reverse complement strand
ACATGCCGGTCCAACTCTTTCTCGACTTTCTAATCAAAATAACTTAATCGCGTTCCAAAAGGCTGTTCATCCTCCCACTCAAAGCGCCTTTTGTCACAGCCTCTTCTTAACGGTGCTTCATTGCCTTCAATAACTTGCGGGCCTTCTTCATTGAGATGACATTCCCCTTAACTTTGGTTGGACCAGCAACCTCAGGAATCGCATCGCCACGGACTGCGGCTGGTAATTGTTGACCTTGTTGGGCACTCAAAATACCCCCCTTGGTCAACAGTGCCATCAGACTTTCAAGCATCTGAATGTTTTCATCGTAGCGCTTCTTACTTTGGCTATCGCGCATCCAGTTACCGAAGTTTTCCCATGTCGCCACGGACCAATCGGCTGGTGTTTCCAAGTTTTGCGCATACATCACATCAATGACTTCGCTCATGTTCTTGATAACATCGTGGGCACCCCAATTGCCAGGCAATTGATAGGTATCGCGCATGGCCCAGAGTTGTAACCCGGAAATGACACCTTGTGTATGTACGGCAATTGCAGTCTTTTGACGCCACTGTAAGCCATCGTGATCGGGTACACGTTGAACACTCAGATACTTCTTATCGGGATCTGGATCATACTTATTCGCCAGGTCCACTAATGCAGCGGGATTTGCCATGGCCGCATCCAATTCAGCTTGGCTAGGTTCTGGTTGGCTCTTGCCCATCTTCTTTGCCATGTAGGCCTGAACAGCAGCTTGATCGGTGAGATCGACGCCCGCTGCCATCATTTCAGTGGCCATTTTTGCTTGGGCTGAAGTTATCGCTGTCCTTGGACATTTCAATCATCTCTGGTGCAGCGGCTGTAATGAAGCGTTGGTAGTCACTGGCACGCTTGCTGTTGAGTAAGCCTTCTTCACCCAGGTAGGCTAACAGATCAGAAAAAGCTGGCGCCAACATTTCATATTCAGCTTCACGGAAACCCACGTTGCTGACAAAATTGCCGGTCATCACGCCCACAATCGCCTTTTTGGTCCAGGCTTTAGGCGTCTTGCGATATTGATCATAGATGTTTTGTGCCAGCATCTTAAATGTTGTGGTCAAGAATTCTGGCGTCACTTCGGTACTGCGTGTTTGCCATGCTGGACTAGCGACATAAGCATTCACCCATTCCACAGTATAGCGATCGATGTCGCGGGCTGTGTGTTCTTGCCATGCTGCTAATTCAGGATCATCGTTAATATCACGATTCTTTTGGTAGTCATTGGTATCTTCAGCCATTTCTTCACCCTCTAATCCGTTGGCTGCTTCAAACTTATCTAACATGTCGTTCAGTTGCGCGCGGGTCATGCCAATTTCTTGCTGGCTCGCCAGGTAACGCAGCATCGCTCGAATACTGTCATAGGTTCCCGTCAGGACATTGCCCGCCTCGGGATCAGTATCGTTCGTTGCGGTCTCAACCAAGTCTTCCAACACTGGCTGTAAGTCACTGACCTGCCACTGTTTCATCGGTGTGCTGGTCATACTTGCCATCATGGCACCGAAAGCCTCAATGGTGGTTTTCACGGATTGTTCAGGATAAGTGTTCACACTGTTATATTCAGGTGAGGTCCGGAATTCCGCCCAAAATGGCATAACCTCATTTTTGTCTGTCATTTGATTGTTCTCCTTATTTTCATACACGTCATCTATTGTACCTGAAAATGACGCGCGACTAAAGGCGATATCAAGCGATTTATCGACAGAAAGTGGCGACCAGACCAATGATCCGCGCTTCAACCTGGCAACTGACCAGATTTCTCATTGTTTGACGTAGGGATTCGGCAGTTTGAGTGCAATCTTTTCCATTTGAGCCATGTTGTACTCCGTCGCCACGCGTTCTGTGGCATCCGGTGCGCTATACATCGCCAGCTTGTAATCGACCTCTTCAAGGTTCTGCTGCAACTTGGCGATTTCATCTTCAACGGCTTGGCGATGTGCTGTCAATAATGCTTGGCGCGTATCCACCGTTTTGGGACCAGCCATCACCGCTTCAATATAGGTGCGAATATCGTCAATTTTCATGCCCGTGTCTTTGAGGCAACAAATCGTGTGCAGCAGATTGAGATCCCCATCGGTGAAGGCTCGATACCCGGATTCATCTCGAGCCACGAATGGCAGCAAGCCCTTCTTATCATAGAAACGTAACGTGTATGCGGACAAGCCTGTTTTAGCGGCAACTTCTTTAATTGTATAAGTCATTAAATTTTCTCCTTGCGTTAGACCAATGTCTAAGGTTTACGCTACATAGTATAACAGAAACAACAAAGGAGAACACCACACATGACAGAAACAGTACTCGTGACCGGGGGCAATGGCTTCCTGGCACTCCACATCATCAGTCAATTACTCAATCAAAATTATCAGGTCCGCACCACCTTACGCACATTAGATAAGCAAGACCAGGTGCGCCAAGCCTTATCAGCCAATCATGTCGCGCATCTGGATCAGCTCAGTTTTGTCGCAGCTGACCTCACCCAGGACGCGCATTGGTTGGATGCATTGAATGGCGTCACCACCCTCTTTTCCGTAGCAGCTCCCGTCTTTGTCGGTGCCACCAATGCGACACCCGATGCTGTGACCAACACTGCCGTTGAAGGCACTATGCGATTGATCAAATTCGCTGAGCAGGCGGGCGTGAAGCGCATGGTCATGACCGGCAATCTGGGTGCCGTGGCATTTAGCAATAAGGACCGCCAACGCGTCACCACTGAAGCCGACTGGACCGACCCCGATCAACGCGGGCTCTCTTCATATGAACGCTCCAAATTAATTGCCGAAAAAGCGGCCTGGGATTATCTCGATCAGACTCACTCTGCCCTCGAATTTGCCGTGATCAACCCCGGTGCGATGTTGGGACCAGCGCTTGATAATCACGTTTCTGGCAGTTTTGATTTTCTGCGGTACCTACTCAATCCCAAGAGTGTCATTACCGACATGCAGATTAATATCGTGGATGTTCGCGATGTGGCCGCCATGCACGTGCTAGCGATGCAGACCCCGGCAGCCGCTGGCAAACGTTTCATTGCGGTTGAAGATCAAACACTATCACTGCCCCAGATTGTCTCGCTTATCCGGCGTGAGCGCCGCTTTGGCCGAAAAAACGGCCCACCGCCAAGTGCCTGGTTGGTTGCTCGGTGTGGCGGCACTATTCAATCAAAATGCACGTGAGAACCGCCTGATGCAGACCGTTAATCACAACGTCAGCAATCAACAAGCCAAGCAAATTCTCGGTTGGCAGCCAGTGAGTTCCACACAAGAAGCGATTCTGAGTGCCGTCGATACTCTGGTAGCAACACATCAGATTTAAAAAGCACAAAAAAGAGGTTGCGACAAAATCAAATCTTTGTCACAACCTCTTTTGGTTGATGATTCATTAATCTCCGTATGGCAGGATAAACGCGAGTGCGATATAAATCCAGAAAAAGACGCCACCACCGATAATGAAAATCAGTCGAACCCAAAATGTTTCAATGCCTAAGCGTTTCGCGATGCCGGCACAAACACCGGCGATCAGTCGATCATTGCGTGAACGTGTTAAGTTACCCATTGTTATCCCTCCGCTTCTTGATACCTTTATTATAGCAAGGTCAGAAGTGTTAAGGCACGGACTTAGGGTTGATATCCATCTCCAACTAACGATCAGTTCTGTGGCTTTCGCGCACTAAGATGTCATCGATAATCGATTGCACCGTGATGCCTTGCATCCGCTGCTCCGCTTGATCCTGAATATCATCATAAATCACATTCAAGGTGTCTTGGATATTGCCACCCACAATGCAGGCGGGGTTTGTCTTTTCGTCGACGTGCAACAGATTCTGATTGTCATCTGCGGCACGATAGACGTCCAACAACGTGATTTCATTTGGATTTTTAGCGAGTGCTGGGGCAACAATGCCTGGCCGTGTCTGCAAGAGACCGGCTTTGGTTAAGCGCGACATCAAGCGCCGGACAACACTTGGATTTGAACCGATACTGTCCGCAATTGCCTGACTCGATAAGTCACCATCACTGTAGATATCGATATAGGACAGAATGTGCACCGCATCGCTAAGTTTATTTGAAAAGCGCATAAATCTCCCTCAACTTTCGTGATGTGCTTATCTTAATACAGAATGGCTAGGACGACCAGTCTATTCCGCCGTCACAATCTTGATGGCATCGGCCAATGGTGTGAGTTCACGGCCCAAAACAGTTGGTAAGTCATCAGTGTCTTCATCCAGTTGACCATCACGAATCAAAGTTTGGAAAGAGGTCACGAGTGCAGCAGTCCCTGCATCGAGACCCGCTTTTTCTAATCCTTGTTCGTAGGCCGCATCATCTACGGCCAAAACACCAAATGAAGCATCGATTGCATCAGCCAAATCTTGATAGGTCCGAGCTTGACCAGCAAGTTTATAGATAGCCTTTGTGTTATCAGCAGCCAAGACACGGGCACCAGCTTCAGCGTATTCGCGTTCGAGCGCCCAGCCTGCTTTACCTGCACCAGCAGAATAAACGAGTGGCTGACCAGCCATTGCGCCCTTCAGCACATCAGCTTCATTTTCGAGATACCAGTTGTTACGCAGGAATGAGTAAGCCAACCCTGATGCCTTAATGTAAGCTTCAGTTTGCTTGTGATCATCAGCAAGTGGTGTCGTTGCTGTATCTGCGTGTGGGAAGCTGGTGTAAGCAATATAAGCCACACCGGCGGCCTTTGCGGCATCAATCACATCTTTGTGTTGTTGAAGCCGAGGCATTGCCTGACCCGGTTGTGAGGAAACTAACAGCAAGCGATCTACGCCAGTCAATGAAGCCTTGAGCTGGTCAGTGTTTGCATAATCACCAGGGCGAACCTCAACACCAGCAGGAACCATTGTCTTTGCCTTTTCAACATTGCGTGCTAACGCGATGATGTGATCAGCAGGTACCAAATCGATTAAAGTCTTTAAAGCAGCACGGCCGAAACGGCCAGTAACACCTGTAATTGCATAATTTGTCAATTGAATTTCTCCTTTTGTTTGCGCGGCACTTGTTACTTTATATGTAACTTGTTGTCTATATAGTAACACCATCAATTTAAAATGCAAGCTTTTCCAAAAAGAAAGGTGGTGTGACACCCCCCTCAAAAGAGTAGCCGAATCGAAAATCTTCGTGATTTTTGATTCGTCTGCTTTTTAGTTTGTCGTAGCGGTAAAAATTAGCTATTGTCAGGGCCAACTTTTTCATATTCCATGCCATGAGGACGAACCCAATCTGGTTTTTCACCTTCGAGCGACCGCGAACGGTAAACCGACTGAATCCCAAAGAGGCCTTCAGATGTCCAAAACGGGCTCAACATCAATCTTACGTTGCGCATATCGATGTTTGAAAGCTGGTCACGTTGTTTTGCTTTAAAGTATTCTACTAGTTCTGCATTTACTTGGATTGTGCAGCTCCTGCCGCCCTTGGTCATGGCCGCAGGAATTGGGTTATCTTCAAGATCTGTGACCTCGGCCTTATATTCCCGTGACCGACCGGTAGTGTAGTGGAATTGTGGTTCAATGGCCTCATCCAGAGCATTGATTTCATGGGCAGGATGCTTTTTTCAGGAACAAATGATATCCTCATTTCCAGACTAATTTGGTTCATGTTCAATAATCTTGCATTTTGAGATATCTTTTTGCAGGCAGATGGACGCATCGGTGGTCGAGACCAATGCATCTTTTTATTATTCTATCAGAAAGCGAGAGCTCCGGAAATCCAAAGATCCCAGAGCTCTCGCTTTAGACCAAATAGTTATGTCACAGCCTCATTTTGTGACTAAAATTTTGATGGCAACAAAAATCAAAGCGGTTGAGACGTATTTAACAGGCGTTCAATCCAAGCTGTCAGTGGCTCGACAATTCGGCATTTCTGAATCATTGTTCAGAATACTGGTTGCGGTCTACGAGGTTCATGGTCGAGCTGGACTGCTTCGGCCGGCGGAAATAACTGGTCAAATGAGAGTCACTCTTGTAAAGTGGAAACAACATAATCAAGCATCTCTCCGAGAAACATGCGCACACTTTGACGTGCTATCCATTGAAGCGGTTGTCCGTTGGGAGCGGGTATACAATACAATGCTTTCGGTGAACAAGCTTTACTAGAAATGCGGCAAGGAGTGAGGACTCATCACAAAAGAAACAGATCAGGACAAAATCAAGCGCCTAGAACAGGAGAATTTATCCTTGCGGATACGCGTAGACGCCTTAAAAAATTACAAGCCTTGAGAAAGCATCCAAACGCCAACTCAGCCAAGTCATCATCAAACTCAGGACAAAATACCGACTAGTTGACTTGATTAGAGCATTGCCAATTTCCATGTCGGTCTTTCAATATTGGCAGAAGAAGCTTCAAGAACCTGATGCAGATGAGGAATTGAAGCAACACGTCAAAGATGTGTTCAAAGCGCATAAAGGAAACTACGGTGTCCCCCGAGTTACTGCAGCTATTCGCAAGATGTATGAGAACCAAGGCCGAGAGAAACCAAATCATAAGCGGATACAACGAATCATGTCCGAGTTAGGCCTTAACAGTAGTGTTTATCGAAAGCGCACACGCAAATATGATTCATCCAAAGGTCCGCGCGGGCGAGTCGCAAAGAATCGACTACGTCGGAGAAATATGGCCGATAGGCCTTACCAAAAGCTAGTTACAGATGTCACTGAACTGAAAGCCACCAATGGAGGTAAAGCTTATCTGGAAGTAGTTAAAGACCTTTGGAGTAATCGAATTGTTTCTTGGACTGTTAGTTCACACCCTAATCTTGAGTCTGCGCTAAAGCCATTGAATCGACTCATAAATGATTTACCACAAACCGGCTATCAAGTGACATTACATAGTGATCAGGGCTGGCAGTACCAACATAGATCTTGGCGAAAATTACTGAAGCATGGACGCATCAAGCAGAGCATGTCTCGCCGTTCCACCTGTTTAGATAATGCGGCCTGTGAGACTGTGTTCGATAAACTTAAAACAGAGATTGGTCCAGCAAAAAGTTACGCCAACTATCAAGCATTAAAGACAGCTATCGACGAATGGATTAAGTATTACAATACAGCGCGCATCCAAATAAAATTAGGCGGCCAATCACCGCTCGAATTCGAACAGCAACTGGTCGCCTAATTAAATCAAACTATTCAGTTCCAACTTTAGGGGTAAACCTCATTGTAATCCGGATCGTCTATTTTTCAGTTGCACTTCACCAGCATCGTGGACACAAATTGCGTAATTAGAATATTGATGATATTACTAACAGGATTGCGACAGTTAAGAACGTCACAATGATAATCGTCTTTGCTGACTGTTTTCAGCATCCCAAAATATAGTAACTATCAAGCCTATCACGATGGTCTAAACTCGGTAGTTCAACTTAGGGAGTAGTGCGAAATTCCGGCTGTACGTTCTGGTGCAATTAAATTCATTGGGAATCTAAACAATTCCACAGCCTTTAAATGTTGCAATCGTAATTCATGTTGGTAATGGTTATGACACAACTTGTCAATGTTTTGGTGTGAATAACATTGACTCCTAAGTACAAGCGGGCCAACGGATTAACCCAAGACAAGTAATCAACTATTTTGACGTTGGAGAAGCTTAGTAGTGTACAAAAATTAAATCATCTACGTTTTGGGCATAGCTCGTTATGATTAATGCACAACGAAATCTAGTGCATATTCCAACACAAGCGTTTGTCTAAGCCCACCAAACTTCAGTCAATAACTTTATTTTCTGTTACGCTATTTTTTCTGTCAGCAGTCACATTATCATGTATACTATATTCTGGTATTGTATTATTAGGGACTAATTGTATCTTATGAAGAAAGACTGTCAAAATTTTTGATTAACGAGGAATTATTGTGTATAAAAAAAGAAATCTCTATATGCTACTAACACTCACATTTATTATCGGTTTTTTAATGTCCGTTGCATTTCCGTTGACTAGTGATGATTTAGGCTGGGGAAGTATTCCTGTTCAAACATACTTACGCTGGAAAAATTTAACCGGTACTTCTGGAGATGGGCGCTTTTTTGGGAATGCATTAATTATTCTGTTACCAAAATGCAATTCTTCTTACATTTACTGTATGCCGGCACATTGACTATCTTATCTTATTTATCAACCAAGCTCACCCGAAGTACTTGGTTATCAATGATCATTATGATGGGACTACTTTGGTTGCCGAAAATAATAGTAGCTCAAACGTTCGGTTGGAATGCCGGGTTTATTAATTACGTATTTGCTCTTGTTTTTCCGCTTTGGCTATTGACACTGGCAGATACAGAAATCATTGACAAAAATCCCATCAATATACTATTCCCATTTTGATTATATTGGGGCTATGGTCACTCCTAGCTTCATGGATTAATGAACCTATTACATTATTGAATTTGCTGAGTATTTCTATTTTCATCACTATTTATAAGTTTCGCAGACAAGAGGTGCCTAGACATTGGTGGGTACTTTTCTGCAGTAGCTCTGTTGGAACAATCATCCTACTTGGAAAGACGTGGATTACACAAGAATCCATCAGCGGACATGGTTTGAATATCAGTCAGATATCCAGTAATTTTCGAAAGGTTTTTGCCTTGACATTTGGAGAATATCTGTGGCTACCACTTCTGATCACCTTGACAGTCTTTTCTTTACTAGTATATCAACGTTCTAAACTAAATCCGCAGCAAGTGTATGCCATTCAATTTTCAGCTCTGCTACTAATATTTTTTATCTTTGTGAATTTTATTTGGCCAAAAACAACTTCTTTCCTTTATCTCAAAATATCATTCTAATATCTCATATTTCTTATTTCATTAGTATTGTGATTATTACTACAGCACTATTATTTCAAGATTTAATTTCTTGGTATTTAGTCCTGGCTTCTCTGTTCCTGGTACTGCCGTTTTTAATTGTTCATCCTTTTGGCCCTCGAGCAGTATTCGGCTCACAACTTCTTCTTCTAATTTGGTGGGGTAGACTTTGGCAAGCCTATTTGCCAAAACCAAAATGGCTACAAGCAATTACCGTCTTCCTGATGGTACTAACCTTATTCTGTATGACTACGATTCTTTTGCCTATTTACGAAGGTAAAGTTGCTTCAACAAGACTAATTCAATATGAAGCAACACAGAATTTCCAACCTCGGTATTATCTCGAAGTTCCTCACCATGACTGGTGGTGGAATCCGTCCATCTCACAGAATTTTGATTACGCTCAGCAAAAATTCTATCATATTTACCCCTACGCAGCTGGAACTCTAGTTCCTTATCAGACTTGGAAAAAATGGATACCTCCGATCCCAAAAAGTTAGTAAAAGAACTCCGTAAAATCGACATTAAGTAAAATAAAAGCTATATCGATAATAGAGAGGAAAGTTAATTTGAAAACGATATCTATC
>NZ_BBBX01000034.1 GCF_001311785.1 Lacticaseibacillus saniviri JCM 17471 = DSM 24301 | reverse complement strand
AATAGCAACTTGCTTCACGTGTGAATTCCTCCATACTTTTCAATAATAAAGGTATACAAGTTTATTATACGCTAACTCGAGACGCTTGTCTGAGCCAAAATTGAGGTCAGATGACGCATAAACTTGTGCTATAATACTCGCGACAACAATAAGGAGAACATACATGCTTGCTCTTTTCAGAAAATACGAAACCTTAATTCGCTACCTCTTCATCGGTGGTCTCACAACACTCGTCAACATCGTGGTTTTTTTTATTCTTAACGCCATGCACATGCCGATTCTGTGGGCCAATACCGTTGCGTGGTTGGTCAGCGTGATTTTTGCCTTCTTCACCAATAAAAGTGTGGTCTTCCAATCACAATATACAAATCGCCGCCGCTTCATCCAAGAGCTCGTCGCCTTTTTTGTTTTACGCGCGCTCTCATTGGTTCTCGATAACGGCATCATGTATCTGGGCATTACCGTGATGGGGCTATCCGTGCTGCTGGTCAAATTGGTGAGCCAAGTGGTCGTCATTGTGGCCAACTATGTCTTTAGCAAATTAATCTTCAAGTCGTGAAGAGGTGTGCAAAAGGCAAAAACGCGTCACTCCTATCCACATCAAAAGAGCCTGTGACAAAACCAAATCGTGGTTTTGTCACAGGCTCTGTTTCTTTATAACCGGTCCTCTTGTTGAACCGCCACATCACTCTCCGGTGCCCACACGACAGCCAATGCTTGGTTACCGATGTGCGTACCGACGACTGGTGTAATATCGAACACTTCAAAAATAATACCTGGATACTTTGGTGCCAATTCTTTGCGCCAGGCAATCAGTTCATCCTGATTATTGGTTCCCATCAGGAAAACTCGGCGTTTGGGATCTGCCTTGAGTGCCTCATCGAGTTTATCTTCAAGATAAGCCTTAGCGCGGCGGACCGTCCGCACCTTATCGATAGCCCGAATTTCATGCTGGTCATTCATCATCGACAGAATTGGTCGCACCTGCAACATGGTGCCCACAATGGCTTGCGCATTCTTGAGGCGGCCACCACGCACCAAATTCTTCAAGTCGCTGACCACAAAATAACTGCCCAAGTTGTTGCGTAAATGATCGAGTTCTTTCACAATCTCCTCAACAGTCGCATCATTTTGTGCCATCTGTGCGGCCACGCGCGCCATGTAGCCCATTGGCAGCGCGGTAATATAGGAATCAACTAACGTCACCGGAATCCGATCATAATCTTGTAAGGCCATCGCCAAGTTAGTCAAGAAAGTGGTAATCCCAACCGTCAAATCGATACTGATGACAGCGGTATAACCTTGATCTGCTAATTGATCATAAATTTCTTTCATGTGTTCCGTTGTTGGCGGCGCCGTAGTGGGTAATGTCTTAGCCTCTGCCAATCGCTGATAGAAGGTTTTGTTATCGATATCGATTCCCTCGCGATAGGTTTCTGAGCCAAAAGTCACCGTTTCGGGCACGATCACCAAGTTGGGATAAGTCTGTGTGTCTGCTTCAGTGAGTCCTGAAGTACTGTCTACTACAATCGCAATTTTTCCCATAATGTCACCCACTAACTTCATTTGTTTCAGCATACCACTCGATGAAATGAATGACCACTCATTTGCCGAGGGATTGGGCATGGAACGCGCACGGCAGAGTCAACATGATTGACTCCCGGACGGCCCGTTTTATAATGATGGCAACAAGTGAAACGCTTTATCAACCGAGGAGGCGGTGACATCATGCTCGATATTGTTTTTCAAACAATTGTTGATTTTTTCGTCTATAAATACGCCGATTATCTGAAGAATCCCAATCACTCAAAGTTCCGGCGCTTATTGGCCTTGATTCCCACTATTCTTCTTGCCGCCCTCATCTCTTTCTTCACCTATATCCTATGGGGCCACTGGGGTGGATTCACCATCGTCCTCGTGCTGGCGGTGTACTTTTGGGGCGCCACTTGCTACTTTCTTTGGAAAATATTCTTTACTTCAACAAGTCAAAAATAACCGGTCGCGCTTCACATTGAAGGCACAACCGGCTATTTTTATTTGCCATCCGGATACAAGATACTGTCCTTAAAGATGCCATCACCCCAGATTTCTCGTTCTGAAAGTGTCGTCTCAATCAATTCGACGGGCTGTTGGTTCAATAGAATCATCGCACAAGTATAGTCTTTGAATGGCGTATACTTAGGCATAATAATTGTTTGATTCTTCAGTGCCGCTTCAATATCGTTGACTTTAAAGGCCACGTGGGCCTCTGTTTGAATACGGTGATCGAGTGAACTATCAGGTCCAAATGCGTGTAATTCAATGGGAACGCTGAGATCATTGGCCATATCGAGTGAATACATATCATAGAGCGGACTGTATTTGGTTTCGGGGTTATCCTTGATTTCAGCTAGCGGAACAGGTTTACCGATATGATGAAACGTTAATTTGAGTGTCATATTTTCCTCCATTGTTGCGTTGTGCTCGTTCAGTATAACACCACTTGGCACAAGCAATAATGGTGAGTGAAAAATATCATTTCGATGAAACTTTTGGCGATGAATAACCACTAATGGGTATAAAGGCGGGTGATGGGTGTTGGATGAACGACAAATTAAGCGGGCAATCGCGGGTGATCGCAAGGCGTTTGCGGCGATAATGCAGACACAGGCCAGTTATTTGGTCAAAATGGCGCAATTGTATGTGGCGCGCGATGCTGACGTTCAGGAGGTCATCAGTGAAACCACGCTAACCGCCTTTACAAGTATTCACACATTAAAAAGCCAGCTTATTTTCGCACCTGGTTGACCAAAATTCTGATTCGCACCTGCTATCAGCGATATGCCCAGCATCAGCATGAAGCACCAGATGTGCCACTACCCGATGTGCCGAGTGGCGATAGTGAATTGCGCGCCGAAATGCGCATGGATATCCTGAATGGCATCCGCCAACTTAACGAGCGCTATCAGCAAACACTTCTGATGTACTACTACAACGGTTTGAGTATTCACGAGATTCATCTCTTGACAAGTCTGTCTGAAAACACCATCAAGACGCATTTGCGACGCGGTAAGGCACAACTCAAGGAGTGGCTAGGAGGCGACTACTATGAAAACTAATCCGTTACGCGCTTTGATTGATCGTACGATAACCGAGCAACCAGATGATGCGCAGCAGGTCATGCAAAAGGCGCTCGATGCCCTACCTAAGCATCGGCATACTCGCGTTTGGCGCCTGGTTGCCCTCGCCGCGGCCCTACTGCTCATCGGCGTACCATCACTGTATTGGTATCAGCACGCAACACGTCCCACTGTCGCACCAACAGTCGCGATGACACCCGCGATTGACTGGACGCAGGCCAATTTTTACCGTGGTCCTCGATCCCCTGTAGATATTGATATGAGTTCAGCTATACGCATGGGCCCACCCATTAACACTTTTGATGACTACATCAATGCGAGTCAGCTCACCTTCTTGGGCACCGTCACCCATCTACGTAGCTTGGTGCAATCCAATATGCCGTACACACTGGCGACTGTCGCTGTCGATCAGTCTTAACGGGTGACCCAAACAACAAGGCCACACCGTCGACGTCATGTTCATGGGCGGTAACATTACCAAGAAAGAGATGCTGGCGCCAGTCGCCATGAAGCCCTGGACCGACCAGCAAGAAGCGCAATCGGACGATGTGGTCACCGTTGAGTCTGCTGATGCCGATCTGCCACAGATTGGTAAGCACTACGCCATCATTCTTCGTGCACCGGAAAAGAACACACGACCGTTCAACGTCCCTTATGCCTGGCCTGTGATGGAAGGTCGCGGCGTATTTACGCTCGATGCGGATGGTGTTTATCGACAAAAGAAACTAATCATGCCATTTGGCGGTGATTCCGGCGTCCGCGTACCAGACACGGAACGCTCCGAGATGACCGCGCGGATGCAAGCCCTTATCAAAGCCAAGACGCAACCGATCGCCGCGCTCAATCAGCACTAGATTCTGAACTAACCGAAACAAACAAAAAGCTGTGACCCCACTTTAGGCGGTCACAGCTCTTTTATTTCGCATATTTGTACTGATCACGCAACCACCACTCGATACCGATTAACAGCGCCACACCGATTAATGAAATCAGTGCGCCAATCCGTAATCCCGGTGTCTTGAAGCGCATCGTCACGGTATGTTTGCCCGGTGTTAGGTCCACGGCCAAGAATCGGCCAATGCCGCGATAAACACGAGCGGGCTTGCCATCAACCGTTGCCGTCCAACCACTGGTATAAGGGATTGTCGTCAACAAGCGTTGGTTCTTCTTGGTGGTAATCGTGCCACTGATATGGTTACTCGTCAGTGTGTTCAGTTGCCAACCGCCCCGCTTGAGCTGTGTCATCGTCTTCTTGAGCATCTTTTGATCCAGTTGATTAGCCTGCAGGGTCTTATATGGAATCACCGCATCGTGCATCGTGATTTTAACCTTGAGCGTCTTATGCTTAGGCGTCACACCCAATGGCGTTGGCTTAGTCGCTTCTTTGTATGGGTTAACTTTCTTACCGTCGATTGAGATGGTCGCACTGTCGAGAAATTGCTGACCAACCGTCACGTAGACGGGCACACCTTTTTAACTGGATAAGTAATCGTGATGCTGGCGGCCTTATGCTTATTCTTCTTACGCAGGAAGTAATATTGTCCGCTCTGATTGATGCGCGCATTCTTATAGCTCACATGCGGCTTCAACAGATCAAAATACACACGCTTGGTCCCTGACACATTATTCAACAACCAGGTTTGATCATCTAACATCGCGACATAACTGAAGTTTGGCATCTCAAAGTGCTTAGGTGACGCAAACCCCAGTGGTAAGGCGTTCGGATTGCGGTACGCGGTGAATGCCCCAGACTTAGCCACCACTGGCCAATCATGAACATCCTCACGACTCCCATAGTGATAGAAGTCCTGCTTCGTGTTTGTCTTGCGTGTGGTATCCACAATTGTTCGAATGCCAAACAGACTGTCCGTTAACTGAGTACCACCAAAGTAGGCTTCAAAATAACCATAGGCCGGAATCCCCATGTAACTCAGCAGATCTGCCAATTCAGGATCGTTGTTGGAAGAAAATGCCGAGATGCCCTGATAGCGATATGTGTAACTGTCACCGCGGTCGCCGCCCCGCATAAAGGTTTTCTCCAAGCGACCGTAATCGGTTTTGGCCGTCGCCTTGCCTAATACGTCAGTCATCGTCTTCATATAGGTCCGGTAGGAATCACCGGCAACCCCATGCGTATTTTGCAACGCACGAGTGCCACCATAACCGACTTCTAAGCAGACCAGAGCAACGATGACATAGCGTAATTGTGGCCAGCGCCGAGAAGCATTGATTAACCACGCGAGGGCTAAGGCCAGAACAGTCGCCATGGCTAAGCGTCCAAGTGACAGATTGGCCGCGTGGCGAATCCAGATGTCATAGACAAGGAAAATCGCGAGAACGATACCGATGCTTTGCCACTGGCGCTTGGTCCACTGACCGCTAGCGAGTTGCCGCGCAGCCAACACAATGAGCCAAAAACTCATCAAATAGATAAAACGATACGGATAAGACTGTGGTTCCTGAAACCCGTGCCAGAACAGATATAAGGACGTCATCAGCGTGCTGGCAATAAAATCAGTAACAGCGCCAAACTCAATAAGCGCGTCTTTAACTTTTCAGTGCGATTAAAGAAGTAACCGAGTGCCGCAATCACAACCAGCGTACCCACAAAATACTTGGGACCCGCGGATCCACCTGGCCGCTGATCAGTTGTGCCGGAATCAAGGGTCGAATCCGTATCATTTGGTGCACCATGTCACTCATCGAGGTGTGAATGTTGCTCTTATTGGCCGTGATATCCAACACCAGTGGGACCAAGACAACCGCGCTCATCAAGCCTGATAAGAGCGAGGCCCCAGCAAATCGCAGCCCGCGGGCGACAAAATCCGGCCAGTCACGGAACTCATCGATACTATATAGGATGAAGTACAACACCAAGAAGGCGGCAATCATGTACCCCATATAATAGTTACAAATCATCACCAGCGTCAGGATCAGGGTGTAAGGTACCCAACTTTTGCCACGCAACAATTGCAACATGGCCCACATCACTATGGGCAATAGCACAATGCCATCGAGCCACATCAGATTGGACTGGTAATTCAAAATAAAACTCATTAAGCCATAGGTGATACCGAGTGCAACGGCATAACTGGTATGTAATTTCGGTAACCACTTCTGTAATAGCCAGGTCATGGCGCCCCCAGCCAGTGAAATCTTCAACCAAATCAGCACATAGAGCGCTTCTGGCAAGTGTGTTGCCGGGAAAATCAAGGTGATGAGATTGAACGGACTGAGCAGATAATACGCCCAGTTGCCGGCCATCAAGCCGCCCATCCCATTGCTCAAGCTGTATCCCATTTGGTCGAAACCACCGAAGAGGACATGCCGATAATATTGGAAGAATGATAGATACTGCTGACTGAGATCGCCTGATAAAATACTGCCGCCGACCAATTGATTCGTGCCTGCTCGCCAGCTCAGGACAATACATCATCGCCACAATCAATGACGTGATCAGCCAAGGTGCTAGTGCGCCACGCTGTTTTTTCATGTTCGCTAACCCATCCCACATTTTATTTTACTTATTAAGTATCATCGAACCCAGTGGAATAATCAAGAACACAACGTTAATATTCGCCCAGACAAAGCCCCAAAGACGTGACGCAGCACTCGATTTGGTACGATTATATTTTGTGCATTAAATTTTGTTGCTTATTGGTATGGGTAGAGTAAAATATCCATGATATGAAATATTTACAAAAAATAATGTTAAATCGTGAATGTGAGGGACGGTATTGCTAGCTTTTTTAACCAGAATATTGCTTTGGGTCACTTTGGCCCTTTTGGTGCTAGCACTTCTTGTGACCGGCATCTTCTTTTATCGATCACGTGTCCGCAGTCGCAACTACTTGGCCAAAGAGCAAAGTGAGTTGCGCTATTTCATTCAACAACAAGTCGACAGTCACGGTGACATCACCGGTTATGAATGCCTCTTGCGCCAACCCGATAACGAAGGCAATTGGCGCCTACCCGAACACCTCGAAACGCTGCCATTACAACGCGTGATTTTTTGCTCGATGGCGTGTTCGACGGCTTGCCGACACTCCCCTACACATTGGCGATCAACCTAGATTATGACCAAATTATCAGTCCGGAATTTGATTATTTTGTCCGCTGGGCGCAGAGTCGCATCACGCCGATGCAATTGGTCATTGAGCTGACCATCGATCCGCAAGCCGAGTATCCCAAGCGGCGTCGCTTTCTCAGACAAGCCGCGCAGGCGCGACAATACGGCGTCCAAATCGCGGTTGATAACGTCGGCAATCGCCAAATCGACCTCAATGCTATCGAGTGGATGTTGCCAGTGACTGACATAATCAAGGCTTCAATGCGCCAATTTCGAAAAGCGGATGGCGAGTGGCTCGACCTCAACCTCCAATTCTGGCGCAAGCTGGCGCAACAACATCACATCGAGCTTGTCTTAATGGGCGTTGAAGATGATCAAGACGCGGAACTCGCCAAGCTACTCAAGATTGATCACATGCAGGGCTACCTCTACGGCCGCCCCGTCGATGTGGCACAAAGAAAAGAGCGTGAACATGAAAGATAATCGCCAACAACTCTACACCGATAGTTATTTCGATAAAGGCCACTGGGGACTGAAAATTTGGCAGACGCTGATTGCCGTCTTGTCTTGGCTCACCATCATCATTCCCATTGTGGTGACCGGTATGAGCTTCTTTGCCGCAGTCACAGGTCACGGCTTTGCCTTTTGGCGGTACCGCGAAGGCATCGAAGAAGTCAAATTCATCGGTGTTCTCATCCTGTTTCTTGCCACAGTGGCGCTGATTTATTCGGTGACAATGACCATCATTCAGGTCAGAAAGCGCGAACGCTTGGTCGAACAGTGGCCAACCTATAACCCACTGAATCAGCGTGTGCGTAGCCAAACCGTTGAAGACTTCATGACTGAACGCTTTGGCCCAGCCGAAAGCCGCGAACACGCGCGCAACTATCGCGTTGAACCGGAGCAGAATCTCGAAACCGACCAGATTCAGGACCTATTCGACGACAAGAAGATAAAGGAGATCTAGCCATGCAAATGATTGATCACCTTTTTGAAGCCACGTCCGGGCAGACAGTGGTGACAGCGCTCTTGCTGATTCTGTGTCTCTATCCCATCAGCGGTGCTTTCTTCTGGTTCTTCGGCGCGTTGAGCTATCGCTTTTTGCGCCATGATACCGCCGATGATGATTGGCAGGTGCTTCCAAAAGACAAGCAGCCCTACGTCACCATCATGATTCCCGCTCACAACGAGGAATTGATGATTGAATCCACCATCACCTACCTCTTTGAACAGTTAAATTATGATAATTTTGAAATTCTGATCTGTAACGATGGCTCGACCGACGAAACCGCGAATATCGTGCGCCGCTTGGAGGAAAAATATCCTCGGTTGCGGATGCTTGAAATCGTCAAAAACAAGGGTAAAGCCCACGCCTTCAATATTGGCATGTTCTTTGCTCATGGTGACTACATTCTGAGTAACGACGCCGACACGATTCCCGAACCGGATGCGATTATGAAGTACATGAATTATTTCGTCCACGATTACGACATGAACACCTCCGCCGTGACCGCCAACATGGACGTGCAGAATCGCACCACGCTTCTGGGCAAGTCACAGACCGTTGAGTTCTCGAGTATCGTTGGCGTCATCAAACGCAGTCAAGCTGCCGTCAACGATTCCATGTATGCCTACAGCGGCGCCAACACCATGTATCGCAAATCGTTCCTGATTGATGTCGGTGGTTTCCGCCAAAATCGAGCCACAGAAGATATCAGTATTGCCTGGGATCATCAGATGCTGGGCGCCGTCCCCCGGTTTGCGCCAAACATTGTCTTCCACATGAATGTGCCCGAAAGCATCACTGACCTCTACAAACAGCGCAAGCGCTGGGCACAGGGTGGCACCGAGGTGTGGTTAACCAATTTCAAGAAGTTTATGCTCCACCCTTGGGCGCACCGCTATCAAACCTCGATGTTTATCGATTCGACCCTGTCCATCATCTGGTCCTTCTTCTTTGCCATCACCAGCATCATGTATGTCGGCAACTTGGGATGGCAACTGATCAACGGCAACTGGGGCAATATCTGGCACCTATTGGCCATGGCCTGGATTTTCATGACCTTTGAGATGATTGCGGGCTCGATGCAGCTCATCACGGCATTGATTCTGGATCACCGCGGAGCTAAGCTGAAATATCTGCCGTTTGCACCGCTCTACATGATGTTTTTTGGGTCATCAATCCCATCACCATCATTGTGACCTTTATCCCCGCTGTCAAAACCATCTTGGGCTTTGGTTCTGGCACTTGGGTCTCACCAACCAGAAAGACGATGCCGGATCAAAACTGAATTTTTCCACAAACAACAGCACCTATGACTTCCCTCTGTGGCGGGTCACAGGTGC
>NZ_BBBX01000033.1 GCF_001311785.1 Lacticaseibacillus saniviri JCM 17471 = DSM 24301 | reverse complement strand
GCCGCGACGGATTATCGCGGCTTTCCATTAAGTATCAATTTTAGTTAACACCTTGCATGAGCTTTTCAATCCGTGGTGTCATCACAGCCAAGATAACCGCAACAACGATGGAAACAATCCCGACGATTGAGAAGTACATGATTTCGCTGTTCGGTGTGTACAACCGAACGATTTGGGCGTTGATTGCCTGTGCAGCCGCGTCGGCTAAGAACCACATACTCATCATTTGTGATGAGAAGGCCTTAGGTGCCAACTTGGTCGTCACTGACAACCCAACTGGAGAAATTAACATTTCCCCGATTTCAACAACAGCCCAACTCAAGACTAACCAGAGTGGGGAGACCTTTGTCCCTGTCCCAAACATCATCACAGGTAAGACCATGACAATGTATGACAGACCGGCAAAGATTAACCCTAAGTAGAATTTCTTTGGTGAACTTGGTTGACGCTTGCCCAAGCGAACCCATAAACGAGCGAAGATTGGCCCGTAAATCAAGATGAATAATGGGTTCAACATTTGGAACATACCAGGTTCAATGGTCCATGAGCCCACTTGAAGTTGCGTCTGTTCTGCGGCAAATAAAGCCAGCACGACAGAACCAGATTCTTCAATGGCCCAGAAGATAACAGCAGCGATGAACAATGGAATATACGCCCAAACCCGTGAGCGTTCTTCCGTTGTCACCTTTTCACTACGTAACATCATCACGAAGTAAGTGATTGGTAAACCAATCGCAAAGACAGTAATTAAGGTGATGACATTTGCAATATTGAAGACACCGGTCAATGCCATCACAACTAAGATAATAGCAACAGCAACAACCATCAACAGTGCTTTTGTGATCACAGATTTGAGTTCGTTTGCTTTGATTGGATCAGGTGCTTGGTTTGCATCTGGATTGATGTACTTACGCCCATCAATCGCGTAGAAGATCAAACCAATAAACATCCCGACAGCAGCTAATGAGAACCCAACGTGGAAGTTCCACTTGCCTTGTGCCCAAGGAACAACGATTGGCGCAATCAATGAACCAAAGTTGATCCCCATGACAAAGATGGAGAAACCAGAATCCCGACGGACATCGTGTTCAGAGTACAAGCCACCGACCATTTCGGAAACATTAGGCTTTAACAACCCAGTCCCGACAACAATCAATGCGATTGAAATGAACAGTGCGGGTGCCCCAAATGGCAATGCAAGGACAATGTGCCCAAACATGATGAGAACCCCACCCCAGAAAACGGTGCGGCGGCTACCCAACAGTCGATCGGAGACAAACCCACCAATGACACTACTGAGATAAACCAGCGAGCCATAGATTGACATGATGGACATGGCAGTTGGCTTATCAAAGCCCAAACCACCCTTGGAAACGGAGTAATACATATAGAAAAGCAAGATGGCACGCATGCCGTAATAACTGAACCGTTCCCAGAATTCAGTCATTGATAATGTTGCTAACCCTCGCGGATGCCCTAAAAAGGCACTATCCTTATGATCCACTTAAATACATCCTCTCAATTATGATTGCAGCGACTTTTAGGCCGCAGAAATCTTCGTCAAAATCTTATAACACAAGCAATAATTATATACCTAAATGAAACTGAACACAATATCATGTGAAAACAATCGCTTGAATTAAAGGCCGTTAAGTACGTTCTCATGAAAAGTCACACATACGATGAGAACTAGCTCATGATACCAGAAGAAAAACAAAAAAGACCCGAATAAGATTCGAGTCTTTCCTATATAACACTTACGCCACTTGTCGTTTCAATCGTTCATTTGGCTCACTATGCAAACGAATCAATGTATATAACACTTACGCCACTTGTCGTTTCAATCGTTGGTTGCGGTAAATGAGATAAGCAATGATCATCAGACCAACGAGTGCGCCGCCACCCAAGTACCACCACCACTGCCGATTATCGGGGATGGGATTGTGACCAAGAGTTGCCGTATTCCATTTCTTAGCTTCATCCGCAGTAATGGTAAACACTTGTTGGAAGCGCCAGGAACGATTACCCGCGTGGATGACCATTTCGATGCGATATTTCCCGGGAACGAATGCATCGTTATTGAGTGGTGTCGTCGCTGGCATCACACTATTAGGTGCGATTTGAATGTTTTGCTGATTCCGCGTGTAGAGCGGCTTCTTGCCCTTCTCTTTATAAATCTTAGTGGTCATCTTGACCTTATTGAGATAGGCTGGCTTCACATTGCGTACATTGGCAATCACGCTGTTGGTGCCATTCATTTGCCCTACTTCGACATCACCCAACTTCAGATCTGGTGCCACCACTGCCGTCTTGCTCTTTAACAAGACCGCGACCGCATATGCGTATCGATTCCGCACTTGAGCGGTGCCACTTGCTTTTGCTTGAGCTCATCCGTTTGTGTGAACGATAAGCCCCCCGCTAATGTCCCGTCAAACTCCTTGGTCGGTGCATTGAGCTTGAGCTTGGCCACAACTGAGCTCTTCGCCGGAATCTGATACTTCTTCTGCTCAGGCTTCAACAGTTTGTCGAGTCGATACAGCAGTGTCTTATCCGACTTACCCGCTGTCGTATAGTTCACGACCCCATTAAGATTCGTGGTTGCGGTGTGGACTTGAGGGGCAACCGTGATTGTCTTATCACTCGTGTTTGATACCACAACACTCAAAGTTTGTTCCTGACTAGGTGTCACCTTGAGCTCATAGTACCCCGCATTCGTATTCACTTGATTAGATGGATATTGCAATCGAATACTGAATGGCACCTTACTGCTTTCAGCTTTCACGTGTGTTGCTGGCAACAAGCCAATCGTCACCATTGCCAACAGACCTAAGATTAGTTTGCCCCTCATTGTCTCACTCCTTAATGTGTTGTTAAGTTACATAGGTAATCTTGTATACTCATGATGCATCAAGTGGTGCATCAAGCAGCGTCCAGGTGATTTCGGCTTGGTAGACCTTGCCCATAACTGCTTTTGTTCCTTGGGGCAGTTTTAGTTTCACTCGATCGTCGTTATTGGCAATTTCTCCATACTTGAGTTCAGTCAATCCACCAGCATCTTTCCCTTCTGCAAGAGTGACCGGACCCCCTTCACTAATTTCTACTACAGGCTCAATTGGGGGCGTCACCGAACCCGCTGCTCCACCATTGAGGCCAATATCAGGTGTGTGCATTTCAATGGTTGCGTTATCAAGTTCTTTACCATCTTCATTTGTAAATTGCGTGGACATTATTGCCTGCAGAACCCATTCATTTGGTTCATCGTCGGATGTAATACCGCGGTTATCTATGATTTGCACAGTGGAACTTGATGAATAATCCTCAGCGGCTATGTCATCCCCGTTTGTAGCTAACGAATACAGCATCTCTTTTGATCGATCATATTGTTGATCCATCCCAAAGTGAAAATTTGGAAGTTCGCCAAACCTTAAGGGGGTATCATCTTGTGCAAATTCAACAGCGCCAGGCGTTCCTTTTTTAGCTACCTCTGTTTCTGCCATCACATGTTGATTAGCTTGGAAAAGAATTGGTGCAATCAATAGTGTCGGTAATAAGAAAAGTGTTTTTTCATTGTTATCGGCTCCTTTTTTGAATGACTATAGAGTAATTGCCCGTTAAGTGTAACAAGTATTGCACCCAGCCAAACAAGTTCAATCTGGCTATGGTTACTGAGTCGTGGCATCAATTCTGTTCCCGATAACAAAGTATCCGTTGGCCTGGTCTTTTTCACCACACCAGGAACTTTGGGTTGGGTATCCTCAGTATAAGAAAAATGTAGACCTGCTTGTCCACTAGTATCTGCTCGAGTAGGGATGCCTGGCCACAGAGCCAGCCACATGACGACAAAAACAATTAGTCGAAACATTTTTACTCCTCCTTTACTAATCATTAGGTGGTGCGTTGAGCAACGTCCACTCCAATTCAGCCTCGTACTTTTCGCCAATTACTTTTTGTTCTCCGCTAAAGTTTGCCTGAATCATGCCAGGGACGGTTTTTTCCGAATTAGTCCCACCAGTAAGATAAAAAGTGAGATCTCTTTCGGTTATGAGTTCATCCGTTTGTGGCTCAATATTCATAAAAACATTGTCACTATCGGTAATCAGGAACTCGCCCTCTGTTTCGGGTTCAACTTTTCCTTCAAAATTTTTAAATTCTCGTTTCCACAGCGCATTTTTCAACTTATGCTTTGATGTCACCGAAGTGAAGGGCTGTGTTTGCTTAACCATTATAAGAACGTTTGTCCTATCAACCAGTTTGCGATTGTCACGGATTTCAAATTTCTTCCCTTTAACCAACGGCTGAATATCTTTATTTGTATTTGTCACAGGCTGTGCGCCGAAATCAAACAGATCTGGTACATTTTTAAAGTTGACGTCCGCCGGCTCATATTGCTTCACGTAGACCACAACAGGTCGTTCTAACTTATCTTCGCCGGAATAATTTGCCTCGACGATAATAGCAAAATTAACATCAAAAGGTTTATCAAAAATTGATAAAAAAAGAAAACTCGCCATTACTTTTAGTGATTGTATGCAGAAATTCTTCATCAGCTACTAAATCTCGGCCATCTATCCCAGTAAATCTCACTTTCAATTCAGTTCCAGGTGTTGCGGTGCCACTAACAGGAAAATTAGTCGTATCTGGATGTACTTCAAGAGCTGCTGGTGTCACAACGGGTCGCTCCACATCCGTAATAATAAGTTGCTTCAATTGATTACTGAAATTGTCCCTGAACGTATCATTGTTACCCGTTGTTGTTAGTGTGGAACCATTTTGATTTGCCTCAAAGTTAACGTACAGATATTTTGTTGACTACCTAATAAATCGGTTGTCTGTATTTGGCGGAAACACTGGTCGGGTAAAACCATTTTCACTTTCTCAAAATGGGAGCTGTCTTTCTCGTCCACCTTAGAACGATTCAACTCCAGATGAGCTCGATTAATTGTGATAATGTTTTTAGCACTATTATCCCCTGAGATTATTGGTGCAGTATTGCCTGAATTCGATAATACAACTTTAGCGCCATTGCCGATTGTCATTGTCGAATCACCGCCAAATTGCAAATTTTTCTTTGATGAAGTACTGGTAAATATCATATCCACTTTACTACCGGCGTTAAATTGATAATCAAAAGTTCTTGAAAGAGTCCCGCCGTACATCTGTCCAACCGTTTGATTCAGAATACCATCAATTTTATATCTCACAGTCCCTGATGATGCAATGGCCTTGAACAATGTATCTGTAGCTTTCAGGGTCAGGGTACCTTTCTCAGCAACTGTAAACAGATCAGTATTTTGCATCTCTGTGATATTTTCAGCAAATTGCTGTGCTGAAATATTCATCCTCGCATCTTTCTCCACTTTGATCTGAGCACCAGTCAAGGTGCCAAACACCCCTTGTTGACTTGCTAAAGTCACACTTGATTTATCTTGCATACGCCGATTCTGTACAAGAGCATCCGATTTCGCACCACTTCTTATTTCAGCTGATGAAAATGTAGCAAACACTTTTGTGACCGCATTCAGGCTAATACTACTGTTCTCAGTTGCAGTGATGTTGCCACTCACTGTGCCGAACATTTGAGTGCTCGACCTCAAGTTAATATTACTGTTCTCAGTTGCAGTGACTTTTCCACTCATTACACCACTGCTAATTGCTTTTTCGGACTGAATTTCAATTTTACTATTATTATTTGCCGTGAAATCAGAATTTGAAGCTGTGCTGTAAGTGTTATCCTGTGTCTTTATTCTTATGGCACTACTATTATTCGCTATTAGAGGAACCACACTAGATGTAGCACCTATTCCCTTAGTTAAATGCACGTCTATTTGGCTTCTATCATCCGCTGTAATTGCAGCATCAGTGGGCTTAACAGTATAAATACCCCTAGCTGTAATATGCAACGTGCTATTACCGGAAACATCAATATACGCTGCATTAGCGTCTTTAAAAACGTTGTAACCTGCTTCAATAACTACATTAGCATTATTTTTGACCTTTATTGATGCTCCTGCGTAATGATAAGGAAACAAAACGGGGAATGTGATAGATGATACAGTATGTCGTAATACTGTCTTACCACCATTGAAAGTAATCGACTTGGCCTCTGCAACCTCGTGGCGGTTAACTGTAAAATCGTTATTCCCGGCAAACTCAATCTGTCCATGCGGATTAAAAACAGGTTGAGGACCTAGATAAGTCACAGAATCGAACCTTATCGTTGTATTATTTTCTTTCGTCTGTGGGAAAACACCATAAAATTGGCGTTTTTTAATGTTAATATCTTTAAAAGTCACTATCTTGTCTGTTAACTTGTCTCCATATTTAAAGGGGCTAGTTTGTCTATCAATTGGAGAAAATGTTAACGTGTGAATTTCACCAGTATCGTCCTTGCCGGAAATGATAATTCCTGAGTAACTTAATTCAGTGAGAATGGCTTTATTATCTGTCATGAGATTAATATCCTGAGTAAGTTGAACATTGCTTCCTCTCATAAATGCTGCCAAAAACTCTGCTTCATTCTTTACAGGCTCTGTGATTTACCCCTCATCAGCTCGCGCCATATCAGATGAAACCTCTGCCTCGTCTGAGGCGTCATTTGCTACTTCTTCCTCAGAGTCACTAGCCTCATCTTCTTGGGGTGTCTGCTCCTCATCCACTATCGGTTGAGTGCCAATCTCGGAGGTTTCGTTTGCTGCGTTCTCATCTACAGCTTCTTCAGATTTTTTCCTTGATCATCATTGTCATCTGTTTTCTCTGGCGTGATTGATTCACTAGCCGGCAGTAGTGCGGACACCGGTTCATTCGTGAACGTGCTTGTGACTGCAACGACTGGTTGACCTGCCATGCCGAACATATTACTGGCAATCAATCCACCCAGTAGACTCAATAACATGAGCCCCGACTTCTTCATTGACATCGCCTCCTCCACTTCGAGTTCGTTTGTGATATCGGTTACAAGTTAAGCTTAACGAATTGACCTAATGAATATCAACAAATAATTATTAATACCATTAGTTTTTAATTATACACTTACAGAACACTGATATACCGCACTTTAGGTAATTAAATTACAAAGTTTGACATTTGTAACCAAAACGACTATGCTGATTCTAGTTACAAAAATAAACAAAACGTAACTCACGCGAAGGAGATACACAAAAATGAAATTAACCGACAATACAATTTTGATTACAGGCGGTACTTCAGGCATTGGCTTAGGCTTAGCGCAACGGCTCCAAACAATGGGCAATAAAGTCATTGTTTTAGGCCGTAACGAGAAACGGATTGTTGAGATATTGCGTGACAATCCTGATTTTGATAGCTATCAGGCCGATGTTAGCAAGCCTGAGACTTTGAAAGATTTGCCTGCTTGGATAATGACTAACTATCCCAAGCTAAATATGGTCATCAACTCGGCCGGTATCATGCACGCTTATGATCTTTTCGATCCAGAACTAACACTCGATGAGTTAACCGCTGAAATCAACACCAATCTGATTGGCACAATTGCGGTCGATAAATTGCTCCTGCCACAACTGGTTCAACAACCAGAAGCGATGATCGTGAATGTCTCTTCTGGTTTAGCTAATGTGAGTTCTGCTGCGCATCCCTTCTATTCCGCAACTAAGGCTGGCGTCCACATGTTTACCAGTGCGCTGCGTGAACAGTTGATCTATGCCAAGCATGATCATGTCCATGTGGTGGAACTTGTGCCCCCACTCGTTGCTGAAACGAATCTTGAGAGCACAGTGACAACAGAAGCTTCCGGTAACATGAAGCTCAGCGATCTCGTTGACGCAGCCATCAAGGGAATGACCGATAACAAGATTCGGGTAAACGCTGGTGCAGCCAAGGCATTGCGCAAAGCCGGCCAAATTGCCCCAGATCGAACAGAACACCAGATGGCCGGTCAAATGTTGAAGCAATACTTCCCACATGGCCTATAGCCATAACGTGAAATGAAGGATAATTGCACACAAAAAAGACAATCGCTGTCATCAACGATTGTCTTTTTTGAAATGATTATGCCGGCTGCAGGACTTGAACCTGTGACCCTCGGTTTACGATACCGATGCTCTACCAGCTGAGCTAAGCCGGCAATGACCCGTACGGGATTTGAACCCATGTTACCGCCGTGAAAGGGCGGTGTCTTAACCACTTGACCAACGGGCCATTTCACAACAAAACTGATTATACCGGAAAAAGCCGGTAGTTGTAAAGGGTTTGGCGGACTTTTCGCTGAAATTCTCAGAGTTGTTTCTGGTGGTGAATCAGGATACACTTACTTCTAAATAGTGGGAGGGATTATGATGAAAATTGCTGTGATTGGCGCCTCTGGCAACGCAGGGCAAGCCATTTTTAAAGAAGCCACAAAACGCGGGCATGAGGTCACTGGTATCGTACGCCACGCGGAGAAAGCCAAATCAATACTGGGCGCAGAAGCTCACATCGTAGAACACGATGCGTTCACGTTAACTAAAGAAGACCTGGTCGCGTATGATGTCGTCGTTGACGCATTTAATGCGCCAATCAAGCAAGCGTATCTGCACATTGATCTTGCGACCCATCTCATTCATGAACTGCGGGAAACGACGCAACCGCGTGTGATTTTTATCACTGGTGCGGCGAGTCTCACCCATCCAGATGGCGGGTTATTATATGATCACTTAATCAAATTACCCGGCCACGAAGCTTGGATTGCGACCCCGGAGAATCAGTATGCCGAACTCGAATTTCTGCGCCACGTCACTAATGTGAATTGGTTAGCCGTATCACCTAGCCAAACCTTTGAAGCTGGTGATGCAACAGCCTACGTCCGCGGCGAAGACACCCTATTATTTGATGACCAGGGCCAATCTGTTCTCTCCAGTGGCAACCTTGCGCTACTGATTCTCGATGAAATAGAAACCCCACAAGCACACCAACACCGGATCACTGCCCGTAACCAATAAAGAAAAAAGAAGCGACAACCGCAAATCCGGTTCGTCGC
Organism: Lacticaseibacillus saniviri JCM 17471 = DSM 24301; assembly: GCF_001311785.1. Lineage (GTDB taxonomy): Bacteria > Bacillota > Bacilli > Lactobacillales > Lactobacillaceae > Lacticaseibacillus > Lacticaseibacillus saniviri. Next base: position 968 of record NZ_BBBX01000033.1, on the reverse strand, counting down.
TTCTTTTTAGCTAATCAAATAAATTGCCGCACAACAGCCAGCGTTTTTGCCCAAGTTGTTGGATCAACGTGTTCAACGAACTGAATATCACGCTTCGTGTAATCCATTGAGCGCAGCTGATGCGTGACAATGTCGCCCTTCACTTCACCTGGCGATACGATATTCACGTACGTGCCAAATGGCCGCTGTGTGCTGGTAATTGGACATGCCAGACAGAACCCAGTCAGATGATTGAACTCATCTTTACTGACAATTAGGGCTGGCCGACGTTGCGAATTTCATGTCCGACTGATGGATCAAATGACAGATAGACAATATCGCCTTGCTTTGGTATGTACATGGCTATTCCCCCAATTGATCCCATTCATCGTCTTCATCGCTGACACTGTCTCGGAAACCTTCCCAATCTGACTCGTCATCGAATAACCCATCTTCTACTGGTGTTAACACAAGTGATTGTGACATCTTCGTCAGTTCCACCACTTGGCCCACTTTCAAGTTAAACTCTTTTGGAATGACGAGACCAACTTGATCCCCAATCTGCTGTAATGTTGCACGCATTTTACCGCCCCTCTCTTTTCTTCATTTAGTATAGCCTGTTCATCTTTTTCCGACCAGCGAGACGATTTGTGCTTTGCATAATATCTGAACGCACAAAAAAAGATGAGTTACAATTTCTTGTAACTCATCTTTTTAATTACTCCGGTTGTCAGGCTCGAACTGACGACAACCTGATTAACAGTCAGGTGCTCTACCAACTGAGCTAAACCGGAATCAAGCGTGGCAACTTCCTACCCTCGCAGGCAGTTTCCCACCAACTACTATCGGCGTAGAGAAGCTTAACTTCTGTGTTCGGCATGGGAACAGGTGTATCCTTCTCGCTATCGCCACCACACTTATGAGAACTTTGAGCTCTCAAAACTGGCTATCATGTTTAATTGTTTGTTATGCTTTAAACCGTATTTGTT
>NZ_BBBX01000032.1 GCF_001311785.1 Lacticaseibacillus saniviri JCM 17471 = DSM 24301 | reverse complement strand
TGATAACAGGATTTATCTTATCAGCTATAGTATCGAGCGTCAATACCTAATCCTAAAAATAAAAAAATCCGAACGATTGTCTAGTTATTCAACAATCAATTCGGATTATCTATAATTATTCACTTGAATCACGAAAATCAATTCGTCTCACCGAGTAAAATCTGGCAATCAGGACATAGCCCGTATACCTCGAGGTGGTGTCCGCTCACTTTGAAGCCTGTTTCTGCGGTCGCAACAGCAGCCACATCACTCAGTCCTTCGTATTCAAAGTCAACGATTTTCCCGCAGTTGGTGCAAATCGCGTGTGAATGTGGGTGCAACATGAAATCAAAATGGATTGCCGCGTCATTGGAAGACATCTCCTGAATAAGCTTGAGATCGACCAACAAGCGCAAGTTGTTATAGACGGTCGCGACACTCATCTGTGGAAAGTGTGGCGACAAATCTGCATAGATTTTTTCTGCCGTCGGATGTTCTTCGCTTTCAATCAAGTAACTGATGATGGCCTCACGCTGTGGTGTGACTCGGATATGATGCTCCCGAAGCTGCGCCAGTGTGTGGTCTAGAATGTTTTGATTCACACATTTCACCACCTAATTAGAATTATTATTATCTAGGTACAGCATACTGCTAAGTGCGCCAAACTGCAACTGATAGCGCTAAAACGAAAAGAGGAGGCCGTGACTGAACGGTCACCGCCTCCCCTTGGTCATGCGTTACTTCGCAGCACTACTTGAGCTACTTCTTGAGCTCGAGCTGGAAGATTCATCCGCCGCGGCACTCTCACTGCTGCTTGCCGATTCTGCTTCACTCGTCTTAAGCTCTGGCGCATCCGTCTTATATTCATCCGCCAGTGACTTACCATCATTCTTCATCAGTACACTGGTCTTTTTCTTCTCTTGTGCTTCCTTCAACTGTTTCAAACCGTTAGACAACTTGTAACTGTAGTCTTTCTTATCAACTGGCTTGAACCAGCTCGGCTTGTAGAATCGTAAGAGATCACCCGTAATTACCTTATCAGATAAGGATAATTCCGTCGTTACACGATTAGTTGCCTGATTGACAGCCTCTTTTGTGCCGCGGTAAGTTTTTCGATTTCCTTACCTGTCTGTGTCATGTAGTAGCGACTCCCCACTTTGGTGTAGGTCGGCGTCACAAAATCCCCATTCCGGAAGGCGACGGTTTGATTTCGATTAGGTGCCAACAGATCGGAACCAAATTGAACAGTGCCTGTATTCTTGACCCCTAAGAGATTCAAGAGTGTTGGCATCACATCGATTTCACCACCATATGTGTGGTTGATGCCACCCTTTAGTCCTGGCATGTGAATCATGAATGGTACTTTCTGGAATTGGGCATTGTCAAAGTCATTGAAGGTCTTCTCACCTAATAACTTTGCCACCGCCTTTTGTGGTTACCAGAAATCCCATAGTGATCTCCGTACAGCACTAACATGCTGTTCTTATCCAAGCCGCTTGTCTTGAGCCAAGTCATCAATTCTCCAATAGCTTGATCCAAGTACTTCGCCGTCTGCACATAGCCGTCGACCGTGTCATCCCCCGTATCGGTTTGCTTGATGGAGGTATTGGCCTTATCCAAGGTATATGGATAGTGGTTCGTGACCGTAATCAGCTTGGCATAAAATGGTTGTGGTAATTGTTCGATGTACTTAGCTGAATCCTTCAGGAAAATCTTATCCTTCAACCCATAACCGACATCGTAATTCTTCCCTGATGAGAAGTATTCCTTAGAGAAGTAGTAATCGTAGCCCCATGACTTGTAGGTATTGTCCCGATTCCAAAAACTTGGGACATCCCCGTGGAACGCAGCCGTGGTGTAGCCCTGTTCATCCAAAATGGCGGGTACCGCCTGGAATGTGTTGCTGGTCCCATCGGTTACCATGGCTGAGCCTTCTGGTAATCCAAACAGACTATTTTCGAGCATCATTTCCGCATCCGCGGTCTTCCCCTGCCCAACCTGGTTATAGAAGTTGTCAAAACTCAGGGTGTTTTGATCGTGGTAGAGCTTATTCAGATTAGGTGTGACCTCTTGGCCATCCCATTTAAAATCAATAATGAATTGTTGCAGACTTTCAAGGTGAATCACAAAAACGTTCTTGCCCTTGGCGACACCAGAATAGGTGACACTTGGGGTCGTTCGGTTCTTATTGAGATAACTCAGAACCGAATTGATATCACTGGCCTTGGCATTTGCCTTCACCGCACTGTTCTTGGCGGTCTTCACGCCGTCGACCACGGTATAAGCATTCAGGCCCAGGTACTTGACGATATAGTTATTATCAAATGTCCGGGTCAACAGGCCTGAACGGTCGGAGTATGCCATCGATAAGTTTGCCCCGAACAAAAGTGCCGCGAGCAGTGACACGCCAATCGCAAACCGCTTCTTGATTGGGCGAATGTCCATCCGAATCACTTTGAATGAGAGCAGTAAGATAAGCAAGATGACATCCGCAAACACCAAGAAGTCGGTTGGATTCAAAATACCCAGAATCCCCTTACTCAAGTTGTTTGAAACTGCTCCAGATCCCTTGATCAAGGTGAAGGTCAAGAAATCGGAGAACTCACGATAGTACAAGATGTTAGCAAACAGCCAAGTCGTGGTTATGGCATCGATGATCAACATCGTGATGTACGACTTACGCCCATTCATATACAGCGCGATCCCAAATAATAACAGGGTCGTCGGAATCGGATTGAGCGCGAGCAGGAAGTCCTGCATGCTTCCTGCAACACCTAAATTAAACTTTGTCTGATATGCCCAATAGGTTTTACCCCAAAATAAGGCAATGGCAAGAACAAAAAATCCGAGCCGTGAATTGAAGAACGACTGAATTTTAGCGCCGAATTGCTTCATTACGAGCCTCCATAATATTTAGTTTTCAATTATTTGCGCTTCTGCACGGCCAAACATAAAACACCGCACTCGCGAGAATAACACAATCGCTAGTCTACACACTTTTTGTGTAAAAAACAATTCAAGTGCCACGCCGGCTAGCAAAATTTAGGCGGTTCTTAAACAATAGACGAATAGCCAGCAAAGGTCCAAAAGGTCACTTCACTGGCTATTATTGTTGAACTGCTAAGTACTTATTCTTCTGGGTTATCAGTATCATCCAAAAGATCGTAAATTTCCATGGCAACCAAGTCGATGTTATCAAATTGAAACACCTGATGATTATCCATTTCTTCTAGTTCATATGTTTGTGTCTTGGCATCAAACGTGACAAGGCCTTTTTCAACCCCATTTTCTCAAAACGCCGCGTTTGAGGTTCACCATCAGCTGGTACCTCTTGCATTGCTTCGAGTCGCTTAATGATGGCAACTAATTGTGAGCTTTTCATCTAACGGCCCCTTTCATTTGGCTTCTGCAATAGCGTACCATAAATTTCGCCACAATGGCGATTAAAATCGGCCGAAAGCCAACTTTTTTTCGTCAGCAATTGCAACTGCAAAGCCAGTTGGCTAGACTAGAAATAATATGCGTGTTGGCCCACATGAGCAAATGCGTGTAACCGCGTGAGCCTGCAGGTAAGCGCACGAGGAGGCAAAACATGACCCAAGACTATTCGTTAAATCAACAGCTCAACCATATCGAGGTGTCTGAGATTCGACAGTTCGATGAAGCCGTAAGTGGTATTCCCGGCATCCTGAAACTCACACTGGGTGAACCCGACTTCAACACACCGGAACACGTCAAACAAGCGGCCATCGATGCAATTGAAAACAACTATTCGCATTACACCGGTATGGCGGGTGATCCCGAGCTGCGGCAAGCCGTTGCCGACTTTATCCACACCAAGTACCAAGTCGACTATCGACCAACCGATGAGATTCTGGTCACTGTCGGCGCAACCGAAGCACTAGCCACCGCCATCACCACGATTACCAATCCTGGTGATGCACTCTTACTGCCGGCCCCGATCTATCCGGGGTATCTGCCACTGCTCCATCTCAATCAGGTCACCCCGATTTATATCGATACACGCGCGACAGACTTCGTGCTCACTCCCGAACTCATTGAAGCAACCATCACGGCTCACCCTGAGGCCAACATCAAGGGGATTATCCTGAACTACCCTAGTAATCCGACCGGCGTGACCTATCGCGATCATGAGGTTCAAGCCTTGGCTCAGGTGATTAAGAATCACCACCTGATTGCTATCTCTGATGAAATCTATTCCGAACTCACTTATGGGGAAAGCCATGTATCATTGGCCAAGTATGCCTTCGACCAAACCATTCTGGTGAACGGACTGTCCAAGTCGCACGCCATGACGGGTTGGCGCATCGGGTTCTTAATGGCACCAAGCACGCTCACCACCGAGATGAAGAAGGTGCACCAATACCTCGTCACCGCTGCCACCACTGTTGCTCAACGCGCTGCGATCGAAGCACTGACGACAGGCATTGACGACGGCCAGGCAATGAAGGCCGAATACCTCAAGCGCCGTGACTTTATGTTCGCTGGCCTGCAGGAACTCGGCTTCAGCGTGGCTCGCCCTGATGGTGCCTTTTACCTCTTTGCCAAAATCCCCGCTGAATTACAACTCAATTCGCGAGACTTCACCAAGGCTTTGGCTGAAGAGAATCAATTGGCAATTATCCCCGGAACGGCTTTCGGTGATGCCGGTGAAGGTTACGTTCGCCTGAGCTATGCAGCCAGCATGGCAACACTCGAGGATGCCATGGCGCGATTGACTACCTTCATGATCAATCACCGCGCTGCGAATCAAACCGCCTGATCTGGGCTTACATAGTTAAATCAAAAAAGCTGCGATACCCGATTGGGTTTCGCAGCTTTTTGAGTTGAATCATGTATTCGAATTTCGCTTCTTTGGCACCAAGGCCAGCGCCACAATCCCGAGCACCATGCCCAGATAATACGTGAGAATCCGCCACAGCAGCATGCCCAAGATCAATTGCGTTGGACTCGCCACATAGGTCGCAAACAAGGTCTTAAAGCTGTACTCGGCGCCACCACTGCCCCCCGGAATCGGAAACAGCGAGACAATCATGACAATCATCACGTGTAGGACAATGACTTCGACCACACTGACGCCGCTCACGCCTAAACTCAATAAGACGAAGTAAGGCACTGAATAATACAGCAACAACTGCACCAGCGTTAAGGCGGCAGCGCGAACCACGCGCCCCTTTTCCTTTTTCAGTTGTAAGCTCTCGGCATAGAAGGTGTCAATCTTGGTTGCCATCTGGGCTTCCATCGTATCGCGCCGTTCACGACCGACAAACCAGCCCACAGGTTTCAACGCCAGGTGCACGAGCTGCTTGGTGAACTTGTAATAATACATCACCATCAAAAGCCCGATGATCACCACAACGTGAATGATGAAACCGAAGATGATGAAGATCGCTAACGGGCCGAATCGAGACGCGACCTGATTAAAACCGATGAAGATGGTCAAAATGAAATTCACCAGCACCATGAATTGATACACGATGAATTTCATTAACAGCACAGAGCTCGCGCGACCACCCTCGACACCGCTTTGCATCAATGCCACCAGTTGAGCGGGTTGCCCACCTGAAGAAAATGGTGTAATCGCGTTGAATAGCTGTTCGACAAGCGGCACGCGCAGCGCCTCTCTGAACGGCAAATGATCGTGCTCGCCCGCGACAAAAATTTGCACAACAAAGGTTTCCACAACCCAAGATAGCAACATCATCAACAAGGCGACCATCAGCCATCCCCAATGCAGATGCAATAAGGTATCGTGAAGCTGGGTAAAGTTCAAGTTTCGACTCTCATAAGCAAAAATGGCGATACCCAAGATCACCATAATGCCGACAGCCAGCTTATTCTTCCGACTCATATTAACCCTCAGATGAAACCATTGTAGGACTCAATTTGGCCTGTTCGGTATAGAACTGCTCCCAGATTTTGCCAAATGATCCTCTGAATACTCGGCGGCCGCTGCCTGACTCTTTTTGCATAAGTCGCAAGCAAGTCTGGATCGACTGCCAATTGATTGATCTTAGTCTGCATGGCATCCACGTCCTTAGCCATGACGGCATACGGCGTGATGATTTTTTCATACAAGCTGAGATCACGAACCATCACGGGTGTTTCCGTGCTGAATGCTTCAAGCACCGCCATCGGGAACAGTTCTTCAAATGATGGTAACAAGAAGAGGTCCGCAATGTTGTAGTAATCGACCATGTCTTCACGCGGAATAATGCCGGTAAAGTTCAGGTTGGCTGGCGCATTGGCCACGGCCGCCTTTAAGTGGTCATAGCATTGGTGATCATCCCAAATGAGAAACCACCGGCCCAGATGAATTGCTTATCCGGATTTCTTTTGGCCAATTCAATGAAGTCATCGACGCCTTTGCGGTCTTGCACCTGCCCGGCCCCAAAACCACAAACTTGTCCGCTGGAATCCCATACTTTTCCCGTAATGTGACCTTATTGGCCGCTGTTTCAGGATAGAAGGTCTCCCGGGAGACAAAATTAGGGATGTAGGTCACCTTGTTAGGATCGATGCCGTGGGCTGCTAATCGCGGAATGAAGTTCGGATTCACAACCACCAACTGGTCCATGCGCTTATAAAACGAAATCACATACTTGTCCAGTGTCCAGCTCGCCACCTTGGGTAACTTGAGGCTCTGGTCGAGTGTTTCGGGTAAGAAATGCACATAGCCGATTTTGCGGCCGCGCTTCTTAGAAAAAGTCGACGCGTAAAACTGCGGATCAATCGTGTGATAATGGCTGATTGCGCTTTTTGAATAACGATTGATGCGGATGTTAAACTCGCCTGGAAAATAATTGTTCAGTAACTCTAATAGTTCCGTGTACACAGCACCGACACCCTGGCCGGCCACTTTGTCAGCGGAAGAAAACATATTAATGTCGATCATAACTATCCCTTCATCGATGGCTGGTCTTCTTCGGACGTGGCTTCGCTCAAGTAATCTTGATAGCGAGCCGTGGCATCCTGATAGAAATCGAGCACTTGGTCACCAAATGTGACTGCCGAGATGGCATCTAGCTTGGCTTGCAGTGGTGCCGGATCGTGATAGGCCATCGGGTGTTGCAGATAAGTGGCCACCTGGTGCACCATCTCTTCTTGCGTCTTGAAGGTGGTCCCAATGGCGGGATCATCCAACAAGCTCTGTGTGTATTCACCAGCCAGGGCAACCACCTTCACGTTGGCCGCGAGCGCCTCAATATATGTCAGGCCTTGTGACTCAGAGTCTGACGTCGAAACAAAGAGATCGGCTGCGTGATAGTAGTCCCCGACTTCATCGTGATTGATTTCGCCGGTAAAGCGCACATGATCAGTTATCCCCAGGTCTGCAACCTGTTGTTCCAGGTCTTCGCGCGCTGGGCCGTCACCGACAATCAATAAGACCACATTTGGTACTTCTTTGATGATGTCTGGCATGGCCGTGATTAACCGATCGATGCGTTTCTCATAAGCGACACGACTCAGTGAAAGAATGACGGGCACATCACTCAGGCCCATGTTCTTGCGCAAGTCTGTATCTTTGACGTGACTGAATTGGGACAGGTCGACACCGGTTGGGATAATGCGAATCGGTGACTTCACACCATAACCCAGCAGCGTGTCTTGCACGCGTTGACTCGGTGCAACAACCCCGGCAACATGATACAGGAATGCCCGGCTCATCTGCTTAACATGATAAGGCTTCAGCAGATGGCCATTCATCACATAGTGTAAGTAGTCTTCATACATGGTGTGATACGTATGTACAGTTGGAATCTTGAGTTGTTTTGCCACAAACTTACCGATATAACCCATTGAGAACTCTGTCTGGGTGTGGACGATATCGAGATCGAGTTCTTTAGCGACATTATAAGCGTGGAACAAACCACGAATGGCAATTCGGCGATCGGTAAATGAAACGAACGGCACACTTGTGAAACGGAAGATATTGGGTTCAACCGCATCTTCCGGCACGTGTGGGTCTGTTGTTGTAAAAATGTAAACAGAATGACCCTTCCGTTCGAGATCATCTTTTAGTGTCTTAATCGACGTGGCTACCCCGCTCACTTGCGGGAAGTAGCTGTCTGTAAAAATACCAATGTTCACTTGACTCCCTCCAAACGTCAGCCAATTTAGTATAAGTATAAGGATTATTCACCGTGGTTGCAATTTTTTCACACCACATTATCCCCATGTTAGTGAAATCTTTAATGAAAGTCATGGGCCCATGGTCCGAAATTTTCTTATCATTGTGCGCCATTGTCACCCATTTGGTCGAGCTGCGCGTATAAGGCATCTGCGGTCTGTCCGAGTGATGTCACACCATTATCATTTGCGAGCAGCACAATCGTCGTCTGACCGCTATGGCTGAAGCTGTTGATCACATTCCACCCACCTAGCACACCGTGACTCGAATAACTGCCGGGATTGACATAGAAACCCATACCATAGGTGGACGAACTGCCCGGTGTCAACATGAGCTGCCGTTCCGCGGTGGGAATCAATTTGCCCGTCATCAGTGCCTGGTCAAAGCGATAGACATCAGTCGCCGTCATATAGATATCACCTGCACCGAATAACTGGGTGAAATCGGGTAATGCTGGCGAGGTCACTTGGTTATTCACAATTTTGTATTGATGTGATGGCGAAACCGTCGCATTGAATTGAGGATAAAAGCCACTGTTTTGAATGCCAGCCGGTTTAAAGATGTGTGCTTGCACGTAATCAGGCAGTGATTGGTGTGACAGCTGCGTCACCACGTAAGCGAGCACGCTGTAGTTGCTATCGAGATAGTGCCACGTCCCTGGCTGAGATCGGATACCAGCGTGCTCAATGGCTGCAATCAACGCTGCTGATGTGAGACTCCCCGTGCTTTTTTCATAGCCCACAATGCCGCTAGTGTGATTCAGCAAGTTGCGCAGTGTGATCACATGCCCATTGGGAAAATCAGGCAGGTACTTGGCAATCGGATCATCGACTTGCAGTTTTTGGCCGCCTCCAACTGCAAAATGGCCGTGGCAATAATCGATTTTGGGCAGACCCGATCATATAAGTGGTATTAACGGCGTTCAAGCGATGCGTCTGCCGATCAGCCTCGCCGTATGCCTTGCTCAACATGACTTGGCCCTGTCGCACCACAAGCGCAGTCCCGGCAAAATGTGCCTGTTGCAGAGTTGTATCGAGAGCTGGTACTCGGACCTGTTCAGGAAACGCCACATCAGTTTTATTATCAGATGGTTTAACCTGAGGCTTTGGCTTCTGTGAGGATTTGGCTTGCACTTGTTTGTCATTCACCTGTTGTGTGACCCGTGGTGCCTCAATCACCGTTTGTTCGGCCGCCTGATGTGACCGCGGAGCTTGTTTGCGTGCAAACGCGAAGCCGACGACGCCAACCAGTAATAATAGCGAAGCACTGAAGAGAAGAACCCATTTCTTTTTCATTTTGTTCACCCACCCGACTTTTCTGTGAGTATTGCCCGATTGCGGCTCGATGTCAACTTAATTCGTTGAATACAGTTTTTGAACATAAAAAAAGACCCATCTCTGGGTCGTGATACCGGTGATCGGGGTCGAACCGATACTCCATTGCTGGAACTGGATTTTGAGTCCAGCGCGTCTGCCAATTCCGCCACACCGGCATAATATTTAATTCACTCTGTTGGTTGTATGGCCATCAGAAAGGCGGTAATCGGATTCGAACCGACGATAGAGGTTTTGCAGACCTTTGCCTTACCACTTGGCTATACCGCCATTATTATCAGAGCTAAGCCTCAAATAATGAGGAATTGGGGTAGCTGGATTCGAACCAGCGCATGACGGAGTCAAAGTCCGTTGCCTTACCGCTTGGCTATACCCCAATGAAGGGCGGTATGTGGGGATCGAACCCACGTGTGCCGGATCCACAAACCGGTGTGTTAACCACTTCACCAATACCGCCATAACAATTAAAAGCAGGGATAGTAGGAATTGAACCCACACTGACGGTTTTGGAGACCGTAGTTCTACCTTTAAACTATATCCCTATAAAAAATGGAGGAGATAGGATTCGAACCTATGAACCCGAAGGAGCGGATTTACAGTCCGCCGCGTTTAGCCTCTTCGCTACTCCTCCATAACTGGCGCGGGACGGAATCGAACCGCCGACACATGGAGCTTCAATCCATTGCTCTACCAACTGAGCTACCGAGCCATTAAAAAGCGGTCCTAGCCGGATTTGAACCGGCGATCTCCTGCGTGACAGGCAGGCGTGATAACCCCTACACCATAGGACCAATTGCGGGAGTAGGATTTGAACCTACGACCTTCGGGTTATGAGCCCGACGAGCTACCAGACTGCTCCATCCCGCGATAATAATAAAGGAGAATGAGGGATTCGAACCCTCGCGTGGTTTGACCCACCTGACGGTTTTCAAGACCGTTCCCTTCAGCCAGACTTGGGTAATTCTCCATATAATTTATTCAATTACTGACGTACGGGATTTGAACCCATGTTACCGCCGTGAAAGGGCGGTGTCTTAACCACTTGACCAACGGGCCATCAACGGAGAAGGAGGGATTTGAACCCTCGCGCCAGTTTCCCGACCTACACCCTTAGCAGGGGCGCCTCTTCAGCCACTTGAGTACTTCTCCATGATGATATTAATTGGTAATGGGCCTAAATGGACTTGAACCATCGACCTCACGCTTATCAGGCGTGCGCTCTAACCAGCTGAGCTATAGGCCCATAAAGCGGGTGACGAGAATCGAACTCGCGACAACAGCTTGGAAGGCTGTGGTTTTACCACTAAACTACACCCGCAATACTTTATCGGGCTATGGCGCGGGACAGAATCGAACTGCCGACACATGGAGCTTCAATCCATTGCTCTACCAACTGAGCTACCGAGCCGACAACGGTCCTAGCCGGATTTGAACCGGCGATCTCCTGCGTGACAGGCAGGCGTGATAACCCCTACACCATAGGACCATTAATTGCGGGAGTAGGATTTGAACCTACGACCTTCGGGTTATGAGCCCGACGAGCTACCAGACTGCTCCATCCCGCGATAACAATATCGACATTAATTATAACAATCCCGGTCCATGTTGTAAAGATGGACCTTGTAGGGCTCGAACCTACGACCGGACGGTTATGAGCCGTCTGCTCTAACCAACTGAGCTAAAGGTCCAGGCTCTATCGCGGCGGGGGGGATCGAACCCTCGACCTCCCGGGTATGAACCGGACGCTCTAGCCAGCTGAGCTACACCGCGAATTTATTCATATATTGAGCTAACGCTCAATCGGGAAAACAGGATTCGAACCTGCGACCCCCTGGTCCCAAACCAGGTGCTCTACCAAGCTGAGCTATTTCCCGATGATGCACCCAGTAGGAGTCGAACCTACAACCTTCTGATTCGTAGTCAGACACTCTATCCAGTTGCGCTATGGGTGCATATTAATGTTGCAAGTGCCGAGGGCCGGGTTCGAACCGGCACGGTAATCACTTACCGCAGGATTTTAAGTCCTGTGCGTCTACCTGTTTCGCCACCCCGGCAAGGGCACTAAGCGGAAGACGGGATTCGAACCCGCGACCCCCACCATGGCAAGGTGATGTTCTACCACTGAACTACTTCCGCATTTAAAGATCTATTCAATTAGTGGTGCAATGCCGACTAGACGATTCGACGCCCGACCCTCTGATTACAAATCAGATGCTCTACCAACTGAGCTAAGTCGGCATAATGCCATTAGAAAAATTGTAGTCCA
>NZ_BBBX01000031.1 GCF_001311785.1 Lacticaseibacillus saniviri JCM 17471 = DSM 24301 | reverse complement strand
GGATTCACGGGGCTCGAGCCCATAATTTGAAAGACATCGATGTCACCATTCCTAAGAATAAACTGGTGGTGATGACCGGGTTATCCGGATCGGGTAAATCCAGTTTGGCCTTTGATACCTTGTATGCGGAAGGACAACGGCGCTATGTGGAAAGTTATCTGCCTACGCGCGTCAGTTCCTGGGCCAGATGGATAAGCCAGATGTCGATTCCATCGATGGCTTGTCACCCGCGATTTCGATTGATCAAAAGACCACCTCAAAGAATCCGCGTTCAACCGTGGGGACGGTCACTGAAATCAATGACTACCTGCGTCTGTTATGGGCGCGGGTCGGCAAACCTATCTGTCCCAATGACGGCACACCGATTGTGAGCCAGTCCGTTGAACAGATGGTCGATCGTGTCTTGGCACTGCCAGAACGCAGTCGCATTCAGATCATGGCGCCCGTTGTGCGGCATAAGAAGGGCGGCCACAAGAAGGTCTTAGAAAAGATTCTGCGTGAAGGTTACGTGCGGATGCGTGTCGATGGCGAGATTATGGACGCCAACAAAGACTACGAGATGGATAAGAATAAGAATCACGATATCGATATCGTGATCGACCGAATCGTAGTCAAGCAAGATGTGCGCAGTCGGTTATTCGATTCATTTGAAGCTGCATTGCGCTTGTCTGAAGGTTATGCGACGGTGGATATCATCGATGGCGAACCGCTGATCTTCTCTGAACACTATGCATGCCCAATCTGTGGCTTCACAGTGGGTGAACTGGAACCACGTCTGTTCTCATTCAACGCGCCATTTGGGGCATGTCCAGAATGTGATGGCTTGGGTCAACGGCTGACGGTCGACGAAGATCTGGTGATTCCAGATAAGAGTATGACCCTTGAGGAAGGCGCGATTGTGCCTTGGAATCCCATCAGCTCGCAATACTATCCAAGTATGCTCGAACAAGCCGCAAAGGCCTTCAAGATTCCAATGGATGTGCCATTTGAGAAGTTAACCAAGAAGCAACAAGAATTGGTGCTCAATGGCAGCCAGGGCAAGTCATTCCACTTCCATTATGAAAATGATTTTGGTGGTGTGCGTGATGTCGATGTGCCATTCGAAGGTGTTTTGACAAACATCAGTCGCCGGTACGCGGAAACCAATTCCGATTTCACCCGTCAACAGATGCGGCTGTACATGACCGCATTAACCTGCCCTGTGTGCCATGGTAAGCGTCTGAATCGTCAGGCCTTAGCTGTGAAGGTGGCGGGCAGTGATATCGCTGAAGCCAGCGACTTAGCCATCAAGGACGCGCTGCCATTCTTCAAGAGCGTTGACTTGTCAGAGGCGGATGCTATGATCGCGCAACCTATCGTCAAAGAAGTGGTGGATCGCTTGAGTTTCCTGATCAATGTGGGATTGGACTACCTGACGCTGAGTCGGGCAGCCGGCACACTCTCTGGTGGGGAAGCGCAACGGATTCGTTTGGCGACACAAATCGGGTCCAACCTGTCCGGGGTGCTCTACATTCTGGATGAACCTTCAATCGGGTTGCATCAACGCGACAACGATCGCTTGATCGACTCATTGAAGAAAATGCGTGATCTGGGCAACACCTTGGTCGTGGTTGAACACGATGAAGATACCATGTTGGCCTCTGATTACATCGTTGATATCGGCCCGGGTGCCGGTGAATACGGTGGTGAAGTGATGGCCGCTGGGACACCGGCGCAGGTCAAGCGTTCCCGCAAGTCAATTACCGGTCAGTATTTGGCTGGTAAGAAGTTTATTCCCGTGCCACAGACACGTCGGCCAGGGAATGGCAAATTTATTCGGGTTGAAGGCGCAACAGAACACAACTTAAAGGATATCGATGTTGATTTTCCATTAGGTGAATTCATTGCAGTCACCGGTGTTTCTGGGTCTGGTAAATCGACACTGGTGAACTCGATTTTGAAGCGTTCATTAGCACATCAATTGAATCGTAATTCCGAAAAAGCGGGTGCACATCGCAAGGTGCTCGGTGCCAAGAATATTGAGAAGCTGATCAATATCGATCAGAGTCCAATCGGGCGGACACCGCGCAGTAATCCGGCAACCTATACCGGTGTCTTCGATGATATTCGTGATCTGTTTGCGCAGACCAATGAAGCCAAGCTGCGGGGTTACAAGAAGGGCCGGTTCAGTTTCAATATTAAGGGTGGCCGTTGTGAGAACTGTAAGGGTGACGGGATCATTAAGATTGAGATGAACTTCTTGCCAGATGTGTATGTACCATGTGAAGTGTGCCATGGTCGGCGCTACAATTCCGAAACCCTCGAAGTGACCTATAAGGGCAAGAATATCGCTGAAGTACTCGACATGACGGTGGATGAAGCGGTGAAGTTCTTTGCCCCAATTCCCAAAATTGCGCGCAAATTGCAAACCATTGTTGATGTTGGTCTCGGCTACGTCACCATGGGCCAAAGCGCCACAACCTTATCCGGTGGTGAAGCCCAACGGATGAAGTTGGCCAGTGAATTGCAGAAGTTGTCGACCGGGAAGAATCTCTACATTCTGGATGAACCGACAACCGGACTGCACACCGATGACATCAAACGGCTTTTGGGCGTGCTCGAACGCCTGGTCGATGAAGGCAACACTGTCTTAGTCATCGAACACAATCTCGATGTGATTAAGACTGCTGACTGGTTGATTGACCTGGGGCCAGAAGGTGGCGATGGCGGTGGTACCGTGATTGCAACCGGCACGCCAGAAGACTTGGTGAAGGTGTCTGAGAGTTATACAGGCCAATATCTCAAGCCAATTCTGGAACGAGATCAAGCGCGGACAATCGCAGCGAAGTAAAAAAGTTGTGACAATTCATTCACGTGTTTGAATTCGCAACAACTTGCGCCATGCTTGGTTCGTTATTGGCAAACAACGCCAATTAAGCGAACCTGTGCCGGGGCTCCGTTGCTGATCGCGAGTTCGCACACTTCTCTGTTAGCCGGAATGCTCAGCCTTTTGGCACACGATTAATCTTTATTGTTCGAAAATTTAAAAAGAGGTTACGTCAATTACTTGGCGTAACCTCTTTTTGCGTGCGCGAGAACGTGGGCTCTGTGAAAAAAATCTCAGAATACCCCCAAAGAAAGCGTTTCACATGCTATACTGGTCAATGTATCCGCTTTAATCAACGAAGGAGGGCATCAACCGTGACATTACCAGACAACTTTTATGGGGCAATTCCACCTCGAGTATGCAAACAGAAGGGGCTAACTTAGCCGATGGGAAGGGCGCGTCCGTCTATGATATGCCAGGTGCCAATCCAATTTGGGCGACAGCAATCGATGACTATCACCGCTATCCCGAGGATATCGCATTGATGGATGAGCTCGGCATGAATTGTTACCGATTCCAGATTTCTTGGAGTCGGGTGCAACCCGATGGTGAGGGCGCATTCAATGAAGCAGGCATTCAATTTTATGCCGACTTGATTGACCAACTGCTGGCCAAGGGGATTGAACCCATGATCTGTTTGTATCACTTTGATCTGCCATTGGCACTTGCCGAGAAGTATGACGGTTTTGGTCATCCAGCGGTCACCGATGCCTTCGTCCGCTATGCCCATGAGATGCTGACTCGCTTCAGTGATAAGGTGACGTATTGGTTGACGTTCAATGAACAGAACCTTTATGGCATGCCGGGCGCGGCCAAAATTGCCGGGGTGCTCCATGCAGAAGAAGACGATGCGCTTGATATGCGGATCCAACATCAAGTTGCGCTCGCGCACGCGCGGGTGAGCCAAGATATTCATGCGCATTTCCCGGGTGTGAAACTTGGTGCCATGATTGCCTATCAGCAGCCATATGCGGCCAGCCCACTGCCTGATGACGCCGAGGTGGCCCGGGTTGCGAAAGCGTTCTGGGATACCAATGTGGTGTCACTGATGACGGGTGGGGGTTATGTCCCTGAAGTGGCTGCCTGGTTGCGGCATCACGGATTGACTGACCTGTTAAATCCCACTGACCTGGCAACACTAGCGGCCGCCAAATCGGACTTCATGAGCTTTAGCTACTACAGCAGCATTGTTTTGTCGGCCAATCATATTCCACTAGGCACGGCACCGAGCGCCTATGCAGTGGGTGTGGTGCCGAATCCGACGTTGCGCGCGAACGAATGGCAGTGGCAGGTGGATCCATTGGGTTTCAAGGCGGCGATGCTTGAACTCTTCAACCAGACTGAGCTGCCACTGTTTCCGATTGAAAATGGGATTGGGGTCGATGAAGTGCAGCCAGTCGATGGCGTGATTCAAGACACCTATCGCATCGATTACCACCGGACACACTTACAGATGCTAAAGGATGTTGTCGAGCAAAATGATGTGCCGGTCATCGGTTATCTGGGTTGGGGCTTGATCGATATTCCGAGCTCACAGGGGAATATGAAGAAACGGTATGGTGTGGTGTATGTTGATCGCACCAACACGGATGTCGGGACACTGAAACGGACTAAAAAGGCGAGCTTTGACTGGCTGGCACGGGCCATCAAGTCAAACGGCCGTGAACTTTAATCGAGGAGACGAGAATAATGACATTGTATGGTTCAATTGAGGCAGGCGGCACTAAGTTTGTCTTGGGCGTTGGTGATGGGAGCAAGCTGGTTCAACGGTATCGCTTTGACACCACAACACCAGACGCAGCGGTGAGTGAGATTGTTGCATTTTTCAAGCAGTACGAACTGGCGGGTATTGGTATCGGTGCGTTCGGTCCCGTGGATGTGAATCCTGCCTCCCCCAAGTACGGTACGATTCTCAACACGCCTAAGGTTGGCTGGCAAAATTTTGACCTGCTAGGCGCCCTGAAAGCACAGCTCAATGTGCCGATGAAGATCACAACGGATGTCAACGTGGCTTGCTACGGTGAATGGCAAGAAGGGGCCGCAAAGGGGAAACAAAACGTGATCTATTTGACGGTCGGGACAGGGATCGGCGCGGGAGTCATCAATCAAGGCCACTTTTTCTTGGGACGTGCGCACACTGAAGTGGGCCACATCTTCCTACAAAAACATCCGGATGATCATTACGAGGGTCACTGCCCTTATCATGGCGATAATTGCGCGGAGGGTCTGGCCGCTGGACCTGCAATTCAGGGTCGTTTTCCGGCCGGTGCCGCATCATTAGCAGAAGATGATCCTTTTTGGGCGATTGAAGCCGACTACATCGCCCAGCTCTGCTTGGATCTGACACTATCATTAGCGCCCGACGTCATTATCGTGGGTGGCGGTGTTTCCAAACAGACACAGTTGTTCCCACTCATTCGCCAGGCGTTTGCCGCTAAGTTGAATGGCTATGTCGACGTGCCAGCGCTCAACGACTACATCGTGCCCGTTGCGCTGGGAGATAATTCTGGTGTGACCGGCGCGCTGTTGTTAGCCGAAGAGGCAGCCCGTGAAGCCTAATGGTGATGATTTGCTGAACCCATGTGTCTCGGGTATGATGAAGAAAAAGTAAAGGTGTGATAATTGTGTTTCAACAGAAACGATTTGGTTTTGACTGGGGCGAATTCATAACTGGGGTTGCCTTGATTGTGGCCGCCGTTGTCGTGTTACGTCATCCAGCAGCAACCATGGTGACCTTGAGCTTTGTCTTTGCGCTTGTTGCTATTATTCGGGGGATTGCCACGTTAGCTGCTTTTCCAAACTTGCGCCAGGTGACTGGAGGCTTGTCATGGCTGACTCTGGTATCGGGGATTTTTGATATTATTTTGGGATTGCTGTTTATCTTCAATATTCCGGCAGGTGTGTTCACCCTCGCGTACATGTTTGCCATCTGGTTCGTCATTGATAGTATCGCTGGACTTGCCAATGCGTCACATCTGCGCCGCGCGGGAACTGGCTGGTATGTTTTGGATTTGATTTTACAGGTGTTTGGCTTACTGGTTGGGATCTTACTATTAATGAATCCTGTTGTTTCTGCTGTCAGCATGGTGAGTCTGATTGCGATGGCATTTATCATCTTTGGTATCGGTGCGATTGTCATGGCATTTGCACGCCGCGATGCATAAGAATCAAAAGTCGGCTGTGGGCCGGCTTTTTTGTTTGGTGGCGTGGGCTATCAATGACACGCCCGGAATGTTATAATAAACAAAACACGATAAGGGAGACGACAGAATGGCTGATACACTTGATTTAGTGATAATAACAGGGATGTCTGGTGCCGGTAAGACGGTGGCCATGCAATCCTTTGAAGATTTGGGCTATTTCTGTGTGGACAACATGCCACCCGCATTACTGCCCAAGTTCTGGGAATTAGTGAAGGAATCAGGGAAAGTCAGCAAAATCGCCTTAGTGATCGATCTGCGCAGTCACGCATTCTATGATGAAATCATCGATATGTTAGCTGGTATCGAAAACACCGCGTTTGTGACCACCAAGATTCTGTTCCTGGATGCGACGGATGCTGAATTGGTCTCACGGTACAAGGAAACACGTCGCTCACATCCACTGGCAATGGAAGGCCGGTTGATGGACGGGATTCAAAAGGAACGCAAACTACTGACAGAGCTGCGCAATCGGGCCCAAATTGTGGTCGATACGACGGAATTATCGCCGCGTCAGTTGCGTGAGAAGTTGTTTGTCACCTTCAAAACAAGTACTCACTCGAGCTTCCACATCGAAGTGATGTCTTTTGGCTTCAAGTATGGCTTACCAATTGATGCCGATATCGTCATGGATGTGCGGTTCTTGCCTAATCCATATTACGTACCGAATTCCGTGATAAACGGGGATGGACAAACCGGTTTATGACTATGTTATGGATCAGCCAGCCGCACAGAGTTTTATGATCAATTCTATGGCATGCTCAAAACCATCATGCCAGCCTATCAAAAAGAGGGTAAAACCAGTGTGACGATCGCTATCGGTTGCACGGGTGGCCAACATCGCAGTGTCGCCTTTGCGGAACGCATCGGCAAAGCGTTTGCTGATGACTATGCGGTTGACATTACCCATCGCGATGTCAATAAACGAAAGGCAACGGTGAATCGGTCATGAGTGCAGACAATCGAATTATTCGTGTCATCAAAGGTCGTCGGCCCAAAGTCGTTGTCATCGGTGGGGGGACTGGCCTGCCAGTCATCGTCAAAAACCTCCACGAACAGAATGCGGACGTGACGGCCATCGTGACCGTTGCCGATGATGGCGGTTCCTCAGGGATCATCCGAGACTACATCAACGTTGTGCCGCCTGGTGATATTCGGAACGTGTTAGCGGCGTTATCCGATCTACCCAGCATCTATCTGGATATCTTCCAATATCGGTTCAATTCAACTGATGCCTTTTTGCGGGCCACGCGATTGGTAATCTGATTATCGCGGCACTGTCCGAAATGCGCGATGGCATTTTTGACGCGGTGCAGGAACTCAGTCAGATGCTCAAGGTGGATGGTCATGTTTATCCGGCCAGCAACACACCATTGACGTTGAATGCGACGTTCTCTGATGGCACCACATTAGCCGGTGAAGCCGAAATCACGGGTGCGGGCAAGCACATTAAGCGCGTGTTCGTGACGGAATCCGACTTGAACAACCCCGAACCACCCAAGGCCGTGCATCAAGTTATCGACGCGATTATGGATGCCGATGTCGTGGTCTTAGGCCCAGGGAGCCTGTTCACCAGTATTTTGCCGAACCTGATGATTTCAAACTTGGGGGATGCAGTCAAAAAGACCAACGCCGAAGTGATTTATATCGTTAACATCATGACGCAAAAGGGCGAAACCGAGCACTTCACGGATGCCGATCACGTGCGCGTCTTGCACAATCACCTGGGTGAGAATTTTGTGGATACCGTGCTGGTTAACATTGCGCCAGTACCCAGCAACTACTTGGATCGCCAAAAGTATGATGAATATCTGGTGCCGGTCGAGCATGACTATCAGGCCCTGCGCGATATGGGCTGCCGCGTGATTTCAGCCGACTTCTTGAAGCTGCGCGACCACGGGGTGTTCCATGACGGTAACAAGGTGGCCAATGAAATTCTGAATCTGGCATTTCAGGTGGGCACAGAAAAGAAGAGGAAATCTTAATGGCAAGTTACGCAAGTCAGGTCAAGAAAGAATTGACCCAACTTGAGGTTCATCCCGAACATGCGCGGGCGGAATTATCCGCACTGATTCGTATGAACGGTTCGCTTGCAATTCAAAGCCATCAATTTGTGTTGAATGTTCAGACCGAAAATCCGGCGATTGCACGCCGGATTTATGCGTTAATTCGACAAATTTATCATCACGAGGCGAATTTGATTGTCCGGCGAAAGATGAAACTCAAGAAAAATAATCAGTATGTGGTGCGGCTCAGTCAGGGTGTCAACGAGATGCTGGAAGATTTGCAGATCCTCGACGCGACCTATTCGATTCAAACCGCTGTTGCCCAAAATGTGTTGGACGAACCGCAGCGGATGCGCTCCTATTTGCGCGGAGCTTTTTTGGCCGGGGGTTCGGTCAATAATCCTGAGACATCGCGCTACCATTTAGAGATTTATTCCCTGTATAGCGATCACAATCAAGATATTTTGACCATGATGAATCATTTTGGCTTGAACGCACGAACCGTGGAACGCCGCAGTGGTTATATTGTGTACCTCAAGGAAGCCGAAAAGATTGCGGATTTCTTACAGGTGATTGGCGCGACGAATGCGATGTTGAAGTTTGAAGATGTGCGCATCGTGCGCGATATGCGCAATTCGGTTAATCGGCTAGTGAACTGCGAAACGGCCAACATGAATAAAACCATTGATGCCGCACAACGGCAGATCGAAAATATCAATTTCTTGAAAACTCGAGTTGGATTAGATAAATTACCTGCAAAACTGCAGGAAATTGCCGTGCTCCGGCTGGCCCATCCTGATGTCTCGTTGAAGGAGCTAGGTGATATGGTCCCCAGTGGCGCTATCTCCAAATCAGGCATCAACCACCGGCTGCGTAAGCTCAATGAGCTGGCAGAGAAGTATCAAAAAGATGCTTCATAAGGGACAGAATGATAGAACTTTCGGTTTTCAAGCGATTACAGGCGAGTCAATCGTGCTAAATCACTTGTAAAGTTCAATTAATCGTGTACAATTAACTTGTTAATAGGAGGTGCCAACTATGGTTAAACCAATTCGGTTAGACGAACAATTATGTTTTTCAATCTATAAAGCACAAAAGCAATTTAATCATTTTTACACCAAGGCATTAGCACCATACCAACTGACCTATCCACAGTACATCACCTTGCTTGCACTCTATGAGCATGGCACCATGTCTGTGAAGGAAGTTGGGCGCTCACTGGATCTTGACAGTGGGACATTGACCCCATTGATGAAGCGGCTCGAAAAGGATGACTGGATCGTGCGTGCGCGTTCAAAGGAAGATGAACGTCGCGTGGATGTCAGCTTAACCCAAAAGGCGCTCTCAATGCGCGATGAAATTTTTGCACATGTGGGCTCATGCATGGAACTTTTGGACTTGGATCCAATGACTTACAGCATGATTAAGGATCAAGTGACGACGGTGGACGAACACCTCGAAAACATTCCTGATCAAGCGCTGGTTGAAATGAGCGCGGAAGCGTAATTGCGATTAAAAAGCTGTCACACCGTTGAGGGAGACAGCTTTTTAATTTTCTTTCGAAAAGTTAGTCAAAACATTTGACCTTTTCTGACTTTCGCTGTAAACTTAGCACTGTACTTTAAAGAGTGCTAATATAAACGCCGATATAGGAGGTCCTAACATGTTAGTTCCTACAGTTGTTGAACAAACTAGTCGTGGCGAACGTGCCTACGATATTTACTCTCGCTTACTCAAAGACCGGATCATTATGTTGTCTGGTGAAATTAATGATCAAGTTGCTAACTCAATTATCGCTCAGTTACTCTTCTTGGATGCACAAGATTCCGAGAAGGATATCTACCTTTACATCAACTCTCCAGGTGGTGTGATCACAAGTGGTTTAGCAATCTTGGATACCATGAACTTCATCAAGTCCGATGTACAGACGATCGCGATTGGGATGGCGGCTTCCATGGCCTCCGTGCTTTTAGCCGGCGGTAAGAAGGGCAAGCGTTTCGCATTGCCTCATTCAGAAGTCTTGATTCACCAACCATTAGGTGGCGCACAAGGCCAACAAACTGAAATTGAAATTGCTGCTGAACAAATCTTGAAGGCTCGCGAAAGCTTGAATAAGATTTTGTCTGATGCAACTGGCAAGTCAGTTGAACAGATTAAGACGGATACAGAACGTGACCACTATCTGACAGCTCAAGAAGCTAAGGATTACGGTTTAATCGATGAAATCATGGTCAATAAGGCTAAGTAATTGCATCGATTGTTCTGACGCCTGTGGTGCGGTCGAAGCTGTTTCGGCTTTGACTTACAGCATCATCAGTATGCGAATAAAGGAGCTGTGACGGCAACGTCGCAGCTTTTTTGTGGCCAAAATTAGTTCACGCTTAGCCGATTTTTGGCATAGATGTATTGACAGTGCCACGATAAACCTGTAAAGTATCTCTTCGTGGTCAGTCTGATAAAACATTCAATTTAGTGAATGTGATTGAATTTCTGGCTTGCAAAACAGCACGGCATCTAGTATTATAATTAAGTACTTGCGCGGTTAGTGTAATGGATCGCACGTGAGATTCCGGTTCTCGAAATCCGGGTTCGACTCCCGGGCTGCGCAGCTCAACCTCATCCTTGTTGATGAGGTTTTTGTGCATAAATATCCGCTGAGGACAAACAAAAAAGCGCTGGTGCGCCAGCGCTTTTAAGTCTGATAGTGATTGAAGGAGCGTGAGGGATTGATAGATACTTACAGCACAAGGGCTTAGCTTGTTTTTGCCCAAACTTTGCCCAAACAGATATCAATCACATGGCATTTAGAGCTTCTAACGTCAACGCCACTTGCTTTTTGTGTTGATTCTAGCAGATGTGAATAAACACCCAGCGTGATCGTTATATTTGCGTGTCCTAAGCGCTTTGAGATGTAGGCAATATCGACGCCATTAGCAAGCAGGTAGCTCACATGAGAGTGACGTAGCCCGTGGAAGGTGATGGGATTGGCTATGCCTAATTTGTCTTCCGCTCGTTTGAGCGACTTATTGACTCCAGCGTCACCCACAACAATGTGGCGTGAATTTCTAAACACCAATTGGTCTTTGTCGCGATAACCCTGGGCTAAATTGAGTTCAGCTTGTTGCTTTTTGAGTCGCTTCAATAGATCAACTAGCTCTGTGGGAATATCGATAACTCGGCGGCTATGTTCGGTCTTG
The DNA here is from genome assembly GCF_001311785.1 of Lacticaseibacillus saniviri JCM 17471 = DSM 24301. Taxonomy (GTDB): domain Bacteria; phylum Bacillota; class Bacilli; order Lactobacillales; family Lactobacillaceae; genus Lacticaseibacillus; species Lacticaseibacillus saniviri. Next base: position 3,903 of record NZ_BBBX01000031.1, on the reverse strand, counting down.
GTGTCCTTAAAGAAACCACCGTGCACATAATCCCAGGACTTGTTGATATCTATTGTTGCGTTGTCCATGTCTATATCGGCCCACGTTAGCCCCACAATCTCGCTTAAGCGAGCACCAGTGAGAATACCTGTCACCACGATATAACCCCACATAGCGTCCATGCTGGCCTTTTGGAACGCGTAGTCTTTGAGTTTGGATAAGTCATCGTCTTGCAGAAACTTTATCTTATCTTTGGATGGCCGGCTGCCAGTCAAAACTGCACCAGTGGTAAAATTTGAGTAGATGATTCTATCGGCCACGGCCGAATCTGCCATGGAACGAACATAGCTGTTGAGTTTGCTGACGGTTTCACGAGCACGGCCTTCACCAAAGTCGTTGAGAAACTTTTGCCACTGAGTTCGAGTGATCGCGGTCAGGAGTGCATCTTCGCCGAAATAGTCTTGTAAATGGCGCTCAATTGTTGAATAGCGTTCTTCAGTGACTTGAGCATGTTTGCCTGCCTTATAGGTTTTAATCCAGTAGCGGTAGTAGTCGAGTAGAGTTGTGGATGATTTATCCATGGCTGATCCACGTTGCAGTTCGACCTCAGCTTCTCTGGCAGCTTCTTCTGCAAGTCGCTTGAGAGCAAAGCCACTTTTTTCTTTCACTTTGTAGCTACCGCTGATGTCTTTATATGAAATTCGGTAGCCCCAAGTTTTCCCACGTTTTCTGATACTTGCCATGCTAATTCCTCCATTTTCTGCTATACTGAGAGTACACAAATAGCGTGCACTTAGGTGCTGATTTGTTCTGTGCGTCTACCCATACCGTCCAAAGTCGGGGGTAGGCGCTATTTTTATTTATTCAGATTAGTCATCGCGTAATTCACTTCCTCAGGAGTGAACTTCTCTCCCGCTGAGGAACTCAATTGTTGCCGAATTCTTTCGTCAGACATGGATTGTTGTGAGCGATATTCTTTGGCTTTAGCCAGTGCGTTTGCATTATAATCTGCCTTTAAATTGTCAATTGCATATTGGGCCGCCGCTGCTGGAAACTTATCACCAGCCGCAGAGGTTAATTGATCATACAAGCGAGTTTTTGAAAAATGCATCATCTCGTTGTATGTCTTAGCTTTATTCAAAGCCGCTTCAAATTCTGCTGGTACTTTGGGCTTTTCAGAGCTCGAAGAAACGCTGCTTTTGGTTGAACTTATTTCAACTTTGCTGCTGGATGCCTTGTCCGAACTAGATGAACTACTACTTGAACCGCTACCACACGCTGCAAGAATACCGGCTGACATTAAAATAAGTGATGCTGAGATTAACTTCTTCATTGTTATACCTCCAAGGTATGATATAATATTTTTGCTTAACTTATATCAGTCCTCTGACCGCGCCAACGGTTGGGGGATTTTTTTGCTACAACGCCCACAGCACGGCCTGCACGTGCTCGCTGCTAGAGTGGGTTAATTGAGAACTTTCCCAATGATATGAATTTCATCGGCTTCGAATTCCCTGTCGTCATATTTATCGTTTAGGGAATGTAAAATAATTTTTCTCGTCGTCGTCAAGATAGATCTGTTTAAATGTGACACCTTCGTCGCATACATGAACAACTGCTAGCTCTCCGTCTTCGATGGTGTCTTGCCAGTGGACAAATATTTGTGAGTATTTGGGGTAATACGGCTCCATTGAATCACCGTCCACAGTAACAATTTCATCTGTACCATGTGGAATGTCTGTTACGCTGACACGTTCCATTGTGGCCAACCCGTCTTGGTCGTCACCATTAATTGGACTACCCGCAGCTGTGGCGCGTCCTGTGATGATATCAATCACGTTGTCATCGTCTGCATCTTCTTCATCCGGTTCATTCTGTTCATCCAATTGACTTGTAGCAAACTTATAGACTTTAGTTTGTCGGTCAGGGGTTAGTTGCCGGATAGTATGAATATGGCTCTCTTCAGAAGTAGTTAACTCTACAAGTTTAGTTGAGGGTGCAGCGTCGCTGACTTTAGATAAATCAATATTCATCATGTCATCAAGGCGAACATTGAATATATGAGCAATGTCAGCCAAAATTCCTGCCTTTGGAGTGTATTTACCTGATTCCCATTCACTAATAGTGGACACGCTTCTGTGAATTTTAGACGCAAATTGTTGTTGATCAAAACCATGCTTTATTCTTAGATATTTTAAATTCTGTGCAAACACGTGGCACCTCCTTAGGTTATAGGGTAAGTATAGCACTGTTACGGAAAAACTGAAATGAATTTCCGAAAATAAATTCGGAAAAACTAAATTAAAGCGTTGACTTCGGAAAAACCGAAACGTATACTGGAAATATCAAAGCGAGAGAGGAGGATAACTCATGGAAGGATTAAAAGTAGAAAAATTGACTTTACGGCAATGGCGAATTATCAGAGATGTGAAAATTAATGAATTAGCGATGGAAACTGGATTGACAGAAAGAACTATTCATAATTATGAAACTGATATTAATCGCATGCGTAATGCAAGTTACAAGAATTTAGAATCGATTGCAAACGCACTTGGTATAAATGTGGTTGATATGTTTTTATCCCCAGATTCGGAAAAGCCGAAATACATTGCTTAGTTAGGAGATTAAAAAATGAACGATTTACAACCGATTGAACAACAAGGACAGCGAGTTCTTACCACGGAACAAATTGCTGAACTATATGGGACAACAGCTGAAACAGTTAAACAGAACTTTAAACGAAACAAAGAAAAGTTCGAATCGGGAATGCACTATTTTTTGCTTGAAGGGGACGAGCTAAAGATATTTAAGAACCAAGTGACAAATAGTCACCTGGTCGCCGCCCGAACTTCTCATCTTTATCTTTGGACTCGTCGAGGCGCTGCACGGCATTCAAAAATGTTGGGCACTGACCAGGCGTGGGACATGTTCGACAGCTTAGAAGAAAACTATTTTAACCCACAACCACAATTGCAGGTACCTCAGACATTGCCAGAAGCATTGCGCTTGGCAGCCGACTTAGCGGATGACCGTGATAAAGAACGCAATGGTCGCTTAATTGCTGAGCAACAAGTCAATGAACTAAAGCCAAAGGCTGACTATTATGACCATATCCTAGCTAATAAGGGCCTCGTCACAACAACATCAATCGCAAAAACTATGGTTGGTCAGCGACTCGCCTTAATCGTGAGCTCCATGATCTGGGGGTGCAGTTTAATCAATCGGGTAGCTGGTATCTCTACAGCAAGTATCAAGACCACGGGTATACCCACACAGAGCCGTTTGCCTACAAAGATAAGGATGGCAATGACCAGGTTAAGCCTAAGACGAAATGGACCCAGAAGGGGCACATTTTTATTTATGAATTGCTCAAAGCACACGGTATCTTGCCAATGATTGAGTGGGAAGATGCCGAATGAAGCACCCGGCCGATTATCTCACAGAAAGGAGCGATGTCTATGCTGGCAATGCAAATCACATCAAAAGATGAGCTTAATCCTAGTGACTATGTGCTTATCAAGAAGGACGACTTAGAACTTCTGCAACAGCACATCGTTGAGCTTGCAGAGCAGGCCGATCTAACCGGCCAGTGGTGGACGCTAAAAGAGGTCACGGAGCGTTATCACATCAGCCGCGAATGGCTACTTAACAACATCTTATTCGTACCAAAATTTGAAAAGATTCTGCACTACAAAGCAGTTATGTATGACGGCGATGGCGGTGGCCGGGGCTACATGTTTGAGCCACAAGGTTTCAGTGACTTCATGAAAAAGTGGTTCCCTGACATCGCTAAGCAGAAAAAATACCGGAGGGATAAGCATGATTGATTGGATTTTTACGCATCCGATTCAGGTCCGTGTAGTCGGGTTGCTGGTGCTAGCAGCGATGTTTATGTGGGCAGGACGTGAAAGGAAGGTGAAACCA
>NZ_BBBX01000030.1 GCF_001311785.1 Lacticaseibacillus saniviri JCM 17471 = DSM 24301 | reverse complement strand
TTTTGTTGTGATTAACGAACCAAGTAGCCACCATCAACAGGAATGATTGCGCCGTTGATGTAATTTGCGGCATCGCTAGCCAAGAAGACAGAGACACCCATTAATTCATAAGGTTCTGCCCAGTGGCCTGCAGGAATGCGATCCAGAATTTCTTTGTTCCGTTCTGCTTCTGCACGGATAGGTGCTGTATTAGCAGTTTTAATGTAGCCAGGTGCGATGGCGTTGACTTGAATATTGTAGGCCCCTAATTCGCTGGCAAATGACTTCGTTAAACCGGCAACACCGTGCTTACTTGCTGTGTATGAAGGAATAAACTTCCCACCTTGGAATGACAACATGGAACCGATGTTGATGATCTTCCCAGATTTTTGCTTGGCCATTTCCTTAGCCGCTGCCAGAGACATGTGATAAACGGCGCTGAGGTTGATCGAGATGACTTGATCCCAATCCTTGTCTTTTGATTCAAGCAGCGGGTTGCGACGAATCATCCCAGCGTTGTTGACCAAAATATCGATGTGGCCATAAAGCTTCATGGCTTCAGCAATAACCTTATCTGCGATGCCTTCTTCGGTGAGATTGACATCCATGAATTCAACGCGACGGCCGCGGCTTTCGATCAGACGGCGTGTTTCGTCCCATTCTGCGGTCCCAAACGTTGGGATAAAGATATCGGCACCAGCTTCTGCCATGGCAACGGCATAACCTTGCCCCAATCCTGTATTACCACCAGTGATGATAGCAACTTTGCCAGATAAATCGAATAGATTCATCTTAAAGTGATTGAGTTCTTCTTCATGTTGCTTGATTTCTTCTTGTGACATTTCCATTGTGAACGCCTCCGTTAGGTCGTGTAGTTTGTGTCAGTTATTAATTGTGCAAGTAAGCAGTTAGCGTAATTCACTCATTGGAATCTGATCCATATCATCATAAGTTTGGTTTTCACCACACATTGCCCAAATGAATGAGTAATTGGTTGTGCCGACACCGCAGTGAATCGACCAACTTGGGTTAACCACAGCTTGCTCATTGCTTAAAGCAATATGCCGTGTTTCATCTGGCTTACCGAGATAGTGGAAAACGCGTGTATCGGGATCAGCAAAGTCAAAGTACATATAAGTTTCCATGCGCCGTGCATGTGTGTGTGCTGGCATGGTATTCCATGAAGAGCCTGGTTCCAAAACGGTGTAGCCCATCTGTAACTGACAAGTATCCATCTGCGACGCATCAATATACTTGTAAATCGTGCGCTTGTTCATATGTGTTTGGTCGCCCATTGGTTTTGCCAGGGCATTAGCAAATGGCAAGTGTTTGTTAGGATAATTGCGATGTGCAGGTGTCGAGACGACATAGAATTTAGCAGGGGTCTTTGGATTGTCTGAGCTGAAGACAACATGTTGAACGCCCATGCCAACGTAATACCCATCCTTAGGTGCCATTGGTTGTGTTTCGCCATCGATGGTTAATTTGCCAGCACCGCCGATATTGATGATGCCTAATTCGCGACGTTGTAAGAAGAAATCAACCCCCAATGCTTTATCGAGCACAATTTCTAATAGTTCATCAATAGGTGTCACGCCACCAAAATCATTCGGTCGTTGTATGTATAAGTTAGCCGAATTTCATCGGGTTCAAAAATATCGGGCATTAAGAATTCTTCCCGAAGTTCAGTGGTATCGAGATGTTGAATATCCTTGGGACTGTGTGCATACCGTGTATCAAAAGTGAATTTCAAAAGTAGCTCCTCCTATATTTCTTATTTGGAAATAAAGTTTCCTATCAGAGACAACCTAAATATAAAACGGTTTCAGAATAAAATCAAGTACAAAATATTCAGCCCAATATATTGCTTACTAATGAGCAATATATTGGGCTGAACAATCTTCTGATTTAGATGCGCTGTTCAATTTCACGTTGGGCATTGAGAACTAAACGAATGAGTTCTGTTCGTCGTTCAGCATTGATCCGATATTTTGGTGCGCTAACACTAAATGCACCATAAATTTGATTGTTTTTCATAAGGGGAGCCCCAATACAGAAAACCTCAGGCTCGTTTTCTTCATCATCGATTGAGACGCCAATCTGTTGAATTTGTTTTAGATTAGTTCGAAGCGCTGTTTGATTAATAATCGTATGCGACGTCAAAGGCTTCAACTCGGTCTCTGCAAGATATTGGTCGAGCTGATTAGGACTGTATTGTGCTAACAAGGCTTTACCCATAGCGGAAGAATACATGTTCATGGTTCCGCCAATGACTGATTTCAGTTTGATACTACTTGAGCTCTCTAACTTGTCGATGAGTGCAATACGATTATTTGCTAGCACACCCAGATTAATTGTTTCTTCAGTGCGATCACGTAGCTCACCCAGGTTAGGTAAGGCAACAGATCGAATATCAAATCCCTTTAGTGCCTTATCAGCATAGGTGAGTAGTTGTGTTCCAAGATAGTATCGTTTGGTATCATCATCGCGACGAACAAAGTCCAAAACGGTCAGAGTATTTAAAATTTTGAGAACTGTTGGTTTGGATAAATCGATACCCGCACTGATTTCTAATAATGTTGGTGGACGAGTACTGCTCAAAATGAAGTCAAGGATTTCCTTAGCTTTAACCAGTACCGTTCCGTATAGCTTTTGATCAGCCATAAGATAGACTCCTTAGTTTTTGCTTAATTTTGTTTCAGTCTAATTCATTTGTATAATTTTCACAAGCGTGAATATTTATTTGAGATTTAATTTTAAATTTGCTTGACGGACACAAATGTAAGCGGTATTATTCGTTTGTACAAAAGCGAAACTTGATTTCCAAATAAGAAATGGAGGCTAAACGATGAAGCTGATAATCAGTCATACCAATGCTGCTGAAGAAGCATTGGTTAATACTGACGGACGGGTAGTTCTGGAATATGAACAATCATATCAACACGGAGATGCGATTGAGATTCAATTTGAACCCGATGAAATACCAGCATACTATTGGGTACAACTCGATTCCGCAATGTTGCTGGCAAAGCTTTACTTCACACAACCAGTTTGGAGATACGTTATTCCATTTGGTGAGCAACGACTGGTTTATCCTGAAACAAGCTTTGCGGGTGAGAAACATCTCGTCCAGGTCTGGCAGTCGGATATACCTTACCAACAGACCAATTTGGCCTTCAATCCTTATGATCAGGTTGAGCCAATGGGCGCATTTCCGCACGCCGAGGCGAATATTGAGACCCGGCATGATCCGACGTTTGCCGCAAAAATGCGATCGATGGTTACATATTAAACGCACACCATGGGGAGTATCCTTATCAATCCTGGGGAATCAATCGCGATCCCGAGGCCCAGATTCATCTCTCATTTGGTCGGCCGATTACATTGAAACGAATAGCGATTGTATTACGAGCAGATTTTCCCCATGACAGTGTTTGGACTAGCGGGTTAATCACGTTTGATGATGGCACCAGCATGACATTATCATTTGACAAAACTGCTGACCGCCAGTGGTTTGAGACGAACAAATCGGACGTAACAGGCTTTTCGCTCGATCATCTGGTCAAGGCTGATGATGAGTCACCGTTTCCGGCACTGACTGAAATCGAAGCCTATTAAATTTTTTTTTTTGTAGCTCATGTGAAAAAGTTATCAAGGAGGATGAGACATTGGAAGTATTAACGAATAGTCAACGCTTCATCAATGCTGGGCGCGTCACTCGTCAAGACGTGACTAAGGCGCTCGATCATGTGATTCAACAAATTGATATCAATATCGACTTGCTCAATGGTCAATTTCCAGAGCCATCAACCGTTAATAATACATATCCAGTTATGGGAAATACAGAATGGACCAACGGCTTTTGGACAGGGATGTTGTGGCTGGCCTACGAGTACACAGGCCAAGATAAATATAGACAAGTGGCGATGCAAAATGTGGCCAGCTTCACCGAGCGAATCGACAAGAAACTCAATGTCGATCACCACGATTTGGGCTTTCTGTACAGTCCCGCAGTTGTCAGTGCGTATCGCCTGACGGGTGATGAGGCCGCTAAACAGACGGCTATTAAAGCCGCTGATCAATTACTCACTCGCTATAACCCAAAGGGCCAATTCATTCAAGCCTGGGGCAAGAAGGGCGATACAACTGAGAATCGATTGATTATTGATGCCTTACTCAATATTCCGTTGCTTTACTGGGCGAGCGAGGTCACTGGTGAGGATAAATATCGTGATATTGCGAACCATCATTATCAAACAGCGATTCACACCGTATTTCGTGAAGACGGGTCAACATTCCATACCTATTTCTTTGATGAAAACGGTAAGCCCTTACACGGAGCGACGCGTCAAGGATATGCTGACGACTCAGATTGGGCACGCGGGCAAGCGTGGGGCATTTATGGTACTGCGCTTCACTATTATGACACACATGATGCCACAAGTTTCGCGCAATTTGAATCGGTGACGAATTACTATTTAAATCGTTTGCCTGAAGACGATGTACCCTACTGGGATCTTATATTCCAGGATGGTAGTGGTCAAAGTCGCGATACATCCGCCAGTGCGATTGCGGTGTGCGGTATGAATGAGATGTTGAAATCAATGCCAGAATCAAGTGATTTCAAGTGGATTTATCAGGCTGCAATGCATGCCCAGCTCAAGGGGTTAATTCACAACGCTGCACCTATCCAACAAGCGGTTGGGCCTTTGCTGCTTCACGGTGTGTACTCCTGGCATTCAGATCATGGTGTTGATGAAGGTAACTTGTGGGGAGACTACTTTTATATGGAGGCACTGATGCGATTCGATCGTGATTGGTTACTCTACTGGTAAAAGACGAAAGGATGATAGACATGACAGAACCAAATATTAAAGCAATTCGATTAGATGAACGCCTAATCCATGGTCAAGGTCGGTTGTGGATTGCAAATTTAGGTGTCAACTTGGTTATTGTTGCCAATGATGAAGTTTCAACCAGTCACATTCAACAACAATTGATGAAGTCAATGATGCCTGATTCAATCGGGGTCCGGTTCTTCTCTATTCAAGAAACTATCGATAAGATTTTTAAGGCATCACCACGTCAGACAATCTTTATCATCGTGAAAACGGCAAAAGACGTGAACGGTTAGCAGAAGGTGGCGTGCCTATTAAAGATTTGAATGTGGGTAATATTCATATGTCAGAGGGAAAGACACGCTTAACTAATTTTATCGCTGTAGATGCTGAAGATTTGGCTGCGTTAAAGACATTACGTGAAAAGTATCATGTCAATTTCAACACGCGGACCACGCCAATCGGTAATGAAATGGGTTCTGACTTTGATTTAAATGGTTATGTTGAGACACACTAATAGGAAGTGGAGGAAGTAAACATGAGCTATACCATTGTTCAGGCATTATTAATTGGTTTATGGGCGGCCTTTTGTTTCGCGGGTCAAGTATGGGGCACATATACCAACCGTGCATTATTTATCTCACTGGGTGTTGGATTGATCTTAGGTGATGTGCGGACAGCTGTCATTTTTGGTGCAACAGCAGAATTAGCCTTTATGGGATTCGGTGTTGGCCCTGGGGGTTCCACGCCACCTAATCCATTAGGACCTGGGATTGTTGGAACAATCATGTCCGTTTCAATTAAAGGATTGACACCGGGAGCGGCGCTTTCACTCTCGTATCCATTTGCAATCTTAGTGCCGTTTGTCATCACCTTTATTTTCTCAATCAATGCCAACAATATGGCTTGGGCCAAGAAAGCGATTGAAGATGGCAAATATCGGCGATTCCATTTCTTAGCTAACACAACTCTGCTTGGTTTCATTCTCTTTGCCTTTGTCTTTGGATTTGTTGCAACAATTAGTACCTCCGTGCTGAAGACATTTGTGACATCAATTCCAGCATGGTTGATTCAAGGATTGACCGTTGCGGGTGGGTTGTTACCTGCGATTGGGTTCGCTTTGATCATGAGTACAATGGTGAAAAAAGAATACATTCCAGCATTACTTCTGGGTTATGTCTGTGTCGCCTATCTGAAGATGCCAATCATTGGCCTAGCTTTTGCTGGGGCAGTCTTGGCCTTCAACAATTTCTACAACGGCCGCAAGAATAACAGCAATAGTAATAGTGGTAGCAACAATGGCGGAACATCAGATCAACCTGAAGATGAGGAGGGCATTGAAGATGGCATCTAGTCGTGAACCGGTATTAACCAAAAGGATTATATCAATTCAATCTTACGTTCATACGTTTTGCAGAATGCGCAAAACTACGGGAATATGCAAGGAACTGGGATGCTGAATTCAATTTTCCCACAACTTCGAAAGATCTATAAGGATGATGAAAAAGAGTTCAAACGTGTTGCAATCTCAAACCTCGAATTCTATAACACGAATCCACAGCCTTATCCATTCGTTTCCAGTATTTCGTTAGCTATGTATGACAGTGGTCAAAATGAAGAAGATACACGGGCAATTAAGTTTGCGCTGATGGGGCCTCTGGCCGGCATCGGGGATGCATTATCACAATTTGGACTAGCTCCTGTCTTCTCCTCTATCTTTGCTTCATTGGCCCTACAAGGCATGACCTGGGCACTATCGCCTTCTTCCTTTGCTTGTTCGGAATCACATTCGGTGTTCGTTCACTGATGGGCTACTTAGGTTGGAAAGTCGGTACCAGCATCATTGATACTTTGTCCGATCGGATGGCCTCTATTGCTGAGATTGCCAGCACTTTGGGACTAACCGTTATTGCAGGTTTATCGGTGTCCTTTGTTAAGGTGAACTTAGCATGGCAATACACACAAGTCATCAAGGGCAAGACGCAAGTTGTTGCCGTTCAAACGATTCTCGATAAAATTATGCCCTTTATGTTGCCAATTCTGTTGACCTATTTCGTTTATTGGTTGATCACGAAGAAGAAGTGGACAGTTTATAAGATTGTTATCTTGCTCTTTGTAGCTGGGGTGGCACTTTCCTTCCTTGGGGTATTGAAGTAATTATGACGCATTGATTCAGCCCAAAATCGAATGGATTTTGGCTGAATCTGTTAATAATAGAAAGCAGGTTATCTGAAATGAATTATCAAATTGCAATTGTTGGCCACGGGAATTATCCAGACGGTGTTGTGTCCGCTTTGAAGCTATTAGCAGGTTCAACAGCAAATCTGACGGCATTTAATCTGAACGAAGAAACAACGCATGAAAAGTTCACTCAGGATGTCAGCCAATTTTTGGACCAGAATGATCATGTCATTGTATTTGCCGATATGACTGGTGGAGCACCACACCAAATCACAGCACGTTTAATCCTTGAAAAGAAGCGGCCGTATCAGTACATCATCTCTAGTGCTCCAGTTAGTTTGATTCTGGATCTTTACGCGCAATGTCAAATGGGTTTAGATGATTCGACAATTGACCAAACACTGAAAGATAGCCTCAGCCAGTCTAAGTCTCTGATTCAATTAATGCCGTTGCATGATCCAGTCATCGACTCTTTGACCGAAAAAATTGCAGCTGAGGATGACGACGAAGGAGGAATCTAATATGTCAATGTGGCAAATTGGTGTCATTATTCTGCTAGTCGTTTTGTTTGTCCTTTATTTTGGCTTACTACCATGGGCCAAAAAGCGTGCATATAATCGTCAATCGGCTGCGGTTGACCAGATGCATGCAAAACTCAATATTGGAGATCAAGTTGTGTTGATTGATGGCATTGTCGGCCGGATTCAGTCATTGGCTGATGATGAAGTCCAAATTGAAATCGCACCCAATGTTATGGTGACGGTTAAGCGGATGGGAATTGCAGGGGTTCAAGAGAAGGTGCAAAACAATGACAAGTTGGCAACAGTACATCAAGATATTACATCAGCAGCATCAGTTAAGTAATCACGCCATTGAGAGCGCAAATCGACTGCTGAAACATGAATTCTTGTTTGATAATCCTTATGCGATGGAGCCAACACAAGAAAGTTATGTGCAACATCCAATGGATTGGCAAGTCACGCCAAACGGTGATCCGGAATGGCTTTCATGTTGAAACGGCAGGAGTATCTGGTCGAATTGCTAGAAGCCTATTATGAAACGGACAACACTGCCTATCGTGATTTGATGAAGCACTTGTTGTTTGATTGGATTGACAACAATCTCACGCTTCCTGATACTTGGCGAACAATTGATACAGGCATTCGGTTATTGAATTGGACTGCTGTGATTGGTGCGCTTCAGGAAGAAAACCAATTAAATGCTGATGAACAGCAGATTATCGATGATGCGGTTCGTCAGCAAGCCGAGTATCTGCGGACACATTATACTGAAAAATTTGATATCAGTAACTGGGGTGTGTTGATTACGACAGGCATTCTTGTTTATGCAGCCCGCTTTCCAAAGACAATTGAGCCCGAAGTCGTTACTTGGGCACAGAGTAAACTAGACATAGAGCTCGACTTGCAAGTGGATGCGGATGGCAATCAATGGGAACAATCACCGTTGTATTTGCTCGAGGTGTGGCGTAGCGTATTATCAGTCTATGCAGCTCAAACAGCCGCTCATCAAGATGTGAAGCCAATCATTGTTGAGAAATCAGTTGCGATGACACGCCTGATTGCACAATACTTAAAGCCAGATATGACCCTTGTGCAGCAGGGAGACACGGATCGGATTCGAATTGACAGTCTTTATAATGTAGCTACGGCGCTATTAAATCTACCAACTTGGCCAATATGCAAGAGATTTTTGATTTTGGCTTGTTGGCATTAGCTAATCGCACACTAAAATTCCCAGAGAAATCTGAACACTTGTCAACGTCATTATTAGCGTTCGGCAGTGGCAATGCTTTTTGGCGTTCGAGTTGGCAAACTAATGCTGACTACTTGCATATCTATAACGGTAATTTGGGCAGTGGCCATGGCCATGCGGCATTGGGTCATATTGACTTAGTGATTGATGGGCAAGATGTGCTTGTGGATCTCGGTCGATATACTTATGTTGACGGCACTGAACGGCGCTATCTGAAGTCGCCGAGTGCACACAATGTGATGACTGTTGACCATCAAGCATTCAGTCGGCCAAAGATTCATGGAAGTATGCTTATGTGGCGACACCACTTGGCATTCATGAAATTAAGCGACCACACACACAATCAGTGGTGCTCAGTTATTTTGATAGCCAAAATCAAGCGACCGTGACCCGTTATGTGATTAGCATCCCTGAGGCTAAGCTTTGGGCTACCATCGACATGATTCGAGCTCAAGGTCATCATCAGTGGCAACATTATTGGCAAGTTGCACCTCAGTTAAAGGTTCTCAACAATGGCCAACAACTTGATTTAGGTGAGGAGTTTAGGCTAGCAACAACGTCTGACACAGTGAGCCTGAGTCAGACGTTGTGGGCACCTCGGTATAATCAGCTTGAGCACCTCAGTCGGATTGAAACGGAACAAGACTTTACGAACTTTGGAATTCAAGGGACAGTTGTAGGTCGTCAAAGTGACGGCGTTCAACTCATTTCAATCACACCTACTCAATCGGGAAGTGAGCTAGCTGTGACAACTAGTGCCGCTTGGGGCATTAATGTGAAACTGAATAATGGTGATGACTTTTTAATCACTCTACAGCCAGATAATACGATTGTTGGCCGGAAGCTATTCTGGTTTGATGGTATCGAGGCATATGGCACCTTGAATGTGTTCAAACGGCACAACGGTAATGTTGTCTATCACGAACAAATATTATAGTCACTTTTGTTAAAAATCCCGCTGACTCATGATTTGTAACCAAATCGTCAGTCAGCGGGATTTTTAAATTTTAGCGATTGTTAATTAAATCCATGCAAAACTTGTCTGCGTTGGGCATAACCTAGTGTAATCTGCAGCAGAAACCAGTATACTAAACTTAATTATTCTAAGAAGAAAGTATGACTGGTGATCAGTATGGAAATCATCCAAAAAGCGCCGGCCAAGATTAACCTCAGTTTAGACGCCCGTTTTCGGCATCCTGATGGTGAACATGAGTGGAAAATGGTGATGACTTCGGTCGACCTTGCTGATTATGTTCATCTGCGACCTAGCCGACATTTACGGGTGACGACAGATAGTGGCTTCTTACCGGAAGATCCACGAAACTTGGCATACCAGGCAGCGCTTGCGCTGCAGCGAGCCAGTGGGGTACGATCCGGCGCGGCAATTCACATTGAGAAACATATTCCGGTAGCGGCAGGCTTGGGTGGTGGTTCATCGGATGCAGCAGCCGTTTTGCGTGGGCTCAATGAGCTTTGGCAACTGCATTACACCAAGCAACAATTGGCCGAAATTGGCCTCCAAGTTGATTCAGATGTCCCATATTGTGTGTATTCAGAAACAGCACTGGTAACCGGAAAAGGGGAACAAGTGGCGCCTTTAGGTCCATTGCCTAATTTTTGGGTGGTGCTAGCAAAACCACGCGTTTCAGTTTCTACACCGACGATTCTGAATGCGGTAGATTATTCGCAGCCACTGATTCACCCCAATACGGATGCTGTGCTGGCAGGAATCAATGCTGGTGACTTTGGTCAGATGAGTCTGGGGATGGCGAACAGCCTTGAAGCACTCACGGCTAAGCGGCATCCAGAAATCACGGCTATTAAGCACCGATTATTGAAGTACGGTGCGCAAGTGGCTCAGATGTCAGGGAGCGGGCCGACCGTGTTTGGCTTGTGTGAAAAGTATTCTCGCGCAAATCGTGTTTATAACAGCATGAAGGGCTTTTGTCGGGAAGTCTATCTATTGCGACCAATGCGATTGAGCCAACAAAAGAAGCTTAGATGATTGAGAAAAGGGAGCTGTACAAACCTATTGGGTTTGAGCAGCTCCCTTTTCTTGGACTGATGAGTGCTCGATTGCTAACGGGGGGGCTTGTCGTAACATAAAACGCGCTCACCCACACTGCCTGTTCCGCCTAACCAGCCTAGCGCTAATTGCATAACCCGCAATTAAAGCGCTAGCCTCGTTAGTGCTCACAGCCAAAACGTGTGGGTTCGCGCTCTAAACGTGCTCCAAAAGGCAAAACACTCCGGTTAGCTCAGCTTTGCCGAGGCCACAGACCGGCCTCTAGCAAAGCTGTTGCTAATCCTCATGTTTTAACCGCCTTTCATCGCGCTCTATTCTCAGTACAAAATAATCGACACATGGCGTGCTGAATGCTAGTTTAGAGCCAGTAGAATGGAGATGGGGATTTTATGCAGTCAACATTAAATCGCATGTTGCGCTTCTTTTGGCAACAGCTCTCAGTTGCGAAAGGAAAACTGTGGGCGATTATTGGCACATTAGTTGGTGTGTCTGTGATTCAGTACTTCTTGCCACGCATTACACAGATCATTATTGACCAGGTCATTCCTAAGCAAGAAATTGGTCAATTATGGTTTTACATCGCGTTGGCACTAGGGTTAACGATTGTGTTGGGTGGCTTGAACACAATTTCGACTTATTGGATTGGTCAGGTCAGTCAAACCGCGATTTCGAGTTTGCGTGATCAATTGTTTTCTCACACGTTAAAGCAAGATATGGCGTATTTTGAAACCAGTAAGACCGGGGGATCTAATGGTTGTACTCACTAGCGATATCAACATGCTGCAGAACTTGATTTCGGCTAACTCATTAGGGTTGTTGGGTGAGATGCTGAGCTTTGTCTTCGTGTTGATCATCATGTTAGCCAATAACTGGGCTTTAACCGTGATGGTCTTAGCGACATTCCCGCTATTATTTTGGACCAATTTTCAGTACACCAAACGGATTCGGGCGGCGTATCGGAAGGTGCGGACCAGCGCTGGTAAGATGAACAATGAGATTCAAGAAACACTCACCAGTGTGGAATTGATTAAGAGTTTTGCGACTGAGAATCAAACTGAGCAAGACTTCAATCAACTCAATGTGGATAACCGAGACAGCCAGATTGAGGCCACCAAGCTAGGCGCGGTCTTCTCACCCGTGATTGATGATATCAACTACTTAGGCACGGTCATTATCTTGGGCTTTGGGGCCTGGCAAGTGATGCAGGGCGCCTTTACGGTTGGGTCAATTGTCGCTTATCTGTCATACCTGGCAATTTTGCAGGCACCAGTGCGTCAGCTCACCAGCCTGATTCAACGCATTCAACAGGCTGTTGTTTCCTATGAACGGATTGAGGCCCTGACAGCCACGGTGCCAACCATTACCGATCCTGCAAATCCTGTGGATGTCGCACCTTTCCACCAAGCAGTGGTCCTTGATCAGGTCGATTTTAACTACAGTGATGATGTGCCTGTCCTCAAGAATGTGTCATTTGAATTACCTCATGAAAAGGTGATTGCATTAGTCGGTTCATCTGGTGCAGGGAAAACGACGATTACTAAACTGATTGAGCGCTTCTATGATGTGACATCCGGTAAAATCACGTTCGATGGGACCGATATTAAACAGATGCGATTGAAGGATCTGCGGCAACAAATCGGGGTGGTTTCACAAGACGTGACGCTGCTCGATGGCACGATTCGCGATAACATCAACTATGGGAGTAAAGCAACTGAAGATCAGATTTGGCAGGCAGCCGAGGCGGCTAAGATTGCGGACTTCATTCGCAGTTTACCAGACGGTCTGGATGCCCAAATCGGTGAGCGTGGGATTCGCTTGTCCGGTGGTCAGAAACAACGGATTGCGATTGCACGTGTCTTCCTAAAGGATGCCCCAATTCTGATTCTGGACGAGGCGACCGCGGCACTTGATAATGAATCTGAACGCTTCATCCAACAATCGTTTGATCGCCTGATGCAAGAACGCACCAGCTTAGTCATTGCTCACCGGCTTTCAACAATTCAAACGCCGATGAGATTCTGGTTGTGGAACACGGTGAGATTGTGGAACGCGGCACACATGCTGAGTTGTTAGCAAAGAATGGCCGTTACGCAGAGCTGTACGAGATGCAGTTTAAATAGGCACAAAAAATAGGACCGGTGATGGTAGTCATCACAAGTCCTATTTTTTATTGTCGTTATCGATGCGATTGCTTTGACGGACATAACCAAAAGCCAGTCGCCAATAAGATGATGAAAAAGACGATTCTTAAAAAAGCGGGCATCTCCTCAGTGATGATGAGCCCCGCGGCAGCGACAGACATAAAACTAAACACGATTCGCATGTTGGCTTTACTGTGTGTGCGGTTGATAATCAAACCTGAAATCAGGATGATTCCTATAAATAACCACGTGATATGATCGGACATTGTGTTCACCACTCCCATCTGGTTGAGGTGAGCTTAAGCCCAAATATGTCTGGCCGTCAATTAATGTTACATCTTCATGCCCATTTTTCGTAAGAATCCATGCCAGCCATCCACAATTCTGATACGGGAATCCCGCGTTCAGCCGCAAAGGCCTTGGCTAAGGTATCCATGTCCATCAGTTTGTAGGTTGGGCGTGGCAGACTTGGATCGTAGGATTCAATTTGGGCCATCATGCCGCCATCTTCATGCTCGATGATATGGCAGTGATACATATAAACACCCGGGAGGTCGAAACGCACCAGCAGGCGAACGGTTTCGCCGGGATTCACACCCACAGTATCCTTGTAGCCGTGTTCATTGGGATAAGGTGCCTTACCGTTCCGTGAAATAATCAGGAATTGTGTACCGTGGACGTGGAAGGGGTGAACCATCCCGCCATCCATGGTATTGGTGTTTGTCACATCCCAATATTGTGCTTGGCCCATGGGCTGTGTGGCATCAATGCGTTGCATATTAAACTTCTTGCCATCGAGGGCGACACTCTCGTCCATCCCAGACATCACAATGTGCCGGATTGGAGTGGTGGGGTCGACTGCAGGTGGGTTGATATCGAGCAAGTGTTCAGGGAGTTCAGTTGTATCTGGATTGTAATCGTGAATCCGAAATTCAACCAATGGGACATCATCGCTGTAGAGCACGACCTTGTCACCCGGCTTGTACTTACCGAAATCGATAATGACTTCAGCCCGTTCGGCACAGGTAATCATTAAGTGTGTCATTTCAACGGGTTCAGGCAATAAGCTACCATCACCGGCAATTTGGGTGAATGGTAAATCATCTGAGAGGTGTAATCGCCATTCGCGGCGGTTGGCCCCATCGAGCAAGCGTAAGCGAATCTTCTGCGTGGTGACATCAAAATAGGGGTTAATGGTCCCATTGATCATCGCTGTTGGGCCTTGAACGCCATCAGGATCATAGTCAGCGCGGTAGTCCCACTGATTGTCTTCATGGAAGCGACGATCCTGTAAGACCATGGGAATGTCATCGACCCCGTAATTGTGAGGTAATGGCAAACTATCTTCGTGATCATCCTTGACGATAACCATAGCAGCTAAGCCGTGCCAAACTTGTTCAGCAGTGGATGGACATGGGTGTGCGTGCAGCCATGTTGTCGCAGCCTGTTGATGGAGCGTGAAGTCGATGTCACTCGATTTATCAGGATAAACTGGGGCGTGACAACCACCATCAATAATGGGCCCGCTTACATTTAATCCGTGCCAATGGAACGTTGTGAGTTCAGGTAATTGATTCTTGAGTGTGACGTGGATGTGCTGACCATCGCGGAAAATTAAGGTGCGACCCAACAAATCGGCGTTGTAGCCCCATGTCTTGGTTTTCTTGCCTGGTAGCAGTTGACTTTCACCGGCCTGAGCCGTGACGGTGTAAGACACCTCGTTAGTGGTTTCACTGTCAGGTGAGGCCAGTGGTGGAATGGCGAGCGCGTTTTGTGGTGTATCAGGCGCAACGAGTGGCACATAGCCGCCGTCATGCGTGTTAAACGCTGGTTCGTCAAAGAAGTAATCGGTATACACTTGCTTTGTCATAAACTAAATTCCCCTTTCCTTGTCTCATTCATTGTAGCACTAAACATGGAGATGAAAATTTTGACAATGAGTGAAATATTCGCGATGATAATTCTAGTGAAGGGGTAATGATATGCAGAGTAAACAAAAAATCAGGCTTTTTCTGGGGCATTCTGCTCAATGTAATCTATATTGTGGCGGAAATCGGTTTTGGTTTCTTAGTCGGATCGATGGCCTTGGTCGCCGATGCGGTGCACAACCTGAGTGATGTGCTGGGGCTTGGCATCGCGTGGGGCGCGGAGCATTTGAGCAACAAGCGCCCAACCTTGAATCGGACTTATGGGTATAAGAGTTCATCGATTCTGGCAGCGTTGGTCAATGCGGTCTTCTTATTGGTCGCGATGGGCGCCATTATCGTTGAAGCAATCACACGATTCGGCAATGAGCAACCGGTGCAAGGTGGCACTGTCATGATTGTTGCTGGCGCGGGGATTGTCGTTAACGGTGTCACAGCGCTCTTGTTCCAAAAGGGCCAACAGAAAGATTTGAATGTGCGCGGGGCGTTCCTCCACATGGCGGCGGATGCTGGGGTATCGCTTGGGGTTGTCATCTCAGGTGGCTTAATTCTTTTGACGCATTGGGAATGGCTCGATCCATTGGTTTCCATCGTGGTCGCGTTGTTGGTTGTGTGGTCAACATGGGGCTTGTTGCGTGATGCTTTAGATTTGGCAATGGCGGCTGTACCAAAGGCCATCAATCCTCAAAAGGTAAAGGCTGAAATCGAGGCCGAACCCACGATTGTGTCTTGCCACGACTTACATATTTGGGCATTGAGTACAACAGATGTGGCCGTCACGGTCCATGTGCTGCGCAACACCTCAAAAGATAACGATCGCTTCCTGGAAGATTTGAGCAAGAAATTACGTGATGATTTCGATATTGCGCACGTCACGATTCAGGTCGAGTACGGTGACTACCAGGGGTTGAAGAACGGGGATAATACGTATTGAGAGCGTGAACCCACATGGTTTGGCTGTGAGCACTAACGAGACTAGCGCAATAATTGCGGGTTAGGCAATTGGTGCTAGTCATGTTAGGCGGAACAGGCAGTGTGGGTGAACGCGTTTTCGCTAGGCGCACATTCGCACACTTCGCGTTTAGAGCCCGATTATCTTGATTTCCACATTAAAAGAGGAAGCAGCCCCATGTCGGCTGCTTCCTCTTTTATGTTTCATAGATTAGTTCTTTAATTGAAGATCCTTATTGAAGTACATCGGATAAGCTAAGTAGCACGCGATGACAGAACCGATACTGGTTGCGGCCATCAACATGAAGGTAACCATGATTTGGTACATGATGGCTTTTGTCGGATCGACACCGGCAAAAATCAAACCGGACATCATCCCAGGTAGGCTGACTAAGCCGACCGTTTTGGCCGAATCAATCGTTGGTGACATCCCGGTCTTGATTGCCGTTCGCACGAGGTCTTGCGTGGTTTGTTTGAGCGTGGCACCGAGCGCGAGTCGTTCCATCAATGGTTCCCGCAAATCGTGGAAACTGGTGTTCATGCTGCGGTAACAGAGGCCGATTGCCACCATCGCGTTACTGGCAATCATCCCGGTGACGGGAACGACCTGCGCCGGCGTGAATTTGATCGCACCTGCAACCACCAGCAGAATTAAGGTGACACCCGTACTTGTGGTGATGGCCAACAGACTGATCCAAAAGGCGTTTGTAATGCCATTCGCGCGCTTTTTGGCATTCCACGCGGCGTTAAAAATAATAATGGCGACCATGAGCAATGTGAGCCAGATGTGATTGACTTTGATGATATAGGTCAACACATAACCGACCACAGTCAATTGAATGACCGCGCGGATGACACCCACAATCATGTCTTTTTCGAGGCCGATTTTGTCGTGCCAATTGATGAGTAAGGCAATCACAACGAGCACGACGGCAAAGGTGAGGGCTGTTGGTGACACAATTAGATTTTGAGTCATGATGCCACCTCCAATGTGCCGTGGTTGATGGTGACCAGACGATCGGCAGCTTGAATCTCGCTATCGTCGTGTGTCACCGAGAGAACCGTGATGTGCTGATCTTGATTGAGGTGTTGAATCAAACGATGTACAATCGCCTTTGTGTCCGCATCAAGACCCGTGCTCACTTCGTCCAACAGGAGGACTTTTGGTGGGAAGAGCACATTGCGAATCAATGCGACGCGCTGCCGTTCACCGCCGGATAGTTCGGTAATTGGCTTATGTAAGTTATCAGCAGCCAGATCAACCGATTGAAGCGCCTCAATCGCTTTGGCCTCATCAAATGCCTGATTGCGAATTTCATAGGGGAAACTCAGGTTGTCCAAGACGGTCTCGCCAAACAGGCTCGGTTGTTGGAAACAATAGGAAACTTCGCGGCGATAAGCGATTTTGTCGTAGTCCGCTTGGGGCTTCTGATCAAAAATAATCGAACCCGCTGTAGGTGTGAGTAGTGTGGCGAGTAATCGTAGCAGGGTACTCTTGCCGCCCCCAGATGGTCCCGTAATGGTCAAAAAATCGCCAGTTGGGACACTGAGATTAACGTCATGGAGAATTTCTTTGGTGTCAATTTGATAACCAAGATTTTTAATTTCAAAAATGGTTGACATAAAACGACGCTCCCTTCATCTTGATTGGAATAATTCTAAACTAACCACCTTCCAGAAGCTAGCATTTTGCACTTTTTTGCCAAAATTCTTAGATGACTGAACCGAAACCCCACGTCGTCCCGACCATTAAGGAAGGAAGG
>NZ_BBBX01000029.1 GCF_001311785.1 Lacticaseibacillus saniviri JCM 17471 = DSM 24301 | reverse complement strand
TTTTGTGGCGTCATCGCGCAAAACATGCTACTGTAATCGGGCAGGAAAGAGGTGGCAGGCCATGGTCAAAATTGGTATCAGTGTCGATAATCATTTTGATGTGAATCACGAGGATGGGTTTGAACGGTTGAAGCAACAAGCAGAATATTTGGTCTCGCAGGGGTATCAGTACTATCTCAACGCGGGTGACACTTACAACGACTTCACCAAGTCACTGGCATACTTTCGTGCGCTGCAAGCCGAAGTGGGGGATGCGGTCACGGTGCGTTTTATTGCGGGGAATCACGACCTGGTCAATGGTATCAGCTATGATGAGGCGCAAAGTGATCTCGATCCGCTGTACTTCCACGAAAGACACTGGCGATTCCCAACACAGATGCCGTTCTCATCGGTAACAATGGTTGGTACGACTACAGCCTGGCACAATTAGGGCAGGCCAAGACCGATGCCGAGTATGCGCAGTGGAAACGTGCATTTTGGATCGATCGCGGTATCGATCAACCACTCAGTGACAGGGAACGCATGCAGCGGGTGTTGCGGACAACAGAAGAGGCCTTAATCGCCACTGACGGCAAGCAGCGCATCTACGTAACGCATTTCGTCCCTGATCGCAGTTTTCAGGTATTTGCGGGTGATCGACCGTATTGGCAGATGGCAACCGCCTTGATGGGGTCTCAAGCACTGGGCGACCTTTTGGGCCAATATCGAGTTGATCACGTGGCGTTCGGTCATTTGCACTTTCGGGATCAGCCGCGGCTGTTGCATCACGGCATGTATTATCACCAACCATTGGGCTATGGGAACAAGCGGCTTTTTGAGTGGCATTCGCATGATTGGCTCACCGAATGGCGCGATACACTGGTCACAATCGATGTTCCGACCAAAATGATTTTTTGCATAAAATGGTTGCGTTCGGCGCCGATTTTTGTATGATATCTGAGTTGAGTTAATCACCAACCGCATGGAGGAGTAGCGAAGAGGCTAAACGCGGCGGACTGTAAATCCGCTCCTTCGGGTTCATAGGTTCGAATCCTATCTCCTCCATTGACTGGGGTATAGCCAAGCGGTAAGGCAACGGACTTTGACTCCGTCATGCGCTGGTTCGAATCCAGCTACCCCAATACCTGCCGATCACGTGCTGTGGTCGGTTTTTTGTGCATAAAATTGACGTTTGTGCATGAATGGTGCCTAGCACTGCTTGACAGTGGTATAGGATTTCATTAGGCTTAATTTATTGATGAGAAGACAGATGGGAGAGAGAACAATGAAAATTGGTTTTATCGGCGCAGGTAACATGGCCCAAGCAATGATTAACGGTTGGCTGAAACAAAAAACAGTTGCTGCCACAGACATTTTGATTCACGGGGGCAATCCCGCACACTATCAGCCCTTTGCGGATGAGTCCGGTGTCGTGGCTCTCGACAGCAATCAGGCCGTGGCAGAGCAAGCGGATCTCCTGGTGTTAGCCGTCAAGCCGATGATGGCCAGTGATATTTTTGAAGAAGTCACCGATATTCTTCAAAAGCGCCAGATTCCGGTTGTATCGATTATGTCCGGTGTCTCCCTGTTACAGATGGAAGGCTACCTAAATGATCGCGACTATCCGCTGATTCGGATCATGCCTAATCTGAATGTGGCGATTAATGCGGGGATGACGGCCTATGCGGCGAACGCGACAGCACAATCCGCCGTGCCTGAAGTCGTTGCCTTGCTCGATGCGTTAGGTGCGTCTATTGCCCTACCCGAAGCGGACTTTTCGACCTTTGTGGCGCTGGCGGGTAGTTCACCAGCCTTTATTTACTTGTTTATCGATGCCTTGTCCCGCGCCGGTGTCAAACATGGGTTAACTAAAGACGCTGCGACAAAAATTGCGGCTCAAGCCCTCGTGGGCAGTGGTCAGATGGTGCTGGCAAGTTCAGAATCACCATTTGATTTGATCGATAAGGTCTCAAGTCCCGGTGGTACAACGGTTGCCGGTGTGTTGGCGATGGAAGCGGCCGGCTTTATGACCAGCGTGGTGGCCGGTGTGGATGCCACAATTGCGAAGGATCAAGAGACAGAAGAATAGGGATTTTTTGAACCACCATTGAAGTTTGGTCTATACCAGTGTATAGTTGAATTATCAAATAAGTAGGAGTGGTTAATGATGGCAGTCACAGTACTGAAGCATGCAACAATTTATACAGGTTTGGAACGCATTGAAGACGGGTATATCCGTTTCGATGACAAGATTTTGGCAGTCGGTGACATGTTCGACTATCGCGCAGAAGCGGGCGAACAAATTATCGATCTTCAAGGTAAGACACTTGTTCCTGGGTTCATCGATGTCCATGCCCATGGTGGTTATGGTTTTGATGCCATGGATGGTGATGCTGACCAAATCGATAAGATGGCAACCGCAATGATGGAACACGAAGGGGTTACCACCGTGTTTGCAACAACGATGACCCAATCTGTTGAAAATATCGACAAAGCGATGAGTGGTGTGAAGACAGCTGCTGATCGCAATCCATTGATCCAAGGCGTGCACTTGGAAGGTCCATTCATCAATGTACAGTTCAAGGGTGCACAACCTGAAGAATACATCCAAAATCCAAACGCTGAACTTGTTGCTCGCTGGAACGAACTGTCTGGTAACCGCGTTCGCTTAATCACGTATGCGCCAGAAGATGAAGGCTCACAAGCATTTGAAGACTATCTGTTGGCACACAACATCGTGCCTTCTGTCGGTCACAGTAATGCAACCCGTGAACAAATGTTGCACAGTAAGGCAACTCACGTTACGCACCTATACAACGCGCAACGTGAATTCAAGCACCGCGAACCAGGTGTCACTGGTCATGCCATGCTCGAAGAGAACATGTACGCTGAATTAATCGCTGATGGTTTCCACATTGTGCCTGATATGCTGCGTTTGGCTTTTGAACAAAAGGGCCCAGAACGCATCGACTTGGTTACCGACTCCATGCGGAGTAAAGGTATGCCTGAAGGCGAAAGTGAATTAGGTGGCCAAAAGGTGTTTGTTAAGGATAAGCAAGCACGTTTGGCTGACGGTACCCTTGCTGGTTCCGTATTGATGTTCAAGGATGCTTTCCACAATGCGATGGCCTTCATGGGGGCTTCTGTTGGTGAAGCAGTCATGATGTCATCTGTGAACCAAGCACGTGAATTCGGCTTGGCTTCTAAGGGGACACTTGAAGTGGGTAAGGACGCTGACATCAATGTCTTCGATCCCGACATGCACTTGATTGAAACTTATAGTTACGGGGTTAAGCACACAACCAAAGCATAAGCGAAAGGACGACAAAGCTGTGGGATCTCCAGTGTATATTCAAATTCATAATCAGATTAAGCAAGATATCGAGGCCGGTAAGTGGAAGATTGGCGACCGGATTCCCTCTGAACGCGATCTCGCTGTCACGTTTGGTGTTTCGCGGATGACGCTGCGCCAAGCGGTTCAGACTTTGGTCGATGAAGGGGTACTCGAACGCCGCATCGGGGCTGGAACTTATGTTGCCAGCCAAAAGGTGCAAGAAAAGGTTTCAGGTGTCACTAGCTTTACAGATCTGATGCTTGCGCAGGGGAAACAACCTTCAAGCAAAACGATTTCTTACCATGTGGCGAAACCGTCACTATCTGAAATTGAAAAATTGAAGTTGCCTGAAGACGCTCAGGTGCTGCGCATGGAACGGATTCGGTATGCCGATGATGTTCCAATCAGCTTTGAAGTAGCGACAGTACCCTACAGTTTGATTTCATCATTCAGTAAGAGTGAAGTGACCCGTTCGTTCTATCACACCTTAGAACATAAGGGACAATACATCTTGGGTGGCGCGCAACAAACGGTCAGCGCCATGTTGGCTAGCGAACGCATCGCTGAATACTTGGACATCAAGCGCAACGAACCAATTCTGCGCTTGCGGCAGGTATCTTTCTTGCAAGATGGTCAGCCCTTCGAATATGTCCGGACCCAATATGTTGGGACACGGTTTGAATTCTATTTAGAACGATAATAAACGAGTAGCTGTGCCAAAGGTTGCTTTGAGTGGAAAATTCTCAGCCCTTTGGAACGCGATTAAACTATATTGTCCGAAGAGACAAGGAGAGCGTGCGCCTAAAACATTGTTTTGGGCACACGCTCTCCTTATTTTTTTGTCGCTTCACGCCTGTGATTTCGTTATAATGAAGGCACTTTGGAGGTGGCAAAATGGTTAAAGCGTATCTACATATATCCTTGATTGGTCGGATTTTTATTGGGTTAGTCATCGGCATCATTTTAGGCCTCACCGTGCCCCACGTGGCCGCAATCAGCCTGTTGGGCACAATTTTGTGGGGGCCTTGAAGAGTCTGGCACCAATCTTGGTATTTTTCCTGATTATGGCGGCGCTATCGAGTCAGACCAAGCGCCATCCCGGCTTCAAATTACTTATCGGCACCTATCTTTTCACGAATTTTATTTCCGCGTTGACAGCAGCCGTTTTGGTTGCCGTGTTACCGGTCATGATTACATTGCCTCACAAACTGACGGTGACGCAAAAGGCACCCAGTGATCTGGGCAAGGTGATCAGTGATCTCATCACTAGTGCGGTGGCCAATCCGGTATCCGCGTTGATCGATGGTAATTATCTCGCCATTTTATTCTGGTCCGTCTTATTTGGCTTAGCGCTGCGGATGGCCAGTCAAACCACGCGTCAAATGATTGCGGATGGTTCTGCAATGATTGGTAATGTCGCTCAAATGATTATTGAACTCGCACCATTTGGGGTGGTGGGCTTGGTCTATGCGGCCATTGGCGAAGCTGGCTTGAAGGGTATCGCGCAATACGGGCAATTAGTGTTGCTGCTCGTATTGGCGATGGCTGTGGCTTATCTGGTCATCTATCCATTGATGGTGTGGGTCTTGATTCATCAGAATCCATTTCCACTCACGCTGTGGACACTAAAAGTGAGTGGCATTCCGGCCTTCTTTACGCGCAGCTCAGCGGTCAATATTCCCATCAATATGGAAGCGGCACACAAACTAGATTTGGATGAATCACTCTATGCGGTCTCCATTCCGCTGGGTGCTTCAGCAAACAGTGGTGGCGCGGCAATTACGATTGCGCTGATGGCACTTGTCACAGCGCACACGGTCGGCATCTCTGTTTCGCTGCCCGTTGTTTTCTTACTCTGCTTATTGGTGATGGTTGCTGCCACCGGGATTTCTGGTATTGCTGGGGGCTCACTCTTGTTGATTCCAATGGCAGCGAGCTTGCTCGGTATCGATAACGCAACGGCGATGCAGGTGGTCGGTGTCGGGTTTATCATCGGTGTGGTGCAGGATTCAGTGGAAACGGCGGTGAATTCGGCCAGTGATCTCTTGATGACCGCCGCGGTCGATATTCACAACCAACAGCGGTCGGGTGAGCATATCGATATCAATCAGCGGATCCGCGAGCTAAAAGATTAGTTGTTTAATAAATAAGGGGTTGTGACAAAACGTAGTTTTGTCACAACCCCTATTTCAATTTCCGAACAAATTAGACTAATCGCGTTCCAAAAGACTGAGAATTCCGGTTAATCCTCATTCTCAGACCACCTTTTGTCACAACGCCTTGTTTATTATTTCAAATCTTCTTTGATTTGAGTGGTTGAGATACCATTGGTCCGTGGAAGATAGACGACTTCACAGTATGGCTTGAGGAAATCGAATTGACCCTTCCAGTCATCACCCATGACGAAGATGTCGATGTCGTAATTTTGAACATCTTTAATCTTTTGGTCCCAATCGGTTTCTGGGATCACCTTGTCGACGTAGCGAATCGCTTCCAGAATGTACTTGCGGTGTTCATAGCTATGGTAGGCTTCCTTGTGCTTGATGGCATTGAATTCATCGGTGGATAAACCCACGATGAGCTCGTCACCCAACGCTGCCGCCCGTTCTAAGAGGTGGACGTGACCCCAATGTAAGAGATCGAACGTTCCGTATGTAATTACGCGTTTCATGACTATCGCTCCATTTCATTTGATTGGTTTAAGTTTATCCCAGTGGTATGCGGAACGCAAACACAGACTATAAAGCTATTATTTCAATAAGAATTGAATGCGGGGCTCATGTTTAGCGCATTTCTGGTATAATACAAAAGTTAGTCACTTTGAAATCATATTTGAAATAAACTTGAATTAAGGAGCAAAACTCATGACCAAAGTTGATGTTTTGGGCGTTAAATTTGACCGGCAGACCATGGCTGAGTTCATGACAACGTTCACCACGCGCATTGCTAAGCACCAGGGGACATTTGTGGTTACCGCGAATCCCGAAATTGTGATGTTTGCGCGTAAAAATCCGGCCTTTGCTCAATTACTTGCTGACAAGGCAGATTTCATTACGGCCGACGGTATCGGGGTGGTCCGGGGCGCAGCAATGCTCAATACCCCCTTACCAGAACGCGTGACGGGCTATGATTTGATGATCAACTTACTCGAATACGCGGAAGAACAGCAATTAAAAATTGCCTTGGTGGGCGCTAAAGCGAGTGTCAATCAACAAGCGGCCGAAAAGGTTCAAACCAATTATCCACATATTAAAATTGTGTATACCCATGATGGCTACTTCGATTTGAGCGACACATCCGTTCAACAGGACCTCATCGCGAGCCAACCCGATATGGTTTTTGCTGCACTGGGCTTTCCTAAGCAGGAACAGTTTCTCGCAGCGATTCAACCTGCGTTGCCCGCTGCCTACCTGATGGGGGTTGGGGGCAGTTTTGACGTTCTCTCCGGAACCGTCAAACGCGCACCAAAACTCTTCCAACAGTTGCATCTCGAGTGGTTCTACCGCTTGTTAAAGCAACCCAGTCGAATTGGGCGGATGGCTGAACTACCACGATTCCTGCAGGCAGTGAAGCAACAAGCAAAGAAAGGTCAATCATGAAAATTCTACATATTACGCCGGACTTGAGAGCGGCGGTGGGTTGACCCATATCATCAGTCTGTTGCGCGGCCAAAATGACGCCGAGTTATTGACGTTAGCGGAAGGTCCCGTTGCGGCGGCGGCTCGTGAGGCGGGTATCAAGGTGAGTGTGATGCAGCATCAGAGTCGCTACTCGCTATCCGTTTTGCGTGATCTGCGCCAATTTATCAATCAGGGACAGTTTGACATCGTGCATACCCACGGGCCACGCGCCAATCTGTTTGTGAACCTGATTCGGCGCCGCATTCAGGCCAAATGGGTGATTACGGTGCACTCTGATCCCAAGCTCGACTTCATGCAAGGTGGCATTGTGGGACGGATATTTACCCATCTCAACATTGCAAGCCTCAAGCATGCGGCACAAATGATGTGGTGACCAAGCGGTTTGAACAGCAGTTGCTCACGTTAGGGGTCAAGCCACAACGCATGCGGGTTATCTACAACGGGATTGATTTTCATTCCGAACCGATGACCCCCGTTGCACACGATGCGTTCACATTGATGATTGTGGCGCGATTACATCCCGTGAAGGATCACAAGCTCTTGCTCAATGCCTTTAAGGCGGCTGATATTCCGGCTGTATTAAACATCGTTGGTGATGGTCCCGAAATGGATCACATCAAGCAGCAGATAGCAGCACTTGATCTCAGTGATCGCGTTCATCTTCTGGGGTTCAAGACCCAAGATGAGATTCGTCAATTGCAGGCAACGACTGATATGACGGTCTTGACCTCGCAATCGGAGAGTTTTCCGCTGGTCTTGCTGGAAAGTGCGGACGCGGGAATTCCCGTGCTCACGACTGATGTTGGCGACATGCAGGTTATGGTGCCAAGCACCGATTACGGGTTTGTCATCCCAGTCGGTGATCAGCACGCCTTGGTGAATGCCCTGCAAATGGCCTATAAGGACTATCAAGCGGGCATTTTACCGACCATGGGTGCCGCATTTCGGGCCTATGCATCAGAACACTTCTCAATCAAACAGTTACAAACGTCCGTCTGGGCGGGTTACCAACAGTTATTACAATAGGAGGACAAACGCATGGCAAACGCGACACAGACCCATTTGGTCACCATGGTTCGCGAACTCAACCGCGTCTTGACCGCCAGTCACATCGAATTCTTCTTGATCGGCGGCTCGGCAATTGGTGCGGTACGCGATCATGGCCTGATTCCATGGGATGACGATATTGATATCGGCATCAAGCGCGAGAACATTCCCGCATTTGTAGCGGCGGTGCAACAGTCGGACTTGATGGACCATTATCGTTTGATTATTCCAGGTGAGACACCTGACTATTATTTCCCAACCTATAAGCTCCTGCTCGACCTCTCGGGCACAGATGCCCCCGTTGATGTGGGGACGGGGTTTCAAGGCGTGTTCATCGATATTTTTGCACTGGACAAAACCTACGCGAATAAGTATCTGCGCCGCACGCACCAGTTACAGATTCGCCTAGATCAGATTCGCTTGGACCTGGCCAAGGGCGTGACCAACGCGGCCGATAATCTGGGCGCGTTCAAGAATGTGGTGCAAAACCAAGCCAAGCAAAAGAGCAAACAGCAATTATTTGCGAAATACTTACGTGATATTCAAAAGTTAAAGCGTCTCAAGAAAGGTTTTATCTATTACAATTTCGGCAGTCCCTATGCCTGGGATCGGGAACGCTACGAAGCACCCGAAGTCGCCAAGGCTGTGTTGATTGACTTTGAGGGGGAACCATTTCCCGTTGCCGTGGGGTACGACGCCATTATGACGCGGACCTATGGTGATTACATGACGCCACCTAAGCAGGCGGATCAAAAGCCTAAGCATTTGGAATAGTTGAGGTCTTATCGTGAGAAAAACATTTACCAACATCATCTATAATGGCTTGTATCAACTCGTCATTTTGATCTTACCGATTATCACTGTCCCTTACGTCTCCGTTCATTTGGGGAAAGAAGCGATTGGGGTCAATGCGTATGTCAACGCGATTCCCGTCTTCTTGAGTGTCATCATTCTCTTTGGGATGAACCAATTCGGGGCACGAACCATCGCTCAGGCCAAGAAGGATGAACTGCCCGCCAAGTTGGGCCAACTGTGGCTGATTCAGTTAGTTGTCGGTTTGATTACAATCGGCCTGTTTGTGGTCGCTGTTTTCACCAGTTTGCCGTATAAGGGCTATTTTCTACTTGAGGTTCCCTTTTTACTGGGCTATATTCTAGATGTTTCATGGTTTTTATCGGCTTGGGTGAAATCAAGCGGGTGGTCCTGCGAAATACGGTGATCAAACTGGCCATCTTAGCCAGTATCTTCATCTTCGTGCACAAGCCTGAAGATTTATGGATTTACTTGTTGATCAATTCCATTACTTATCTGGCCAATATTATTTTCTGGTTCGATTTGCCGCATTTTGTGGATATGAAGGCGGTCTTCAGTCACCTCAAATGGAACAAGCAATACTTCATGGCGGCACTCAGCATCACGCTGCCTTCCATTGCGGTCCAGTTTTATATCAGTTTTGACCAGACCATTGTCGGCATGTTGGCCGGCAATGTGCAGTTAGCCTACTATCAGCAATCACAATTAATGGTGCGTTCCATCATCACCATGGTGGGGTCCATCAGTACCATTCTGATGCCAAAAATGGCGCAGATGCTAACGGCGGAAAATGGCCAAGCGGAGGTCATCAAGATGATGAAGACGGTGCTGGACTATTCGCTGTTGGTTGGGGCCTATTTCACGGCGGCCTTCATGGTCAACGCGCAAAAGTTCGTGGTCTGGTTTTGGACCAAGAGCTTCGCACCCATGGGGCCAGTGCTTTGGATTAGTGCCTTAATCATCATGATTGTGAGCTATGGTAGTGTCTATGCCAATCAATACACCTTATCCCGTGGGTTATTCAGACGTTACGCCATGCCGTTCTATGTCGGTGCGGTTGTCAGCGTGAGTCTCAACCTCTTAGTGGTCGGCAAGTACCGGGCCATTGGGGCAGCGGTCGTCATTCTGATCACGGAATTGGTTGTCTGTGCCTTACGGGTCTGGGTGGTCAGAGATGAATTACCCCTGGCGACGTATTTCAGCAATCAGTGGAAGATTCTGGTTGCCGCAGTCATTACCGTCCTGGTGATGGCAGTTATTCCAATTAATTTTGGACATTTATTTATTCAGTTAGTTGTACAAACCATCTTATTGACTGTCATTTATCTGGCTGTTTTGATGGGGTTACGTGAACAAGCGATGCGGGGACTGCTCGATCGATTCATTCGTCGGCGAGCATAACGAACTTGGAGGATTAATTTTGGAAACGAAGCTAAAACGGAGCGTCTTTTTATTTATTTTACTGCAGCCATTCCTAGACATTTTTTGGCTCTATCAACCACCAATTAGCACAGTGTTAGGCATGTCACCGGCGACGATTATTCGCTTGCTCTTCATTGCGGTGATCGGTGTGATGTATCTGCTGGCACTGAAAAACAAGCGTGAATTGTGGTTCTATGCGGGCTACCTGCTGCTATTAGGGGTTTATTTTATTTTCCATCAAAGAAATGCGATGCTATTCCATTCGCTGGTACCGGGCAACTTTGCCTATTCCACATTCGGTGAACTGTTCTACATCGTGCGGATGCTGATTCCGCTGTTCATGATTGTGATTTCAGCCAAAATCGAATACGACGATCTCACGTTGGTTCGGTTAATCAACTGGTTGACCATCTTCTTCTCAGGGTCCATCGTGCTCACCAACATTTTGGGCATCAGTCTTGGGTCATACATCCATCAATGGGGAAGCGGCTCACTGATCGAACAATATCAACACCAACGAATCACCGGGACCATCTTCAACTGGTTTGCACGCAGCAACACCATGGATTTCTACGGGATGGCCTCAAAGGGATTCTTCAATCACGCGAACACAACCGGGACGATTCTGATCCTGCTGACACCATTGGTTTTATATGCACTGGTCAAGCGCTTCGACTGGAAGAACATTGTCTTAGCCATCGTGCATTTCATGGCATGTCAGGAATTAGGGACCAAAGCGGCTGGCTACGGCACCTTGGCCATGATCGCGGTTTATATCGTAGTTTACTTATTCTTCACCCTCATCAAAAAGAACTCAAGTTTAACGCCAAGTTGTTGGTGGCGTTACTGTTGATTCTCGCGGGTTCATATGGCTTGAATCGCTTTGCACCAACCGCCAATCGCCAAGCTTCAGAAGATGTTGTTCATGAAGAATTGACGGCGGACAAGCCTGAGACGTCACGGTTAGATGTTCGGGTAAGAAAGCTAGAGAAATCCGGCACCAAGAAACAAAAATCAAATTCATCTATAAGTACCGCCAAAAGTTTGGCTGAACGAAGGGTTTGTTACCAAGTCTTATCCCGCAAAGTATGATCCTGATTTCTGGCTCAATGTGATGACTTGGCCAGGGTACAGCCGAATGAATTACCGTTACCTGCAGATGCAAATCTGGAAACGGGTCAGTGCGTTGAATAATAATTCAAAGGATAAACTGTTTGGTTTCGGGTACATTCGCCTGAACAATATGGGCTTAATCGAAAGGGATTTTGTCTCTCAATACTACGCAATGGGGATTATTGGAACCATCTTGTTGGTTGTGCCATACCTCGTGTTGACGCTTATTGACGGCATTAAGATGCTGTTTAATTTCAAACGCCTGGTGACACTGAAGACGGTCTCGCTGATGTTTGCGATTCTCGCCATGTTAGCCGTGTCGATTTATACCGGTTATGTGCTGGATTACTTGACCGCAACAATCTTGCTGGCCTTCTTCATGGGTCAACTCACACGCATTGTTTGGCGTAAACCCAGTGCAGAAGAGAGGTAACTATGCCAAAAATTAGTGTACTGATGGCGGCCTATAATGAAACGGATGAGCAGGTGAATGCCGCGCTCGC
Organism: Lacticaseibacillus saniviri JCM 17471 = DSM 24301; assembly: GCF_001311785.1. Lineage (GTDB taxonomy): Bacteria > Bacillota > Bacilli > Lactobacillales > Lactobacillaceae > Lacticaseibacillus > Lacticaseibacillus saniviri. Next base: position 8,092 of record NZ_BBBX01000029.1, on the reverse strand, counting down.
ATCCATTGTGGCCCAAACAGAGACTGACTTTGAGCTCTTATTGGTACTGGACAATCCAACCAATGAACCACTCAAGGCATTGCTGACTGATTGGCAAGCGCGCGATGAACGCATCAAGTTGCTGATTAACCCCACGAATCTGGGATTGGCGGCAAGCTTAAACAAGGGTCTGGCCGCGGCAACGGCGCCGTACATCGCGCGGATGGATGCGGATGATATCGCTAAGCCAGAACGTTTTGCCACGCAGCTCACTCTGATGGATGCGCATGATTTTGACGCGCTGTCGACCAACGCCCAATTCATCGATGAAGCGGGACAGGTCGTGGGTGAACACAATTGGATTCCAGAGACACCGGAAGGGTTAGCTCAGCTGTTGCCATATGGTTCCAATCTGATTCACCCGTCCATGATGTTAACGTTCAGTGATGACGGATCTGGGTGGATACCGGGCATTGCCGACTGCTGAAGATTACGACTTGTGGTTGCGATTCTTGAAGACGGGGCACCAAATTGGCGCTACCAATCAACAATTGATGCAGTATCGCCTGCGTGGCAATTCCATGACGCAAGGAGACCGCTTCAAAGTGTTCCTTGTGACGCAATATCTGCAGGCGGCCTATCGCCGTGATCAATACCCCGATGCTGATACGGAGGCAACTGAGATTCAAGCCTACTTGAAAGCACATGGGGCAATGGATAAACAAAAGGCAGACCGATTCAGCCAGCGCGTGATCAACTTGAGCGCGGGCAAGAAGGCGCTGCAGCAAAAACATGTTTTCAAAGCAATCGGCCTCGTTGTGCCGGTGCTGTTGGATAAAGATGTTCGCGCGTATGCGCAACAGTCACGTCAATTTAATGCCGTTTACGCGGAACTAAGGAGAAGACAATGACAAATTTTCAAGATGATGGGTTAGCACTCCATACCGATTTTTATGAATTGAATATGATGTGGACATACTGGCAACAAGGCGTTAGTGAACGCAATGCTGTGTTTGAAGTGTTCTTCCGCAAGTTACCATTTGGTAGTGGCTTTGCGGTATTCGCCGGCTTGGAGCACGTGATCGAATATTTATCGTCACTGCATTTTACCGAGAGTGATTTGACTTATCTCGAAGAAGTGACTGATTATTCACCCGAATTCATCGATTATTTGCGCCATTTTGAATTCAAGTGTACCGTGCGTTCAGCCGTTGAAGGCGATTTGGTCTTTAACAACGAACCGATTTTTCAAGTTGAAGGCCCACTGGCACAATGCCAATTGGTTGAGACTGCCGTATTGAATATTCTGAACTATCAAACCTTGGTTGCGACCAAGGCAGCGCGTATCCGCGCCGTTGTCGGTAACGATCCATTGATGGAATTCGGTACCCGTCGTGCGCAAGAAACATCCGCTGCGATGTGGGGCACTCGTGCCGCCTATATCGGTGGTTTCGATGCCACCAGTAACGTGCGGGCCGGCAAGGTGTTTGGGATTCCCGTGAGTGGGACACATGCCCATGCGCTGGTTCAAACCTACCGCGATGACTACAAGGCGTTCATGGCTTATGCCAAGAGCAATCGCGATGTGGTCTTCCTGGTGGATACGTATGATACATTGCGCTCCGGTGTTCCCGCTGCCATTCGCGTGGCCAAGGAGATGGGTGACAAAATCAATTTCCAAGGCGTGCGCATCGATAGTGGTGACATGGCATACATCTCAAAACGTGTACGGCAACAGTTAGACGAAGCGGGCTTCCCAGAAGCCAAGATCTATGCCTCCAACGACTTAGACGAAAGCACCATTCAAAACCTAAAGATGCAAGACGCCAAGATCGATGTCTGGGGCGTGGGGACCAAGGTGATTACGGCCTACGATCAACCCGCTCTGGGCGCTGTCTACAAGTTGGTCTCGATTGAAGACGACAACGGTGACATGGTCGACACAATCAAACTGTCCAGCAACGCCGAAAAGGTCTCCACCCCCGGCAAGAAGCAGGTGTGGCGGATTACGCGGCACGAAGATGGTAAGTCTGAAGGGGATTACGTGGCGCTTGCGAGTGAAGATCTCAGCTCACACAAAGATCTCTACATGTTCCACCCCAACTATCCCTACATCAATAAGACCATCAAACACTTCGATGCCCAGCCACTGCTCAAGCCGATCTATGATCATGGCACGCTGACCTATCAACTACCAGAACTCGAAGAAATTCGGCGCTATGGTCAAGAAAGTGTGGCATCACTGTGGGATGAATACAAGCGGGTCTTGAATCCGCAAGACTATCCTGTGGATTTGTCACAATTAGCCTACGATAACAAGATGGCGATTATTCGCCGCATCAAAGAGAATGTGAACCAGTAGGAGGCCAATCTTGAAGCGCACAAACTTAAAAGTAGGGCTGATCAGTTTACTGCTGGGGGTCTTATTGGGTGGCATGATCAGTTTTGGTGGTTACAAACTGATCATCAGCCCCCGAAATGCGCGGCAAGCTGAGCAACAAAAACAACGCTATGAGGCGATGCTTTCGTCTCAGCGGGCCGAAGATCAGCGTCTGATCAACCAGAATGCTCAAAAGAACCACAAGGGCAATGATCTGAATCAATCTGTTTTGAGTGAGAATCCCGATGATAAAGCGGACAAATTACTCGATACGGTTGCTCGTGCTCGTTATATTGGGACGGTGCTTGCGGTCAAGGATGGCAAGGTGATTTTGAACCAGGGGTTAGGTGATGCCATTCACGAGCAAAATGTGGCGAATGGCCCCAACACCCAGTACCAGATCGGTTCGATTCAAAAGTCGCTGACGGCAGTGCTCATCATGCGCTTGGTCCAACAAGGCAAGCTCAAGCTGTCTGATCATATCGGCAAGTTCTATCCCCAAATCAAGACGGGTAACCAGGTGACCATCCGCAATATGTTGGACATGCGTAGCGGGCTGATGTTGAACACGACGCAGACCAAGGTGCTCTCAGATGACGCGATTGTGAAGTTTGCCATCAATCATCTGAATTACAGCAAGGTTGGCACCGCGAGTTATTCGCCGGTGAACTATGTGATTTTGGCCGGCGTGGTCGAGAAATTGACCAAGCAACTCTACAGTCAACAGATTCAAGATATCTTTGTGCGGCCACTGAAGTTGATTCACACAGGATTCATGCCGGGCTTGCTCAAGGAACGCGATCGGGCATTAGGCTATAGCGGGCCAATGACGGCGCCGTATCAGCTGATTGTGTCGTGGAATCCCGTCATGTGGAATCGCGAGCTGGGTACCGGTAACTTGTATGCAACAGCTGGTGACTTGTTCTTGCTGCAACAGGCCATGGTTCAAGGCAAAATTATTTCATCATCCAGTATGGCAACCTTGCGTCACACCGACGATGGGCGCTATAGTGGTGGTGTTTACAATTACAAATCATTTTTGTCACTCACGGCGTTATCGGTGGTCATGAAGCGACAGTGGTGATGCGCCACGATGGTCAAACTGCCGTGGTTCTGATGGGGAATCACTTCTCCAATCAGGTCCAGGCCAAAGCGTTAGCCCAAAAGTTATATCAAATGATTGCGTCATAGGAGGAATTGCGGATGCGCGAACAACAAGCAGAAATTATTCAAGCTCTAGAAGTAAAGCCGGAGATTTCACCGGAAGCAGAGATTCGGCGACGAATCGACTTCTTGAAGGATTATCTGGTTCATTATCCGGGCCTAAAGACCTATGTGCTGGGAATTTCCGGTGGCCAAGACTCCACACTGGCTGGTAAACTCACGCAGATGGCTGTGACTGAACTCGCCCAGGAACATCCTGGTGAAGGGTATCAGTTCATCGCGGTGCGCTTGCCTTATGGCGAACAAGCTGATGAAGCGGACGCCATGGCGGCCATTGAATTTATGCAGGCCGATGTTGTGCAACGGGTGAATATCAAGCCCGCCGTTGATGCCATGGTTGCCGCACTCGATCAAATGGTGATCAGATCAGCGACTTCAATAAGGGCAACATCAAGGCCCGCGCGCGGATGATTGCGCAGTATGGGATTGCTGGCGCTCAAGCTGGGGTCGTGGTCGGTACCGATCACGCGGCCGAAGCGGTCACGGGATTTTACACCAAGTTCGGTGACGGTGGTGCCGATGTGACGCCATTGACTGGGCTTGACAAGCGTCAGGGCGCAGCGATGTTAACGGTGTTGAACGCACCTGAACACCTCTACAAGAAAGTGCCAACCGCTGACCTTGAAGAAGACCGGCCCGCACTGCCCGATGAGGTGGCCTTAGGGGTGACCTACCACGATATCGATGATTATCTGGAAGGCAAGACCGTGAGCGATGAAGCGGCGTCGATCATTGAAAATTGGTATCAGCGCAGTGCCCACAAGCGGCATCTGCCCATCACACCTACGGATACTTTTTGGAAATAAGCTGCGACCATAATTTCGCGCACGCGCTTGATATTCTTGCGTATTCGAATGTTATCCTGTATACTTATAATCAACATAAGGGAGTAACTAGCAAGCAATTGCGGCAATGCCATCAACCAGGTCATATTCTGGTGTTGCCTTAAAAAGTGAGACTTATGGTCCTAACGAGGGCTATAAGTCTCACTTTTTTTACCCCCAAATGACAAAAGGAGGAAACTTTATTGAAAACACCTTATCAGTCATCCGTCGATCAGGTCTTAGCAGACCAGCAAGTGACGATTGACGCCGGTTTGAACAGTCAGACCGTCAAAAATCGGCTGGCCGAAGTCGGCCCCAATGAACTCACACAGGGGAAGAAGAAGAGCATGCTCGCTCGCTTCCTGGATCAATTCAAGGACTTTATGATCATTGTCCTGTTGGTTGCGGCACTTATTTCTGGTGTTGTGGTGCATGAGTGGGCTGACGCTGCCATTATTTTGGCTGTCGTGCTGTTAAACGCGGTTTTCGGTGTGTTCCAAGAGAGTAAAGCCGAAGAAGCCATCGATGCCCTCAAGGAGATGTCGACGCCTAACGCCCATGTTCGGCGGGACGATCAGATTATGACCGTGCCAAGTACGGAACTGGTGCCAGGGGATGTCGTGTTGCTCGAAGCCGGGGATGTCGTGCCCGCTGACTTGCGTCTCGTTGAAAGTGCCAACTTGAAGATTGAAGAATCCGCCCTCACCGGTGAAAGTGTACCGGTGGATAAGCAAATTGGCGCGCTCGATGAATCCGAAGTCGGCATCGGGGATCGCACGAACATGGCCTTCATGAACAGTAATGTCACGTATGGCCGCGGTGTTGGTGTGGTTGTTGCCACAGGGATGGCGACAGAAGTGGGTCGTATCGCCGGGATGATTAATTCCGCCGAAGAGACCACCACACCGCTCCAAGACAACCTCAGTCAATTGGGGAAGACCCTGACCGTCATGATTCTTGTGATCGCCGTGATTGTCTTTGGCGTTGGTTTGTGGCGTAATTCCGCGAGCCTACCTGAAATGTTCCTGACCGCGATCTCGTTAGCCGTGGCGGCGATTCCTGAAGGATTACCTGCCATTGTCACGATTATCCTGGCACTCGGGACCCAGAAGATGGCGAAGCGAAACGCGTTGGTGCGGAAGTTGCCCGCTGTGGAAACACTGGGAAGCACCGATATTATTGCCTCTGATAAGACCGGGACACTGACACAAAATAAAATGACGGTCGAAAAAGTGTATTACGACGGTCAGCTGCATGATGCTATCGATCCGATTACGGGTAATAATCCGATCATGCAGATTATGAATTTCAGTAACGATACCAAGATTCAAGAAGACGGCACCATGTTAGGTGACCCAACGGAAACCGCCTTGGTGGCCTACGGGGAAACCAAAGACTTTGATTTGCCTAACAAGTTGGCTGAGATGCCACGGATCAACGAAGTGCCATTTGATTCCGAACGGAAATTAATGACAACAATTCACCAGCTCGCCAATGGCCAGTATTTGTGGCCACAAAGGGGGCGCCGGATGAATTGCTCAAGCGCATCAGCCGAGTTGTCGATAATGATAATGTGACACCGATGAGTGATGACACCCGCGAGGCGATTTTGGCGCAGAACAAGGGCTTAGCGGTCCAAGCACTGCGGGTGCTCGGGATGGCCTACAAGGTTGTCGCTGAGTTACCAGCCACCATCGATAGCGATAGTGTTGAAATGATCTGATCTTCGCTGGCCTTGTTGGGATGATTGATCCCGAACGGCCTGAAGCAGCCGCTGCGGTGGCTGAAGCGAAGGCAGCTGGGATTCGGCCGATGATGATCACCGGGGATCACCGCGATACCGCTGAAGCGATTGCCGTGCGGTTAGGCATCATCGAAGCTGGTGATGACGCTGCCGTGATTACCGGGGCCGAACTCGATAAACAAAGCGACGAAGAATTTGCGAAGAATGTTGATAAGTACAGCGTCTACGCGCGGGTTGCGCCCGAACACAAGGTGCGGATCGTGAATGCTTGGCAGAGTCTGGGCAAAGTTGTCGCGATGACCGGTGACGGTGTCAACGATGCACCTGCGTTAAAGGCAGCCGATATCGGGATCGGGATGGGGATTACCGGGACAGAAGTGTCCAAGGGTGCCTCAGATATGGTGCTGGCCGATGATAACTTCAAGACCATCGTCGTCGCTGTTGAAGAAGGCCGTAAAGTCTTCAGTAACATTCAAAAATCGATTCAGTATCTGTTATCTGCTAACTTGGGTGAAGTTTTGACCCTGTTCATGATGACCATGTTGGGTTGGGACATTTTGGCCCCCGTGCACATCTTGTGGATTAATCTGGTGACCGATACCTTCCCAGCCATCGCGTTGGGGGTTGAACCAACGGAACCCGGCATTATGAATCAGAAACCGCGTGGCCGCAAATCCAATTTCTTTACCGGTGGTGTCGGCAGTGCCGTCATCTGGCAAGGGATTCTGGAAGGGCTCTTGACGCTCGGTGTGTACTACGTCGCTATCACCTGGCCTGTGCACACAACAGATGCCGCAATTCATGCGGATGCCTTGACCATGGCGTATGCCACATTGGGGCTGATTCAACTGTTCCACGCGTTCAACGTGAAGTCTGTTCATCAGAGTCTGTTCACAGTTGGGGCCTTCCGGAATAAGGCCTTCAACTGGGCCGTCTTAGCATCCTTCATCCTGCTTGCCGTAACCATCTTGGTACCGGGCTTTAACGGACTGTTCCATGTGACCGAATTAGGCCTGAGCCAATGGGGTGTCGTTCTTGGTGCCGGGGTCGCGATCATTGTGATTGTCGAAATCGTTAAGTTCTTCCAACGTCGGTTCGCCACCAAAGCGTAATATGGTAAACTAGTAGGCATACGGAGGAATGATTCGATGAACAAAAATCAACTCAAACTCATGCACTACGGGACGATGATTAACGATGTCATCACCAAGACCGAAAGCACGCAAGAAGGGCTCAACCCTGAATTTGAAGCACTACGCAATGCCATCGATAGTGACAAACTAGCCGACTTTGACAAGGCTGCTTATGCAAAGACACAAGCGGATTTCAAGGCTGGCACAGCCACTTATCAAGACTTGTTGAACCAACTGGAAACAGCTGCGGTTCCTGCTCGCTTGATTGGGAATCACAAACTGTTGGCCGGTAGCTACGCGCGATTTGTTGATGCCTGTGTGGCAATGACCAACAGTCTCGGTGATGATGTCACCATCGATACTGCAGCGTTTGATGCCGCTGAAAAGATTCAAGACGAAGAAACTGACAAGATTACCAAGTATCTCCAAAAGATTTCAGTGCTCGTTTAAGCAGATTAAAAGTCAGCTTGTGGTGTGATCATCACGGGCTGGCTTTTTATTGTGCAGAACGGCGTGAAAATTAAAATGAAAAATAATTGACATCTGTGAAAATAATTCGTAAACTAGCATTAACTTATTTCGAGGAGGAAGCTAACATGATGACAACAACAACTTATTCTTGGCAAAGCCAACAATAGGTGGGTGTGGAGACACAACCTGCCAGACGCGCAGGTTGTGTCTATGTTGGCTTCTCAATTTCCGCATAGACACGATAAGTGGGCTATGCGGATTTTTTTGACTTCCGCTCGGTGGTTTCTTGCCTTGCGCCGGAAGTCTTTTTTTTTTTGGATTCCTTAATCCACAAGAA
>NZ_BBBX01000028.1 GCF_001311785.1 Lacticaseibacillus saniviri JCM 17471 = DSM 24301 | reverse complement strand
TATCAAAAAGGGCCTAGTACTTTTGGAATGGAAATACTTTCCAACACCAAAATTCTAGACCCGAAAATATAACAAAAACGTTTTCTGAAAACGAGAACTTCGTGGGAACAAAGCATGAACTCGTTCGGACTTTGCGGACGAAAACGGTCCTGCAGTGCCGCCTATGCTATAATGTTTCTTAGAGTTCAATGAGCCGAACAAGCGGAGGTGTATATGATGGCGACGATGAAAGATGTAGCCCGGGTGGCAGGGGTCAGTCTCGGGACAGTATCCCGGGCAATCAACAACGCTCCCGGGGTGAAGCCGGCCACGATGAAAAAGGTGCAGGCCGCCATCAAGCAGCTGGATTACGTGCGAGATGACTATGCCCGGGGCCTCAAGACAAATTCGTCCCAAACCATTGCCTTGATTCTGCCCACCATTTGGCATCCTTTTTCTCTGAATTTGCGCATTACGTGGAAAAGGCCTTGTACCAGCTCGACTACAAGCTGATGCTCTGTAATTCAGAGTCGGATTCTGAAAAAGAGCGGGCCTACATTCAATGGTGGCGCAAAACAAGGTGGCGGGGATCATTGGTATCACGTATAGCGAGATCGACCAGTACGTTTCCTCCAACCTGCCCTTTGTCAGTATCGACCGGTACTTTACGGAAGATATTTCTTACGTCACGTCGGATGACTTTGCGGGCGGCCAAATGGCCGCGGAGCAGTTGATCAAACATGGCGCAACGCAGCTCGCTTATATTGCTGGGTATTCTCAATTCAAGAACGAAACGACCCGGCGATGTGACGGCTTCCAGGCTTATTTAGCTAAGACTGGGCTGGAAAATGACGAGATTTTTGAACCGGAACCGATTCATGATTTGCCCAAATTATTGGATGGTTTGTTACGGCGCCGGCCTAATTTGGATGGTCTATTTTGTGTCAATGACTTTATGCTTCTGCAAGTGCGCAGAATTCTCCAACAGAAGGGCATTCGAGTGCCGGAAGATATCCAGATGATCGGTTTTGACGGCATTCGCATGGCGGAGGATGAACCGTCCGGACTTTCGACGATTGCCCAACCGGTGGCAGAAATGGCCCAGGCTGCGGTCGACATTTTGATGACGAAGATCAAGAATCCAGATGTCTTGCCAGAGATCAAAGTGCTTCCAGTGGAATTTCGCGAAGGCAAAACCACTAAGCCAATGTGACATGTTCCTTTTTATCGATTAATTTGGAAACGTTTCAAAAACGTGTTGACAGTAACCGCTACCAATGCTATTCTTCGAGCATAGAATGAAACGTTTCAAAATAACCAATTAAAAATCATTCAGGGGGTATCATGATGAAAAAGTGGAAACTTGGCATGCTCGTGGCAGCTGCAGCACTGTCTGTGGTTGCCTTAGCCGGTTGTACAGCAGGTAAAAGCAGCAGCGGTGCAGACGATAAGAATGTGACGATGTGGGTGCAATTTTCTAAAGAAGATCCAGAAGGTAAGGCCATGGCACAAAACATTGCGGCCTTCAACAAGGAGAATAAAAAGGGTACAAAGCCACTGTCCAATATATTCCCCGGAGTGGTTCCGGCGGCGGTTATGAAGACAAGATCAACGCGGCGTTAAACTCCAACAGTTTACCGGATGTGTTGACACTGGATGGCCCGAACACGGCGGCTTATGCGAAATCGAAGATCATTCAACCGTTGGGTAAGTACATTACGAAGAAGAGCGACATTTTACCTAGCATCATCGATCAAGGGACCTATAAGGGCAAATTATATGCCGTGGGTTATTCTGAATCTGGTGTCGGCTTCTATTACAACAAGAAAATGTTCAAAGACGCCGGCATTACAGAGGCTGAGTTACCCACTTTAGACAAGCCCTGGACTTGGGACCAGTTCAACGCCATCCTCAAGAAATTGAAGGAGAAGTATCAAGGCCCAGCTATCGACATGCAGCTTTCCGATCATTCTGAAATGGCTATCTATTCCTTGGCCCCGTTCGTTTGGTCTGCTGGCGGTAACATCACCAACAAAGCCGGAACAAAAGCCGTGGGTTACTTTGATTCTGCGGCCACGCAATCCGCCTTTAAAGAAATCCAAGACGTGGTCAAGAACGGCTATACCACAATCAGCCCGAAGCAAAAAGGATTCCAAACTGGTAAATATGCGATGTTGATGTCCGGCTCCTGGACGATTCAAGAACTCGATAAACAGTATAAAGACATTAGCTACGGAATCTTACCTTATCCGGTATCACCGAAAACCAAGAAGTTGGTTTCTCCCACTGGCAGCTGGCAGTATGCCATGAGCGCCAGTACGACTAAGACCGCAGCCTCTGGTGCGTTGATCGATTTCCTGAGTGCCAAGGCCCAAATGTATCGGACCAGTATGGCAAATACTGTACTGCCTGCTCGGAAGAGTGTATCCGATGAAATGATGAGTAAAGTGACTGAACCCATGCGTTTCTTAATTAAGCAAAACCAAGAGAGCGGCCATGCACGGCCAGTATTGGTGAAGTATCCGCAAGTATCCCGAACCTTTGCCGAGACAGTGACTAAGGCCACCTACTATAAAGAGAACCCAGATATTAGCGCATTGATGAAGAAACAAGCGCAGGAAATTCAACAGTACTTGAAGTAGTTTTTTGAAACAGTTGCGCTGCTTCGCCGAGGCGTGGCCCCGCAGCTGTTTCTTTGGCTAAAAAGGAGGAAAAACAATGCGCAGTACGCTTTCTGTCCGTTCTAAACAGGCCTGGCTATACGTTGCTCCGGCACTGTTACTGCTGACGCTGTTTCTGTTTGTCCCGGCGGCACTATCTATTTATTACTCATTAACGGATTACAACATGTTGGCTCCCCCAGGCCAAGACGTTTATTGGTCTGGGTAATTACTTTAAACTCTTGGGTGATCCAATCTTTTGGAAGAGTGTTAACGTCGGGCAGTTTGTGCTGTTCGTGATGCCGCTGCAAGTCGGAACAGCATTAGGGCTGGCCCTGATTGTCCATAAGCAGCGACCGGGCAATACGTTTTTCAAGATCTCATTTTTGCCCCAGTCGTGGTATCTTTGGTTGTCACTTCTGTCCTTTGGCTCTACATTTTGAATCCAGAACAGGGGCTGCTCAACGGGATCTTGGCACAATTCGGCATCAAAGCCCAACCGTTCCTAACCAGTCCCAATCAAGCAATGTTCGCGATTATCGGCATTTCCACCTGGCAAGGCGCTGGTTATCAGATGCTGATCTTTCTGGCCGGACTGCAAAATATCCCTTCTGATGTGTACGAAGCGGCCACCATTGATGGTGCCAACAAATGGGAACGTTTCATTCATATCACTTTGCCCATGCTTAAGCCCACATCCGTGATGATTTTGACCACAACCTTTATCGATGCCTTCAAGCTGATCATTCAACCAATGGTCATGACCCAAGGCGGACCGATGGATTCCACAATCACACCGGTATACTACATCTATCGCACCGGTTTTACTGACCGGAGTCTGGGGTATGCCAGTGCCATGACCATGGTGTACGGCCTGGCGATCATTATCTTCACGATTTGCCAGCGGAAGATTACCGGAGGTGACAATAATGCCTAATCACAATTACAAAAAATGGCTAACACGATTATCAGCACAATTTTAATCACCTTGCTGGCGCTATTGTTCCTGTTTCCGTTAGTCTGGATGCTGGTCTCGTCGATGAAGCCGGAAGCGGCGATTTATAAAGACATCGGCGGAATCAAAGCCTTCTTGCCGTCCTTCGACATTGGTAGCTGGGGGACCGCGTATCGCGAACTGTTATCGCGGTTCAACGTGTTCATTTACTTGTTGAACAGTATCTTCTACGGCTTGTCCGTGACGATTGGCTCGATCATCGTCAATTCATTAGCAGGCTACGGCTTTTCTAAATTCCGGTTCCGTGGTCGAAAAATGTTGTTTGGTTTACTCTTAGCTTTGTTAGTCATTCCTGGTGAGACGATCATTATCCAGAAATTCCAAGTTGTCCGCTCCATGGGTATCTTGAATACGCCGCTGGCGGTAATTTTCCCGTCACTGGCCGCGCCTTTCTACATCTACATGTTCAAGAACTTCTTCGATGCCATTTCGGATGACATCATTGAATCGGCCCAGCTAGAGGGCGCCAGCATGTTCACGATATACTGGCGGATCATGCTGCCGATGGCAAAACCGGCGATTGCGACAGTCGGGACGTTATCCTTTATCAGCTCTTGGAATGACTATATTTGGCCACTCATGGTGTTAACGGATTCCAATCGGTTCCCGTTACAAGTGGCGATTACGAATATCAATAATACGCAGCCCGTCTACATGAATCAGGTCATGGCAATACTGACGATTTCCACGATTCCGTTGATCATTGTCTATGTCTTCTTCCAGAAATACCTGGTTCAAGGTATGGGCGCGTCTGGAACGGGGGAGAAGTAGCAGTGACAATGACAATTCAAGCGGCAGAGAAGTTTGCCAAGGAAAATACGGCCCAGGTAGCCGCGCAGTATCGACCGAAAATTCACTTTGCAGCCCCGTATGGTTGGCTCAATGATCCCAATGGGTTGATTTATTATCAGGGGTATTACCATTTGTATTACCAGCACAATCCCTATGGGGCCAACTGGGATACGATGCACTGGGGCCATGCCCGCAGCAAGGATCTGGTGCATTGGGAAGATCTGCCCATCGCCATGGCCCCGGACGAAGAATATGACCGCAACGGTGTGTTTTCGGGGTCGGCAATTGTGCATGACAACCGATTGTATGTAATGTACACGGGGCATGTAGTGGCTGAGGACGGCACTGTGACGGAAACGCAGAACATCGCTTGGTCGGATGATAGTATTCATTTTACGAAGTATGAAAAGAATCCGGTTCTGGCAGCGGCACAGTTGCCCGCCGGCGGTGATCCTGCGGATTTTCGAGACCCAAAAGTCTTCACCCATGCGGGTCGCTTTTATGCAGTGATTGCGGCGGCCGTGGATGGTGCCGGGCAGATTCTGCTTTATGAATCAGAGGACTTGTTGCATTGGCAGTATACATCGTCTTTGCTGGCGAACTTGCCCGAATTAGGCCGGATGACAGAATGTCCCGACTTCTTCACGATCGGCGGGCAGGATGCGTTGGTATTCAGCGCGATCATGCCCAATGAGGAACCGCACTTGGTCCAGATCGCGTTGGGTAAGCTGGACTGGGCGACAAAGACTTTCCAGATGGATAGTTTACAACCACTGGATCAAGGCTTGGACTTCTATGCCCCACAATCATTTGAGCACAACGGTCGGCGCATCGTGATTCCGTGGCTGCGCCATGCGGAAATGGTCAATTACTTGGCAGACCATGACCAGAACTGGAACGGTCAGATGGGCATTCCGCGGATCTTAACGATGGTGGATGGTCAATTGCGCCAGACACCGGCAGTGACTGGGGCGGCTTTACAAACCATGACTTTGGCGGAGACGGCCACCCGGTCAATCCCTGTGGCTAGTATTTTGACATTGAAGAAAGGTCTGGCAGTGGGACAAAGCATTGATTTAGAGAGTCCCGATGGGGTTGTCAAATTGCGCCAGACGACCGCAGACACATTGGAATTGCAGGTGCACTGTGACTTGGAGCAGCGCCAGTTACCAATCAAGACGCCGACCGGTCAGGGGGCATTAACTTTGGTACTCGACCGCAGCGCGTTGGAAGTTTTGCGAGTGATGGGGCGGCTGTGGCCAGTCTGGTGTTCTTTTTCCCAACAGCGATTGATACGTTGAAATACGCTGGCGAGGCCAATCAACTGACCGTGCAGTCGTTTGATATGTGAGGAGGTATGAATGATGTTTGGTGGTATTGAAGCGGGCGGCACGAAGTTCGTGCTGGCAGTCGCCGATGATGATTTGAAAATCGTCGTCCGAAAGAATCTGGATACAACACAACCGGAAACAATGATGCCGTTAATCATTGATTTCTTCATGCAACATCCGGTGACGGCGCTGGGCATTGGATCATTTGGGCCCATCGGCGTGAATCCGCAACAAGTGGATTATGGCTATATCAAGAAGACACCGAAACCTGGTTGGGCAGACTATCCATTTCTGCCGCGGTTGCAGGATGCGCTGAATATTCCCATCTATTGGACCACCGATGTGAACGTGGCCGCTTATGGTGAAATGCTGGCGGGTGCTGCCCAGGGCAAGAAGAACCTGGTGTACATCACGGTAGGCACCGGAATTGGTGCAGGTATCATTGCGAATGGCCAGATTTATTCTGGCATTAGCCACCCTGAAGTAGGCCACTTGTTGATGCATACATTACCGGATGATCATTTCGCTGGGGTTTGTCCTTATCATCAGTATTGTTTGGAGGGTATCGCGGCGGGGCCGGCGATTGCGGCGCGTAACGGTCGCCCAGGGCGGGATATCACACGGGACGATCCGTTCTGGCAGGTGGAGGCGTATTACTTAGCCCAAGCGTGTGTTGATCTGACGTTGACCCTAGCACCGGAGATGATCGTATTTGGCGGCGGTGTGGCTAACCAGCAACAGCTCATGCCGTTGATTCGGTCGTCCTTCATTACCCAGCTCAATGGATATGTGGATACACCGCCCGTGGACAATTACATTGTCCACGCGGGATTGGGGAATGATGCGGGGATCGTGGGCAGCTTGCTGCTGGCGAAGAGTTTGGTCGCAAAAGCAGTGAATGCCCCCGCCGTGTAAAAGTTAAAAAGCTTCGTCAGTGCCATCCATTCGGAGGACTTGACGAAGCTTTTTTGGTACCTTTCACAACACAATCTGCCACAACGCGATGAAGATCAATCCTGCCCCCGTGATGCCCACGGTCACGTTCAGTACTTTGGTCATGATGCGGCGTTCCTGATCGTCCATGTCCTCAATCATACTGATGTTGTAGTCATTGAACGGCCCGGCATCCTAGAAGCCGACGTAGTGGGACAACAGGTCTTTTTCATGCGCGCTCAAGGGGTTGACACCGGGATGCAATAATAACTTATCGTCAAACATCTGATACATGGCATTACTCAGCATCGCCCCGTCCCGATCCTTGGCGGCCTGCGCTATGATTTTTGAAAGGTGTCGGCGAATCGTTGCCAATCCCGCTGGTCATCTTCGGTACTAATGAGCGGCTGCCATTCGGTCAATTTAGTCTTGAAGATTTCCATCACCGCTGGAAAATGGCGGCGCTGATAATGATTATTCCACGTCAGCCAGCGGTTATCCCGCATCAAGCGGGTGTTTTGCCAGTTGGAATAGGTGGGCCATATCAGCAAGCCCAACGTGAGCAAGGTGTTCGAAAGGTTAGGAAAGGTCCAGGCTTGGGCCAAGCGTTGCAGACTGCCAAAGAGCCAGAAAGCAGAAATCAGCAGGCTGACGGCGGTGGAAAGCAGTTGGCGGTAAGCACACATGAAGGTCACCATAATGACGATCAGGGCGCCAATGTTCAGCACGCGATTAATGTTATCCAACAGTGGCATGGCCCAGTTCCTTTCTTGTTCAGAAATAGCGTCTCTCTATTTTAGAAGGAAATGCGACCTGCATCAAGAATGCGGATTAGTTTCTGGCTGCTTTCAAATCCAACTTTTGCGATTGCTGGTGAGTCCGCAACAATAGTACCGCGGCTAAAGCACCGATCAGCGCAATGACGGCCGCTGTCAGCGTTAATGCGATCATCCCATTATCAAAGGCCCGCACGACAATGGTTTGGATCTGGTGGGCAAAGGGACTTTTTGCTAACCGCGCAGAAAAGGCGATGGTGTGGCCAGAGAACGGTCCAGCATTGATTAGGGCATCCTTAATGCCGTTCAAGGCCTGCGTCGGCATTTTTACCTGGGGCAACGCCGTGTTGAGATGGGCCATGTAACTGTTGTTCTGGATCAAGCCCAGGCCAACGACCCCCACAGTGGTGCCAAATTGGCGGAAGACATTGAGCAGTCCAGAGGCCATGCCCATCTCGTGGGGCGCGACGCCAGCCATACCGGCAGTGTTCAGCACCGGATTGACGATGGCGTTCGTGATCCCGATCATGACCATGCCCGGCCACAGTTCCAAGAAAGATACGGAAGTTTGTCAAATGGTGTTGAAGGATAGTTTCTATCCTTTGGAGATCTCCTCGTATGGGAGATCTTTTTTGGCTCTGGTGCAAATAGTCTGAGAGTGTGCCTTTTACCTAGTTGTTGATAGGGTGTTGTAGGTTATGCTGGCACCATCGCTTTTAATTCGTCTACGGCTGAAAACCCGATGAGGCTTAGCTCTCGTCGGGTTTTCTTGCGTAATGCATGGATGACTTCAATGCCGCTGAGTGTTGCACTAGCAGTTCGGATGCTTTGGAAACTTGCTGACCGCACCCGGTGTCGTTTAATGAATCGATGATCTTGTTCGATTAAATTGTTTCGATACTTGGAACATTGGTGTGCTGATTTGCTCAAGTAGTCTTGTTTCATCAGGTGCTTCACTGCCTTAAGTGTTGCTCGATATTGATCGGTGACTAAGCGATCAGGACGACCATTGGTCGTCAAAAGCCGTTTCAAAAAGTGATAGGCTGCCGCATAATCACGATGCTTTCGCAGTTCGAAGTCGAGCGTCAGACCGTTGCTATCAATTGCACGATACAGATAAGTCCAATGACCTTTGACGTTAATGTAAGTCTCGTCTATCCTCCAACTTTTGGTATGGGAGGTTTGATGTTGGCGCCATAAAGCCTTAAAGATGGGACCATAATGATGAACCCAACACATGACCGTGGTGTGATGTACACTAACCCCGCGATCACGTAGCAATTCAACGATATCACGGTAGCTGAGACTGAACCTAAAATAGTAGCCAACGGCTACTATAATGATATCCTGTTGAAAGTGGCGTCCTTTAAAGTAATTCATGCACACAATCCCTCGTTTCTTGTCACTCAGTATACTAGAATGAAGTTGCCAGGCAAACTTTGCACCAGAGCCGTTCACATTTGTAAGGTGGTTTAGACGCGCAATTCATAGCCCTTTCCTATACTAGGAGGATCATGATGATTATTTTGAAAGATGTTTTGTTATATTTGTCGCAGTAGAGGCGTTGCTCATTATGTTGCTTGAAATGTTTGGCACGCAAACTAAAATAGCACGCAACGCTTTCGACTTGTCGAAGAAATACTTGGCAATTAAAGAAGCACGCATGTCAATGGCCAACCAAGGCCTATACAATGGCTTCGTTGGCGTCGGTATCGTATACGCCCGATATGGTCTCACTGGTATGGCTTCGCTTCACGTCCAAGTCCTATTTATAGGTTTTGTTGTAATTGCTGCGCTGTTCGGTTCTGTAACAGCAAATAAAAGATTATTTTCACGCAAGGAGGGCCCGCACTTTTTGCGCTTGGCTTTCTCTTGTTTGCGAATTAAATCACGGAATAGTCCATTTGTGATACGATATTACACTAACCCAAAGTAAGCTTGCGCCCATATGGGGCTTTTAAAACTTGCGGAAGCGAGCTTGACGTCTGGCTAATAATTCTTCCGGCGGCAAATTTTGTAACATCTCAAACTCTTCAATTAATGCTGCTCGTAACTGCCTAGGTAGTGGCTGTTGAACTAGGCCACCATATCTTCGACCCTTGTAGTAAATTTATAGCGAATTTGATAGGCCTCACCCTCGAATTTAGCCAAAATTAAAATTGGTATAGCAAATACCCTTAACAGGGTCAGCACACTGCTCAAGACGATGGCCGCGTCAATCTTGACGGCCAGTGATTCAGCTGTCCGAGTGTTCATCAAGTCAAGCCCCAGCGTGCCCTTCATAAAAGCAAACCGGCGTTCAATGGTACCTCTTCGATTCTCGGCATCAGTATCCTCACGCCGTTTCGCTGCATCAACGTGTTTTGGATGCCGGCCAAGCTTCGGGCCGCAGATTCGGATACCCAAATCCTTACACAGCTTTAGGTTCTCCCGATTACGGTACAGCGTATCGGCCAGTACTTCATCCGGATAATGTCCATGAAGGTCGTAATAGTGGTCTAAAGTTTCCGCGAAGTCTTGGCCCTCAGAGAATGCGGTGAAATCAAAACGTTCAATGTCGACTACGCCTTCACTTAACGAACAGTCAATCTTCGCCCCAAATTCAACTTTAGCATTGGCCTTACCACGTTGAATTGGGCGAAGATACGGCTGTTGGAGACTAACAATTCGGTCTTCAACGTGGTGAGTCTTGTGGGTATACATGTACCATTGCTGGTCAAATAGAATTCGAATCACGCCTAAGCGAATCGCTTGTTCATCTGGTAGAGTCGCACCCTGATCGATGAATTCGTTGATGTACCGCAAATCACGGCGCACATATTGAAGTTGGGCCTTGACCTGTTTATGAAAGCCACCACGCTGTTGCTTTGGATGTCGTGAAAATGAGGTCCAACAATGCTTCGCCTCGCGTTTGTACATGCGTGGGTTTGGCACACCAAGTTGGTGTGCCATATCGATCGCCATCGCCTCAAGATTCAGCCTTGCTTGGTTGAGGAGGACGGTGTCTTGAGGATACTTGATTTTGACTGGCACTGCGGTTGCGTCCGTGATGACGGTGTCCACTTTGAATGGGACCAACGCTTCGATCTTGGCGCGTACTGTATCATTCATGATATTCGTAATCAGCTCGGAGATATCGGCAATTCATTTGCGAAAGTGTGCCAGGCTGGAATAATTGAACGGCTCAACCGCTTTGTATTCGGACAACCCGATGAAATATTGAAGTGCGGGTGTATCACGAATTGCCGCAACCACCCCACGATCAGTTAAACCCATCCGTTGTTGGATCAGGATTGCCCCATAGAGTAAACGAAATGGTTTTGCCGCACGTCCCGCATTTTTGGTGAACTCCAATTGGTATGCCTCATCGAGAGCTTTCCAGGGCATGACCTCCGCCAACTGGACCCACTCATTGTTAGAGCTAAGTGGGGTACTTAAACCGGCACCAAAGGATTCAAATGACAATTGAAGCGGGCTGTGACGATAGACCATACGATAACCTCCGAGTAGGTTCCCAAAAATGCAAGGAAAATGCAGGAAAACAGCTAATTCCAATGGATTTATTATACCGAAATAATGCATATATTAGCTTAACTGCCTGAATTATAGAATTTTTAAGCAGTCACTATGTACTAAGTGTCACACAGATCGAAACCATAGAGCCGGCGGCCCTCTTTATGCGCTATTTGAGCAAAAAAAGACAATACCACCGCTTAAAAATGCCACATATTATGAATATGTTGCGTAATCGATTGCTTACCGCTTTTCCTGAGGCGCATTTCACCTATGGCTACATCACAACGGTTCAGCGAAAAAAGTTGGGTTTGGCAAAAGCACATTATCGCGATGCTGTAGCAATCAGTGGAATTCAACAAATTATTGAAGAGCCAAACTCAGTTGTGATGTTTGATCAGTTTCGGACGAAAAACGATCATTGCATGAAGCAACGGCACGCAGGGGGCGAAAGCAAAAGAACGCTACTCAAAAACGAGTGAAAAAGAATACGAAGAAAGTAAAAGGTTGGTGCTTGAACGATTATGTTCGAATCAGTGATGGACGTTGCGGGTTCATCACCGGGTTTAATGGTCTCTGGATGGCTCATATTAGGGATCGTCAGGGTGGTTTGGTTAAAAAGCTCGTGAGTCTGACTAAGCTTGCCTTTCTTCATCACACAGGAACTTGGAGGTGTACAACTTTACCAACAGATGTCTATGACATGCAATAAGGTCGGGAGACAGAAAAAGTACGCCTCGTATTGAGACGTACTTTACTGTCGTGAAATGGTTTACTTTACTGCTCCGTTACTCATCCCAGCAATAATGTTCTTCTGGAAGATGACATAGACAATCGTGATGGTAATGATCCCAACGACGTACGATGCGAAACTGGGTCCGTAATCGTTGAAAAATTGGCCTTGATAGTTATATTGAAAAAGCGGCAACGTCCACATCTTAGAGTCCTTGTTCAAAATCAACAACGGCAGCATGAAGTCGTTCCAGAACCACAACGCGTTCATAATCAGCGTTGTCGCGTGCATCGGTTTCAGCATCGGGAAGACGATCTTGAAATAGGTCGTGATCTTGCTGGCACCGTCAATTTCGGCGGCTTCATCCAGACTCTCGGGCACGCCCATCTTAATGAACCCCACGTAGAGGAACAATGTCTGCGGTACCGCGTAAGTTAGGTACAGCAGCATTAACCCCCACATGTTGGCCAAGCCCAGCTTGCTCATCATGACGGTAATGGGAATCATGATGACTTGGAAGGGCACGAAGATCCCGAGAATCAGGAAGCTGTACATCAGGCTGAACGCTCGTTTCTTCGAAATGTTCCGGGCAATGGAGTAGGCAGCCATGGGCACGAAGAACATGACCAGCAGAACGGAGATGACGGTGATCACCGTGGAGTTCCAGAAGTAACCGCCAATGCCGTCGGCCAACAGCCGCCGGTAGTTATCCAGTGTACCGGGATTGGGGAAGGAGAAGAAATTCCCCATGATGTCCTTCGTGGTCTTGAAGGAACTGAAGACGGTGACCAGCAGCGGGATCAGAATGAGGATGCCGCCGACGGTTAACAGGATATATTTGCCAATGTTGCGTGTTTTCTTTTCTGTTTGCATGACGATCCTCCTAATCGATCTGGAACTTCTGGGATACCTTGATCTGAATCAGCGAAATGATGGCGATCAAGATGAACAGCACCAGGGCAATGGCGTTGGCGTAGCCGTACTGGTTGTTCTTAAAGGCGTAGTTGTAAACCAGCAGGCCCAAGGACGTGGTGGCGTCGCTGGGACCGCCGGACGTCAAGGCGAAAATCTGATCGAAGGCCGTCAGCCCGCCTTTTAGCGCCATGATGAAGACGATGGAGATACTCGGCAGCAGGTAGGGCAGTTCGATCTTCCAGAATATCGTAGTGTCGTTGGCCCCGTCAATACGGGCGGCTTCCTTGATTTCTTCGGGAATGCTCTGCAACCCGGCTAAGAAAATAACGATGGGCATGGCCACCCCTTGCCAGATCATGACGAAGACCACGGCCACGATGGCGCCGCCAGCGGTGCCCAGCAAACTGGTTTCCAGCGCTTTGATACCAAAGAACGAGCCGATTGCCGGCAAGCCGTAGTTGAAAATCTGCTTGAAAATCAAGGAGACAGTCAGCCCGGACAGGACGGCCGGGAAGAAGAACCAGGCCCGGAAGAACGTTTGGCCGTGGAACTTGGCGTTTAGGACCCGGGCAAACAGAATGCCCAAACCGATTTCGCCAATGATCATGGCCAGCGTCAAGATGATGGTGAAACCAATGGCCTTCATGAACTTCGGGTCGGTGGCGAGGATCTTGTAGTTATTGAAACCGACTAGGTGGAAGTTATACGTCAGCCCGGTCCAGTCGGTAAAACTGTAGAACGCCCCCTGAATCAGCGGCACATAGAAGAAAATGAGCTGCAATAGGACGGGGACGATCAGAAACAACCAACCCCAATATTTACTGATAAATTTCTGTAAACGCATGTTGTTTTCCCCCTCCTTAATTGCTGGCCTTCATCGGATTGAAGAAGGCGTTCAACGCGTGCACCAAATCCGACTTGCTGCCGTTCAACAGGTAGTTGGTGGTCAGTGTGAAGAAATCATTCTCACTGGTCCAATCCTGGGCCATCCAAACGAATTGATGCTTGGTAAAGGCGTATTTGGTGATGCCGCCCAGCGGCGAATTGATGCCCGCCTGCTTGACACCGATGACAGAACATGGCGACCCATCAACATCATAATATTTCTGCATCGCTTGGGGCGTAGTCATGTAGGCCACGAACTTTTCAGCCGCGGCTTTGTGTTTGGAACTGGATGAAATGGACAGGGCCAAGTCGCCGGAACCCACGGTGAGGCTTTCACCCTTTTCTTTACCCGGGAAGGCAAAGGTGCCGACCTTAAACTTGGGTTTCTGCTGCTGAATAACCGGATAGGCCCAGGAGCCGTTGGGCATGATCAGGCATCGCCCTTGGTGAAGGCCACGACGGCGTCGTTGTAGCTGGCCCCGCGCCAGTTATTCTGAGCGGCGTTGTTCTTGTGCAGCAGATCAAGCCGGTTGAAATCCTGCTGCATGACCGGGTTGCTGGCTTTGATGCCGTTGACCGGACTGAACCGCAGAACTTGATTGGCTTTCTTCGCACTGCCGGCAACGGTGGCCAGGGCCAACTGATGATAACCGTTCAGTGTCCAGCCTTCAGTCCCGGCGAGAGCAAAGGGCGTCTTACCTTGCTCACGAATCTGTTTAACGAGGGCTTCGAATTCAGCCCAAGTTTCTGGGACTTTCAGCCCCATTTTGGCAAAGGCGGTTTTGTTGTAAAAGAACCCGTACACGTTGGCAGTCAGCGGTGCGTTATAGACCTTGCCGTTAATGGCGAATTGCTGGGCGTAATTGTTCTTGATGTTCTTTAAGTAAGGGGCCTTCGTCATATCTTCGAAATAGCCGGCTTTCGCCCATTCCCGGTAATCGATGTTTTGCGGATAGATGTTAATGACATCGGGCACATCACCAGCAAGCACCCGGGTCTCAATACATCGCCCGGGTTAGGGACGTTCGTGACTTTGACCTTGATCTTCGGATTCTTCTTCTCGAAGTCCGTCACAATTTGCTGCAAGGTCGTGGACATTTCCTTCTTCTGGTTGAAGAACTCGATGGTGGTTGTCCCGTTACTGCTGTTCTGGTTGCTGCCGCAAGCGCTGAGCAGCAAGGTGGTACTGGCGGCTAACAGGCTGATGCCGAGGATCTTTGTCAACCAATGCTTCATAATCTCCCACTCCTCTTAATTGATCGCTTTGAAATGATACTGGTGTGTCGTGAAGTCCTGCCGCTGCAAGGGCTGATATAGCCCCATGTGCATCAGCTCGTCGCCGCCATAAACGGTGTGGGTGGCAGTGTCTTCATACTGCTTTACCGGATCCAGTCCGGCCATTTTCACGATATGGAACGCCGGCTGGCCGTTGTTCAGCAGTTGGAACGTAAACAGCAGCGCTTCGTTCTGGTCGGCAGAAACAAACATCCAGGCATAATCATTGCCGCTTTCCAGCCGGAGAAAATGGCCGAATTGGATCAGCGGGCGGATCTGCTTGTACGCGGCGACTTGGGCCGCGACTTGTTTCTGTTCTGTTTTCGTCAGCTTGGTGAGGTCCAGTTCGTACCCGAACACAGCACTCATCGCCACGTTGCCCCGCGTCGCCAGCGACGTGCTGCGGCCAGTCTGTTCGTTTGGACTGACCGACACGTGCGCGGTGAAGGTGTTGGGCGGGTAGACCAGAGACGTACCATATTGGATGCCTAAGCGTGAAATGGCATCGGTGTTGTCGCTGGTCCAGGATTGCGGCATGTAGTAAGCAAAGCCAGTATCAATCCGGCCGCCGCCACCGGAACAACCTTCCCACAATACGTCAGGGTACTTGGTGGTCATTTCTTCCAGCAACGCGTAGAGCCCCAGTGTATAGCGGTGGAGCACTTCTCCTTGACGGGCAGCCGGCAAAGCGTGGGAATAGATGTCGCTCAGATGCCGGTTCATGTCCCACTTGATGTAGTCGATGTAACCCTGATCAAGCAAGTCAGAAAGCTGGCCGGCAATATTGGCGCGTACATCCTCCCTACTTAAATCTAGCACATATTGGAAGCGGCTCGGCGATGGTGCTCGTCCTGGTACCGCTAACAAATAATCAGGGTGGGCGCGATAGAGGTCAGAATCCTTGGAAATCATCTCTGGTTCGACCCAAAGACCGAATTTCAGACCTTGGTTATGTACGTAATCGGCGAAATGCTTCAAGCCCAGCGGGAACTTGTGACTGTCCACGACCCAGTCGCCCAGAGAGGTGGTGTCATCGTCCCGGTGGCCAAACCAGCCGTCATCCAAGACAAACATTTCGATGCCCAGTTTCTTGGCGGCATCCACGATAGGCCGCAATTTTGCTTCATTAAAATCGAAGTAGGTGGCCTCCCAGTTATTGACGAGGATCGGCCGTTCCTGGTCGCGGTAGCGGCCGCGGACCACGCGTTCCCGAATCAGGCGGTGGTAAGTCTGGCTCATGGCGTTCAGCCCTTGGTGGGAATAAACGAGGAGGGCTTCCGGCGTCTGGAATTCAGCGCCGCCGGCCAGTTCCCAGGTGAAACCA
The DNA here is from genome assembly GCF_001311785.1 of Lacticaseibacillus saniviri JCM 17471 = DSM 24301. GTDB lineage: Bacteria > Bacillota > Bacilli > Lactobacillales > Lactobacillaceae > Lacticaseibacillus > Lacticaseibacillus saniviri. Next base: position 4,169 of record NZ_BBBX01000028.1, on the reverse strand, counting down.
GCGGGATTGATACCGGCGACGACTCGGACTTGATCGATTTGATCTTTCTCTACCGTGAGGGCGTGGTTGCCGGAATAAACTAAGTCGATGCCATATACATCGCCGTAGAATTCATCAGCATCCGGGGCGGTGAGGGCGATGAAGTTGTTCATTTGGTGGCTGGTGGTGCCGCGGGTGCTGGCAAACTGTTTGATTCCGTAACCAACGACTTCTTTCTGGAGATGACGTTCGTTGGCGTGGGCGCCGGGGAGCGATAGCACGCGGTAGTCGCCGGCGGGGAAGTCGAGTTGGACCGACGCAGCCTGTTCCAAAGTGACGGCGGGCTGATCAGCCGGATTGCGGAAGCACACGGAGCGGGCAATGACCGCCCGGTCGCGGTAAATGGTGTAGTACAGGTCAGCCTGTAAGCGGCTAGGCTGGTCCACAACGGTCACGATCAAGGTAGCCGCTTCATCGGGTGATTCCACATAAGCGGCAGGCAGACCGGGCAGTTTGGGTTTGCCCGGGACGATTCGGTGACTCGCATAGACAAACGACCGGCTTGGGCACCATCGGCCTGACAAATCACGAAGGCTGGAATGCGAAAGTCTGCTTCGCCGCGACTGCTGATTTCTTGGGGCAGAGTGTCTAACGAAAAGCCGCGTTCCGGCTCGGCCACCGGCAAGTTGCCGGCGAAGCCGCGATCCTTGCGGGGGTAGTGCCGTTCACCGTGGTAACCGGCGACCGCTTGGCCAAAGTACAAGTGGCCGAGCACACCGCCGTCTTCGATGGCGAATATGTAGCTGATCTGCTGGTTATGCAAATGGAATACCTGCGTTTTGCGTCAAATGCAATCAAGTCTGCCATGAAAAATCCTCCTGTTTTGTGAAACCGCTTTCTACACTGCTTAGTGTACGGATTATGCGCAGTGAAAAACATGGCGGTGCCGGCCTATTCCATGGCATAATGATAAGTGAACATTTTGACAGATATATTAGGAGGAAGCCGAATGGAGTTTAAATACAAGCGGGTCGATATTGAACATGTAGACTGTAACGTTGTTTTTATGGTCGAGAGCAGACCCGCCCTAACTATGCGTTCGGGGGAAACAACGTGCGGGACAGCTACGTACTCCATTACATTGTTTCCGGGAAGGGCCGGTTCGCCAGTGCCGGCCACAAATCCGTGGCGCTGGGAGCGGGGGATTGCTTTTTGCTGCCGCAATCTGTACCCTGCTTTTACCAGGCCGATGGGGAAGACCCGTGGGCCTACGAATGGATTGGGCTGACCGGCATGCATTTGGGGGAGTTGTTCGACCGCAGCGGATTAGCGGATAAGTATTGGCTGCGGCACGTTGACGGCAGTGCCTTCCAGGAGCAGTTCGCGGCGTTGTTTCAGGGCCTGCACAGCGGGCGGGCGGCAACTTTGGCCAATGAGCTGCAGGTCCAGAGCCAGCTGTACGCAATGTTTTATACCCTGTTAACGGAATTTCCGGGGAAAGGGGCGCAGGAACGGGTCGGCGCCACCGCCACGATGAACCAGGCCGTCACTTTTATGCGCCAGAATTACCCGCGGCGCTGCAATGTCACCGACGTCTGCACCGCACTGCATGTGTCCCGGACCTATCTGTACACTCTTTTTCGCCGGTTTGTCGGGATGAGTCCGCAGCAATATTTAACCCAGATGCGGATGGACGAGGCGAAACAGCTCTTGCGCACGACTGATAATGCGGTGGATGAGGTGGCCGCTCGGGTGGGTTACAAGGATGCGTTTACATTCTCGAAAGCGTTCAAGCGGGCGGTGGGAGCGAGCCCCCGGAAATATCGGCAGTAATCTGAACACGCCTTGAAGCGGACTGATTTTGCTGCTGTTTCCTGAAAAATATCAAAGGCTCTGGTGCAAATAGTCTGAGAGTGTGCCTTTTACCTAGTTGTTGATAGGGTGTTGTAGGTTATGCTGGCACCATCGCTTTTAATTCGTCTACGGCTGAAAACCCGATGAGGCTTAGCTCTCGTCGGGTTTTCTTGCGTAATGCATGGATGACTTCAATGCCGTTGAGTGTTGCACTAGCGGTTCGGATGCTTTGGAAACTTGCTGACCGCACCCGGTGTCGTTTAATGAATCGATGATCTTGTTCGATTAAATTTTTTCCCCAGTTTACAATTCAAGTGCAACACCCTGACGACTAGACCATAAAGGCCATGAAGACCTATTCTTGTTAGTGCTAGCTAAACAAGAAAGCAGGAATCTTCATGACCCCCTCTCAGACTAACACCCACAAGCATTACCAACAACTCAGTTTTAGCGACCGTGCTACAATTCAGGCCCTTCGGGCTACTGGTGACACCGCGACCGTGATTGCACAGAAGCTTCATCGCAGTAAAGCGACAATCTCACGAGAAATCACGCGTGGATCTGTAACTCAGCTCGACTCGAAGCGTCACTCGCATCAAGTCTATCTTGCGGAAACTGCCCAAGCCATGCACGACCGTAAACGCGATAGAACCGGTCACTACGCCTTTCTTAAGACCGGCCGTGCGTTCTTCAAGGCTCTCGCCAGGGAGCTTACTCGTAAGCCGCGCGTACACAGCGCTGATAGCTTCGTACACTTCTATCGCGACCAGGGCAAGGCTTGCCCTTCAACGACAACTGTGTATCGCTACATCGACGCCGGGCTGCTTGATCTAGACAACATGACACTTCCCAAGAAGCTCCAACGCCGCATCAATCGAGTTGCGTCCTGCTTGTTGGTTTCAAAATCTAAATCCATAAAGCCAGTCTCCTAACCAAAATCAATTTGATCCAGCATCGTTTCGGTACTAGCCTGGTCTAAGCCTAAATAAGCTAAAGTCATCGCTTCACTGGAATGATTGAGCAGATTCATGACTAAGCCAATATTATAATTTGATTGCGTATAGACGCGATAAGCCCCGGTTTTGCGCATTGTATGGGTCCCTAGATAATTGATTCCTAACAGATCGCCAACCTTACTCATAATTTTGTAGAACTGTTTTTCCGTAATATGGCGCTCGGGGTGTTGAATGGAAGGAAAGAGCCAGTCAGAGGCTAGTCTATGATCAAGTAGCCATTGACGGTACAATAAGAGCTCTGTTTGAACTGGTTTAAGATACAAGGTATTAGGCTTACCCGTTTTTCGGTCGTGAATGAACGCATTTTGTTTAATAGAACCGTCCGGATTAAAAATATCGGTTTGTTTTAAGCCCATGACATCACTAACTCGTAACAGTGTCGCTTTGCCAACTTGAAAAACTGTATAGTTACGCCGACCAGCTTTAGAGTTGTTGAGTAAGGTATCTTGAACCTCCTTGAGAACATTTGAATCTTTGATGGGTAAGACAACTTGTTGCATAAGCTGTTAGTTCCTTTACTTTAAAATTAATTTAGTTGCAGAAAACCTAAAAATCGAATATTATAATGTAGTACGATGGTAAACTTAAAGGAGGCGGATTAGAATGAGTAATACTATTATTAAAAACAAGACAATTTCAACTCGTGTAACACCTGACATTAGTGAACGGGCTAAAGCTAATCTAGCAAAACAAGGGCTAACCGTTTCTGAGTATATACGCTTATCGTTAGTTAAAGCGGCCAATAATGAAGTTCGATTAGTCAGCTTTTTAGATTCTCCGGAAGCCTTAGCCGCTAAAAAAGAAGCAGAAACAGGGCAGGTCAAAAACATTGGTTCATTGACTGACTTTGAAGATTGGATCGATAAGTTAGATGCAAATTAAACAGACCAAATCTTTTGAACGTGAATTAAAAAACTAGTCAAAAAACATTTCCCAATAACTTTCTTGAAGCCTTGTTTAGAAGCAATTGTTGAACAAGATGTACTTGTTTTGAAACAGATTAAAGATCATGCATTAAAAGGAAATTGGCGTGGCTATCGTGAATTTCACCCTGCCAGATATGGAAACTATGGTAAAAATTATGACAACTGGATTGTTATTTATCAGCTAGATCATGATGAATTGATTTTGTTATTGGTTGCAACTGGCTCCCATGAAATCTTGAATCAATAGCTATAGTTTAGGGGCACTTATAAAAATAAATTAAAATAGCCCCCAATATCTACATTATAGATATTGGGGGCTATTTTAACAACGTTTTGAGGGGTTATTTTTTAATTATAGACCCTATATATTCATAGCCCCTTTCTGTTTGGTGTT
>NZ_BBBX01000027.1 GCF_001311785.1 Lacticaseibacillus saniviri JCM 17471 = DSM 24301 | reverse complement strand
TGTTCAAAAATAACGAAATGGAAGTAAGCAAACGCATGCATAACAAACAAATTGGCTTCATCGAGGCGCTATGTGTGATGCTCATGGTTCTCGGATTACTGGGAACACTCATCATCGGATTTAAAATGAGTCCGCACGTCCCAATTCTCATGGTCATCACGCTATTACTGTTCTATGGTCGGCTGCGTGGTTTCTCATGGGATGAGATTCACGATGGCATCATCGAGGGTATTCGACCCGGCATCATCCCGATTATTATTTTTATGTTGATCGGCGTTCTGGTTGCCACATGGATGGCAGCGGGCACCATTCCAACCATTATGGTATTTGGGTTTCATCTGTTGTCGGCACGTTTCTTCCTGCCACTGGTCTTCATCATCTGTGGCATTGTCGGGATGACAGTGGGCAGCTCATTCACCACAATTTCCACTATCGGGATCGCGCTTTTGGGTGTCGGTCAGCTGTTACACGTGAACAGCGCGCTGACGGCTGGTGCGGTGGTGTCTGGGGCTTTTCTCGGGAATAATCTGTCCCCACTGTCTGATACCACCAATCTGGCTGCGGGGTTGGCCGAAGTCAATCTCTATCAACACATCAAGGCGATGGCCGCACCCGCAATTCCCGCCGCCGTCATCAGCCTGTTGATTTATACCTGGCTGGGCCACAATGCCCAACCCGTCGCCTTACATCAACTCGATCAGCTGACTCGAGCCTTGGCCCAGCAGTTCAACTTGAACTGGGTGACACTGCTGCCGGCTGTCTGGCTCTTATTGACAGCGTGGTTCAAGATTCCCGCGATTGCGGCGCTGTTATCCAGCGCGGGCGTCGCGTTACTCACCATGTTGAATCAACCTAGCATGGTGTTCAGTGGCCCAGCTATCGATCAATTAATTATGAGCGGCTTTCAGGCTCATACCGGCGATCGGCAACTCGACACCTTGTTATCGCGGGGTGGTATCAATGGCATGTTGGGTTCCATCGCACTGATTATTTTGGCACTGACCTTGGGTGGTCTATTGATCAAGTACGGGATTATCAATCAATTGATTCACCGCACTGAAGGTGTCATCAATACGCCAGCCAAACTGATTCTCATGACAACACTGAGCGCAGTCGGGATTAATCTACTGGTAGGGGAGCAGTATCTCTCCATTATTCTCCCAGGAGAAACCTACAAGCCGCTGTACAAGAAGTTGAACGTGCCGGCGGTCATGTTGAGCCGGACGCTCGATGGGGGTGGTGCCGCGGTGAATTCACTGATTCCATGGGGTGTCAGTGGTGTCTTTATCGCCGGGACATTAGGCGTTTCACCCTTAGCGTATATCCCGTTTGCGTTTTATCCTTATCTTGAACCGTTAATTACTGTTATTTTGGGATTTTTCTGGCATAAGCGGCCGGTAAGTCGCTGAATTTCACCACGAAGTTTGATACAATGAAGCATGTTTGATAACGGTTTAACAGTGGTTGGTGAACCAGAAATGGACGACCAACTGCTTTCAATGCATCAAAAATAACTAGTGCGTGCACCACGAAAGGAACTTCTCATGGACGGAATCTTACCAATCTATAAACCTCGCGGCATGACCAGCACAGATGTGGTCAGCCAATTGCGCCGCCAATTACACATGCGCCGTGTGGGCCATTCTGGGACACTCGATCCCAATGTTGATGGTGTTCTGCCCATTGCGCTTGGGATTGCGACCAAGGCCGTTCCCGCTCTGATGACTGCCGGCAAAATCTATATCGGTGAAATGACCTTTGGGTTTGCCACGACCACGGAAGATCTCGATGGTGAGGTGGTGGAACATGTTGCGCTCGAGCGCCCATTTTCACGGACCGAAATTGAAGCCGCGATGGCGCAAATGACCGGCGATATTATTCAGATTCCGCCGATGTTTTCGGCCGTCAAGGTGAACGGACGACGGCTCTATGATTACGCGCGGGCGGGTGACCCGGTTGAACGGCCCAAGCGTCCCGTTACCATCTACACGTTCAAAATCACTGATGAGCCGGTATGGCACGAAGCGACCAAAACACAGACGGTGCGCTTTGAAGCCTCCGTGTCGAAGGGAACCTATATTCGGACATTGGCCGTCGATACGGGCCGTGTTTTAGGCGTACCTGCTGTTATGAGTGATTTGACGCGTATTCAAAGCGGCGGTTTCGGCATCGGCCAAACGGTCAGTCTCGACCAACTGGCTGACAGTGATGATCCCAGTCAATGGGTCCAGCCCATCGAATTCGCCTATCCGGACTTGCCGCAGTATCAATTGACCGAGGCGCAATGGGAAGACGTGCAACACGGTCGTTTCCTGCGCATTGGTCGCACGGAACCTCAATTGCTCTTGATGTACACTGGCCAGATGAAGGCAATCTATCGCTATCAATCCGGTCATTACCAGCCAGAAACCATGTTTTTATCCAATCAAGGGCCAAAAGCTTGAAAGAAGGCAGACACATGCAAGTAATCGATATTAAGCCACCACTCAACACCACTCATGTTCCTGACCAACCCATTGTGTTGGCGTTGGGATTCTTTGATGGGGTTCATCGCGGCCACCAGGCGGTTTTGCGCCGGGCTAAAAAATTGGCGGATGAATTGAACCAACCACTTGCGGTGATGACATTTGATCAGCATCCCGCTATTATCTATCGCGATTTACCGGAGTCACAGGTGCATTATCTCTCGGTACGCGATCGCAAAATTGAATTGATGGCCCGTTTTGGGGTCGACCAGCTCTATATTGTCCACTTCACGCCGGAATTTGCGGCGCTCTCGCCACAAGAATTTGTCGACCAATATATTGTCGGCTTACACGCCAACCAGGTCGTTGCCGGTTTGATTACACTTACGGTAAGAAAGATATCGCGAACATGCAGACATTGCCGCAATACGCGAAGGATCGATTCGGCATCACCGTTGTCGCCGAACACGATGAGGCGGGCAAAAAGATTTCATCCACTCGCATTCGAGAGGCACTCGATGAGGGTGATGTGGATACCGCTAATCAGCTGTTGGGCTACACCTACCGAACAACAGGTATTGTTGTACACGGGGGAAGCGCGGGGCCGCGAGTTAGGCTTTCGGACAGCGAATGTCGAAACACCAGCAGAGGAACGTTTACCGGGGATTGGCATCTATGCGGTGGAGTTGAAAGTTCACGATCAGTGGTATCAGGGGATGGCATCCATCGGGCGCAACGTGACGTTCGGTGATGATCGCGCGGTCACCGTTGAAATCAATCTGTTTGACTTTGATCAAGATATCTACGATCAACCCGTGGCAGTCCGCTGGTGGCATTACTTGCGGGGCGAGGTCAAGTTCAGTGGCGCCGATGCCTTAGTGGCACAGCTGCATCAAGACGAGCTCGACAGTAAGGCCTATTTAGTCAACAACAGGCATCATTGCGTTAAGGCGCAAGGAAGGACGACTTATGCCAGCAATTAGTCAAAAAGAAACCACATCGGCTTATATCCATATTCCATTTTGTGAACACATCTGCTACTACTGTGACTTCAATAAAGTGTTTATTGAGGGACAGCCCGTCGATGACTATGTCGAGATGTTACTGCGCGAAATGAAGATGGTGATGGCAGAGCGACCAATCGATAAGCTCGACACGTTATATGTTGGGGGCGGCACACCGACACGTTGACGCCCAAGCAATTGGACCGCTTGATCACGGGGATGCGAGAAATCTTACCGTTCACGGATGGCGAGTTCACGTTTGAGGCCAACCCCAATGATCTCCTGACCACGGACAAGCTCGATGTCTTAAAAGCCAATGGGGTCAATCGGTTATCGATTGGGGTGCAGTCATTCAACGACGACATTCTCAAGCGCATCGGCCGCATTCATCGCAGTGCGGATGTTTACACCGCTATTGCTAATGCCCGCAAGGCCGGGTTTGATAACATCTCAATCGATTTGATTTTCCGATTACCCGATCAAGATCGCAGTGACTTCTTGAAGAGTCTCCATCAGGCGCTTGATTTGGATCTCCCACATTACTCAACGTATTCTCTGATTTTGGAACGCAAAACGATTTTTTATAATCTGATGCGGCAGGGCAAGTTGCGTCTGCCAACACAGGATATTGAAGCGGACATGTACGAGGATGCCATCGATCTGATGGAGAGTCGGGGCCGCCATCAATACGAAATCAGCAACTTCGCTAAAACGGGATTTCAATCTCAACACAACTTGGGTTACTGGCGCAATGACAAGTATTATGGGTTCGGTGCGGGTGCATTCGGATATGTCGGGAAAGATCGTTACCACAATTTTGGCCCGATCCAACAATATCTCGAACCCTTACATAATCATCAATTGCCCGTCATTGAACACCACATCTTGCCGCTCTCTGAGCAGATTGAAGAAGAGATGTTCCTGGGGCTGCGGACCATGCAGGGTGTCAGTCTCGATCACTTCTATGATAAGTATCAGCGCAGTGTGGATTCACTCTATGCGCCGGTTGTGCGGGATTTGAAGACACAGGGACTGCTCAAGGAAGAAGACGGTTTTCTGCGGTTAACGCATCAAGGCAAGTTCCTCGGCAACGAGGTTTTCCAAGCCTTTTTATTGGATGAGGGCATGATTTAGCAATCCCCTATTGACATTGCTAACTGACGCTGATATATTAAACAGTGTTAGCACTCATACTTTATCAGTGCTAAAGGAAGGTGATGACATGCTGACAAAACGGCAATTGCTGGTATTGAAGGAAATCATTCGCCTGTACACTGAAACGGGGCAACCTGTTGGCTCTAAAACGCTAATGGAGGCTCTACCGCTGCATGTCAGTTCCGCGACCATTCGCAATGACATGGCAGCACTCGAAACGCAAGGACTGATCGTTAAAACGCACAGCAGTTCTGGCCGCGTGCCATCGACTGTCGGTTATCGTTATTACCTCGATCACTTGGTTGAGCCCGCTGCGGTTTCACCACTTGATCTGGCAACCATCCAGGATGCTTTTGGGGGTCACTATCACAAGCTCGATGAGATTATCGCCCAATCGGCGGACATCTTGTCACAGCTGACCAGTTACACCGCTATCAGCCTCGGCCCGGAAGTCTCGGACATGAAGCTGACTGGTTTCCGCCTTGTGCCATTGGGCAATCACCAGGTTATGGCGATTCTGGTTACCAATAGTGGCGCTGTTGAAAGCCAAGTCTTCACGGTGCCAGGTAACTTAGACACGGATGCGCTCGAAAAAGCAATTCGCGTTGTCAACGATCAATTGGTTGGCTTACCACTCACTGATGTGGCGAGCCGCCTCCACACGGAAGTACCACAATTGTTGATGCGTTACATGACTTCGCCAGATGGATTCTTGGATCTGTTTGGGAACGTCTTAAAGCAGGCCGCGTCAGAACGTTTTTACGTGAGTGGCCGCTTGAACGTGATGAACTTCATCGGCGATCAAGATCTCGATCAATTGAAGCGTGTGCTTTCGCTGATCGATGACGATGGTGGCCAAATCAATCAATTGTTGGGACCGGCGCCAGGACAGCCGATTCAAGTGCGCTTGGGCGATGAGTTAACGAACAACACACTCAAGAACCTGAGTCTTGTAATCGCGAGCTATGATGTGAATCAGCATGGTACAGGGATGATCGCATTACTGGGACCATCGTCAATGCCGTATTCCAAAATGATTGGCCTACTCGATGCTTTTCGCTCAGAACTGGCTAAACGATTAACAAGTTATTACGCTAATTTTGATGAATGAGGAGGGCATTATGGCTGAAGAAGAGAAGAAAGACGACCAACAAGAAAAATCATTGAAAGATGAGATTCTTGAAGAAATGACGGCGGATCTCAAAGAAGAGATCGATTCACCGGATACCGCAAAGCTGCAGCAAGAACGTGACGATATGGAAGATAAGTATCTCCGCGCTGCGGCTGAAATCAGTAATATGAATAACCGCTTCAAAAAGGAACGGGAACAATTACTGAAGTATGACGGTCAAAAGCTGGCAACGGCAATTCTGCCGGTCCTCGACAACTTGGAACGCGCTTTGCAAACCGAGGTCGAGGGCGATGCTGCCGAATCCCTGAAGAAGGGTGTCGAGATGGTTTATTCGCATCTTGAGACAGCATTGAAGGATAACCACATTGAAGAAATCACCACGGAAGACAACAAGTTTGATCCTAACATTCACCAAGCGGTGCAAACCGTGCCGGCGGATGCGGATCATCCAGCAAACACCGTGGTGCAGGTCTTACAAAAGGGTTATCGCCTGCAAGATCGCGTGTTACGGCCCGCGATGGTTGTTGTTGCTAACTAATTAAAAAATTTAAAAAGAAGGTATGAATATGAGTAAAGTTATCGGGATTGACTTAGGGACCACCAACTCAGCTGTTGCTGTGCTCGAAGGTGGCGAACCAAAGATCATCACAAACCCAGAAGGTAATCGGACGACACCTTCTGTTGTTGCTTTTAAGGATGGCGAAATTCAAGTTGGGGAAGTCGCAAAGCGTCAAGCAATCACAAACCCAGACACGATTTCATCAATCAAGCGTCACATGGGGGAAGCAGGCTACACCGTCAAGGTTGGCGACAAGACTTACACCCCACAAGAAATCTCCGCAATGATCTTACAATACATCAAGAAGTTCTCAGAAGATTATCTCGGTGAAGAAGTGACAGATGCTGTTATCACAGTGCCTGCTTACTTCAATGATAGCCAACGTCAGGCAACCAAGGATGCTGGTAAGATTGCCGGCTTGAACGTTTCTCGGATTGTCAACGAACCAACAGCTTCTGCTTTAGCATACGGTCTTGATAAGGCTGATGCTGATGAAAAGATCTTGGTTTATGACTTAGGTGGTGGGACTTTTGATGTTTCCATCCTTCAATTAGGTGATGGTGTCTTTGAAGTTCTCTCAACTAATGGTGATACCAAGCTCGGTGGGGATGACTTTGATAACAAGATCATCGACTGGTTAGTTTCTGAATTCAAGGATGAAAATGGCATCGACTTGTCTAAGGACAAGATGGCCTTACAACGGTTAAAGGATGCTGCTGAAAAGGCTAAGAAGGACCTCTCTGGTGTTTCTTCAACCCAAATTAGCTTGCCATTTATCTCCGCTGGCGCAAACGGCCCATTACACTTGGAACGCACATTAACCCGCGCACAATTCGAACAAATGACTGCTGACTTGGTTGATCGGACCAAGATTCCAGTTGAAAATGCTCTGAAGGATGCTGGCTTAACCAATGCTGACATCGACAAAGTCATCTTAAATGGTGGTTCCACACGGATTCCTGCCGTTCAAGAAGCTGTTAAGAGCTGGACCGGTAAGGAACCAGATCACAGCATTAACCCTGACGAAGCGGTTGCCTTAGGTGCTGCTATCCAAGGTGGTGTGATCTCTGGTGATGTGAAGGACGTTGTCTTACTCGACGTTACCCCATTGTCCCTTGGGATTGAAACCATGGGTGGTGTCTTCACGAAGTTAATCGATCGTAACACCACAATTCCTACAAGCAAGTCACAAGTCTTCTCAACCGCTGCTGATAACCAACCAGCCGTTGATATTCATGTCTTGCAAGGTGAACGGCCAATGGCTGCGGACGACAAGACGCTCGGCCGCTTCCAATTGACGGATATTCCACCTGCACCACGTGGTGTGCCACAAATCGAAGTTAAGTTCGATATTGATAAGAACGGGGATTGTGCAAGTTTCTGCCAAGGACTTAGGTACTGGTAAGTCTCAAGACATCACCATCAAGAGTTCATCAGGTCTTTCAGATGAAGAAATTGATCGTATGATGAAGGAAGCCCAAGAAAATGAAGATGCCGACAACAAGCGTAAGGAAGAAGTTGACTTACGTAACGAAGTCGACCAATTGATTTTCCAAACCGACAAGACCTTGAAGGATCTTGAAGGCAAGGTTTCTGAAGACGAAATCAAGCAAGCTAAGGATGCCGAAGAAGAACTCAAGAAGGCACAACAAGAAAACGATCTGGATGCCATGAAGGAAAAGCGCGATGCTTTGAGCAAGATCGTTCAAGACTTGACTGTCAAGTTGTATGAACAAGCACAACAAGCGCAAGAAGGCGAAGGTGCAAAACCTGCTGACGATTCATCTAAGTCAGCTGATGATGACACCATCGACGGCGAATACAAGGACGTCAAGGACGACAAGTAATCCCAACGGGCCAAAGCCGGATCAAACCGACTTTGGCTTTTTTATGACATGTGGTATTCTATATGGGCTTTTAGAGAATTTAGGAGGCATAAAAAGTAATGGCAGAGCAGAAAGACTACTATGACATTCTTGGCGTATCGCGGGATGCCGATGATGCGACAATTAAGAAAGCCTATCGCCAATTATCCAAAAAATATCATCCAGACTTGAATCATGAAGAAGGTGCCGAAGAGAAGTTTAAGGACATCAATGAAGCGTATCAAGTGTTGTCTGACCCACAAAAGCGGGCAGCCTATGATCAATACGGTTCAGCTGATGGCCCACAAGGCTTCGGTGGCGGTCAAGGCTTTAGTGATTTTGGTGGCGCAGGTCAGAACTTCGGTGGCTTTGAAGATATCTTCAGTTCCTTCTTTGGTGGCGGCGGCACGCAACAAAGCGCGGCTGGTCCTCGCCAAGGGGCCGATCTTCAGTATCGGATGGATTTAAAGTTTGAAGAAGCCATCTTTGGTAAAGACACCAAGATTTCATATGATCGTGAAGCAACCTGTCACACCTGTGGCGGGACAGGTGCCGCTCCTGGTACCAGCCCTGTAACTTGTCACAAGTGTCATGGTGCCGGTTATATTCAGGTACAACGCAACACACCACTCGGCGCCATGATGACGCGTGAAGTCTGCGACGTCTGCGGCGGTACTGGTAAGGAAATCAAGGACAAGTGCCCAACTTGTCACGGTACAGGTCACGAACAAGAACGTCACGAAATCGACGTTAAGGTGCCTGCAGGTGTTGAAGACGGCCAACAGATGCGTCTTCAAAATGCCGGCGAAGCGGGCTCTAACGGCGGTGGCTACGGGGATCTCTATATTGTCTTCCGGGTCGCACCGAGTGACAAATATGAGCGTGATGGCGCAACGATTTATCTGAAATTCCCAATCAGTTTTGCGCAAGCGGCACTGGGGGATGAGATCAAGGTCGACACGGTTCACGGTCCCGTTGAACTGAAGATTCCAGCTGGCACACAGACTGGCAGTAAGTTCCGGTTACGCGGTAAAGGGGCACCACAATTGCGGGGCAACGGCACCGGTGACCAGATTGTGACGGTTGAAGTCAATACGCCTAAGAACTTAAACGCTAAGCAAAAAGAAGCATTGATGAGTTTTGCGGCCGCTAGTGGTGATGACATTACACCACACGAAGGCAGTCTCTTCGATCGAGTAAAGGACGCTTTTAAGGGCAAACAATAATGCTAAAAAGCCATGTACGTGTTTGCGTGCATGGCTTTTTTGATATTGGCAGCTGTGAGGCATGGGTTGACGGCATCTCGTTCTCGGGTCATAGTAAAGCATGGAATCGATTTGGTCCTAAAATCACAAAATAGAATATTGTCCGCCGGACGGGAATTGAATCCGCATACGGATAACTTATCCACACATTGGTCTAGGAAAACGATGTTGCACGATTAGTTTTTGCGTCAGCGTAACGATTAGTTGGAAAACTTGGTGGCGATGATTGAGAGACGGCGCCGTCATTGGTATAATAGAAAGCACAAATGTTCGGCAGAAAGTAGGCAAATGAATGACGCATGAAGAAATGCTCGCGCGGCAAGAACACATTCGAAACTTCTCGATTGTGGCGCATATTGACCATGGGAAGTCCACGCTGGCGGACCGCATTCTCGAGATGACAGATACCATCTCAGAACGTGAAATGCAGGCACAAGTGCTGGATGACATGGATCTCGAACGTGAACGCGGAATTACGATTAAGTTAAAACGCGGTGGAGTTACACTACAAGGCTAAAGACGGCGAGACCTATATTTTCCATCTGATCGATACCCCGGGGCACGTTGACTTCAGTTACGAAGTCAGCCGGAGTTTGGCTGCCTGTGAAGGTGCCTTGCTGGTCGTGGATGCCGCACAGGGGGTTGAAGCGCAGACCTTGGCTAATGTTTATTTGGCTTTAGATGACGACCTCGAAATTATTCCGGTCATCAACAAAATCGATTTGCCATCCGCGCAACCTGATGTTGTTAAGGAAGAAATTGAAGATATGATTGGCCTCGATGCCTCAGACGCCGTGCTCGCGAGTGCGAAGTCAGGGATTGGGATCGAAGAGATTCTCGAACGGATTGTGAGCGACGTGCCTGCACCAAAGGGCGATATCGATGCACCACTCAAAGCATTGATCTTTGATTCGGTCTATGACGCCTACCGTGGGGTTGTGCTGAACGTGCGGGTCAAGGAAGGTACCGTCAAGGTTGGCGATACCATTGAGCTGATGAGCAACGGTAAAAAGTTTGAAGTCACTGAGGTCGGGGTCATGTCTCCGAAGGCTGTGAAGCGCGACATGCTGATGGTCGGTGATGTCGGTTATATCACGGCGGCCATCAAGACGATCCAGGACACCCATGTGGGGGATACGGTGACGTTGGCCGACAATCCTGCTGAAAAGGCCTTGGATGGTTACCGCAAAATCACACCAATGGTTTATTCTGGGTTGTTCCCAGTCGATAACGCGAAGTTTAATGATCTGCGTGAAGCGCTGGAAAAGCTGCAATTGAATGATGCGGCGCTCGAGTTCGAACCAGAAACCTCACAAGCGTTGGGCTTTGGATTCCGGTGTGGGTTCTTAGGTCTGTTGCACATGGACGTGGTGCAAGAACGTCTCGAGCGAGAATTCAATCTCGACTTGATCATGACCGCACCGAGTGTTGACTATGAGGTCGATTTGACTGATGGCACGACCATGACCATTGCGAATCCTTCTGAAATGCCAGAAGCTAGCGCCGTGAAGGAAATTCGCGAACCATTCGTGAAGGCATCGATTATGGTACCAAATGATTATGTTGGGCCCGTGATGGAAATTGCGCAACGTAAGCGCGGTGAGTTCGTCACCATGGATTACCTGGATACTTATCGGGTGAACGTCGTCTATAATCTGCCACTGTCAGAAATTATCTATGATTTTTCGATGATCTGAAGAGTAGCACCAAAGGGTACGCGAGCCTGGACTATGAAGTGACAGGTTATCGTGCCAGTGACTTGGTCAAAATGGATATCCTGCTCAATGGCGATTCGGTCGATGCGCTCAGTACGATTGTGCACAAGGACTTCGCTTTTGATCGCGGTAAGGCGATTGTTGCTAAGCTGAAGGAAACCATTCCCCGGCAACAATTTGAAGTGCCGATTCAAGCTGCAATCGGGAACAAGATTATCGCGCGTAGCACCGTCAAAGCCTACCGAAAGAACGTGCTGGCGAAGTGTTACGGTGGTGACGTCACGCGTAAACGCAAATTGCTCGAGAAACAAAAGGCTGGTAAGAAGCGGATGAAGGCTGTTGGTTCAGTTGAAGTGCCTCAGGAAGCCTTTATGAGCATTCTGAACATGAACGAAGAGGATACCAAAGGTAAATAGGCATTCCGCTTGTGAAATTCTCCGATAATCACTGTTTTTGCCTACCATTTGCCTACGCGATTTTTTGTCCGTAGGCAAATCCATCGAAAATTGAAGCTAAATCTGATCAACTAATTGTTTGTTGCCGACGAACAGTTAGTTGGTCTTTTTTTGTTGGACAAAATTTTCAAATCGTAAGACAGTATCTTGGCGCATGGTATTTGTGACATGCATATAAGTATCCATTGTGGTTGATATTTTAGAATGGCCGAGCCGCTCTTGAACCACTTTAGGTTTTCGCCAGCTTCTAAAAGCATAGTTGCGTGAGTATGTCTTAACGAGTGAAATGAGAAAGGGATACCGAAATTGTCGTTAATTTTTCTTGAGCGATATCTGATGTAGGTTGGAAGAATTGGATCGCCGTTATTCCGAGTACATACAAAGTTATTTTCGTTATAAAGAATTCCATATCGAACGCGGTTTTCCATTTGAGATTTCCGCTTTTCTTTCAGCTCATTAATCAAGGTTGGGCCAATTACAATAGTTCGATAGCCCGCTGCACTTTTGGGGCTCTCCAAATCAAAAACGCCATTTCCTTTTTGGATCATTTGTCTTTCTATCTGAATATATCCTTCGTCAAGGTTGACCATGTCCCATTGAAGTCCACATACCTCACCACGACGCATACCGGTATAGAAAGCAATAACTAGCGGCATATGAAACGGATCGGCAGGGGGAGTCTGTTCCAATATTTTCTCGAATTGTTCAACTGTGATTATTTTCAGGTCTTGCTTTGTTGTGGCCGGGAGCGGTGCATACTTGGGCATCTCAACATAGCTTGCTGGATTGTCATTTATAATCTTATATGGATACACAGCCTTTTTAGTGCCTCTTTGACTATGGTTAAAATGATTTCTACTGTGTGTTTCTTCGGGGGTTGTCCGGTCCGATCCAATGGTTCTTCAGCAACTTCGTCGATAAAGTGCTGGATAGTGGCAGGGGATAATGACTTAATTCGATATTTTCCTATTTTCGGATTGATGTATCTGTTAACGACATTCTTGTAGTTTTTTCGAGTGTTAAATTTGAGATTTTTCTCAACATAGTTAGTTAGCCAAAAAGCGAAATAATCAGCGACAGACATATCTGCCATCTTTGTATTCATACCGCCATTTTCGTATTCATCAATGGCCTTTCTCAGCGCTTTTTTGGCTTCCTTTTCTGTATAGCCTCCTACACGCTCAATTCTTTTACGCTTACCATTTGCACCAGCTATTTCAAATGAGTAATAGTACTTTTCTCCGCGTTTTCGAATGTAGCCTTCTGACATACCTTTCATTCCTTTCTGAATAGTCAATATCTTGTTTATACACAAACGTATGTTTCGTTTTAGTTTTGAAATAAAAGCCCTTAAAAGGGCTTTATGGTTTGTCTTTTAAAATTTATTCTGTATCTGTTTCAGTGAAAGTGATTGTTTCATTGGACTTTATTGTTTTATCGCTGGACCAGATAGCCGCAAACCATTCTGGATCTTGCAAATTTTTCCTGAGTCCGCTTTCCGGTATTATGCCTAAGCTACCCATAGTTGCTTTTACAAAACCCGCATCAACGTAGCTACTTGTAGCATTTTTGAACACTGCAAGATAATCATTAATCTTCCCAAAAGTGTCGTTTTGCAAATCAGATGGATTGTAATAAAACGCTAATAGCGGCGCTCTGTAACCATCATTATCGGTAGCATAGGCACCAGTCATCAGAATACCGTTTTTGCTAGTGGATTGCTTTGAACCTCTTTGATTTTAAAATTGATCTGGTTAAAGATTGCCTTTTGGGTGCCTTTAAAACCTACCAAACTATCTTCTACCGATTCATTTCGTAATACTAACGTTAAAATCCCATTAACAATGGCAGCACCACTAAAATTGTCGTCTTTTACGTAGCTGCTTAATGTTTTCAAATCAGTAGAGTTTTTCGGCTTAATTGCTGGAGCTACATTTTTGCTACTGCTTGAAGTAGATGATGCGTCTGAAGATGAAGTAGAGCTGCTAGTGCTAGAGTTCTTGGACGAAGATGTTTCTTTCGATTTAGATCCACTAGAACTAGGCACTGGGGCATCTTTAAACTTAGGTGCGAAAAATTTGATTTTGTTTGACAAATCATTGATGTAAAAATCTTTGTTACCACGTTTTTTCTTAGCGATATCGACCACCTTTTTGTCAGTGGTTACTGCGGCAACTTGATATTTGTCTTTCTTATCATTGGCAGAGGTAACCAAGTAATCATCAAACTTCCAGTCACCATTTTATCTGCTTTGGTTCTCATCTCTTCATTAGCAGTTGGCTCTTCTTCGTCATAGTCGTCATAACTATCCAGTAAGACAACGGTTTGACCAGGAGCAGCCTTGCCTGATAATTTGTAATAACCGCCATCAGTATCAACATCAAAAGCTTTTGAGGTCAATATTTTCTTTGAATCGAGCTGATTCATCGTGAGTTTGATGTTGCCTGCATTTTTATCCGACGCGGTGTTGCTGCCACATCCCGCTAACCCAACAACGGCAACCGCTGCTGCGACTAATACTGCAAATCTCTTCATTCAATACTCCTCCAAGATATGATAAAATTTTATTTGCTCGTAAATTTTACGCGCCCTTAACCTGCCCAAAGGTTAGGGGCTTTTTTAGTTTATGATGTCAAAATATTCTGTCATCCAAGTTGGTAATCCGTGGTCTTCAATAATTTTCAAACGATTAAATGGATTGATGTCCCCGCGATCACCAAAATGAATTGGAACATAAAGCTGTTGGCCACATACTCTGATGAGCCAATATGTGCTTTGCTTGCATTCTTGTAAAAATAATTGGTACTGGTGTCTCTAGTTAGAAGGCTATGGCCAATCTCGTGTGCCAGAACATCATTTGTTTCCTGTTCGTTCATGTTCTCGTTTAGATTAATAATTGACATTCGCCGTGAAATTAAACTGTATCCTTGTATGTTGGCTCCCAGGTCAACTGTATTCACTGCAACATTTGGTAGTTTACCAACCAACTCCCAAGGGTCTCTAGTGTTATAACGTCTAATGACATAGCGAGCCATTTCTATAGCTCGATCAGAATCATATGACATATGAACACCTCCCTAATCCGATTCTGACCCACGGTATTTCTTTGGGGTGTATTTCTTCTTGGCCATTTGTCTGGCAAGTTCGAGCGATTGCCTGAGAGAAACCTCTAAAAGCTCTTTATCGCGGTCAGACAAATCCGGATTGGATTTAAAGAAATTAACACTATTGCTATCAGACATGCCATTCAATATTTCTTCAATTTCTGCATCAATAGCTCTGTTATCTTTGTCAGTTAGTGAATAGTAGTGCTCCTTATCGGTATTGCCAAGCAAGAAATCAGTTGATACATTATAAAACTTACTGAAGTTTAAGAGTTCTTCGGCCGAAACTTTGCGTGTACCTTTTTCAATCTTGCTAATTGCGGTATTGTCCATCTTTATCTGCCTAGCAAGTTCAGATTGACTCAAGTTTTAGACTCTCTAAGGTCGATTAGCCGCATTCTGAGCATATCGTTATTCACGGTTTCTCCTCCTTTGCGCTTTGCGCAACTAAAATATAGCATGATTTGCGTTAATCGAAATTATTTTGGCGAAAATCGCAATAAATTAGTTGACTTTGCTCATTTCGCAATGTATTATAAATTCATAGAGTTGCTGATATCGCAAAGGTGGTGATAGATAAATGAAATATGTAGTTGATCTCAACAGAATTCGATTAACGCGAGAAAAACTTGGAATCACTAAAACTGAAATGGCTTCCTTATTAGGCTTATCGGGGACTGAAAAGTATACTCGGCGAGAAACCGGCGAATATAACTTCAAAGCAACTGAAATCCCAGTATTGTCGGCAACATTAAAATTACCGATGGAAAAAATTTTAGTCTCAGCTTTGCGAAAATCGAAAAATAAGATGAAGGAGGTGAAACAATGACCGACGAGCAAAAGATTCAAGCATTTCTAGCGCAGGGCCGTCGTGCAATGCTTGATTTCATCATTGATTGTAACCCAGCGTTGTCTGCCCAATCAGTCAATATGCAGTCCTTAGTTTTGACAGATGCGGAACTAGCAGGGTGGGCATTGAGCGTTTCAAATGAGTTACGCGAGGCCGTTATAGCTGATTAGCTCATGAGTTAATACTAAAGCCGAATGAATGAATTTATAAGAGGGGGAGTATCCATGATAGGTGGGCAAACAACATACAAAATTAAACGCACGTACCAAAGTCCAAAGACAATGGCCGAAGCGTTGCGGAAAGATGATCTGACAACAATAGAAGCGGGCCACATAGTTAATTATTCTCAGGCATCAATGTCCCGATTTAAAACTGGCGCAAAACCAATGCCTTTGGACGCGGCAATTAAGTTGGCCGAAGCAGTCGATACACCATTTCTTGCAATTGACTTAGCCAATAAGACGATTCATCTATCGGCTCCCGTCATCAATGGCGACGGTGTGATAAAGGAACCTTTAGCCATGGCAATACGGTCCATACCAGAGATGAAACAAGCCATAGAAGCGGTTAGTGATTCGTTCGATGAGCTAACGACTCCTGTCGAGAAAGTACTTGATACAAGTGATCCAATGAATACAGTTGATCAGCTTTTGGACGTGATGCTTTATGCGACAAATTGCGCAGCTTTTATCTGTGACGAATCGGCGTTTCAATGCAGTCAAAATTGAGCGCAAGAGAACTTGAATGGAGGCGAAAGGGAATTGTTGGAGATTAATAAGACAGCACGTGTTGTGGTGAAGAGAAGTAAACCAGCAATCGAGCGATTGACCGTAAGCACAGGTGATGCAGCAAAAATGATTGGTGTAAACGTAAACGATGTTCGGGACTTAATTCAATTGGGATATCTAAAGAGTCTGAAGCTCGGAGCAAGAAAAATTGCTAAATCCGAGGTGGTTCGTTTCATCGAAGAAGCTACTGAGCAGGGAATTGACTACAACGAGATACTGGCACCTTACCGGGAAGCACGGAAAGGAAATGATGATTAATCATGGAATGGTTAGTAGATCATTACACATTCTTCCTGCTATTAGTTTTGGCAGGTTTAGCTGGCGCACTTGTCCAAACAGTTATTGAACACGGATTTTGGTCATTATTTGACCCAAATTACAGCAAGGAGGCACATAAACATGAAGCCAAGCAGTAAACAGATTTTGTTGGAGAAACGAGACGAGGCCATCGACCACTTAATGGATGATCCAACAAGCCAAAGTTGGTCTTGGGTATTGGAGCTAACGGTACGAAAAATCGCGGAATTGAACGCAAAAAAGCCCATGCGGCGGCAACCACACGGGCAAGATGGAATAGATAATAAATCAAGTTATGAGTTCATTTTATCACATCAGAAGGAGAGATGATATGACAAATCAAGTTGCAACACTGGTTGATAGTTTTGATGTCAATTTTGAGCCTTCGATCATCACTATTGATAATTACGACAAGCTTAAGGACGCTGTGGCATATCAAGCTGAGAAGTACAAAGGCTTAATTGTGACGGAAGAGACACTTAAATCCGCAAAATCTGCGCGTGCTGAGCTTAACAAATTTAGCAAGGCACTTAATGAACGTCGAAAGGAAATCAAGCGAGAATACAATCAACCACTTAAGGATTTTGAGCAGAATGTTAAAGCTTTGAATGATTTAGTACTGGCTTCAACTACGCCGATTGACCGAGGCATCAAAGTTTTAGAAGCTCAGCAGCAGAAAGAACGTGAAGAAGCAGTTCTAACAGAGATTGCCGAAATTGCGGAAAGTCGTGAAATTGACCCAGCCTTAATTGAGATGAAGCCAAGTTGGCTGACGAAATCAATCAGTGGTATCCAACGGACTCGCGAAATTGGAGATGCAGCAGACTACATTGTCAAAGAACGTGATCGCATTGCTAACGAAAAGGCAGCCGTCAAAGCCTATGCAGAAGCGAATGGGATTGAAGCTGCTGGTTGGTTTGATCAGATTGACCAAGGAGCCAGTTTCGTAGAGCTGCGAATTAAGATCGATGATGCCTTGATGGCGCGTAAGCAAGCAACAGAAAGAGCACAAAAACAAAAGGAAGCCGAAGAGGCTATTGCCAAGATGCATCAAGAGAAGTTTGGTGACTCGGTTGTTGATACTGACACTGGGGAGATTCTGCGCACTGAACAGCAAACACTTACGCCAGAAAATGACGAACCGATGTTGACTAGAGGAATGAAAGTGACAACCACTAAAAGCAAAATGTGGGCATTAGCCGAATTCATGAAAGCCAACGGAATTACATTTGAAAGCATCCAATTGAACGAGGAGGGCTAAACATGCAAATTCAGATGGCAGAACGTACAAAATCAAGGTGCCTATTCTTTTGATGGGAGCAAGTGGGTCTGGGAAAACATTAAGCTCGCTTCTAATCGCAAAAGGGATTGTCGAATCAATGTTTCCTGATATGGATGAAGCAAAACAGTGGACGAAGATAGGCATGCTCGAAACTGAACATCAGCGATCAAGTTTATATGTTAACACTCAGCATGATAACACGACCATACAACCGTTTATGCAGATTGAAGTAATACCACCATTTACGGCCGACCGTTATCTTGAGGCATTTAACGCCTTAAAGCAGGCTGGTGCTGAAGTGATCATCATCGATTCGCTTAGCAGCGTATGGAGCGGTGATGGCGGCATATTAGATCAAGTTAATAAGCTTGGTGGTCAGATTGGCGATTGGAAAAAAGTTGGCCCTGAGCAACAAAAGGTATTGAATTTATTAACTGACACGCATGTTCACGTCATCGCAACGGTTCGTAGTAAGCAAGGTGTCGAAGTCACACGCAACGATACAGGCAAAGTACAGGTTGAAAAAGTTGGTTTAAAGCCTGATCAGAAAGATGGTTTGGAATATGAATTTGCCATCACCTTTCAGCTTTATCAAAACCACTTGGCACAAGCAATGAAGGATAATTCTTCAATATTCGATACACAACAGATTCTGGGACGTCATGTTGGCAATCAGATTTACGATTGGGCAGAAGAGGGCGTTGACTTAGTTGCACAAACTAATGAACGCAAGAAGAAAGCAATTGAAGCTATTAATCATTTGGTTGGCGGGAACGCAACATTAGAAGCCATGTTAAAGCAGTTTGAAACACAACTTAGTAATTCAAATATTGAGACTTGGAATTTAGCACAACTAACAGCCGTGTATAAACAATTAGCGGCTAGTCAAAAACAAAATGAAAAGGCAGGTAACTAAAATTAGTTTCTCATACGATGAAAATAACGTTGGTATTAAGCCATTAGAGGCAGGTATTTATGAAGTCTACCCAAGTGCATGGGCACGAGAACAATCGAAAACATCCAGCAATGACATGATTCAAATGAACTATATTGTACGCGATGATGTTGAACAGCCCGGCCAAGGCAACGAAATTCGATTTGATAATTTTGTTTTAACGAATAGTTCAGCATGGCGCCGGAATTCACTTATTAAGGCAACGAATGCTTATCCAAACGGCTTTGACTTTGGAACACCTGAAAATTGGGCAGAAGAAATGCTCGGTAAGCCAATCAAGGTAACGGTTGAAATGGAGACTTTCAACGGTAAATC
Organism: Lacticaseibacillus saniviri JCM 17471 = DSM 24301; assembly: GCF_001311785.1. GTDB lineage: Bacteria > Bacillota > Bacilli > Lactobacillales > Lactobacillaceae > Lacticaseibacillus > Lacticaseibacillus saniviri. Next base: position 1,429 of record NZ_BBBX01000027.1, on the reverse strand, counting down.
AAATGCCAAGATTAAACGATTTGATAAGTCTGATTTTCCAATGACTATTCAACCGCAAGTAAAACATCATCAGCAGGCATCGAATCAACAGATGGGCCAAGCGAATGCTAGTAAACCACCAGTGAGCTCTCCGGATCCTTTTGCCAACAACAATGGTCAACCAATCGACATCTCGGATGATGATTTGCCATTCTAGGAGGTCATTCATTAATGAAGACAATAGCAAAGAAATCGGGGTGATCGTTTGGCAAGACCGATTAAAAAAGGCTTGGACTATTACCCAATGGATTCTGACTTTTTACATGATATGAAGGTTCGCAAGATTATGCGCGCTAATGGCGCATCAGCAATCGCTATACTCATCTGCCTGTTCGGAAATATCTATCGTGATGAAGGGTATTTTATGCGATGGGATGAAGATGCACGGTTCTTAATTGCTGACGATGTTGGGGTTAAGGAATCGTATGTAGACGAGGTTGTTGTTAAGGCTGTGAAAGTTGGGCTTTTTGATTCGGAATTATTTTCTGGGCATCAAGTGCTGACATCTCACGGCATCCAACAGCGCTATAAGAAAGCGGCCGTTCAAAAGTCGGATAGTTCAATTTCTCCGGCATATAACTTGTTGGAATTAGTTTCCAATGATGATAACGGGGTTACCACCAATGGAAACCAGAGTTATCAAGACGTTTCCAGTGCTGATAATGCACAAAGTAAAGAAAAGAAAAGTAAATCAAATAAAAGTAAACCAGATCAAACAGAGACTACAACACCAGCGTCGTCGTACTCGCTGCCATCAGATGATGACAAAGCCAAGCGTAATGCTTTTTAGAACCACTGGTTGAGTATTACACCAAGAATATCGGTCGGGTAACACCAAGTATCAAAATCAATCTGGAGAAGTCAGCCACAGAGACAAGCAGGTTTTTAGTTGGCAAGGCACTCATCGCGACATTTGAAGCAGGCAAGTCAGATTGGGCTTACACGCGTGGTGTACTCAATAACTGGATTAAAGACGGCATCCGCACGAAAGAGGATTATGAGCGAACATTTGGAATGGAGGCGGGACTATGAATAAACGGCAAAAGCAGAAATCAGACAAGCGTTTGATGGAAATTAGTTGGTCTGACATTCAAAAGCATCCTGATATCGCAGCTATTAAGGCCGGAGCGCTATTGTGGGCACTGTCCAATTCTGATGATTTATTAACAATCGTTGTCGCAAATCACAACATTGATAGACTCTTTGGCGAACGTATACAGGTACTGAACAGCTAATCGATTCGGAAACCGGTGCTGTATACAAACTCAATGAGTCGTTAGGAGGCGGATGAGCTATGTGGGTAGTTAAAGGTGAGCGCACAGGCAAGGCTTATTATGCCGGAGACTCACATGCGGACATGAGCCGCTGGATTAACGGAAATTACCGGCCC
>NZ_BBBX01000026.1 GCF_001311785.1 Lacticaseibacillus saniviri JCM 17471 = DSM 24301 | reverse complement strand
TTGTATCATGTTATCAAGCAACTTGTCAAACACTTTTTTGAATTAAGTGAATATTTATTCACATCTCAAAGCGTTTATGCAATTGACAACTTTGATATCTTATCAAGTCTCGCAACTGATGTCAATCCCTTTTTTCAAGAGCCAATATCGTGTTGCTCCTAAGACAACTTTGATATCATATCAAGTGAGCCATTAATCGTCAAGGGCAAATTCAATATTTATTCAAAAAGGAGATCCGCATGGAGACACCACACGATTGGGACGAATTCGCATCACTTTATAACGCCATTCAAAATGAATCGACACTATCTATAGAAGAAGACGTCATCGCCGAATTGCGACGCCAACATTTGTTGCCCGCCATAACCGTGATGGATCTTGCCAGCGGCAGTGGTCGTTTTGCGCTACCACTGGCCCAATACAGTGACAAGGTCATCTTACTCGACTGGTCAAAAGAAATGCTGCGCCTCGCCCAACAAGCGGCAGCCAACGCACAGATCACCAATTGACCTACCGCGTCGCTGATTGGCGGACACTGCCAAAAGCCCCACAGGCCGAACTGGTGTTTATCAACCAATTGCCTACCTTGGCCCCTAGCAACCTCGCCCACGTGACACACCTCGCGCAACACGCGGTCGCACTCAATCACCAAGTGAAACAGGACGACACCTTGCTCACTGCTATCTATCAGTGGTTAAAACAGCCCGTACCCAGACCATATCAGGTTGATCCCGACCTCATGCACCAGTATGCCGATTGGTTAACCGCCCATCACTTCACCTTTACAGCCACTTCCTTCACATATACACGCACCGAACAAACCAGCATTGCTGATCTCCTGCCTGACATCGATCACGCCTTTAGCCTGAGTTCGGCCCAGCAACTAGCAGAAGCACTCACCGGCCAATCCAATCCCAATGCCTTAACGGAAACCACGATCACCTATCAGTATCAACTACTCACCTGGCTGAGTGAGCAGCACTGATTCTTTGCTTTTTGACAAAAAATATCAATAATGGAGAAAAAGGAGGCCTCGCATATGGCTATTACAGATACACGACTCGTTCATGGCGTCATCGGTTTTGCTATCGGTGACGCACTCGGTTTGCCGGTCAAGGGTCAAACCCGGGCCCAGCTCACCGAAAAGCCGATTGATAAGATGACCGGCTATGGGACATTCGACCAACCCGCCGGTAATTATTCTGATGAAACCTCATTGGTGATTGCTTCAATGATGGGACTCACACAAGGATTCGATTTGGCCGCCGTCAAGAGTGCCTATCAACAGTGGTACACAGACAGTGAATATGCGCCATACCAAGGTCCTGTAGTTGATATCTGGCCAGCAACCAAGAACGCTTTGACTGATCAGCCACTCGCTGACACACAAAACGATCCCGGTGGCCTGACACGTGTTCTTCCCCTCGCCTACTTCCTATTCAAAGAAGGCCATACCGATTTGGTCAATGATCCACAGGCACTCACACAATTGAGCGACTTTGTGAGTTTGACAAATCCAGATAAAGACAACATTATTGCCGGCGTCATTTATGCACAAGCCATCATCAACTTGCTCAATGGCCAAACTGACTTGCATGTCGCCCTGCGTGATAGCATCGCCAGTGCAGCCAAGTACTATACTCAAAACGATGCTACCGCTTGGCAAAACTTTGCGCGGTTGACCAACCCACAGTTTGCCGAGTTACCCGTTGCCGACTATCGTGCAGCATCCGATCCCGTTTCTATTCTTGAAGCTGTCATCTGGAGCGCACTGAATACCGATAACTATAAGGATGCCTTACTGACCGCCGTCAATCTCGGTGGCAACACCGATACGTTGGGCGCATTGGTCGGTGGCCTTGCTGGTCTCGCCTATGGTTATCAATCACTCCCACACAAATGGTGCTTGGTCTTAGCCAAGTATTCCGAAATTGTCGACCTGTGCCGGCAAGCTGAAGCATCCGGTTATTTTCCAAAATATGATTAAGTTCAGGGGGACACGCTCAGCAATTTCTCATCAATTATGGTATGCTGAATAAAATCTACCTTGAAAGGTGTCATTAATCTTGGATAAGCAAAATAACAAACAGCCAGCAAAGAAATCCAGCCCAGTTCGCACCGTGGTTGAATTTGTGGTCTTACTGGCCGTCATTATGTTTGGAACCTATTTTATCGTCAACAATGTGGTCAGCAAAGACATCGTGAGCGGCACATCAATGCAGCCCACACTTGAAGACGGTGACCGCCTCTACTCACTGCGGCATCGTGGCGTTAAGCGCAACGATATCGTGGTCATTCACGCCCCCGATCGTGAGGGTGAACTCTACATCAAGCGGGTCATCGGCATGCCTGGTGATACCGTCGAATCAAAAATGATGTCTTGTACGTGAATGGTAAGAAGCAGGCCCAACCTTATCTCAAGTCTAGCTTCATGAAAACTGAAATTGCCAGCTGGGCCCAACAACAACGTTGACCCAAGCAGCATCAAGTTTACCGGTGACTTCAACATTGCCACCCTACCTTCAACCAAGCGCAAGACAGTCCCTGCTGGTCATTACTTTGTCATGGGGGACAATCGCTTAGTCTCACACGATGGCCGAGACTTCGGCTTCATCTCGAAGAGCAAAGTGCAGTCCGTGGTGGCATGGCGTTACTGGCCACTGAATGAAATGAAATTCTATTAATCAGTCCGCACACTAGCTGTGCAGGCGCCCAAGGTCGTGATTATCTGTCACGACCTTTTTGTATGGCAAAAAGACATATTAGCGGCGATTTATGGCAAGTGTTACCCTAATCACCACATTTTATTTTCAGCAAATCAGGCATCCGGCCATGCCGTTACATTCCAATGGTGTTATACTACTTTAGTATTCAGTAAGGATTTAGGGGGAAAACATGTTAGAGAAAACTTTTTATCACACCTTGTTGGCTCATTCGTTTAATGTCCCAATCACTGTGAATTACTGGGATAATACCAGTGAAACTTATGGCGAAGGGACACCAGAAGTAACGATTAGCTTCAAAAAGGCCATCCCTGTCAGCGCGTTGACCAAAAACGCATCGTTGGCACTGGGCGAAGCGTTCATGGCTGGTGATATCGAAATCACCGGTACTGTCGACTTCCCAATCCAAAAGGTCCTGACCGCCGCTTATGAAAGTGCCGATAGTTTCATGCGTAATCCTAAATTGATGCGCTTGATTCCAAAGCAATCCCATAGCGAACGTGCCAGCAAGCACGACGTCCAATCTCACTACGACTTGGGCAACGACTTCTATAAATTATGGCTAGACCCAACCATGACTTATTCCTGTGCCTACTTCACGAGTCCCGATGACGATCTCGAGACGGCACAAAAAACAAAGTGATGCACATCTTGCGTAAACTCAATCCACAACCAGGGCGCACATTGCTCGATATCGGTTGTGGCTGGGGAACATTGATGCTGACAGCGGCTAAGGTCTTCAAGCTGAACGTTGTCGGGATCACTTTGAGCCAAGAACAATACGATTATGTCAACCAACGCATCAAGGATGAACATCTTGAAGATGTCGCCGAAGTGCAACTGGTCGACTATCGCGAATTAAAGCATGATCCATTTGACTATGTGACTTCCGTTGGGATGTTTGAACACGTCGGTGAAGAAAACCTCGGGCTTTACTTCAAAGATGTTGCTCGCTTCATGAAGGACGATGGCACAGCCTTGATTCACGGGATCACCCGGCAACAGGGCGGTGCAACCAACGCTTGGTTGACCAAGTACATCTTCCCAGGTGGCTATGTTCCTGGGATGGCTGAAAACTTGGGCCACATTGTTGACGCTGGCATGCAACTCGATGATCTCGAACCACTGCGTCGTCACTATCAACGCACATTGGAAATCTGGGACACGAACTTCAACGCACATCGTGAAGAAATTCAAGCTGCCCAGGGCGAATCATTCACTCGCATGTGGGATCTGTACTTACAAGCCGCAGCCGCTTCATTTGAATCCGGTAATATCGACGTAATGCAGTTCTTAATCTCTAAGGGTGCTTCAGGTAAGGACTTACCAATGACCCGTGACTACATGTACTTATAATCAAACAAAAAGAGCTTGTGACGTAACCCCTTCGGGGATGTCACAAGCTCTTATTTTTACGAATTTTATTGACTAATCGTGTTCCAAAAGGTTGAGAATTCCGGTTAACAAAGAAGTGTGCGAACTCGCGCTTAGCAACTGAGCACCAGCATAGGTTCGTTTAATTGGCGATTTGTGCCAATAACGAACCAAGCTGGGCGTAAGTTGTTGCGAGTTCAAACACGTTAAGGATTGTTTCAAATCCTAAGTTCGGGATTTATCACCAATCCCTGTTAATCCTCATTCTCAGACCACCTTTTGTCACAACTTCGTTTCAATGTTAATGAGTCGTCGCGAACTAGACCTCACTCTGATTGTCTGGCCAACGTGAGTCTCTTGATGGCAGGCACAGGAGAATAAAGAACCAGATCCAGCCAATGATTGGCAATACATATAACAGAATCCACCAGTTACTGTGGTTACTGTCATGCAAGCGACGAGCCCGACTGGAGAATTCAGCGATCCAGAAAATAATCCCAATCAGCATCGCACCAAAATTGGAACCCACTACCGCATTCAAACTATGCCAGTCATCCGGATCCACATTCACCCCAGTCACCAGACTGATAATGATAAAGATCACGATATTGATGAAGAACGGAATCCAGTATTGCCGTCTTGTGGCACTGGCATTCCAGACAAACATCTTACTCCAAAATTCACGATATTCTTGCATACCCACACTCCTCTTTCCTTTCTTCCCATCTTAATCGATTCACCAGGCGCCGGCAAAGAAGAACGCTTAAGACGCAAAAAGAGACTGTGACAAACCCTTTTCAGGTCCTCGCAGCCTCTTTTCCGTGAGCAACATTAACTAAATGAGCTCAAAAAATGTGATACACCATTCATTTAGTAATCAACCTCATCCGGATCCACGCTTTGGCCACCCAGATCTTTCAAGGCACTGATGGTTGCCATTTCGGCATCGCTCAGTTCGAAGTCGAAGATGTCAGCGTTTTGCTTCATCCGTTCAATATGTGTGGACTTTGGTAGTGGGAGCACGCCCTGTTGCAGTGACCAACGCAACGCCACTTGTGCAGACGACTTGCCGTGCTTCTCACCGATTTCAATCATCGTTGGGTTCGTCAAGACAGTCGCGCCTTGACCGCCAAGTGGTGCCCAGCCTTCAACTAGGATATCCATGGCTTGTAATGCCTTGATTTCAGTCGCATGCGTCCAGCCTGGGTGCACTTCGATTTGATCCACCATTGGCTTGATCCGCGCTGTCTTCATCAGTGCTTCCACATGGTGTGGCATGAAGTTGCTGACCCCGATGGCCCGAATCTTGCCTTCGTTGTACAAGTCTTCAAGTGCGCGCCATGTTTCAGCGTTCAATGATTCCGCCTGATCCCCGAATTGACGGGTGTTAGCAGGCCAGTGAATCAGATAGAGATCCAGATAGTCCATATCCAATCGATCTAAGCTCGCTTGAAAAGCAGCCTTGGTCTTATCATAACCGCGTTCTGTGTTCCACAACTTGCTGGTCACAAACAGATCCTTGCGCGCGACGCCTGAATCCTTGATTCCCTGACCGACTTCTGTTTCATTCTCATAAACCGCGGCAGTATCAATGTGGCGGTAACCAACTTTGATCGCATCTGCGACGGCTTGGCGAGCCACACCAGCAGGCGTGCGGAAAGTCCCGTAACCGACAGCTTCAATTTCCACACCGTTGCTCAAAGGACGCATTGAGTTAATACTTGTTAAATTCATTTTGAATACTCTCCTTTAACGATAAGTCTTGTCAAACCAACATATTCATTGTAGGTCAGTGACGCTCTCTCACACAAGACGGCACTTTTTCTTCCTAAGGCACATTTTGTGCCCTACTCGACTTCAAGATAAGCCGATAGATTCGCTAAACGCTGCTGCTTCTTGGCTAAGGATGCCGGTGAGTCCTCACAGGTTGGATGTGTCACCTCATAGCGTCCATCCATGTTGACGAATCCCCAGGCACACATCACATCCAATAGCGGTGCCAATGTTTCCCCATGAGCGGTCATACTGTAGGTCACGCGAATCGGAATGGTGGGACTCACCTCACGAGCGACCACGCCATCCGCTTCGAGCTGGCGCAACTGTTCCGTCAGGGTTTTCTTCGGTGCTGACTCTAAGTAGCGCAAAATCTCAGAGTAACGCTTGGGTCCTTCGTGCAATAAGAAATGCAAGATGAGCGGTTTCCATTTGCCGCCGATGACCTGCAATGTCACTTCTATCTCACTACGCACTTGTTTTCGTTCACTCACTGTCTCACCCCCATATGCTAGATAAACAGTAGCGCAGTTTGGCCGCTGACGCAAAAAAGCAACAATGACAACCACTTAGGTCTGCCACTGTTGCTTTTATGACTCACAAAACCAATTGATGTTTATCAATCATCTCACGAATTGTGTGTTGTAAGGTCAAAAGTGTCTGCCGTGCATCTGCACGATAGTCCGACACATAGCTGGCCCCATCGCTCGTCAATTCGGCCACTTGTTTGCGCATCATGTCGATGATGGTGATGTGATTATTGTTGAGGTGGGCTTGGAAATAACTGCCTTCAAACCCTTCATCCAATAACCATTGCACCCAATCTTGAATCGCATGTTCAATCACTTGATCCGCATTCAATGGGTGAACAAAATTCTTCGAGGCTTCAACTGCTGCTTGGATCTGTTCTTCTGACAAAATATAGTCTTGCATACTGTTCATCTTCTCTTCTAATGATAGATGTCGTAACGACCCTTTTTGAACATGGTGCGCAAGTTGGCATCTTCTAATAAACTGCGATCGGTAATAATCTTTTTCAGTGCCGAAGCGGGATAACCCTTGAGCTTCATCTTACCCACTTCACCAATGGCGTTGGTGTCAGATAAGGAAGCCACCGTCCCGGCGGATTGATAAGTAAATGTTGTTTGTGGTTGATTGTTGATAGCTGCCACCACATTCTTGGCCGCAATCTCACCTTGCTTGAGTGAAATCTGCGCGGTAGTTGGGTATGGTCGTGAACTGGCAGGATCCATCACCGCGGAGACATCCCCAACCAGATAAACTTCAGGATGTGCATCCATGTTCAGGTGTTCGCCCACAACAACCCGATTACGGCGCTGATCGAAACCAGAATCCGCAATCACGTTACTACCGGAGACCCCAACTGTCCAAATAATGGTGTTCGCATACGCGCGGTGTTCACCCTCATCATCGGAGTAAACCACGGCATTGGGTTCAATCGCCGTAATCTTGGCACCCGTTAACAACTTAGCCCCCTTTTGCTTGAGGTAATCGACCGCATAGTCTGCCAACCCTTGATCAAACATCGGTAAGATATGGGTCGCCATCTCGATACAGGTCAGATTGATAGCAGGTGTGTTGTACTTGGCTGCCAGCTTGGGTAGCGACTTGGTGAATTCACCGACTAACTCAATCCCGGTGAACCCAGCGCCACAGACCACCACATTCAAATCATTGGGATCCTTGCTCTTAGCATAGCGGGCCACTTGCTGTTCCACCGCTGACTGAATCCGGGTTGCACTGTCGATGCTATCCAGTGGCAGCGCATTTTCCGCTCCCTGCAAGCCAAAACTCTCAGACTTAAAGCCCAGGGCCACAATCACATAGTCATAAGGCAGAATATCACCGCTCGCAAAAGAGATTTGCTTGTGATCAACATCCACCTTCATGACTGTTTCAACCCGAAAATCAACGCGGGGCTGCAAGACTGATTCAATCTCAAATGTAATCCGATTAGGCGCAATCGTGCCCGCCGCTACCTCGTGCAAATTTGTTTTTTCCGTGTGAATGGGTGTATCACTCACCAAGGTTAATTCAACTTCTTTTGGTAACTGCCGTTGCAGGAATTTAATCGCCCGTAAGCCTGCGTAGCCGCCACCGAGTACCACAACTCGTGTCATGAAACCGCCTCCTTGTCTCTTAATCTCCATCAAACCACCTTACTCCTTGTTTTTCAACAAATTAGCTTGTGGGAGATAGCACAAGGACGCGGTTGGCACGGGCAGAACACACTTGATCGCGCCGTTAAATCCTAGCGGTCGAGGATGGCTTTACCCAATTGGTAATTGCGCTCATGTTCACTTTCTGGCACCAGCATCCCGCCGGTTGCCCAGACAATGTGCGTGGCTTGATCCAAATGTGGATACTGCGTGGTCAAGTAAGGCTGAGCCTCACGTAATGCGGCGAAACCTGCCGTGGCACTCGGTTCAACCTTAATGCCTTCCGTATCACGTAATTCAGCCGTGTAGGCCATAATCCGGTCATCATCGAATGTAGCAATCCCTTCGAGGATGGGTTTGAGCACCCGTCCCGCTAACCGACTTGGTCGACCGACGGCTAAGCCATCCGCTTCAGTCATGCCATCTAACCCAATATCATAGACCGAAATCTGATCATTGAGCCCTGTTGCCATGCCCAACAGTACGGATGGAATATGGGTCGGTTCAGCAAAAATCGCATGGGCGTGTTCACCCAGAATCTGACTCAAGCCAAATGTCACCCCACCCGGTGAACCACCGACACCAGCAGGCAGATAGACGAACAGGGGATGGTCTTCATCCACCGGAATGTGCATGTCCTTCAATTGCTTTTGCAGACGAATAGCAGCCACACCATACCCTAAGAACAGATCGGTACTGCCTTCATCATCAATGAAATACGTGGTTGGGTCCGCCGCCGCTTGTTCCCGGCCAGCCGTGATAGCTTGAGTGAAGTTGCCTTCATATTCCACAACATTGACGCCCTTTTCACGCAACAGATCTTTCTTCCATGCCTTAGCGTCCATGGACATGTGGACGGTGGTTTTGAAACCCAACTTGGCAGCGACAATCCCGATACTCAAGCCCAAGTTCCCAGTCGATCCAACCGCGATACCATACTGACTGAACAGATCGTGGAATTCAGGTTCGTTGAGCACGGCATAGTCATCCAGATATGCCAACTTACCGGCCTTAATCGCGACAGATTCCGCGAACTTCAAGACTTCATAGATACCCCCGCGCGACTTGATTGAGCCGGAAATGGGCAACTCATTGTCGGCCTTGAGGAACACATTGCCGGCCACTTGGTAGTCTTCACGGGCCGTCACACTCGCCTTCATGCGATCGATTTTGTGCAGTGGGGATTCCAAAATTCCACCGGTAGCGGCTGTTTCTGGAAAAGCGACTGCCATATAAGCGCCGAAGCGGCGGAAGCGTGCTTCCGCATCAAACAGAGCAGCCTGTGAAAGCTGCGTGGTTGCCGCTGCTTTGCGATAATCAGGGTTGACCCACATCACTTCTTTTTGCGCCTGCAAATCTTGCACCAATGGGTTATTCAATACAGATGCGTCTAATGCCATCACTTCATCCTCCTATTAATTGTGTCAAATCTAAATCATGCTTGTCATCAATCTACGCTAAAAAACACCGCGATACAACCATCATCGCGGTGTTTTAGTTATTTATTCATATTTTAAAATCGGACTAGTTATTACGCTTAGCCAACAGGTTGTGATAGAAGCCCCCATACGTCAATTGCATGTATGGATTGATCAGGAAACTCAGCAGGTTGGCACTCAATGCGTTGAGCAAATACCAACCGAGCATCGAAACGTCGAGCACGAACAAATCAAACTTCGAGCCCCGCATCAGATTCCAACTGGCACCCAATGCATCAAAGACACCCATCTTGACACCTGAGCGACGCGCATCATACATCACATAGTAGACCTGACGGAACCCATAAGAAAACAGAATCCCAGGGATAACTAAGAGTGCGAAGCCGACGTTGGTAATGATCGCCGTAACCAACCACAGTCCCAGAATGACCCAGAACCATGACCGGTTGAACAAGCGGAACATGGCCTGCACGGGTGAGAATTCCCCATCCGGTTTGCGCCACAGATCAAGTGCGGTTAAGCATGCCGCCTGTACAAACAGGACCAAGATGAAGTCGCGGAACGTCCCAATCATCTGTGACTGTGAGGTCAGACCCGCAGAAACGTTGCCATCAAGCGTTTGTTGATATACCTGCCAATTCAGCATGTATAGGTTGACCGTGAAGCCCACGGAAATCAACCAAGGAACGAGATTGACAATCATTAATCGTTGCCAGTTCTTACCCGTCCGCAAAATTTGTTTGGCGCGCGCCTTAATTTCCTGTCGCGTTAACACATCCATAAACCCAATTCCTCCATTATCTATAACTCACCTAGCGCTCTTGTGTCTCCGGTTCCGGTCGAACGACTTCACCATCATCATCCGGCAGTGCCGCAATCAATTTTTGAATGCGTAGTAATGCCGACACCTGCTGGGGTAGCGCATCAATCACGCCCAACGACTGGGTCGCTGAATCGTAGCGCACCACGTGGTGATAATTGGCCGCACCCAAATAATGGAAGCTCTTGGTCGCCAGTGCGTACTGGACCGTGAACAATTCATCTTCCATAATCGCGACATCCTCGTCGAAGCGGATGTGTTGGGCCTCAATGATGTCCCGGCGATAAATCTTATTCCACAGGTAACCGCGCACACGCCCCACCGGCATCAGCATCGCTCGAATGAACGCCTTGCGTGAGTATTGCTTATCACGCAATGAAATCTTCGGGAGCGGTTTGCTCTCCGGGTTATCCGTGTAGAACGGACTAACCACCAGATCATGCTTGCCCGCAATCAACGCGCGCACCAGCGTTTCGATGAAGCCCGGTTCAACCCAATCATCACCATCCATAAAGGCGATATAGGTCCCGCTTGCAACAGCCAGCCCCGCATTACGCGCTGCCGACACCCCACGGTTCTCGGGTTGATAAATCGGCACAATCCGGTCATCCTCTGCTGCCGCGGCCGCAATCATTTGGGCGCTGTCATCATGTGACGCATCATCAATTAAAATAATTTCTAGGTTTGTATAGGTCTGTTGCAACAAGCTATCAAGGCCACGCTGAAGGTACTGACTCAGGTTATAGATCGGCACAATGATACTGACTAAAGGTTGCATTTCACGACCACCGCCATTTCTTTTCATAGCCCCTAGTATACCGATAAGTGGCGATGCAAACAAATTACAGAATACGGGCGACGCCATGAGACGCGCGACAAACAGCGTCAGCATTGGGTTTGAAGTCTGTTTACGAAATGCTTAACTTAATAAAACCGCATCGTCGACCAGGGCCGTTTTTTGCTTGGCTTGGAACAAGGCGAGTAAATCGGGTACGGTAAGGTTGGCCTTTTCTTCGCCCGCCACATCGACAACGACTTGGCCGTGATCCAACATCAACAAGCGGTTCCCGTACCGAATCGCGTCCTGCATGTTGTGGGTGATCATCAACGTCTTGAGTTGTGCCTGATTGACCAACTTCTCTGTCAAGTGCATCACCGTCGCACTGGTTTTGGGATCGAGCGCCGCGGTGTGTTCATCTAATAGAAGTAACTCGGGATGATTCATCGTGGCCATTAATAAGGTAATGGCTTGCCGCTGCCCGCCTGATAGCAACCCAATCTCGGTGGTCAAGCGATTCTCCAGTCCAAGGTCGAGTGTCTTCAGGGCCGCTTGAAATTCACCGCGCTGCTTCTGTTGCACGCCGCGCTGCCAAAAATTACGCCATTGCCCACGTTTAGCGGCCAAGGCCATGTTTTCTTCCACGGTTAACAAGGGCGCGGTCCCCATCTTCGGGTCCTGGAACACACGACTGATGTACTTGGCGCGCTTATTGACCGAATCATAGGTGATATCGTGCCCATCGAGGACAATTTGACCGGTCGTCACGGGTAATGAACCCGCGATGCTGTTGAGCAGTGTCGACTTGCCGGCCCCGTTCCCACCGATGACGGTCACGAACTCACCGGGAGCAATCGTGAGGTCAATGCCCTTGAGTGCGTGGTTTTCGTTGGCTGAGCCCCGTTCGAAGTATTGATGTAATTGTTTAACCACTAACTCATTCATTAGGCTTATCCTCCATTAATTGTTTGCGATTCTGGCGCCGTAAGCGGGCTTGTTGGATGGCATTTTCGATTCGTGGCATTGCCAAGAACAGTGTCAACATCAGTGCGTAGAACAAGCGCAAGGCATTAGGATCAACACCCAGCCACAGCACACCAGCAATAATCAACCGGTAAATAATAGCCCCACCGATAATCGTGAGCAACCGTTGCCCAAAAGTGAGGTGACGTAACAGGATTTCAGCGATGATGATGGCAGCTAAGGCAATCACAATCGTTCCAATCCCCATACTACCATCCGCATAGCCGTTGGTCTGAGCCATCAAGCTCCCCGATAATGCGACCAAACCATTTGATAGCATGTACACGATGATTTTCATGTTGGCGTTATTGACACCATTGGCCGCACTCATCTGCGAATTGTTCCCCACAGCCCGTGCCGCCAAACCCATTTGGGTATTGAAGAACAATACCAACAAGACGATGACAATTAGGAGTGCCACTGCCCCGACAACAATTGTTGCCAAGTGCTATCTTGAATCGGTAACTGGGTGAAGACTGTTTTGACGGTATTGAGCAGCGCAATATTGGCTTTGCCCCCCATCACAAACAGATTGATTGAGTACAGCCCGGTCAAGGTCAAAATCCCGGTCAAAAGGGCTGGAATCTTCAGCTTGGTGTGCAGTAATCCTGAGACTAAGCCGGCCAACGCGCCTCCCAGTGCCCCCAACAGTGTGGCAATCACTGGCGACATCCCATTCACCAGTGCACTTGCGGTAATTGCCGCGCCCAGTGGAAAGCTACCTTCTGCCGTCATATCGGCAATATCCAAAATTCTAAAGGTCAAGTAGACCCCGATCGCCATGATTGCCCATAGCAACCCCTGCGCTAAACTTGAAGTAATAATATCCATTTTGTCCTCCTGCTGATCAACTCAATCGTCGTGACGGTAATGTGCGTTACGCACCCTTCACCATATCTTCCGTGATGCCAAATAACTTCATCCGTGATTTATCGGTGACAAGTTCAGTCTTTTCTGGATTCTCAACAGGTAAGTCGCTCACCTTATCACCCTTAATCAACTTGACTGCCATCTTCGCGGTTTGCTTACCTAATTCTTCGTAGCTGATCCCACGTGTGGCAACGCCGGCAAACTTGACCATGGTTGCGTCCGCATTGATAACTGGCGTCTTGGTCTTTTCGGAGACCTTGCCGATGGTTGGCATCGCAGCGGCAGCAACATTATCGTTTGGAATGTAGAGCACATCGGCCTTCTTGGTCAGTGCCATGGTTGCTTGTTCCACATCGTTGGTGGTGGCGGCGGTGTTAGCGACCATCTTTAACCCCAGCGACGTGATGGCTTTCTTCGCTTCCTTCACTTGGAAAACGGAGTTCTGTTCAGCGGCATTGTAGAGCACGCCGACCGTCTTTGCCTTTGGGAACAGCTTGTGTAGGAACTTGATCTGACCCAAGACGTCCACTTTGTCGGTGACACCCGTTGCGTTGGCATCCGGCTTCTTGAGATCGGTGACTAATCCGGCTGACTTGGCATCAGTGATGGCGGTGAAAAGCATCGGTGTCTTACTGTCAGCTTTTTGCAAGGCCTGTGCGGCTGGTGTTGCAATCGCCAAGTTCAAGGTATTGTGGTCGTTCGCTAATCGTTCACTCATTGTTTTCAGATTGGCTTGATCACCCTGGGCATTAACGTAATCGATCTTGACCTTCTTACCGCTGTAGCCTGCTTCCTTCAATCCTTCTTCAAAACCTTTGCGTGAAGCGTTTAAGGCGCTTTGGTCGACCAGCTGTAAGATGCCAATTTTGACCTGTTTTGAGTCACTCGTCTGTGACTTGCCACATGCGGCCAAAACCAATGTCAGTGCTAATGCTGCGGTAACTAATAACCCTTTTTTCATGATAATTCCTCCAGAATTTGCGTGTTTCACGCTTAGTATGTCAAACAAAA
This sequence comes from Lacticaseibacillus saniviri JCM 17471 = DSM 24301, assembly GCF_001311785.1. Classification (GTDB taxonomy): domain Bacteria; phylum Bacillota; class Bacilli; order Lactobacillales; family Lactobacillaceae; genus Lacticaseibacillus; species Lacticaseibacillus saniviri. The sequence continues at coordinate 8,892 of NZ_BBBX01000026.1, read as the reverse complement.
GGCCAGTCACGTGGATTTCTCCATGTGACTGGCCTATGAAACATCTTTCCGGAAAGAAAAGGCCACATGGAGAGTTATCCTCGATCCATGTGGCGGTTTGTCTGCAAGTTAAATTGCTACGACCATCATGGATGCAAATCTGCGTCGCAGTTTGCATCCGTTGATACAAACTGTCTATCCGTAATAGCCGTAGTAATAAGTATGATTTAGTTGTGTTGGTTTGATTGTTGTCATGTTCAACACTCCTTCATAGTCACCAGTTGAACTGGTATGTGACGAGAATACACGCATTAAAACTATCTGTCAAGAATAATTATTTTTTAATGTGGGTAAATGATTCGGGTCGACTTTGGGAACCAAGCGCGCTCGGTCGCCGTCAGATTGCGGTCGGTGATGAAGGTATCGATCTGGTTGAGACTCATTCCTTGATAGGTCGCCGCAATTTTGAACTTCTGCGTTTCTGAAACCACGACTACTTGGCGCGCGGAGGATGCGACCGCCTGTTTCACCTGGGCGTCCTCAGCATAAGGGAAATAAACGCCATCGGAACGAATCGCCGTCGCTCCCATAAAGGCAGCATCAAAGGCGATTTTGGACAACGTATTCAAAGCCGCCGGTTCAAAGAAGAACCGCCCGTGGTGATTCAGCTTGCCACCGACCAAACGCAGCGTAATATCACTCTGCACAGACATCGCAATGGCATTGTCCAGTGAATGCGTATAAATCGTGCACTCGGTGGCGATGCTCTGCGACAATTTCAACAGTGCCGTCGAGTCATCAATGAAATAAACCCCACCTGGCTTGATCAAATTCAGGGCAAGATGCGCCATCTGCGTCTTTTGTTCCGAGAACAGGTTGAGTCGTTCTGAGTAACTAGGAACCGTGTGCCCGAATGTGGGCGCCACAATCCCGCCACGCGTGCGCCGACCAACGCCTTGATCCACGAGCGCCACGATATCCCGTCGCGCCGTATCCCGTGAGATATTCACGGCCTGCATAATATCTTCTATACTGAGTTCTTTGCGTTCCTGTAACAAACGCTTAATCTCTTCGAAGCGTTTTTCGCGATACATCGCCACAACGCTCACCGCCTTTTCCTAATCGTATCTGGGATTATTATAACAGAAGCGCAGCGATATCCTGCGACAAGTTGCGTTAAGACTTCGATTAGGTTGGCCCACACCCGATTGTGCGCGAGACACATTTTTAGAAAAATAACAAAAACGTTATCATTTCAATTTCGAAAAAATAATGCAACAATGTTACGCTGAGATGACAATGTTACAAAATTAGCTATTTTTGTAATCTCGATGCTACTTGCTTGACACACCGAGTCCGTATACTGCATAAGTGTTCTTTTGAGAACCGATTATAAAAACCTTATTTAGGAGTGAACGATTATTATTATCAATCGAGTAAAATGGGTCTTAGCTGCTATGCTTGCCCTGGTTCCCAGTTTCGGATTTGTGTCAGCATCTCAGGTCAATGCCGTCGCATCAAGCGACTACACGGTTCAAGCAGGCGATAACCTCTGGAACATCAGTCGCCAACACGGCATTTCATTAACGACCTTGACCAAGGCGAACAACATTGATTTAAATAACTATGTCATCTTACCTGGTGACCTCTTACATGTCCCAGCAAGCAACATCACCATTACCGTTGGTGACAATCCAATTGCTGATGCCGCTAAGAAGGTTGCCGCTCAAAAAGCGCAAGAAGCTGCCGCACAACAAGCAGCTGCTAAAGCACAGCAGGAAGCCCAACAAAAGGCTGCTGCCGCTGCTCAAGCACAACAACAAGCTGCCGCTAAAGCACAGCAAGAAGCCCAACAAAAGGCCGCTGCCGCTAAGGCGCAACAGGCGCAACAAACTCAAACCGCAGCCACATCAGGTAGCGATTTGAAGAGCTACGTCTTAAACAAGATGGTTGCCGCAACTGGTCAATCCGCAGCCACATGGGATTACATCATTACCCGCGAATCACGTTGCAATCAAATGCCCAAAACCCAGGTAGTACGGCTCATGGTTTATTCCAAAGCCTCTGGATCAACGGTAGTGATGACATCGACGTCCAAATCGCTGATGCCATTCGTTTATACAACGCTGATGGCATGCGTCCTTGGGCACTCTAATCAATCACAAATGAAAAGCGTGCGTCAAACCCTACTGGGGTTTGGCCCACGCTTTTTTATTTACCCCGGACAATGTGGTGATGAAGCCATGCACTGTGCCCCACTATGGCTAAAGCCCCCACCATCATCGTCCACAAGTTGCTATTCAGCTGACCCTCGTGGCCCCACGTCCAACCGACAAACCCGATGACGCCAATCAAAACGACGACTGCCAGCCACAGATAAATCTGTTTCAGGCGTGTATTGGGATCCGCTTTCATCACACCCACCTCCGTTTGCGCTTAGTATACATCCAAGTCTGGTCGAAAGCCTTCATATTGCACTAAAAAAGAGTTGTGACAAAACTTTGTTTTGTCACAACTCTTTTGATTTGCACTCGGCGTTAGGCCGCGTGCGTACTAGTTCTCCGCCCCTTCATCATCAAATATCGTGTAGGTCGGATTGTTGCCTGATTCCCAATCAAAATTGATGTTCTTCGCATTCTGTTGGGTGTTCACGTTATCGAGCGTTTCCTTTTCGAGACCCATTTCAGTGCGGATCTTATCAGAGGCTTTCTGAAGTGCCTCGGTCGATGGAATTTCATAGGCGCCATCGCCGATATAGGCACCCACGCCCTTCAGTTGACTGGACTTAATCGTCTTGGCATCGGCATTATATTTCTCAGCGATGGTCAAGACATCATCAAACGTCAGATTCATCCGCAAACTGTTGGACATTGAATCGAACACTTCTTGGTAATTGCCCAGTGTCTTGACGGACAAGGCTGACTTCACAATCGATTCAATGACTTCCTGTTGTCGCTTTTGTCGACCGTAGTCACCTTCAGGATCTTCATACCGCATCCGCGCATACGCGAGGGCGCGACTCCCATTCAAGTGAGCTGGGCCTTTCTTGAAGTGCTGACCCCCAGTATTACTGTCGGTCCAAGAGAATGGCACATTGACGTCGACACCGCCTACCGCATTCACAATCTTTTCTAAGCCCGCCATATTGATGGTGACATAGTAATCAATCGGGATATTCAGTAATTTCTCAACTGTCTTCACGGCAGCCTTGGAGTTACCAATATTATAAGCGGCATTAATCTTTTGAATGCCTGTTGCCTTACCGTTTTCGTCGTAAATCTGCGCCATGGTGTCCCGTGGGATGCTGGTCATGGTAGTCCGCTTCTTATCAGGACTGATGGTGACCACAATCATCGTATCGGAATTCCCGCGATCCTTACGGCCAAACGCACCGGTGTCAGTCCCCAGCAGCAAGAAGCTGATCGGATCATCCCCCGTGATATCCGAGTGCAAGGTGTGACCGTCCAGTGGTTCATAAGTTTTATCAACCGCGTTCTTTAATTGTGAATAAACATGATAGCCATATGTACCGGCAAAGAAGAGCGCACCAGTAAGAATTAATAGAAAGAATTTGAGAATACGGTGCGGTGGTCGTGGTGCTCGGCGCTTTGATCGGGGTTCTAATGCCATACGAGTTACCTTCCATCTCAATAAATTATCATCATAATAGATGTTCTTGATTCATTCTACCAGATGTGACGTCACTCACAACTTAAAAAAGTTCTATATTTCACGCAATGTGCTAACATTAAACTAATTCATTCAAAGGAGGATGTACGCGATGCAACAATTGCCACTACGAAACGAGGTTCCTGAGCCATTGACCTGGGATCTCACCACTATTTTTGCTTCCGATCAAGATTGGGAACAAGCGCTCAATCATGTCAAGGCACTGGGCCAAGGCTTGATGCCGCTTCAAGGTACCCTGAGTGAAAGCCCCGAGGCCCTCGCGCAAGGCATCACCCAGATTCTAGCCGCCTTTCGCGAGCTCGAACGCGTCTATGTCTATGCGAGTCTCAAGAGTGACCAAGATACGGCCGATGCGCACTATCAAAGCTATGCGGCTAAGGCCGAGAGCTTGGCGGCAACCATCAGTAGTCAAGCGGCCTTCATGGAACCAGAGATTCTGGCAATTGATCCTGCTGTCCTCAACGATTGGTTAAAGAATCCACTGTTGGTCCCATTTGCGCACTTTATCACCTCAATGATCAGCAAACGTGACCATATTCTATCCGCTAATGAAGAAGCCCTGTTATCCGCAGCTAGCGACGCCCTCAATGCGAGTCGCAGCACCTTTAACGTGTTGAACAACTCTGATATCGAGTTTGGTTTTGTGGAAGACGAAGATGGCCAGGCCGTTCAACTCAGTAATGGGCTTTACGGGCAACTGATTCGATCCACGAACCGTGCTGTGCGCCAAGAGGCTTTTGAGAGTCTTTACGCCACTTACGGTGCCCTCAAGAATACGTTTGCGACCACTTTGGCCGGCGAGATCAAGCGGCACAACTTCTTGGCCAGTGCACATCACTATGACAGCGCACAACTGGCGGCGCTCGATCAAAATCACATCCCAGAATCCGTCTATAGCACTCTGGTTGAACAAGTGAATGCGCACCTGCCACTCCTGCATCGCTACGTGGCCTTACGCAAGCGCCTGTTACAAGTGGATGACTTGCACATGTATGACATGTACACCCCACTCACCGGTAAGCCAGCCCTCAGTTATACCTATGAGGAAGCCCAAGCGACTGGTAAGGAAGCCTTATCTGTTCTCGGCCCTGACTATTTGAGCCACGTCGAAGAGATTTTCGACAATCGCTACATTGATGTGGTCGAAAATAAAGGCAAGCGCTCCGGTGCCTACTCAGGTGGCGCTTATGATACCAACCCATTCATTCTATTGAACTGGCACGATTCCGTGGATGAACTCTACACCTTGGTGCACGAAACTGGTCACAGCGTGCACAGTTGGTACACGCGTCACAACCAGCCTTATGTTTATGGGGATTATCCGATTTTGTTGCCGAAATTGCGTCGACCACAAATGAGAACCTGTTGACGGCGCACTTACTCGATACCCAAACCGATCCAGCCGTTCGCGCCTACATCCTCAACTACTACCTGGATGGCTTCAAGGGAACCGTCTTCCGTCAGACACAATTCGCTGAATTCGAACACTGGATTCACCAGCAGGATCAAGAACAACAACCTCTGACGGCTGAAACCTTGTCCAACTACTATGGGGATCTCAATGCGCGTTACTACGGACCACAAGTGGCACGAGATCCGGAAATCGCCTTGGAATGGGCGCGGATTCCACACTTTTACATGAACTATTACGTTTACCAATACGCCACAGGCTTTGCAGCCGCTTCAACCCTCGCTGAAAAGATTCTGAGTGATGACGACTCAGCCACCGAGAAGTACATCAACTACCTCAAATCCGGGAGTTCCGAATATGCCATCGACACCATGAAGCTTGCCGGTGTTGATATGACCAAGCCTGACTACCTGGAAGCCGCTTTTGCCGTCTTTGAAGCTCGTCTGGATGAACTCGAATCCTTATTAGAGACCAACTTTGACAAATAATTTGCCAACGCGCTACGCTTAGTTAAAAGGAGTGGTTACTATGCAACTAGGTTTTATCGGAACGGGCGTCATGGGCACCGGCATTATTGTGAATCTGCTCAAAGCCAATCATCACGTCACGGTGTTCAACCGCACCAAAGCACACGCACAAGCCGTCATCGATGCTGGTGCTGTCTGGGCTGATTCTCCCCAGCCGTGGCAGAAGTCAGCGACATCACATTCTCCATGGTGGGTTTCCCCGATGATGTCCAAGAAACTTATTTTGGTGAACACGGGATTCTCCTGGGTGCAAAACCCGGCAGTATCGTGGTTGATATGACGACCAGCACCCCGTCACTCGCCGAACGCATCGCCACTGCCGCTAATGAGCACGACATTCGCGCACTCGACGCACCGGTATCGGGTGGCGATATTGGCGCCAAAATGCGACGTTAACGATTATGGTTGGTGGCGACAAATCCGCTTTTGACCAGCTCACGCCCATCTTTGATGTCATCGGGCGCACCACGAACTACTTTGGTGCTGCGGGTAACGGGCAACACGCCAAGATGGCCAATCAAATCATGATTGCCGGCACCATGACTGGCATGGTTGAAATGATGGTCTATGCGCAAAATGCGGGTCTCGACTTGCCTGAAACCCTCAAGACACTTGAGGGCGGTGGCGCCAACAACTGGAGTATGGCCAATTACGCGCCACGCATTCTAGCTGGTGACTACACCCCAGGATTCTTCGCCAAGCATTTCTTGAAGGATTTGCGCATCGCTTTAGACGAAGCCGACAAGATGCACCTCGATTTGCCGGCCACTAAACTTACCAAAGAGCTGTACGAAAAAATGGTCGATGCGGGACATGGCGATATGGGCACACAAGGCTTAATCACCATGTATCCAGCGTGGCATGACGGCGCACAGAAGAAGTGATGTAATAAAAGAAAGCTGGTAGCAATCAGATGCGATACCTTGTCACTATGATCCTACTCATCATGGCGTTTATTTTCCGATTCTCGGCATCTTGCCGGCGCTCTACTTATCGTCACAACCTGATAATAAGCTCATGTTCTCACACACATGGCTGATGGCTGCCTTTGTGCTCCAAGGCGTCTATCTCCTATCACTGATTGTCGCTTTATTTCTTTTCGCTTAATAGACCACAAAAGCATCGCGAACCGTATTCGCGATGCTTTTTTGAATGACTGGATTTAACGAGCGTCACTCGCCATGCCCAAACCGACACGATCAATCGTCCACATCCAGACCATGTGCCCCAAGATTTCTGAGACATGTTCTTCAACAGGTTGATCCTTCACGGATGGAATGGTGCCCATCAACGGCATAATACCAGCGTGATACAGGCCCCAAATACCAAGGCCAAAGAGTGTTCCTTGGCCGCGGGTAATCACTGGAAACTTCTGGCGGGCTAATTGATACAACACCGCAAACGTGGTCGAGAAACCAAAGTGCATGATGAAACTCACATAGGGCATCTGTTGCTCACTGTAAGTATACGTGGCATGAGTCACACTTTCAGGCACACCTAGCTGTTCCAAGAGGCGCTGTGGTGGATTGGTCGCATTCCGCGCAGGCGTACGCGGTGGCAGTAAGTTCTCCCACCCCAATTTGACGAGGCCTGCGACCACACCGGCCGCAATCCCAGTTACAACAGCGCGTTTCACATTCACTTTTGTCATCGTCATTCCTCCTAATATTATTGTCTAACGTTATGATACAACAATGCGAGGAAATAGAAGCCAAATTCGATTGTGGCGATGAAGAAGGTCACTGGCCAGTTGGTGATATAGCCCAGGTACAATCCGGCCCATACCCCAATCAAGGCTGTCGCAACCGAGATCAGTGTCATCTGCCAGACGGTTTTGCCCAGATACTTGGCGACCGCAGATGGTAGGGTTAACAGAATGAAGACCAGTAAGCTCCCAACAATCTGAGCCCCAATTGACACGGAGACTGCTAGAATCAGCAAGAAGTAGATCGAGAGCCAGCCACTCCTGATGCCCTGCGCTTTGGCACCCACGGGATCAAAGGAATCAAACGCTACGCCCGATACCCCAGGAAGACGGTCAGTAGCACAAACACGGCCAAGCCGACGAGCTGCCAGACATCTTGCACAGAAATGCCGATAATGCTCCCAAACAGAATCGTGGTCGCATAACTCGAACTCTGACTGGATAAGGAAAGAAACAGAATCCCTAACCCCACGAACAAGCTCGATACCGCGCTGATTGACGCCTCTCGCCGTGATGCCTGAACCGAGAGTCGTCCCACTGTGACACTGCTCAGCATCGTTGCAAGCAGCATGCCATCCAACGGCGGAATACCGATGAAAACCCCAAAAGCGGCACCGGCAAAACCGATTTCTGATAAGGTGTGGGCAAGAAAGGCCATATTACGTGCGGTCACAAAAACCCCAACGACCCCTGTTGTAATGGCAATAAACGTACTGGCAAAGAAAGCATTCTGCATAAAGTCATAAGCAAACATCTAGTCCACCTCCTGAATTTCGGATACTGATTGTAGTTCTTCAGGCATGGTGGCGACATCCATTTCATTCATTGACTTCATTTCATAGCCGTCTTTTTTCAACAACAGATATTGATTCGTATATTGCTTTGCTAAGTTCAGATCATGCGTCACAAAGAGCACCGTCAGACCGGTTTTTTGATTCAATTCTTTGACCAAGTCCATCAATTCAACCTTGGTGTTCACATCAAGGCTAGCGGTGGATTCATCCAAAATTAAAAAGTTGGGGCGATTCAATAGTGCTTGTGCCAAATAGGCCTTTTGCTTCTCCCCACCACTGGCGCGACCCATCCGATTGTATTGGCGCGCTTCCAGATGCGTCGCCTCAATCACTTGATCGAGCAATTGTTTATCTTTGGTGGTTGCCCATGGCCACAGATGGCGAATGTTCAACCCGATGAAGCTGCGAATCGATAATGGATATTCATCCTCTAAATTGCGAAATTGTGGGACATAGCCGATATGTACTGCAGGGGTCTGACGATATTGAATCTCGCCTTGTTGTGGTTTGAGTTGTCCCATTAATAAGCGAATCAGTGTGGTTTTCCCGACACCGTTTGCGCCCACTAGGCTGGTCATGCTCCCTGCTGCCAGCTCAAAGGTTAAGTCACGATACAGTGGTTGATCACGGAACCCAAAATCCAAGTGATCAACGCTCAGTATTGCCTCAGTCATGAAAGTCCTCCAGTCGTCACGAAAATAGTAACTGTTACGATTTAACTTTATTAGTGTACTCGTCTTCGCGCAAAATTCATAGAGGTTGCGGTGATTTTCTGAAAAAAGAGCG
>NZ_BBBX01000025.1 GCF_001311785.1 Lacticaseibacillus saniviri JCM 17471 = DSM 24301 | reverse complement strand
CTGTCTCGCGTGCTCTTTTTACTTTTTAGCTAACTAGGAATCTTATTCAATTGATTACGGTAACGTGTTTCCACTGTTCCGTCATGGCGTGCAATGAGAAGCTCATCACAAATATCTAAGAACAGCCCATGTTCAACCACGCCAACTGTACTATCGAGATATCCAGCTAACCCACTTGGAATTGGTAACGGAGAAATCCCCAAATCGATAATGTAATTACCATAATGGGTGATATATCTCTTGCCATCTTGTCTTTGCCTAAAAGTGGGTTCTAAGCCAGCCTGCTCAAATTGTCTGAAGTTTTGTTCACAACTAATTGGCAAGACTTCTACAGGTAATGGGAACCCGCCCAAATGATGAACAAGTTTCCCCTCGTCCACTATCCAAACATTTTTTTTCAGAATTGACAGCCACACTCTTTTCAAGCGTTAATGCGCCACCGCCGCCCTTGATACCATTTAGTTGATCATCAACACGATCTGCCCCATCGACCACTAAATCAGCATGATCAATATCAGCCAATTCAACAACTTTAAACCCATAACTTTCTAGTTGTTCTTTGCTTCGATTTGAAGTCGTGACAATCGCCGCCAGATTCAGTGGTGTCAGCCGATCACGCTTTGCCAACTCACTGATGAACCATTTGACGGTAGATCCGGTTCCTACACCAAGAATAGACCCAGGAACAACTAATTGAGCGGCACTTGCTGCGACTTGTTGTTTTAATAACTCCTGTTCATTCATTGCCTCGCCTCCAGAGAAGCACTGACCGTCTCTCGCCACGGGATTGATGGAAAGGCTCCTAACGTTTGAACTGTAAACGATGAGGACATACTTGCGTAAATAACTGCAGCTTCGATATTAGTCAAATCAGCATTGAGTTCACTTGCGAGTGCACCAATAAAAGTATCCCCTGCAGCAGTTGTGTCGATTGCTTGAGTTTTAAATGCTGGTACAATCGCCTCATCCCCACGATAAGAAATATATGAACCCGTCGATCCCAGTGTGATGATGACACATTCAATGCCTAAATCATGAAGGAACTTAGCATTTGCAGCTAAAGAAACCTCATCCACTGCTGCGATACCTGTTATTAATTCTGATTCCGTCTCATTTGGAATAATGATATCAGTAAGCTCAAGCAACGCATCTGGAATCTTTGCTTGCGCTGGTGCTGGGTTGAGAATTGTCTTTTTACCAGCCTGATGCGCAATTTCAAAAGCTGCGATTGTGGCAGCAATTGGTGTTTCAAATTGCGCTATGACAAAATCTGCCTGTTCAATGGTATCTCGAAATTGAATGACATCTTCTGCTGTGAGTGCGAAATTTGCACCACGTTGCACAATGATTGAATTTTGACCCGAGTTTTGTAGCAAAATGTATGCTTGCCCTGTTTGCTCCTGATTCGTAATCTGAATTTGATCAGTGTTGATGTGATTGGATGCAAGCTCTCGCAGCATCATTTGACCATTATCATCATCACCGACTCGACCAATAAAACTAGTTTGTGCACCTGCTCGAGCAGCTGCAACAGCTTGATTTGCACCCTTTCCCCCTGGAGCCTTTGAAAAAGAATCCATGCTAATTGTTTCTCCCGGTTGCGGTAAAGCCTGTATTTGTAAAATATTGTCTACATTGATACTGCCAATCACTACAATTCGATTCATTATCGTGGCCTCCGTCTCACAATAAGAGGCTGGGACAAAACAAATTGTTTTGGCTCAGCCTCATTTTGTCCAAGTATTATTAATTGTCCCGTTTTATGCCATTAGAAAGTTTATCACGCTTATTCGCTCAATTCACACCGTTTTCGACAAAACAGCCAGACTTACTTTGCGTTTTCGGTTGTAACAAGTTGCAATGGTGATTCAATATTCTTTTTGACCGTCTTGCCATCAAAATGGTCGTATGCGGCTTGCAATGCTAACCGACCCATTTCTTCTGGTTGTTGAGCAACTGTTGCTGCCATATCGCCGGCCTTAACAGCCTTAATGCCATCAGCTTCACCATCGAACCCAACAATTACTAAGCTCTTTTTAGCAGCCTTAGCAGCTTGAACAGCGCCTAATGCCATTTCATCGTTTTGAGAGAAAATCCCTTTGATATCACCGTGGCCCTGCAAAATATTTTCAGTAACACTCAGGCCTTTAGCACGATCAAACCTGCAGTTTGCTTGGAGACAATATCAAGTTTGCCTTTAGTCGCGTCATCAAACCCTTTACCACGTTCACGCGTTGCGCTGGCACCTGGAATCCCCTGTAATTCAGCAATTTTTGCATCTTGCCCTAACTTGTCAATCATGAATTTAGCTGCCATTTGGCCACCCTTAGTTGAGTTTGATGCAACCAGTGTTAATACTTTCCCACCATCACTTGAACGATCAACTGTAATGACTGGAATACCAGCGTCATTGGCATCTTTAACTGCCGGTGTAATCGCGCTAGAATCAACCGGGTTAACGATTAAGACATCCACCTTTTTCTGAATCAAATCTTCAACATCATTATTCTGCTTTGCTGTATCGTTTTGTGCATCAGATACTTGAACCTTGGTATCTTTTTTATCAGCTAAATTTTCAACACCATTACGAACTGAAACAAAGAATGGATTGGAGAGCGTTGACAATGAAACACCAACCTTAATATCCTTCGCAGCCTTCTTCTCAACTTTTGTATCAGAACTCTTTCCTGAATCTAGTCCTGTGTTCCCACAAGCTGATAATGTTACCAAAGCAATAGCTGCAATCCCTACCGTGGTTAATACTTGCTTCAAAGACTTTTTCATTATTCTCTACTCCTTTTGGCTTTTAGCCTATTTTGATGAGCGACGATCCAACAGAACAGCAATTAAGATGACAATCCCTTTAACAATTTGTTGATAGAAACTCGATATCCCTAACAAGTTCATCCCATTGTTCAAAGTTCCAATAATCAAAGCACCAATCAGTGTCCCAAAAATGCGTCCTTTACCACCTGCCAGAGATGTACCACCCAATACGACGCTGCGATAGCATCCATTTCATAGCTTGTCCCAGCATCTGGTTGAGCAGAACTCAATCGACTGGTCAAAATAATGCCGGCAATTGACGCCATTAAACCCGAAATCGTGTAAATAATCATTGTGACAACATTAGTTTTCACCCCCGCAATATAGGCAGCGTTTTCATTTCCGCCCAACGCATATGTCTTTCGACCAAAAGCCGTCTTATGCAATAGTACAAATAATACCAAGTAAACAATTGCCATGATAATAATCGGGAACGGAATACCAAACAGATAACCCCGACCTAAGAATTGGAACAAAAAGCTCTGGTTCATCTTAGCACCGGTAATAGGATTACCATTCGTAAAGACGTAGGTTGCCCCCCGGAAGATTGTCATTGTGGCCAAGGTTGCGATAAACGGTGCAGCCTTCCCGTATGCGATTAGGATCCCGTTCAATAGCCCAAACACGGCCCCAAGAATCATCCCTGCAAGTAGAGCGATAGGCGCTGATACGCCATTTGCTAACATCGATGCCGTTACAGCACCAGTCAAGGCCAAGATTGATCCAACAGATAAATCAATACCACCTGTCAAAATAACAAAGGTCATCCCAAACGCAATCACAGCGTTGATTGAAACTTGACGCAATAAGTTCAACAAGTTAGAGGCTGAAATAAATCCTGGGCTCAAAACAGTAACTAAAATCACTAAAACAATTAACGCAAGTAACGGTCCCAACCGCCCCAAGATTTTTCTAACATCAAAGCTCGATTTCGTAACCTGCTTTTCTTTAGTCTGTTGCATCTTTCTTTCCTCCTGTCGCTAGCATCATGACGGATTCCTGTGTGGCATCCGCAGTATCCACAATTCCAGTAATCTGGCCCTCATACACGACTGCAATGCGATCGCTCATCCCTAATACTTCTGGAAGGTCACTTGAGATCATAATGATAGCGACATTGCGATCTGTTAGCTCATTCATCAGGTCATAAATTTCACGCTTAGCCCCTACGTCAACGCCTCGTGTTGGCTCGTCTAGAATCAAAACTTTTGATCCAGAACCAACCCACTTTGCAAGGACCACCTTCTGCTGGTTTCCCCCGCTCAAACTTCCTGCGGTTACTGATGAATCCATCGCTTTAACTGTCAATCGTTTCATCAACATATCGACAAATTCATCTGTGGCCTTATCATCAACAATACCGTGTTTCACAAAACCATTAATCGAAGGTAAAACGATATTATCGTGCAGCGAATCTTCTAGAATTAGTCCCTCGTCTTTCCGATTCTCTGTTAAAAATCCAATATTATGCGCAATTGCTTGAGATGGTGTGTGGATTTTAACCGGTTTACCATCTACAATAACCTGACCATCGCTATAATGATCAATTCCAAATATGGCACGCATAATTTCAGTGCGACCAGCACCCATCAAGCCTGAAAACGCTAAGATTTCACCTTCTCGAACCGAAAAACTCACATCGTTAAAAACACCTTTCTCGGTAAGATGCTCAACTTGTAATGCAACATCGCCAAATTTTGGATGGCGATCCGGATAAAAATCACCGATTTCACGGCCAACCATGTCTCGAACCAATTGCGTCATCGTGACATCAGCCGTTGCATATTCTTGAACAGAAATACCATCGCGCATGACCGTTACTTTGTCGGCAATTTCAAAGATTTCTTCCATTCGATGTGAAATGTAAATGAACCCGACGCCTTGTTCTTTCAATCTGTTAACAACGGAAAATAGCTGATTGATTTCTTTTTCTGTCAAGGCAGCTGTTGGTTCATCCATAATGATAATTTTTGCGTCAGTCATTAATGACTTGGCAATTTCAATCATTTGCTGTCTTCCCACACTGAGTGAAGCGATTGGTTGTGTGACGTCGATGTCAGCGCCTAGTTGTCCTAGATATTTATTAGCCTGAGCCACCATTTGTGCTCATCCATTAAGCCAAACGCATTATGGATCTCTTTATTCAGAAACATATTATCGACAACAGACATCTCAAGGAAATTATTCATTTCTTGATGAATAAAACTGATTCCGTGCTTTTCTGCGTCCAAAGGCCCCGAGAAACTTGTCTCCTGGCCATCGACTAAAATTTCACCACCATCTCGTGTATAGAGGCCCGTTAAAATATTCATTAGTGTTGATTTCCCGGCACCGTTTTCGCCCATCAATGCATGTACTTCTCCCGATTCGACAGTGAAATCAACACCCTCGAGCACTCGATTCTTACCAAATGCCTTCGAAATATTTTTCATTTCAATCTTCATCAGCATTACCTCCAACGCTGCATTTTTCTAAAATGTCACACCACTTTCAAGAATGATATTTGAATATGGCGTGGCTTCACCCGTTCGAATAAATGCCTTATCCTGCCGAAGATGCTCCTTCATCGCAGTATGCGGAATAAACTCAATTGGCACATCAATCAACTGTTTTATTGCCACTAATTGTTCAGGATTCTCAGTTTTGATTTCTTCGGCTAAGTAAACTTTTTGAATCTGTAATTCCTCTAGTACAGTTGCCAGTACATCGATAAATTTAGGTAATCCCTTAGTCACCGCTAAATCGATTTTTGTAGTTTCTTTAGGTACTGGCATCCCAGCATCGCCTATCGACAATGTATCGAAATGACCCATGTCGGCAACAACACTTGATATTTGTGTATTGAGCAAATGTCCCTTTTTCATTCTCGTTTTTCCTCCTTCAACTCACGAGTGGACTCTCGAACCGTTAATTTTGCTTTGAGTCGCACTGTTTTATAAGCTTTCTTTGGTTCATTGATCCGTTGTAAGACCATGTCGACGGTCATCTTTCCGAGCTCATTAATTGGTTGTGCCATTGTCGTGAGCGGTGGTGTTAGAAAGTCAGCCAATGGGATGTCATCAAAGCCAACAACTGAATAGTCATCCGGAATTTTTTACCTTGTGCTTGTAGGCCCCGATAAACACCGACAGCCATATCATCATTAATTGCAATAATTGCAGTTGCATCTGTTTGCACAATCTTCTGGATGACGTCTCGACCACCCTCAGGATCAAACGAGGTTCGAAAAATCAGCTCTTCTGGTAACGGAATGTTGTACTTTGCAAATGCAGCCTGATACCCAGAAAACCTTTTAAACAAGTTAACGGCCATATCATTGGGCAAAACAATCGCAATACGACGATGGCCCAATGCGAGTAAGTGGCTAGCGATTATTTCCCCCGCTTCGGCTTCATTAATCAGAACAACGTCACCATTTTTGGTCACTTCTGCTTGGTCAGTAAAGACCATTGGAACATTGGTGCTAGTTTGGACCTTATCAACGATTTCCTGGGATGCGCCAGGGGCTGCCAAAATTAGGCCTTTCTGTGTGCCACCAGAAAATTGTTCGATAAAATAATCAATATTCTCGTGAAATCCATTCACGCTGAAAACCTGCGGAAAGTAGCCCTGTGGAATGGCCTCTTGCTCAATGCTTTGCACAAAATTAGCAAAGAATTGGTTCAAAATATCTGGAATAACAATCCCAATCGAATTACGGCGTTGGCCTACTAAACCTTGCGCAAAATAGTCTGGATGGTACCCTAAGTCCTGTTGCGCCAATTTAACTTTTTGCCTTGTTTTCTCACTAAAACGATCACCTTTTCCATTCAGAATTAATGATGCAGTCGTCACCGAAATGCCTGCTCGTTCAGCAACTTCGCGAATAGTTACTTTTTTTTTCACTTCGGTCACCTTCAAATTATTTTTAAGTAAAACGTTTTACCTTTGACGCAAAGATATCATATATCCAAAAAGTAAGCGCTGTCAACGTTTCTTTTATCAAATGTTTGTCGCTGATTAATTTTCAAATCTCTTTTTGCTCCCATGATATAACAGTGTTTATGATTATCAGTAACAGCTTTTCTCTTCTGACTACTCAGTAAAAGCAACGAGGTAATCGGTTTCTCTACAAGCCTTATAATTACATCTAGTAAACATTTCACAAAATGCGGCTCATACAGTTATTTCTTAATTATTTTTTTAAATTTGTTCTTTACAGAAAAAGAGCCACAATGAAACTACTTCAGTTTCACTGTGACCCTTTTCAATATTATACTGTTATATCAACAATCAACCTTAAGTGCAAAAATTGGTGCATTTCTAAGACTTTCACTGCGTTATCAGTTTAATTTGCTAAACTTTGCTTTCCTAATCGAATGAAGTAGGTCAAGCCAAATGACAGAGCCAAGAAACCAGAAACAACCAGGTAAGGATAGTGATAGTTCAGATCCAGTAAGCTACCCGACATGATGGGTCCGATGACGTTACCGATGCTGGTGAGTGACATATTGAGACCGTTAATTAGGCCCTGGTTCTTATCCGTAATTTTAGTCAACAGCGTGGTAATAGCTGGCCGCACAATATCGATGGCCGTGAACACAAACAGTGTCGCAATGATGACTTCCACCTTGGTGTGCGCCAGAATAATCCAGACGGTGCCCGCGAGTGCGAAGAAGAAACAGTAGCGAATGACACGCGTCTCACTGAACCAACGCACCAGGCGATCAAACAAGACCACCTGAAAGACCAGTGAGATCATGCCATTGAGCGTGAGCACCAGGGCAATATTACTCAAGCTAAAGTTGAACACTTCATTGACATACAGACTATAAATACTCTCAAATCCCTGCAGTCCAAAGGATGAAATCAAGATTAAGACGAATAAAATCAGTGCTGGTCCTTTGAGCAACGACCACAGATGCCCGCGCAAATTAACTTCGGGTTCAGCACTTGCCTTTGGTACTTCTGTAATTAGATCATCTTCAGATGGTAAGAATCGCAACAGCGCCAGCGTGCTCAGTAGCCCCAGTGTCCCTGCCACCCAAAACGGGGTCTTATAGCTGATATTAGCCAACATGCCACCAATCCCAGGGCCTAAGATGAGGCCGCCACTAAAGGCCGCTGACAGATAGCCAATGACCTTGGCGCGATCGCGTTTACTGGTGATATCCGCGGCCATCGCCATGGCAGTTGGGCCAACCATCGCCGCTGAGATACCACCGATAATCCGTGAAATATCAAACAACCACAAGTGGTTGGTCAGCGCGAACAGATATTCCGACACCATGAATAGCAAAAGCCCGACCAACAAAACCGGTTTGCGACCGATGCGATCAGATGTCCGCCCCACAATGGGCGACACCACAAACTGGGCGAAGGCGAACAGCGAATTCATAATTCCCATATCCAGTGCCGTGAGATGCAGTTCATTTTTCAGAAATGGCATCACTGGAATGACCAGACTGATGCCTAGAAATACCAGAAACTCACTCAGAATCAAGATTCCGATTGCGTGTTTGATTTTGTTGTCATACGCTGCCTCCTCAATTGAATCGATGAATAAAATAACGCAACGCATACCATCTTATCAGTCTTTTCAGCAAAAGACTACCATCACAGTGAACCGTTACCAACCTTACTGTACCAATAGCATCCACCCCTAATCTGTGCTATGCTTGTTTTAATTATGACGAATGGAGTTACCTATATATGCCAACAGCACGTTCTGGCCTCAAGAGTCTCTTTCCCGTGCCCCTTCCGCCACCACAATCAGGCGTGGGACACAGCATATAAACTACCAAAACTTGGAGGAAAATAAATTATGGTTGAAGCAATTGATTTGAAGCAAGGCATGACTTTTGTCAAAGATGGGAAGCTCATCAAAGTATTGGAAACAAACCACCACAAGCCTGGTAAGGGTAACACCGTGATGCAAATGAAGTTATATGACATTCGCTCCGGTTCTACCGTTCAAACCACGATGCGCCCAACTGAAAAAGTTGAACAAGCCATCATCGATACCAAAGATGCCCAATACTTATACACGCAAGACGACACCGCCTTCTTCATGGATCTTGAAAGCTATGAACAATACGAATTACCAACCAAGAGTATTGAAGCAGAATTGAAGTACTTGCTCGAAAATACGATTGTCAAAATCGAATTCTATCAATCTGAATTGATTGGGATTACCTTGCCATCCACGGTTGAACTCACAGTCGCTGAAACCAGTCCATCCATTAAGGGTGGCTCCGTGACCGGTGGTGGTAAGCCTGCCACAATGGAAACAGGGCTTGTCGTTAACGTACCTGACTTCATCCAAGCCGGCGAAAAATTAGTGATCAACACACAAACCGGTGCTTACCAAAAGCGTGCTGGTAGCAGTAAATAAGTAACAAAAATCCTGTGACTACTCTCGTCACAGGATTTTTTAGTGCATTTTCTTAAACATAAAGAGTTTCGTTGCACGATAGTCATAGTACAACTTGGAAAAGGCAAACAGTTGGCCCGAACTCAGGTAAGAATCATCTTGAACGGTTAAACTGGGTGCACCCGCTGGTAACCCAAAGAAGTCTCCCGTGGCCGCGTCAATCATCTCGCATCCAATCACCGAATCAATAAATCCGACTTTGAACTTAGTCTGCTGTTCAACATAACCAAACAGCTGACCGTAGAGAGCCTCATCAGGAATGCTATCGATGACTGATTTCAGATAATAGGAGTGTTCAACCAGGGCCGGCGCATCATCGATTGTTCGCTGCCGGATAATCGAAATGAGTACTTGATCAGACGTGAGATTACTGACATCTGGCAAAAATCTGCTTCGGCCACTGTCACTTCACGTTGACTCACCGCCACAGTCTTCACGACTTTCCCCTGTCGCGCCATCTCTTCGGTCAGCCCCACCACGTTTGTAACGATATGGCGCCATCAATATGATGTGGCCGGACAAAAGTACCAATGCCATGGGCCTGAAAAATATAGCCTAGCTTGCCTAGCTGTGCCAAAGTTTCACGCAGCGTATAACGAGTAACGCCATACGCTGCCATTAACGCCGTTTCGCTAGGTAACTTGCCTCGGTCATCACCAATCTCGCCATTCTGGATGGCCTGAATCATGTGATTGGTCAACGTTTTAATATCAAACTTGCTTTCTCGTTGCACCATTATCTGTACTCCATTTCTGATAAACTTGCCTTATTATACACCGCAACGGATGATTATTTAGTCTGCAATGCCGGTTATAAAAGCAAGAGCCTGTGACTACCCGCAAGGGCTATGTCACAGGCTCTTTGATTAATCCAGATCAGCACCATTCGTTTCAATCACATGTTGATACCATGCGAAAGAATCCTTTTTACTGCGGGCCAAGGTTCCCTCGCCCGCATCGTTCTTATCCACATAGATGACCCCGTAGCGCTTATCCATTTGGCCCGTCCCCGCTGAGACAAGGTCGATAAAGCCCCATGGTGTATAGCCCATCAACTGAACCCCATCAATATCAACCGCTAACTTCATCTGTTCAATGTGTTGCCGTAAGTAGTCAATCCGATAATCATCGTAAATCTTGCCGTCTTCAACTTGATCGAAGGCACCAAGGCCGTTTTCAACAATGAACAATGGTAAATCATAGCGATCACTGAACCAGTTTAGCGCATACCGTAAGCCCACAGGATCGATCTCCCATCCCCATGCGGATTGCTTCAAGGTCGTATTTTTGACCTCAGGATTCTTCCCCATCGTCATGAAGTCGGCAGGTTCATCCGCTGTTGCTTGGGTGACATGCGATGCATAGTAGGAGAAACCAATATAATCCACAGTGCCTGCCCGTAAGATATCTTCGTCTTCAAGTGTCATATCGAGATTGAATTGTTGACGTTCAAAATACCGTTTCAAGAAAGCAGGATACTTGCCCTTCACCTGAACATCCGCCAAATAATAATTCGTCTGCATCGCCCGTTCAGCCTTCATCACATCGTTAGGATTGGGTGTTGCCGCATAGGTTGGACCCATTGCGACCATACAGCCGATCTCAAAATGAGGATTGATTTGATGGCCGATTTGGACTGCTAATGCACTGGCAACTGCTTCATAATGTGCTGCTTGGAACATTACTTGTTCAGTATTCTCGCCGTCTTTGATGACTAAACCAGAATTAGTGAACAATGCCCATTCATTCATCATGCCGACTTGGTTATTGATTTCGTTAAAAGTCATCCAATACTTAACCTTGTCTTTATAGCGTTTGAAGACAACAGTCGCGAATCGAACAAAGAAATCAATCAACTTGCGATTACGCCAGCCACCATATTCAGTTACCAAATGATAAGGCATCTCAAAGTGAGACAACGTAATCACCGGTTCAATGTGGTGAGCGAGTAAGTCATCGAAGAGATCATCATAGAACTTGAGCCCTGCTTCATTTGGCTCAGTCTCGTCCCCATTTGGGAATATCCGACTCCACGCGATACTGGTCCGGAAACAATTGAGTCCGAGTTCCGCAAACAGTGCGACGTCCTCATGATAGTGATGATAGAAATCAATAGCGTCATGATTGGGATAATTCTCACCAGGCAGCACACCCGAGGTGATCCGGCGAGCTGTTTTGTTGTCACCTGCTGTCATCACATCGGCAATGCTGACACCCTTGCCATCCGCTTGCCATCCGCCTTCAAATTGATGGGCAGCCACTGCGCCACCCCATAAGAAATCTTTTGGAAATACCGTCATAATTGCCTCCTATGCTTGCGCTTGTCTTTCTTCTTCCGCCACAGCCTGTTCTTGACCGTATAACTTGTTGTCATAAGACTTGATGAATGGGAACCAGATAATAAAGGCTAACAAGGCGCATAACAGCGCTAATACCGCAGCCCGCCAGTCACCCGCAGTCCCAATAAAGGCACCTAATCCAACAGGTGTTGCCATGCTGGTTGTGCAATTGGCGCATTCACCATATGCAACTTAATGGCGAAGTATGCTAATGACATTGATGCCATTGGTGCCAAGAAGAACGGAATCGCTGTATATGGGTTATAAACAACGGGCATCCCGAAGAGAATTGGTTCGTTAATGTTGAAGAAAGCTGGCACAACTGAAGCCTTCCCTAACGCACTGAGTTGTGCAGACTTAGCGAAGAATGCAATGAAGATAACCATTCCGAGGGTCGCCCCTGAACCACCGATGGTAACGAAGGTGTTGTTGAATTCAGCCGCAAAAGGAATGTTTGCCCCATGAATATTGAGTTGCATATTGGACAAAACGATTGGTGTCAGGAAGGAGGTCACGATGGTTGCCCCGTGAATCCCGACAATCCATAATGCATGCATGATGAAGTAAATGACCAACAACCCGATCCATGTGTTCGTCAACTGCGTCACAAAGCCGAATGGAATGGCGACAATCTTATAGATATCGGTATTGAAGGCGACCAAAATCCCATTGATGACAATAACGGTTAATGCAATCGCAAACGTTGGAATCAATGCTGTAAAGGAACGTGATACCCCTGCTGGCACGGTGTCAGGCATCTTAATTGTGACATTCTTTTGAACCAGCCATGCGTAAATCTTCACCGCAATAATTGACATGATGATCGCGGTAAAGATTCCGGTCGTACCTAAACGTGACACGCCACCTGCAATTTGGTAACCATCGATAATCTTGGTATCCTTCGTCACAGTTGTCACAAGGGTTGCCACACCATCTTTGAAAATCAATTGTGGGATACACATGAAGAAGGCCATCATGGATAATAAAGCCCCATTCAGTGGATTAATATCAATTTTGTGTTCTGAAGCTTGAATCTTGGTGTATTCGTAACCAAAAACCAAACAGAAGTATAAGGATAAAATCCCCATGGTGGCCCCGTTAGCCAGCATATAAAGATTGGTGATCTTATCAAATGATCCTGCCCAGATGCCTGCTAAACCACTGAAACTTTGAGGCAAAACATTAACAATCAGGAACATTGAACCCACAATGGTGAACGGAATGGATGCCATCCCCGCAGCCATTACCGCACGAACAATCGGGAACGATGCCAGCTTACCCATTGGCCCCATCAGATGATCATTCATGAATTTGAACATCTTGTTGTTTTCTGAATCCATAATAACTCCCCACTTTCTTAATTGAGACTGCTAACAAATGCTTGAATACGTTGATAATAAGTATCGCGATCATGCGCAATGAGCCAAACACGGCGCTCAATGAGTAAGCTGAACAATAGCCCGATAATAGTGGCGATGACAGCATAGCTCACGCCTTTTGTTGCAAAGAATGGGAATAAAGTCGTGGCTTGTCCTGTTGCCAATCCCATCAAGATGCCAATGTTAGCCAAGAATTGAATCCAGTACCCCCACTTGGTGACAGGTGCGTCATGGCTGCGATACCAATACTTGCCAACCTGTTCAACGGCGATTGCACCATTAACAATGAGTAACAGGACTGGTAACCATTTGATGAGTCCAGTTGTATTCACCATCAGGACGGCCCAGTACAAATTGACAAAAAGAACCCAGCAGTGAGATAACGAATTAAAAGATAGCGATTAAAATACATACTATTGATGCTGAGTTCTTTACGGCCTTGATCGTATTTGGTTTCTTGATGAGTCATTTCAGCACATCCTTTGCATGATGCGGCTAGCTAGACCGCGATTTCAGTGAAATTTCAAAATCACTACTCATTCGAATGAGTAGTTGTTCGAACGAGTTAAGCATATCAGCAAGAGACGTGGTTGTAAACGCTTTCCAAATTAAAAAACAATGAATCCGCCTTGAAAACTCACACGCCTTGTCTTTTTAGTCACAAAAAAACAACCACCGCATCATGCGGTGATTGTTTCACTCGTCGACTTAAACGCCAGCAACCGCCGCTTCAATCGGCGTATCACCAGTATGCATCGTCACAATCTTCTTCACGGTATTGTCAGCGTCTAACAGCGCAACCAATGTCGCAGCGACATCAGGAATCGGATTGACGCCACCATCAGTGACACCAAGTGCAACATGACCTGTACCAGGCTCATCCTTTAAGGTTCCCGGTTGCAAAATTGTATAATTGAGGTGGGTATTATCCATCAACCAATGGTCGCCAAAGAACTTGGCAACATTGTAGTCACTCAAACTATTCAGTTCACCGATATGCCACTTGGATGGATCTGTCGCAAAGAGTGAGCTCAATAGGAGATACCGTTTGATACCAGCTGCTTCAGCCGCCTGTGAGGTCTTCACAACACCAAAGGCATCTGTCTGCAACAAATCAGCACCACGGGAACCGGCAACAAAGTAGACGGCATCATTGCCCTTCATGGCCAGTGACATCTCCTCAACGGAACCGTGTAGGTCAAAAGCCACCGTCTGAACATCCGGACCGAAGTCTTGATCAACGTGGCGCGTGCCAGCAGAAACATGGTGTCCTGCAGCTGCTAAATCCTTGACCAGTTCTTGACCAACACGGCCACTTGCACCAATCACAAATACTTTCATCGTTATTCCTCCGTTCATATGCTTACTAATGATAAGTGAATCACTAAACTAATTTTACACTTATCCATTGCTTCTGTACAGCCTAGCACGTATACTGAAAATCTAATTGAAAAGGAAGGAACTTTATTATGACAGAAGAACGCATTTTGATGTTAGTCAAACCAGACGGCGTGGCCGATCATCACGTGGGTGAAATTATTTCACGCGTTGAACGCCGCGGCTATGTCCTAGAGGCACTCAAGGTTGTGCAAGCCACTCCTGAACAATTGGAGCAACACTACCACAAGTTGGTTGATGAACCTTTCTTTTCAGATATCAGTGAATACATGTTGTCAGGTCCGATTGTGGCGATGATTGCCAGTGGCACGAATGTCATCAAAGCGGTGCGCACCATGACAGGTAGCACGAACCCAACCGAAGCAGCCAGTGGCACCATCCGCGGTGATTTTGCGCGGGAATGGTCCGAAGGCGCAATCCACAACGTTGTCCACAGTTCAGACAGTGTCACCTCCGCCGAACGGGAAATTGGTATCTGGTTCCCTGAACGCAACGCTTAATAGAATGAAAAGCCGATGACTTTGTGTCGTCGGCTTTTTTGTGCATTCGTACACATTTTCTGCCAGATGATAAAGATTCTACTTTACATTTTGTCGCTTTCGCCCTATGATAGACAAGGATATTAATTAGAATCATTATAATTTACATATAGGGGCGATTTGATGAAAAAGAAACAAGGTCTAGCGGAACGAATCAATATTATGCGTGCCAGCGTGATGGGCGCAAACGACGGCATTCTGTCAGTCGCCGGTATCGTTATCGGGGTGGCTGGTGCGACCAGCAACAATTACGCGATTTTTCTTGCAGGGATCTCTGGGATGTTAGCCGGCACTATCTCGATGGCCATGGGCGAATACGTCAGCGTCAATGCACAACGTGACACCGAGCAACGGGCAATTATGCGCGAGAAAGTCGCTTTGGATGAACATCCAGCTACCGAAATTGATTTCATTACCCAGCGTTACGTGGATACTGGCATTCGACCTGAGCTCGCCAACAAAGCCGCGACAGAAATGCTGCAACGGGAACCATTAGTCGCCGGTGTGCGTGAACGATACGGCTTTGATCCGCGAGAGAAGACCAGTGCGATTGGTGCCGCCGTGGCGTCCATGATTTCGTTTCCCACCGGTTCAATCTTACCGCTGCTCGCGATTACCCTACTTCCTGCTAACATCAAAATTATTGGCACCATGATTGCCGTCATCATTGCCCTCTCCATTACGGGTTACGCGGCAGCAACATTAGGTAACGCTAACCGCATGAAAGCAACGCTGCGCAATGTTATTTCTGGCTTAGTCACCATGCTTGTCACCTACATGATTGGGCTGGCATTTGCACGATAGTCCCACACAAACATTTAGGAGGCAATGACAATGGAACAAACAACAAAAGCAAAACCAGCAGCAACGTTAGCTGAAAAGGCCAATACACTGCGTGCGGGTGTCCTGGGCGCAAACGATGGTATCTTAACCGTTGTCGGCGTCCTGTTCTCCGTCGCAGCCGCCACCACGAATCCGTTCACCATTTTTATCGCGGGTTTGGCCGATCTCTTGGCCTGCGCCTTTTCGATGGCATCGGGCGAATACGCCTCAGTGAGTTCGCAAAAAGACACTGAACAAGCTGTTGTCGATCAAGAAGCCGTCTTATTAGAAACAGATCACGAAACGGAACGCCAAATTGCCATCGACTATTATAAAGAGCGTGGTGTCACAACCGAAACGGCCACCCAAATCGCGGATGACTTACTGCAAAAGAATGCCTTAGCCACCATGATTCGCATCAAGTACAGCCTCGAACTGGGCCATTATATGAATCCATGGTCTGCTGCATGGTCCTCCATGTTCTCAGCAGCCCTCGGTGGAATTTTTCCCTTAATGGCGATGACCCTGCTTCCCGTCAATCTGCAATGGCCCGGCACTATTGTGGCTGTCACGGCAGCCGTTACGATTACTGGTTTCATGAGTGCCAAGCTAGGCGACGGTCTGGTCAAGCGGGCCATGATTCGTAATGTGGTTATCGGACTCATCACAATGGCGATTCACTATGGCATCGGACAAATTCTCTAATTAACTGGTACAATTATACTGATTAGAGAGGAGTCTTGTCATATGTGGTTATGGATTCACTTAATCACCTGGATTATTTTATTACTGGTACTCGCCATGGCGTTATTCACGGATGCCAAGCACCGGACACCATTTGTGATGATTGCCCGCGTTGGGTACGTCGTCATGATTGTGAGTGGTTATCTCTTAACAACGGTGGCGTTCAATCGCAACCCCGCACTCACGGTGCTCAAGTTGTTACTCGCATTCGGTTTCATCGGCCTCGCTGAAATCAGTTCTGCGCATGCTGGCAAGCTGACCGTGAGCCCCAAGTGGCGGTGGCTTGTTCTGGGCTGTTGCGTGCTCGTTGGTCTGGTTGGCTTTTTGCTGGCACAGGGACGACCATTCATGCACTATTAAAAATCGCGCATGAACAACGCCACAAATCACTCATCTAAGGCGTTAAAAAGGCATTGATCACAATTCTATGGATTGTGGTCAATGCCTTTTTTGTCTTGAAATTAATGCTGTGCTTGTTTTCGATTTTTCTCGATATACCAGTCCAACGCGTACAGCAACAGCCCGACGATGATACTTGCTAGCCCAAAGAGCAAGACGGTCGTGCTGACCGAGAATGCGATATAGATGCTGACCAGAATGGCAATCACTGGAATAATCCAGCCACCGGGAAGCCGCCAGCCGTCGTGGTCACTTTTATCGACACGCTGAATCTTGATTGTGGCTAACCCCGTGGCAATGTATTGCACCAAGGCCACGATAACGACGCAGGCGACCAAGAACAGGTAATCACCACTCAATAGCAACAAACTACTGATTGCCGTGGTGAAAATAATCGCTGTGACAGGTACCCCACCTTTATTGGTCTGCCCCAAGAACTTAGGTAGCAGTTGATGTTCTGTCGCAAGCGACGAGGCAATATACGGGGTACTAAAGGTGACCGAAATAGCAACGCCAAGAATCGATACCAACATACCCAGCACAATAATCAGCTTACCAACGGGACCCAACACTTGAGCAAACGCGACGGCAACGGGGGCATTGCTCTGGGCAATCTGACCGCCCAGCAAGCCCACCGCTGTCACCTGCACCAACGCATAAATGGCGGTCACCGCAACAATCACCGCAATCAGTGCTTTAGGTAAGTTCTTCTTGGGATTCACCATATTATTCGCCGCCACTGGCAGGAAAGTGAACCCGGAAAACATATAGAAGACAGAATTAAAGCTCTGGTTCAAATCGCCAAAGGAATGCTGTGGCGCATTCGTTAAGAACGTAGGATGAATCATCCAGATACCAATCAGAACAAACATCCCCAGGACAAACACCTTGGTTACCGAAGAAATATTGTCCGCAATATCAGAGAAATCGGCACCCACCAAGTTGATTAGTGCCAAGACAACGATCAACCCGATCCCGATGGTTTGATACCAGCCCGTCTTGAGCACATCCGGAAACAGTGTCGCTAACGTGCTCAAAAATGCGGCCACTTCGGCTGCAATCGTTATAATGCCTTGTAGCCAGGAGAAGAACCCAATTTCAAATCCTGGTAACCGTCCAAACGCATTGTACGTGTACAACCAGGCCGCCCCATCCCCAGTGAAGCGACTCGCCATATCCGCAAAACACAGCGCAATCAATAATGTTGCAATGGCCGCAATGACAATCAAACCCACGTCAAAGTTACCCGCTTGCGCGTATATTTTCCCGGGTAATAAGAAAATCCCCGAGCCAACAATCCCATTGATCCCTAAGAAAAAGACGGACCAAAACCCATTTTTTATCTGCCATTTTGTCCACTCCATTCTTGATTCCATTATAGTTAAAAAGCAAAATGATAAGTAACAATACGCTCAACATCACACTTGCCGGACAAATCAGTGCTTTTGTCTGTTGAATCTGAATTGTATTCGTTTACAATGGAGTTGACTTACAGAAAGGAAGTAAACTACTTATGGCAAATATCTTAATTCTCGGTGCCAACGGTCAAATCGCGCGCCTAGCAATTCAACAGTTACTCAGTGACGGCGAAGACCATCACCTCACCCTCTTCTTGCGCAACGCAAGCCGTTTGGCTAACCTCAAGGGGCCACGCGTCGATATCATCGATGGTGATGCCGCAGACGCCACACAACTGGAAGCGGCAATGGCACATCAAGACGTGGTTTATGCTAACTTGGCCGGCCACAATATTGAAACACAGGCCAAAGCAGTGGTCACCGCCATGGATCACGCGCAAATCAAGCGCTTGATTTGGATTTCAACACTGGGTATCTATGATGAAGTGCCTGGTAACTTTGGTAAGTGGAACCATCAAATGCTTGATAACGGTTATCTGCCAACTTATGCTGCAGCGGCTAAAGCGGTTGAAGATTCCGATCTCGATTACACCATCATCCGTCCCGCTTGGTTATCAAACGAACCTAGCATCGATTACGAAATCACACACAGAAACGATACCTTCAAAGGAACAGAAGTCTCACGTGCCAGCATCGCAGCCCTTGTTGTCGATTTGGTTGACCACCCCGATAAAGCCGTTCGCGACTCGTTGGGTGTGAACAAGCCCGGCACTGATGGCGACAAGCCTTCGTTTGAATAGCAATAAGGAGGTTGTGACAAAAGACGCTTTATCACAGCTGCTTTGAACGCGATTAGTCACGACTGTTCACAAAAATAGGAGCCTAACATTGAGTGAATATCAATTTATCCCCCTAACATCGACAAACCTGTCAGCGGCACTATCCGTCTATCAAGCTAACAGCGACTACTTTGCCTTGACTGATGAGCAACCCACGCTGGCAACTGTGCAAGCCGATTTGGCTGCCGGTCCGCCACAGTTCGATCCCGCTAACAAACACTTTCAACTCATCACACAAGATGGTCGTGTTATCGGCGTCATCGACTTGCTATTCGGCTATCCGGAAGCGTCGAGTGTCTACATCGGCTTGTTACTGATTGCGGTACACAATCATGGACACGGCCGACGCGTTCTTGCACAACTGAGCCAGTCTTGGCACCAAGCCGGATTTACCACCATCCATTTAGCCGTCCTGCAAAACAATTCCAAGGCACAACGCTTCTGGCGCGCTCAGGGCTTCTATGAGACGCAGCCGGCAACTGCAATGAGTGCCGGACAACCCGTCGCCGTCATGAGTTATGCCAAACAACTGGACAAATAATCGCAATTCACAGCATAAAAATAGCCTGTGACTGCCCCATTTCAGGGTGGTCACAGGCCATTTTGTTTGCCCAATTTAATCAGCAACTCGCACAATCGTTCGGCCCAAATACCGCTTAGTGGACCAGGCCGCAATCGTTTCAGGCAGATCATCAAAACCGATCTCTCGGGTCGGAATCTGTTCACTCACACGCCAGTCAGTGGCCAAATGGGTCCACACTGCCTCACGCTTTTGGTGATCGACCTGAACTGAATCGATGCCAAAGACTGAGATACCGCGCAAGATGAATGGCAAGACATTAGTATCAAAGGCGATACCCGCCGAATTACCGCACATAGTCATGACGCCGTTCATGGCGAGTTGTGGAACAATCGCACTCGCGACGGCACCGCCGACGGTATCCACAGCCGCGCCGAATCGCTGTTTCTGCAGCGGTTTGGTGCTGGTCATCAGTTCATCCGCCATCACGATTGCGGTCGCCCCGTGTGCTTCTACCCATGCCTGTTGTTCCGCGTGCCGAATCAACGCCAGCCGGTTGGTGAACCCCATTTGCCGCAGTAACAAAAGTGCAACACTGCCGACACCACCTGTCGCACCACTAACAAGAATCAGTGCCTTGCGGTCAACCTCGGTCAGTGCCTGAACCGATAAGCCCGCTGTAAAGCCAGCCGTTCCGTACTGCATGGCTTCACGCGGACTCATGCCACTCGGTAATGGGATGACCCAATCTCCGGGTACCGTCGCGATTTCAGCAAAGCCACCGGGATGCGACACACCTAAACCATATCCCGTCGCCAAGACCGCCTGCCCGACCTGAAAGCGGGCATCCTGCGTGGCGACAATCGTGCCACTGAGATCAATCCCCGGTGTCATGGGATACTGGCGAATGACACCACCATTAGCCTGGGTCGCTAACACATCTTTGTAATTAATGCTCGAGTACGCCACCTGAATGCGGACCGTGTCGGGTGCCAATGCCGCCGTCGTGACTTTTTGCTGCTTAAAATGGACGGTTTCTTCCTGTTGTTCAACTTGATAGGATCGATAGGTTGTCATCATGATTCCTCCCAGCGACGTCCGCAATCAGCGTCGCATACCATATTACCCGCAGTACGCAATCGGGTTCTCTTTAATTGTAACCCTTTTCACAATTAATTAACCAGCCAATTTTGGGTAGCTTACATAATCCGATTCTTAGGATCCAGCGCCATCGATTCTGAAAGCAAGACTTCACCGTACAAGCGATTAGCCGTCTCCTCATCCAAAATGTGCCGCTTAACCTGATCTAGCAAATAGGCACGCTCAGCTTGAAAGGCGACCATGAGCGCGCGCTGTTGATCCATGCCGCGTAAGCTCGCGTACACCGATGAGTCATTGGACACCGTCCGCCATTGATGCAGAAACCCAGCCAACGAATTATTACCGATTTGGTCATACAAATCGTACTGAACGCTTTCGAGCGCAATTGGTGATAACCCCAAATTATTGATCGCACCCATGCCTTCTGCGACCATCTCTTCGCGGACCGCTTGCAGGCGCTGTCGACGGTTCACGAGGTCAAAGTCCAACGGCAAGATTATTTTGAAGAGGATGGTTGGCACCAACATGCTCAGAATAATCACGACTGTCTCAACCATGATCACAAAATTGAAGGTGCTGCGACTCACGCCGGCACTCATGATTGAGAACGTCATCGCTAACGTGATGGTGCCGTGCACCCCACCCAGCGCAAACAGATGGGCTTCGCGCCGACTGGTCCGCACAAACAAACGCGCGTACACATACCGACTCACTAACAGGAGGACATACACGGCCAGTCCCACACCAATCCACGTCAATGAATGGAACATGGTAGTGAAGCCGCTCGCAATCACTCGTTCTAGGCTGATACCCAAGACGACAAACACGAACCCATTCAATATCTGTGTGGCAAAATCCGTGAATTGCTTGCTGAAATGCGATTGTCGTGGCGAAGCAAAACGGCTGCGGCTCGCTTCACTGTTGTGCATCAAGCCGCCCGAAACCACCGCAATAATCGGTGAGACGTGGACGGCTTCAGCGACCAAGTAGAGCATGAATGGCGTCAGGAAATAGATCAGAGCTTGGGATGAGACCACATCAAATCGTGTCCGCACCAGATATTGTCGGATCAACATCAGCAGGATTTCGGCACCGGCTCCGATGACGATGCCACCGATTGCGGCATACAAAAACGACTGCACATTTTGAGTAAAAGCAAGGTGTCCCGTCACTGCCCAGAGCACACCTGCTTGTAGGAGAATAATCCCAGTCGCATCATTGAATAGCGATTCAAGGCGTAAGCGATCCTTGAGTTGCTTTGGAAAGACACGCGCCTCGGCCACTGAATCAAACGCGGTGGCGTCGGTGGGTGTGCTAATCGCCGCAATCATCAATGCCAGCGGAAAAGCGAGCCCTAATTGATGGAGCACTAAGGCAATCACCACAGCAGACGCTAAGGCGAGTCCAACGGCGGTGCCCAGAATCCCACTCATCCGCGCCTTGACCCGCTGAATCGGTGTCAATTGACCCTCAAAAAGAGTAGTGGTGCGATAATCAGTAACATAAACACTTCATCGTTGAATTCAGGCACGATGGTATTCAACACGGGAATTGCTGCAATCCCCACACCGACTAAGATGTTGATGTAACTACTTGCCACGCCAGGAATTCCTTTTCCGATAAAATTGCTCAATGCAACAGCAATCATGATGACAAATGAGGAGGCCATTAACCCCATAGGTGACACCTGCTTTCTTTTTTCGCGAATAATCTATTATACCGACATCTACTTACAAATTACTAGTAAAATTTAATCACGACACCTAAGCGTCGCACAAAAGCCTAGGACCAGTCTCAACTGATTGGCCCCAGGCTTTTTGATTTCAGACATGCCGACAATTATTTCTTGTCCAATTTGAGCGCGTATTGTTTTCCCGCCGTAATATCATACTGCAATAGCTGATAGTCGCGGAAGACACGTTTCTGTGAGCGACTCAGCTTATCGTAAGTCTCTTCCTGACCGGTCTGCGTGATAAAGCGTGTGCCAACGGTCGGGTCATCCTGCGCATTGTCTACCTTATCCCATTGAACGGGCAGCTTGGTCTGCACATCACTCAACAAGGCCATGATTGGATCGACTTTAGCCCCACCTTGAGCCGCAGCCAACGCTGGGAAATCATTCGGTGAAACATACGTCGTCTTTTGGTCAGCTTCTTCACTGCCCCGTGTTCACGCGCATACTTATTCGCATAAACAAAATAGTCGGTGGCGTGTAGGTCTACTTGATTAGGTGTGTTGAACAAGGCCGCCAAGTGATCACCATAAAAGACCCAGATGATCGGTTTCTTGATCTGATCAATCTCGTGCTTGAACTGCTTCACCGCGGCATCCGTATATGCCAAGCCTTGAGTGTAGTGCTCAATGCTGGCTTTCTTGCTGGCATCGAAGCCCGTTCCAGAGACGGTGTAGTCGTGATCAGGGTACAAATCCTTATCAAATGGCATATGGTTTTGAATCGAAATCAGATTCATGAACTGACCGCCCTTGCGCGCATTGATCTGGTGCAACGCATTATCGTACGCCGTGGCGTCTGACAGATAAGGCGATTGCCCCATCCGCTTCTGGTCATAGATGGTGTACTTGCTGCCCAGATAGGCGAATTTGTTGAAATCAAACTTCTTGTACACCGCTGGGCGATTGTAGAACCCACCGCGATAAGGATGAATGGCGCTGTCATAATCAAAATAACTACCGATTGTCGGCGCAACTTTTTGCTTGGTGACCAACTGCGTATATGGAATCCGCAGCGTGGTATCAAAGTTACCCAGTGACATCCCTGTCAACGTCATGTATTCCATGTTCGCCGTCCCACCACCGTAACCAAAGCTCAACATCGATCCAGCCGTGGTTTCTTTCTTGAGTGCACGAATCGTTGGGATTGGATCTTTGTTCAGCTTCAAGCCCGGAATATTGGCGGGATCAGAGAAGCTCTCTGAGAGATTGAAGACCACAGTCAGATCTTTCAATTGATTATCTCGCGTGCGGTTGATTGTTTTAGCACGTTTTTGATACTTCTTAATCAGCTTTTTCATTGTGGCTTCGGAATAACCCGCTGGTTTGGCCATGGTGGTCACATCCAACTGGCTGGCAAACTGAAGCACGGGACCATTGCTCTGTGCATAGAGCTTCAGGCTGGTTGCGTTGACTTCAACACCCAGCGTCCGCAACACATTGGCCCCCATTGAGCCCGTGTGATGCAAGAAGCCCAGTGAGGCAATCATCGCCGCGCCCACCGCAATCTTGAGCAGGCGCTGCCACCAAGGTTGTTTGGCGCTCTGGCTGCGATGGTCCAAATAAATCAGGCCACCGATCAACACAACAACGACCACAATCATGGCAACGAACATGCCCGTGCCAACCATATTGATTAACGCTGGCAATGATTTTAACTCTGCCAGGTCCGATGGCAAAATCGGCTCGTTGCGATCCGCCAACTTCAATAGATTAGCTACGGCAAACGTTAAGGTACTCAGACTGACCAGTAACAGAGAAAACCAATACCGATTGGTCAGAC
Organism: Lacticaseibacillus saniviri JCM 17471 = DSM 24301; assembly: GCF_001311785.1. GTDB lineage: Bacteria > Bacillota > Bacilli > Lactobacillales > Lactobacillaceae > Lacticaseibacillus > Lacticaseibacillus saniviri. The sequence goes on along the minus strand of NZ_BBBX01000025.1, from coordinate 1,733 downwards.
CCAGCAAGACCCAATAGGCCATTGCCAACACTAAGGTCCCGGCTAGCATCTGCGGAAAATTAGTCATGATGGTCGATGAGAAGATATTGTTATTCACATTAACCAAGTTCTCAACGGTCTTGAAATCCTGGTTCATCAACAGTGATGAGGCAACCTGTGTCGCAAAGAGAATCGTCCCCGCCATGAGTGGCCGTTGATATTGCTGCCACAAATAACTCAAAAACTGTTTGGGCGCTGTCGCAATCTGCGTCAAGGCGACATCGAGTGGCCGATCGTCATTGACGGTGTTGCGCCACACCCGCGTCATTTTTGCAATTAAGACAGCGACTATCGCGATCAACAACACGCCCAGCCATGCGACAAATGTGGCGGGTAGATACCAGCTGCGGCCAGTGACCTGATCCGCGTGAAATAGTTCGGTCAGTAATGCCTTGGTGAAGCCCACAAATTTGCCGGGACTCATCGCTAAAAGCATCACTAGTAAACTCAAGCGCAGCGAGACACTGGGTTCTGGCAAGTGCCACTTGTGCTGCAATCGTGTGAGCTGTTGGGCAAGCCATGCAGCTGGTACCACCGTCAGCGGTGATAATGCACTCAGCCAACGCGTTGCCTGCGCTAGACTACCCGATCGCGTGGTATTGATCCAGGCAAACAACAAAACACCCAACAGGCCGATACCCGTCCACAGTAGTGCCCGCCACGTCAGCCGCGGCGTCTCTTCTGCATCACTGGCAATCAGCCAATAGACCAGAACCGCCGTCAATGACAGTCCGGCACCGAAACCGAAAACATCTTGGCCGGCAAGTATTGGCAGACTGAGCAATGGTACGAGCGCTAACCAAAAGCGACCGTCGTGAGGCCAGCGTCGCACATACGGCTGCATCAGACTACCCAAAATTGTCCCAGTGAGCAACGGCCAGGTATTCCGTGTCATGAGAAAGACCATGTTGTAGAAATCTTGTGACCACAATTGGTCATTCAACACGACCGCAACAAACAGCGTTAGCATGCCGCCCAGCCAAACCGTTAGCCAAATGCGAATGGTTGCCCCAAAGGATAACTCACGTCGCGTATGTAAAAGCCAGAGCCAACCGGTCACAAAGCCCACATTCAGTACATATTTGAGGCCATTCATAAACAACCATGTCTTAGTGATGGTTGTGGCGCTCACCAGCTTGACCCAGGCGCCGTCAGAACCGAAGAACCAGAAGCTCAGGCCAAAAATCAGGGCAAATATCGCAGTCGGGATCAGATTCAGTCCCGCTTTGAAATTTATTTTTCTCATTAGCGCCACCCTTTATTTGATTTCCCGGGCAATGTACATCGGTCGCCGCTTCACTTCCAAGTAAATGCGGCCGATATAGCGGCCCAAGATTCCAATCGCAAGAAGCTGTAAGCCACCGATAAGTAAGAAAATCGATACCATGGATGGCCAGCCCGCTGTAGGATCACCGTAGATAGCGGCCCGAATCACGATGAAAATCAGGGCAATCAAGGCACCCAACGCGCTGATACCCCCCAACCAAGAAACAAAGGCCAATGGCGCATCTGAGAAATCGATAATCCCATCCAGTGAGTATTTGAACAGACTGGTGAAGGACCACGATGTTTCACCATGCTGTCGCTCCACGTTGGCATATGGCAGGTATTTGGCGTTAAACCCAATCCAGCCAAAGATCCCCTTGGAGAATCGATTGCGTTCACTCATTTCAAGAATCGCTGCCACCACTTGT
>NZ_BBBX01000024.1 GCF_001311785.1 Lacticaseibacillus saniviri JCM 17471 = DSM 24301 | reverse complement strand
TAGACATGCTTGTCTAACAATTATGGGGCACTTTCAATATGTCGTAGCTCTTTTGTGCTTAAACTTTAACGGTGTGTTTCAAGATACGCCAGTGCACTCGCGTAGTCAGGTTCGTGGGTCTGTTCCGTAATCAATTCGCGATAAACTACCTTACCATCGGCATTCGTAATCCAAACACTGCGCGCATTGGTGTGGTTGTCGGGCACATATAGGCCCATGGCTTGACCAAAATTGCCATCGGGATCAGCCAGTAATTGCATCTTGGTGACATCTTCTGCGGCGCACCAATCTTGTTGTTCAGCAACGGTGTTAGTCGAAATTGTATAGAAGTTAATCCCATCGAATTGATCCATCGCTTGATTAAATTGCTTGGTTGAGATGCTGCAGACCCGGGTGTTGATATCGGGCACAACGCTGATTAAGGTGAGTTTGCCTAATAAATCGGTTGTATTTTCGGTTTTACCGTTAGCGTCTGAGACTTTGAATTCAGGCAGGTTAGCCCCTAATGCAGGTGGGGTGCCGTTAGTTTGCATTGGATTGTCGTGACGTGTGATTTCCATGGAAAGTCCTCCTTATGAGTTGCTTGTGTCCCAACTGATTGGGCACACATTGTCTGTCACAAGCATACGCAATTCCTCAAAAAACTGCAATGAGAAAGATTTTAACAAAAGTGTAAGGGCTTAATAAAGAAAATAATAAATTCAGGTCTGATTACTTGGTGTTTAGCCAGTGAGCTTGTTACACTGATTTTGTAGACCAGCGGACTGAAATGGGGGAACGCTAATGGACGATGCTATCATTATTTATACCTCGCGGACCGGATTTACCCAGCGATACGCACTGTGGATTGCACGGCAGCTCCACTGCGAGGTGTTGGACAGTAAGTTTGTCACGCACAAGGACCTGAGCAATAAAAAATTGTTATCTATGGCGGCCATGTTTTCGCAGGTCGTGTCTTAGGGTTCAAACCTTTTTATCGCCAATACCATCAATCACTCAAGCAACATCTATTGGTTTTCGGCACCGGTATCTTGCCTGAGCAGGATGTGGATGTGCGCCAAATTATGCAGCGCAACATGGATATTTGTGATGCCGAGAAACTGTTTTATTATTTTCAGGGGCAGGCCAAGAAGAGCCAGCTCTCATTGCCACACCGGATGCAACTCGCATTCAACCATACCAAAGTTGAGAAACAGCGCACCGCAAAGAACGGCAAGCAAACAGTTGTGCCGCTCATTCGCGCCGTAGAGGATATTTCTTTTGGACAAATTTAGTGAGTTTCTATCATTGAAAAAGAGACCTTGTTGATAAACAAATTCGTTTATCAGCAAGGTCTCTTTTTATCGCACATGGCTAAACCGCCATGTTACTCAAAGTTTGTTGGTACGCGATCGCTGAGCGGGGCTTGTCACGCGCTAAACGCGCTCACAAGGACAAGACATTCCGGTTAGCTCATCTTTGTTGAATCCAAAGACCGGATTCTACCAAAGATTTTGCTAATCCTCATGTCCTAAGCGCCCTTGTTCGCGCTCTAATCCTTTTTCTCAATAATCTGATCCAACGTTTCACCCAAGAAAGCAATCGTATTCTTCAGGGGTTGGTCGGTTGTGATGTCGACACCGGCGATTTTGGCGGCAGCGATAGGTTCGAGCTGATCGCCCAGCGCCAGATACTGCAACCAGTCATTGATAGCGGGCTGACCTTCCTTCAAAGTACGCAGGTAAGCCTGGGTGGCAATGGTGAGCCCAGCAGAGTAGGTGTAGGAGTAAAGCCCCATGTAGTAGTGGCTCTGGCGCATCCACGTGAGTTCGGCGCCTTCCTCGAGTTCGACTGCGTCACCCCAGAAATCAGTGAGGACTTTGCGCTTGATTTGATTGAGTTGGCCGCATCGAATGATTCACCGTTATCGATTAAGCGATAGACTTCGCGCTGGAAGGCCGCTTCCAACAAGTGCGTAACAAAATTGTGGAAGTACGTGTCGCTCAATAGCCGGGAACGGGCGAATTGTTTCATCTCGGGGTCAGTCGCGGTTTCAACTAAGTGGTGCGTCAATAACAGCTCATTGAATGTTGATGGACTCTCGACAATGTAAGTGGATGGCATATCACCCAGAACAGAGTTATCTGCTTCAGATAGCGTCATTTGCCCCGTGTGGCCAAGTTCGTGAATCAATGTGTACAGACTTGGCAAGGTGTCGCTCCAGCTCATCATGATGTAAGGATGCACCCCATATGGCTTGGTCGCAAATGCCCCGGAGTCTTTACCTTCATTTTGGGCGAAGTCGACCCAGCGTTCGGGGAAGGCCCGCATAATCAGCTTTTGATAGTCCTCACCCAAGTAGGTTACCGTATCGCTCACGGTCTGTTGGGCGGAGGCTAAGGTGACTTCTGGCGCAAAGTCAGGATCCAGATCAATCTGCAAATCGGTGTAGCCGATGTGATCTAAACCGCGCTGCTCTTTGATGTAGGTCACGTAGCGCCGCATAATTGGCGCGAGGTCTGACATGATCAGATCGATTTGGCGGTCGAAGAGTGCACGAGGCACTTCTTGTTCTTCGAGCAGATAATCAATCACGGAATCGTAGCCGCGCATGGTGGCTAACGTCTTTTCTTTTGAGACCTGGGCGTAGTAGGTTGCGGCCATGGTGCTCTGATAACGGCGCAGCGTCTTGTTGAATTGCGCATAGGCGGCACGCCGAATCTCGGTGTCGGGATGTTTTGGTATTCTTCTTCATAGAGGACAAAGGATAACGGATAGGTCTTGCCGTGAGCAGTGAATTCGCCGAAGTCCATGTCACCAAAATGGTTTGATCACGGATTTGAGTGAAGCGATTCAATGTTGGACTCAGTTGTGTGAGTGCCTTTTCCACAGCAGGATCCAGCGCATGCGCTTTTGCCGTCAAAATATGGCGCAGGAAGCTGGCAAATTCTGGCGCATGCTTAGAAACAGCCTTCAGTGTGTCATCAGGCAGCTGCTGGAGGTCACTATCAAGGAAGCTGAGTTCACCGCCAATAACAGCCTCTAAGTCCATGACCTGGTTGAGGCGCGCACTCGCTTCGGAATCAGTCGTGTCAGCCGCTTGGGGCAAAAACGCGAAATGTTCGATGCGATCGAGAATGGCTTGAATGTTGGCATAGTCGCGCAAGGCGTCGATGATGACCGGAATTTCTTTCAATTGATGTTGATAGATGCGGCTAAAATCACTGGCCAATTCTTTCACCGTTTCAATCGCGCGGTTGAAATCGGCTTGATTAGCAAATAGGGCATCGAGATCCCAAGTGAGTTGTGGATCAACGTCCTTGCGGGCAGGTAATGATGTCGTCATAAAAGTCCTCCTTAAAATACTGTGCAGCGTGACCAATCACAGGTGATGAGTGTAAAACTATGCCAGCAGTATACCACTGATTTTGAAGTTTGTTGATAAATATGTTAAACTGTTTTCAGAAAAGCATTAAGGCTAAGCTGGATTTTTCCGGCATAAATTATATCGTTACGGAAGGGACAGCTTGCGCAGCCGCGAGTTGTCCCTTTTTTGAAAGAAGCGGATGAAAGGTCATCCCACGCAACATGAAGGAGTAGAAGTATGAGTTTATTAAAGGTTGAACACCTCAGCCATCAATTTATGGACAAGCAATTGTATGAGGACGCAAATTTGGTCGTCAATCCTACCGATCACATGGGGATTACCGGGCAAAACGGTGTTGGTAAAAGTACATTCATCAACATCATCACGGGTGCCTTGTTACCCGATGAAGGCCGCATCACGTGGCAGAAGTATCTGCACGTGGCTATCTGGACCAATACGCCAAACTGACACCGGGCTTGACCATTTTCGAATTCTTGAAGACCGCATTTGATGATCTGTATCAACAAGAAGCGCGGATGAATCAATACTATGCGGATTACGCATCCAATCCTGATGATCAATTACTCGAAAAAGCGGGTGAGATTCAGGCCACGTTAGAAGCCAAAAACTTCTATGAAATTGACACCGAAATCTTGCGCGTCGCCACCGGTTTGGGGATCGATGCCATTGGGATGGACCACGATGTCTCTAAGCTCAGTGGGGGCCAACGCTCCAAGTTGATTTTGGCCAAGTTATTATTGGAACAACCAGACATGTTACTGCTGGATGAACCAACTAACTATCTGGATACCAACCATATTGAATGGCTGACGACCTACCTTAATGAATTTGAGGGTGCGTTCATGGTAATCTCTCATGATTACGAATTCTTGGATAAGGTGACCAACTGTATCTGTGATATCGAATTTGGTCAGATTACGCGTTATACGGGCCATCTCACCCAGGCGTTCAAGCAAAAAGAAGCTAACCGTGAGACCTACATGAAGGCCTACGAGAATCAACAACGTAAGATTGAAAAGACCAAGGCCTACATCCGTAAGTTTAAGGCGGGGACTCGTTCAAGCAGTGCGAAGAGCCGTGAAAAGCAATTGGCACACATGGATGTGCTCACACCACCAAGCAATCGCGCTAAGGCCAATTTCCGTTTTCCATACACCCAGACGGCGAGTCAGATTCTGTTAACAACAGATGATCTGGTGATTGGGTATGATGAGGCATTGCTACCAGCACTCAACTTCTCAATTGGGGCCGGCGAAAAAGTCGTGCTCAAGGGATTCAACGGGATTGGTAAGTCAACGCTGTTGAAGACGATTTTGCGTCAGATTCCGATGCTCAGTGGTGACTTTGAACTCGCCAGCACGGTGAAGTTCGGTTACTTCCGGCAAGAATTGGACTGGCCAAGTCCATTACAATCCGCATTGCAGTATCTGCAGGCGGAATATCCGGAAGAAAAGCAAAAGGTGCTGCGCCAAGTCTTAGCGCGTACCAGTCTGACTGCGGAAGAAGTGATGAAACCACTCAAGCAACTGAGTGGGGGCGAACAATCCAAGGTCAAGATTGCGGAACAATTGTTGACACCAAGCAATTTCTTACTGTTGGATGAACCAACTAATCACTTGGATGATGACACCAAGGCAGCATTGCGTGATGCGATTAAAGCCTATGAGGGTGGCGTCTTGCTGGTTACCCATGAAGAGGACTTCTACCAAGGTGACTGGTGGATAAGGTGCTCGACGTGGAAAAGATGCTGCAGGCATAATAAGAGCGCGACAAACCCCGGTTAACAATCGAGTCCCAACGAACTTTGAGGGACATGGCGGTTTGGGCCATGGTCGAAAAGTGGGTTGAACGGAGAGTGTTGGGGTTTGGAGCGCGTTTAGAGCGCAAACAAGGACGCTTAAGACATGAGGATTAGCAAAATCTTTGGTAGAATCCGGTTTGTGGATTCAACAAAGATGAGCTAACCGGAGTGTCTTGGCCTTGTGAGCGCATTTAAAGCATGATGGAAAAGTACCATGGGGGAACTTGAAACATTCATTGCATACAAAAAGTCCGCGAACAAATTTTGCTCGCGGACTTTTTGTATGCCTTATTTCACGTTAAATTGACCGGCTGCCAAGAAAGCCTTAATCCGATCGTTGGGTTCATTGAAGAACGTCGTTGGGTCGCCCTGATAAGCGATTTGGCCATCTTCAACGAAGACAATTTTATCAGCTACGCCGCGCGCAAAGTCCATGTTGTGGGTGACGATAACGATTGAGTTCTTCATCTTGGCGAGTTCGAGAATCACCTTTAGCACTTCGACTTCTAGTTCGGGATCAAGCGCACTGGTCGGTTCATCGAACAGCATGTATTCGGGCGCCATGGCAACCATTCGGGCGATGGCAATCCGTTGCTGCTGACCACCTGATAATTGATCCGGATAGACGTCAGCCTTGTCATCGAGGCCGACCTTCTTGAGCAAGTCATGCGCTTCGGCTTCGGCCTCTTGCTTGTTCTTGCCCAGCACTTGAACGGGGCCCTCGGTGATATTGGCCAATACATTTAAGTGTGGGAAAAGATTGTAGCTTTGGAACACAATTCCGAGTTTACGCCGAGCAGCGAGCACCTCTTGTTTGGTCAATGGCTTGCTGAGATCGTAATCCAGGTCGTCGAATTGATAGCGGCCACTGTCAGGTATCTCCAAGAAGTCAATGGTCCGCAGTAATGTGGTTTTACCAGAGCCACTCGGGCCCACAATAACCGTGGTTTGATTGGCAGGAAATTCGACACTGACATCACGCAAGCCGTGATGATTCCCGAAATCTTTGACAATATGGTCTAATTTCAGCATTGTTTTCCCTCCCTAGAATTCTTGACTGGTTTGAACGTAACGGCTGGTCCATTTTTCCAGATAACTCTGCAAAATGGTGAGCACAGACGACAACATTAAGTAGATGAATGCGGCCATGGAGTACAGCAGGAGCGGATTATAGTACAGCGCTGCGTACTGCTGACTCACTTGGAACATCTCGACGATGGTGATGCCGCTCGCCAAACTGGTATCCTTCACCAAACTGATGAAGCTGTTGGAAAGTGGTGGCAAGGAGACGCGGGCAGCCTGTGGCAAAATGATGCGGCGAAGCACCTTGCTCCGGGTCATGCCTAATGCATAAGCGGCTTCCCACTGTGGCCGTGGAATCGAAGAAATCGAACCACGAATGGTTTCAGAAGCGTACGCCCCTGTATTGAGCGAGAAGGTGATAATCCCAGCGCTCCACGCGTTCAACTGGAGTAGGGCGTGACCGTCAACCTTGATCATTGGTAGACCGAAGAAGACGATAAACAGTTGCACCAACAGCGGCGTGCCACGGAAAATCCAAACATAAAACCAAACGATGGCCTTAAGCATGCGCATGAAAATATTTTACTTTCGGAGATGCGCACTAGTGCCGCAAATACGGCGAGAATGAGTCCCAAAACAAATGAGATTAAAGTCAGTGGAATCGTATACTTGAGCATTGCCATCAACATGGGTGGCAATGATTTCGCAATAATGGTCCAGGTATCCATTGCGTGTCCTCCTAAATGAATTTTTGATTGGCCTTACGCCAACAACAAAAATCGAGCGGGACATCCACCAAGACGGGACATCCTGCTCGATATGTGATTACTTTTCAGTGACGTCAGCACCAAAGAATTTGACTGAGAGTTTCTTCAATGTACCATCAGCCTTTAAGGACTTGATGGCCGAATTGATTTTGGCCTTCAGCTTGGTGTCCTTCTTCGTCATGATCCCAGCAATTGGTTGCGCCTTGATGTTGTTGCCGGCGCTGATCAGACGGATGTTGGCATTTGGCTGTTGCTTCAGGTAAGCGTAGAAGGAAGCTGTATCGTTCAGTGTGCCATCAGCGCGACCTTGATCGATTAAGGCAACCGCTTGTGCGAAGCCATCAACGGGAACGATATCGGCCCCTAAGCGTTTGGCATCGGCCGCATTGTTGCTGGTAACACTTTGTGCGAGCTTCTTACCCTTAACATCTTTGAGTGTTTTGATTGACTTGTTGTCCTTTGAAACAGCGAGTTCGGTCTTCCCTGCAATATAAGTGGAGGTGAAGGCGTACTTAGCTTGCCGTTCTGGTGTGATTGCCACGTTGTTCAGCACGAGGTCGTACTTGTCGACGTCGAGACCAGCAATTAAGGAATCCCACTTGGTTTCAACAAACTTAGGTTTTAAGTTTAACTTCTTTGCAATGTCGCGGCCCAGTTCGACTTCAAACCCGGTCAACTTCCCATTATCGTGATAACTATAAGGTTGAAAAGTACCTTCCAAGCCGATGGTTAAGGTGCCCTTGTCGACGAGTTCGCTATCAGCCGTTGAGCTTGACTTTGAACTATTCTGACTTGTCCCACAAGCCACCAGCACCAATGATAATGCTAAACCGACGACAGCAGTTAAAACTTTTTTCATGAATCTTTCCTCCATTTTGGGTATTATTTTGCGAATTGGTCCAGGTGAATCAACATCGCTGCATTCCCTTTGGAGACCCTACAATTTTCATTGTGTCACCTCACTAATGTCTCTTTGTAGTATACACTACTTACTTTGTCTGCATCCCTCAAGGGGCATTTTGTAGAAATAAATTTGCAATACGTATAGACTGATAGAGGTAGACAATTGTATCGATAATGGTACGAATGAGGAGGAAGCAGAATGGAACTCAATAACAATCAATTGGTAAAGCGATATTTGGCATTACAAAGTCAAAATGCTGACTATTTTAAGGCAATTGATACCTTCGTGAACACGCAGGTACAGGCCTTATATGACACATTGGAAACAACTTTTGCGGACACCGTGCTTATCGATATCGATGACGCAATGGCGTATGCCAAAAACCAAGGTCAACAATTAACCGATCCTGCCTCAGAGGAGACCGCCACAGTTAACTATATCCTGAAAGATTTGGATTCATTAGGATTGCTGGTCGAAGCGCAGCATAACAGTGATCCCAACACGATTGTGGGTAAGATCAACTTCGGCAACCAAAGCAGGTATTACTAGAAGAGCGCGACCAACACCGAATAGCAATCGAGCATTAACGAACTTTGAGTAACATGGCGGTTTAGGCCATGTGCGAAAAGTGGGTTAAGCGGAGATTGTTGGTGCTGGGAGCGCGTTTAGAGCGCGAAACCACACGATTTGGCTGTGAGCACTAACGGAACACGGGCTACTCGATAAAAAAGCGTTGTGACCAACCTTTGATAGGCGGTCACAACGCTTTTTTTATTGAGATCAAAGTTTCTTCAGTTCAGCCACTGGCAGTGCGACGCGCAACTGCGGCGAGAATTCAATCGCATAGAGTTCGCTGGTTGCGGCCTGAATTTTGGCCCGTGCGATTCGCGCCGCCAGCGGTGTCTTGGCATCTTTCAACAAGACGGTGAAAATCAATTGATCATCATCTGCACTGACATCGACTGCCACAACCCCTGTCGTCGCATCGAACCCGCGCAGTGTGAATTGTCCGGGAATGATTTGCTTTGCTGGAAGTGGCCAACCAAGCGCATCCGCTAATTGTTTGGCGAGCTGATTCACATTGAAGGTACCTTTTGACTGCGGCAGGGTCATCGTCGCTTGATGATGTTGCAGGGCCCACTCATTGAGTAATGTCGGCGTGAGTTGTCGCTGCTGTCTCCGCCCGGTGAGCAGTGCATCGTCGGTCAACGTCACCTTGTGTTCGTGTTCATCCATATCAATCAGGTTCAGTTGCATGGGAAACCTCCTTAGTCTAGCGCCAATTGATTCGCGCTAGGATGCGCTTGCCCAGGAACTCTTGTAGGAAGAAGTAGACGGGTAATGTCGAGATGAGCATTGGCAGATAGATGAGTGCCAGATGCCATTGCCATAAATTGACGAGCGAGAAGATGTTGCCAAAGATGAAGAAGACGAGGAAGAGTGCGAGAAAAACAATCGTCAGCATGCCCAATTTGTAGCGGTTGAATGGTTGTGAGACCAGCAATAAGACATTGAATGAGACGGCCGCAATCAAGAGAACGACCAGGGTAGAGGTGGTTTCAAAGCTGAGATTGAAGCTGCTTTCCATCCACGTCAGAATCATGGTGTAAATCACCACGGCAATTGCAGCGGGCGCCGCGAGTGTCATGACTTTCTGCATGAATTGACCAGTGACCCGCTGGAAGTTCGGCTCAAAGGTCAGGAAGAAGGATGGCACAGCCACGGCCAATGCCGAGACCGGTGTCAGGTTGATCGGCACGATAGGGAAATCGACACTGAGAAAAATAAAGATGGCGGCGAGGATCACGGAGTAGATGGTTTTGACCAAGTACATTGCGGAGACACGTTCAATGTTGTTGATGACGCGGCGGCCTTCGTTTAACACCCCGGTCATCGCGTCAAAATTGGAATCCAGTAAAACGAAGTCCGCGATGGAGCTGGCTGCTTCGGCGCCGGATGCATGGCAATCCCACAGTCACTTTGGCGCAGTGCCAACACATCGTTAACCCCATCACCCGTCATGGCGACAGTGTGGCCCAAATCCTGATAGGCGCTGATGAGCGTGCGTTTTGTTCAGGCGTCACACGGCCGAAGACATTATAGGTCTTGACCAAGTCATGGAAATCATCGTGGTCAGTGACGGTACTCATATCGATATACGCATCTGCGCCTTTCAAGTTGGCGCGCTTAGCAATGTTAGCCACCGTCACGGGATTATCTCCAGAGATCACCTTGAGTTGTACATCTTGTTTTTCAAAAAAGGCGAAGGTGTCGACAGCGGTTTGGCGCAATTCATCACTGATAAAGATGAGCCCCAAAAAATCGAGTTGTTCGGGATGTTCAGTGAGTGGTTGGCTGGTCTTGCCGACAGCGAGCACTCGCAATCCTTGAGTGGCCGCCTGATTGATAGCGTTCAAAGTGGCGTCATCTAATTGCCCTTTGAATGTGAATTCAGGCGCGCCGACAAGATAACCGGTTTGCTGCTCAAAAGTAGCGCCGGACCATTTGCGTGCGGAACTGAATGGTACCGTGCTTGTTGGCTGCATGTGAGTGGGTTGTGGATAAGCTGCCTTGATGGCCAGTGCCGTTTCATTATCATCATTTAATGCATAGATAACGGCAGCTGCCGCTTGTTGAAGCTCTGAATCGGTGTGACCGGGTGCAGGTTGTGTCTGAGTGACCTGCAGGTGGCCCGTGGTGATCGTGCCCGTTTTGTCCAGACAGATGGTATCGACTCGCGCGAGGGCTTCAATGGCAGGTAAGGCACGGACCAAAACGCGTTTGGCGGCCAGATTTCTGGCAGAGACAGCCAAGGCCACATTCGTCAGCAGGACCAAGCCTTCAGGAATCATCCCAATCATGGCTGCGCTGGTGGTCAGAATAGCGCGGTTGTAAACACCACGCCGCCACATGGAGATTGAGAAGAGGGCAATCCCAAGTGGAATCAAGACATAGGTCAACACGCGGATAATTCGGTTAATCGTGTCGAGCAATTGACTCTGGGTTGCTTTTTCAGACTTGGCTTCGAGTGCCAGCTTAGAGGTAAAGGTGTCCTCGCCAACAGCCGTGACCTGCATCGTGATTTGTCCAGAGACCAAGAAACTGCCTGAGTAGAGTTCATCATCGAGTTGTTTGGTAATTGGCTTTGATTCCCCGGTGAGTGGACTCTCATCCACTTCTGCGCCAAATGTCGCAAGCACGACACCGTCGACAGGAAGTTGGTCACCGCGCTTGAGTATCAGCACGTCATCGAGCACGATGTCTTCTTGGTCGAGCTTGACCTGCTTGCCGTCGCGAATCGCCGTGACCTGACTAGCCGCCAGCAGGCTCATCTGATCGATCTGGCGCTTGGAGCGAATTTCTTGGATGGTCCCAATGGCGGTATTGATGACCGCGACACCTAGGAAGAGCAAGTTCTTGTAGCTGCCCGTGGTGACAATGAGTGCGCCCAGTGCCAAATTGACGAAGTTGAAGAGCGTAAATGTATTTTGTTGAATAATTTGGCTCACCGAACGCGTCAAAGGCTTGAGCGGTAAGTTGTGTTGCCCGTTGTCAAACCGTGTCTGCACTTGTTCTTGAGTGAGACCGGTTTCAGTTGATGTTTTGACTTGCGCCATATCATCGCCTCCGTTTGAGTTCAGTGTATCAAAATGACTTGATATTGGTTTGACGTCATTGCAAATATAAACTAATCTTAGTTTAACATTGAAGCACGATATTGCGCTGCCAAAAGGCTTTGATGGCGCGAGAAAGAAGGAATCGCTATGAAATTAAATCCACAAGGCACACAATTTGTGACACTCGACAACGGGTATCATCTCTGGACGCAGACCCAAGGTACGGGAGACATTCATCTGATGACACTCCACGGTGGACCTGGTGGTACCAATGAAGTGTTTGAGAACTTTGCTGAAGAATTGGCGCCATATGGGGTGACCGTCACACGATATGATCAATTGGGTTCTTGGTTCTCAGATCAACCTGATTTCAGCGATCCCGATAACCGCGAGAAGTTTCTGAACATTGATTATTACGTCAATGAAGTGGAAGAAGTCCGGCAAAAGTTGGGTATTGATCACTTTTATTTACTCGGGCAATCGTGGGGTGGCGTGCTGGCGATTGAGTATGCCCTCAAATATGGGGAACATCTCGATGGCTTGATTCTCTCCAGCATGATTGACAATCTCGAGGAATACTTGGTCAACATCAATCACATTCGCGATACCATGTTTACACCAGAACAAGTTTCTTATATGAAACAGATTGAACTGGCACATGATTTTGACGATCCAGCCTATCAACAGTTGGTGGCAGAGTTAGGCGAGAACTACCTGCACCATGCGAGTGATCCACAACCTAAGCACTTGATTTCTGTCTTAGGCACGCCAGTCTACAATTATTTTCAAGGTGATAATGAGTTCGTCATGGTCGGTGCACTCAAGGGTTGGGACCGACGCGGTGATATCTATCGCATTCAAACCCCAACCTACCTGACATTTGGCGGCCACGAAACGATGCCGCTGGATGCGGCAAAGCGCATGGCTGTGACGATTCCAAATGCCAAGCTGCACATTACGCCAGATGCCGGTCACGGTCAGATGTTGGATAATCCCCAAGACTATTTCCGCAACTTAGGTGAATGGCTCAAAGAAACAGCTAGTCATAAGTGATTTTAAGAGCAATCGGTGCTCAATTGCGTTAGTATGAAGGCATACCAATGATTAACTTACTCAAGGAGGTCATGTCGATGTTTTTCAAAGATGAACGTGAAATGCTCGCAGATGCTGTTGATTCTGTGAAGGAACCGGTCCGCGTATTTGATCAAGCAATTGAGAAGAATCCTGATTTAATCGTGCCAATGGCGTTGATTCACCTGGTACCTATTGTTCTGGTAATCAACGGTGCTGTGAAGGTGGTTACTGGCCATCAACGATTGAAGATTGAACGTGAAAAAACTAAGCAAGTGATGATGCGGAGCTCTATTGAAACAGGTCATCCACGTCACCGCAAATTCAAGATGCGATAATGAAAAGTTGTAACGAATCGAGATGATTTGTTACAGCTTTTTTGCTTGAAAAGATGCGTTAGGTACAACGCGAAGCAGAGATTTCGAAATATGTGGTTCTGTTATTAGCAGGGGCGTGGACGTACTGCCAGCGCGATTTAGAGATTGACTAGCGATGTTATTTAATTTTCAAATAATGGTTAAGGTTAGCGCTTTCTAATGGATAATTGTATGCGAATGGTTTATATAATATCCCGTATTTTAATATTTTGTTGACGGCCCTCATCTCAAAGGGATAAAATCTAGTTAAATCAACGAATGAATTGGGGGAACAATCATGCAACAAGCACACGATTTTTCAGCAATGCCGTTAGGTAACACGCGTTTATATCGACCTCGACTGGATGCCGCCGCTAGTTTCCGAGAACATATGTTGAATAACAGTTGCAGCGGCATGAGTATTCCAGCATATGAATCGTGGAAGGCCGCACAAGGTGAGCCTTTGACACAGGCGGATAAGTTGGCCATCATGGGCGACAAAGCGAGTCTGAAGTTCGAATATGCGACCGATCCAGATCATCGCGTGCAACGTTTGTACTATCCAATGTAGATAGTAGAATCAGTTGTCATTAAAATAAGAACTGAAAAACTGTGATAAGCCTAACAACGGTCTATCGCAGTTTTTTGTTAGCTGCAATAACAGCGCTTTCTATAACCCATTAATGATGGATTAATCATATTTAAAAATCAATAAAATATTGTTGAGCCTTTTTATTGCATCCGCGACATTCAATCATTTATGCTAAGTATAAGGCAGAAAGAAATGCCTAAAAATAAAGGGGGAATGAGTATATGTTTCATGCAATTTGGGTATTAATTATTGGTGCCGTCATCGGTGTCATCGGTCAGATGATTGTTGGCCGGGATATGCCGTTTGGTTGGATTGGTAACATTATTGCAGGACTGGTTGGTTCGTGGCTGGGCTCGACGTTGTTCAGCAGTTGGGGACCAGTAGTCGCTGGTATGGCAATTATTCCCGCCATCTTAGGGGCGATTATTGTTGTCTTCGTTGTCTCATTAATTATGGGATCCATGAACAAATCACGCCGCAGCTAGGCAACTAGCCAAGGAGGACAAGAATGAGACCGATAACGAAATTGATTCTTGGCATCGTGGCCGTCATTGGGATCCTGCAAGCACTGTTAGTGGGGGCGATGCTCTGGCCGGTCGAACCGATTAATCGCTGGCTCATCACTTATTGGTCCGAAATGCGGATGAGTTTGTTGGTTGCTTCTGCTGTGGTGTTAGTCACATTTGTGGTTATCTTACTGGTTGCCTTGCTGAGACGCAGCAGTGTGCAAGACCTGACACTGTCGAGCAATCAAGGTGATGTTGTGATTTCCAAACGTGCGATTGAGAATATGGTCAGCAAGACCATCTCCTCACGCCACCCAGTCAAGAATGTGGTTGTGGATGTTGATCTCTATCAGCGTCGTTCTGCGACGAAGGTTAAGGTCGATGCGCATAGTCTCAAACAGACTGAATTAGCAGAAGAAGGCAAGCGGATTGAACAAACCGCGAAAGATAAGTTAGCTGAAGTCTTGGGCGTACCGGTGAAACACGCGACTGTGCATGTTCACGCCGCTCAGGAAACTGGTGTGACACATGTTGTGTAAAGGAGGTAGGCTATGAGCGGAACAAAAGGTGCGGTGATTGGCGCTATCCTCGCCGCGGCATGTTTACAGTGGGGCTTCTGGGGTATTTTCTGGATTATTGTGGCAGCAATCATCGGTATGGTGGTTGAACGCTGGTGGCAACCTAATCGAGAAAATGTCATGAATTGGCTCCGAGACGGGAAGCGACAAATTAATCGAGGGAGATGACGCCATGCAAGCAGCAGTGAACGATACACAAGAACTCTTAAAAACGAATAGTCGACTCACATTTGATGATTACGTCATTCAAAAAATTGTGAGTCTCTGTGCCCAAGATGTCGATGGCTTATTGGGGATGGATGGCAATGTTGTTGACAGTATTTCCGAAACATTTGGCCGCGATGAACGTGTTTCAAAGGGCATCAAGGTTGATGTGGGTGAAGAACAAGTGAGCGTCGATGTGACGGGCATCCTTGCCTACGATGTCGATGCACGCGAAGTCTTTACAACACTGCAACAACGCGTATCGAATGCTATTGAACGGATGACGGGTCTCCAGTTGATCGCATTGAATCTCAATGTGACCGACATCATGACTCGCCGTGAATGGCAGAAGGCAAATACTTAATCAGGCAAACTTACCTAGGAGGTAATAACTTTATGGATACAAAGACAAAACCAATGGACCCAAAGCAAATGCCAAACAAGCAAAATGAACCTATCGATGTTGACCAAGAATTGATCTTCGACGACGGTGTTGTTCAAAAGATTGTCGGCAAGACAAGTGCTGATATTGATGGCGTCGTTAGTCTGGAAGGCAATGTTTTCTCAGACGTGACAGATATGTTCCGTAAGGATGAGAATCCTAAGAAGGGTGTCTCTGTTGATATCAAGGACAACAAGTACGTGAAGGTTGAACTCGATGCAACGATGAAGTATGGCGTTCAAGCACCAAAATCTTTGAACAAGTATCATCAGCGATCTGTGATAACGTTCAAGAAATGACTGGCCTTGAAGTCACTGAAATCAAGATGACCGTGAAGGACATGTTGACGAATGAAGAAATTGCCAAGCAAGAAGAAGACAATAAAAACAAAGCCACTCAGAATCAAACTCAAAATCAGCCAAATTAATTGATTCGCGAGTCTTCCTGCGGGAATGAATTGCGCAATCGCTAAATATGCGGGACAATGGGATGAGACTTCTTTACGAAAGGTTGATTCCATTGCCCGCTTTTTGTGTTTCCAAATAGGACTAGAACTGATGCTGTTGTAACGGAAAGTGAGGGTTAATATGAAGCCAGCTGTTAAACATCGCTTCTTGATGCTGGGGTTGCTTGGTACCCTATCGGCATTTGGCCCATTGTCGATGGACCTCTACTTGCCCGCACTGCCGGTGATTCAACACGATGTCAACGCGAGTGCCACCTTGATTCAGATGACCATCACGATGAGCCTGTTGGGGCTTGCTGGCGGGCAACTGATTATCGGCCCGCTCTCTGATCATTACGGCCGCAAATGGCCCTTGATCAGCGGGCTCGTGCTCTTTACGCTCGCCTCTCTGGGCATCGCGCTGTCGAATAATATCTGGGTGATTCTCTTGCTGCGACTGATACAAGGTATCGGTGGATCCGCTGGCCAGGTGCTGTCGCGCTCGATTGCACGAGACTTATTCAGTGGTCATGAACTGACGCGTTATCTATCCGTGTTGATGGCCATCAACGGGATTTTTCCAATTATTTCCCCCGGTTTTAGGAAGCGGGATTCTCACGTTGACGGACTGGAATGGGATATTCTACTTACTCGCCGCCATTGGGGCCATTCTGATTGTGTTGGCGCTGACGATTTTGCCTGAAACACTGATGGTTGATCAACGCACGCAAGCAATCGGTCACGCATTTCGCGGGATGGGGGAATTGGTCAAAACTAAATCCTTCATGACGTATGTTTTGACGCAAGGATTGGTGTATGGTGCGCTCTTTAGTTATATCTCCGGTTCCACGTTCGTTTATCAGCAGTACTACGGTCTGAGTGCGGGCGTGTTCAGTATTTTCTACGCGGTCAATGGCCTGGGCATTGTGCTAATTACCAAGCTGACTGGGAATCTGATTGGAAAATATACGGAAAAACAACTTTTGAGTGTTGCGATTACGATCGGCACGCTCGCAGGTGGTGTCTTGTTGGCTAATGCCCTGACATTGAACAACTTCTGGATCATGGTCGTGGGACTGTGGATCGTGGTTGGCATGGTCGGGATGGTCAACACCACGGCGACAAGTCTCGGTATGCAGCAGAGCGGGCAACAAGCCGGTAGTGCATCCGCGCTGCTCGGCTTGGGGATGAACGCCATTGGGGGCATCATGTCACCATTGGTCGGCGCTTTTGGCACCACGAGCCCACTGCCCATGGCAAGTCTCATTATTGCCGCTGAACTCGCTGCTTATCTGCTATGGACGATGAATAAACAAACCGCATAAAGGGAGGCTACAAATGAACTTTTTAGGAAGCTTAGCATTAATTCTGGTCACAACACTGGTGATGGGGCACTTCAGCCGCAAACTCGGCATGCCCGCCGTCATCGGCCAGTTACTGGCCGGCATCTTGATTGGCCCCGCGTTACTCAACTGGGTACAACTGACGCACACAATGAGCGAATTCTCCGAGATCGGGGTCATTATTTTGATGTTTATTGCGGGACTTGAGAGTGATCTCAATCTCTTGCGCAAATACTTTAAGCCAGGCGTGCTGGTGGCCGTCATTGGGGTGATTCTACCGATTGCCGCTGTCCTCGGCTTCGGCCTGCTGTGGGGCTTCTCCAGCACCAGCAGCCTATTTCTGGGAATCACCTTTGCGGCCACATCCGTTTCGATTTCGGTTGAGGTGCTCAAAGAATTGAACGCGTTGGACGGCAAAAGCGGCGCGACCATTTTGGGCGCAGCGGTGGTCGATGACATCCTGACCGTGTTGATTTTGAGTGTGACGGTCAGCGTGTTGGGCACCAGTGAGAAAGGCGGCGCACCACTGTGGCTGACCATGGTTGAGCAGGCGCTATACTTTGTCGCCATCTATGCGGTGGTCAAATGGGCCGCGCCATATCTGATGCGCCTGGCTGAGAAAATGTATCCGAGCATCGCTGTGACCATCATGTCGCTATTACTGTGCTTGGGCATGGCCTATGTCGCTGATCTGATTGGCCTGAGTGCAGTTATCGGTGCCTTTTTCGCGGGTGTTGCGGTTGGGCAAACCCAGTATCGGCACGAGGTCGATCAAAAATGTTGAGGCGATTGGCTATGCGGTGTTCATTCCCGTCTTCTTTGTCAGCATTGGCCTCAACATGCGTTTCGACGGTTTATGGAAAGATATCGGCTTCATCCTGATTCTCACTGTGATTGCACTGTTGACCAAATGGGTCGGCGGTGGTCTGGGTGCGCGTTGGACCGGTAGCACGTGGCCCGAGAGTAACGTCATCGGTGCTGGTATGGTGTCGCGTGGTGAAATGGCGTTAATCGTGGCGCAGATTGGGTTTGAAGCCCAACTGCTGGGCAAGGAATACTATTCCGCCGTGATTGTCGTGATTATCCTGACAACACTGATTGCGCCCTTCATGCTGAAGGATGCGTTGAAACGGGTTTAGATTAAGTGAACTGAATGATCAAAAAGCTGCGGCAGCAATGTCACAGCTTTTTTTAATGGTAAGATTCGAAAGTATAGTAATAATGAAACGAATATGCTATTATAATCGTGTTATAAAGCGCTTGCAAAATCATATTGTAAGCAATTCACTTTGGAGGTGAGCACGATGTCATTATTCACACCACCAGTCGCTAAGAAGAAGGTGCCAACTGAGAAGGTAGATGCCACCTATAAGCGACTGCGGTTGCAGGTTTTCTTGGGTATTTTGTTGGGTACGCTGGGTATTATTTGCTGCGGAATAACTTTTCGCTAGCGATGCCCGCGTGATTAAGGCGGGGTTTAGCAAGGCGGAATTGGGGTTCGCTTTGTCTGCCGTGTCATTAGCATACGGAATCAGTAAGTTCGTCATGGGCATTGTCTCTGATCAGAGTAATGCGCGTCTGTTCTTGCCACTGGGCCTGACGATGGCCGCGCTGGTCAATTTGGCAATGGGGTTCATTCCAGCGCTGACCGGAAGCGTGACGATTATGTTCATTGTGCTGTTTGTGTTGGGCTGGTTCCAGGGCATGGGGTGGCCACCATCTGGCCGCGTCTTGGTTCACTGGTACTCAATTAACGAGCGGGGCGGTAAAACCGCAATCTGGAACGTTGCGCACAATGTGGGTGGTGGCTTCATGGCACCACTCGCCACTGCTGGGATTGCGATTCTGGCGAGCACGCAGTTGTTTGGCATCAGCTCCTATCATGGTGCTTTCATTCTACCCGCTATTATTGGTTTAGTGGTCGCCGTCTTCGCGTACCTCACAATTCGTGACACACCAGAATCTGTTGGGTTACCACCGATTGAGGAATACCGTCAGGATTATCCGAATGAGGATCACCACCTGTTTGAAAAAGAAATGACCACTAAAGAGATTCTGTTCAAGTATGTGCTGAACAATAAGTGGATCTGGGTGATTGCGGTGGCCAACATCTTTGTCTATTTGGTTCGCTACGGTGTCGAAAACTGGGCACCGACATACCTCACAGAAGTGAAGCACATCAATCTGGGCGCCTCCAGTTGGGCCTATTTCTGGTACGAAATGGCGGGAATTCCTGGGACACTGTTTGCCGGATGGATGTCCGACAAAATCTTCAAGGGTCGTCGTGGCCCGGCCGGCTTCTTCTTCATGTTAGTTGTGACCGTTTTGTTTTCATTTATATGAACGCGACTAACATGGGTGTCATCAACTTCTCGTTAATCATGATTGGTTTCTGGATTTACGGGCCAGTGATGTTGATTGGCCTGCAGGCATTGGACTTAGTGCCTAAGAAAGCCGCTGGGACGGCAGCCGGCTTAACCGGTCTCTTCGGCTACTTCTTTGGTTCCTTCTCGGCTAACGCGATGATTGGGGCCGCTGTGGATGCATTTGGCTGGAACTTTGGTTTTCAACTGATTTTGGGCGCGAGTGTGCTGGCCACAATCCTATTTGGGATTACGTGGAACTTGCGTGGTCAAACAGTGCTACATGATGCCAAGTAATTGAGTGATGAAAAAGCGACACATCTCGAGTGAGGTGTGTCGCTTTTTGTGTGGTCAGATTTGAAATGTGTTCCAAAAGGTAAAACCACGATTATTTCGTGAGTCTCGTTAGTGCTCGATTGCTGACCGGGGGTGGTCACGCTCTATTTAATCGTTGCTTTAACCGCCAATTCGTTCGCAGTGACCTTACGATCGGTCTGGCTGAACTTCATGTAGCTGACAACAGGCATGTTAGTAATGATGACCATCATCGCAGTCTTCTTGCCAGCTGCCGTGATTTGTTCGAGGTCAGCTGTGGCAAGTGGGTCACCATGCTTCACGGTGTCACCTTCCTTAACAGCAACCGTGAATGGCTTGCCATCGAGCTCAACGGTATCAATTCCCATGTGAACCAGCACTTCGAGGCCGTCAGTCGACTTGATACCAATGGCGTGCTTAGTAGGGAAGACGGTCATAATCGTCCCATCGACAGGCGAGACGATATTGTTGTCGCTAGGAATAACTGCATAGCCGTCACCTAACATCTTTTGGGCAAAGGTAGGATCATCGACACTTTCGATATCGATGAAGTTACCATTAGCCACGGTGTAAAAGGCATCTGTGCACCGGATGTCACATCGTCAGGTAAGGCATCTGGTGCAGGCGCAGGTGTGGCAGCTTTTGCTTCAGAAGACGCTGCAGCGTTGTTATTAACGGGTGCTTTAGTTTCAAATAAGTGGCGTAGACTGTCGGCAACGAATTGCACTTCAGTCCCAATCACGATTTGAAGGTTGGTGTCATCCAACACATTCATCCCGGCAGCACCGGAAGTTAATCGCGTTCTGATTGATTTTATTCGTGTCCTTCAATTGCAAACGCAGACGTGTCGTGCAGTTATCAACGACATTGATGTTATCACTACCACCAATGGCAGCAAAAATCTTCTTGGCTTGCTTCATATACTTGTCGTCGGCAGCATCCGCTTCAACAGAGGCCTCTTCTGCTTCTTCGACGAGTTCTTCACGTCCCGGTGTCATCAGGTTGAACTTCTTGATGGCAAAATCAAAGCCGAAGTAATAGATAGCAGCCATCACGAGACCTTGAAGCACGAGCATCAGGGGGTGATTGGCAATTGGATTGCGCAGACTGAGTAAGAAGTCAACAAGCCCGGCACTGAAGGCAAAGCCAGCGGTCCAGTGCATGAATGCGGCAAAGGCCAATGAGAGGCCAGTGAGACGGCATGCAACACGTACAAAGGCCATGCGACGAACATAAATGAGAATTCGAGTGGTTCAGTCACACCGGTGAAGAAGGAGGCAAAGGCGGCAGCCAACATCAGAGAACCGGTGACTTTTTATTTTCAGGCCGTGCATTCTTATAGATGGCGAGAGCGCCAGCAGGTAAGCCAAACATCATGATTGGGAAGAAGCCGGCTTGGTACATCCCGGTCACACCCTTAATCCCTGTGTGGGACAAGAACTTACCGATATCATTGATGCCGGCAACATCAAACCAGAATACTGAATTCAAGGCTTGGTGTAAGCCAGTTGGAATCAACAGACGGTTGAAGAAACCGAACAGGCCGGCACCGAAAGCACCCAGGCCTAAGATGAACTTAGCGAAGGTCACAATGCCTTCAAAGACAGGTGGCCAGATGAAGAGCATCAGGACTGCGACAGCCATCATCACAAATGATGTGACAATCGGTACCAAACGCTTCCCACTGAAGAAGGAGAGCGCCATTGGTAATTTGGTTTCATAGAAGCGATTATACATCGCGGCGGCAATCAGTCCAGAGATGATCCCAATCAGCACGTTACCACTCTGAGCAAACGCGGGATCAACGGCGGTTAGCTTGATACCTAGTAAAGTTGACACGGATTCAGGCTTGAGGACCTGGGAGACCACTTCAAAAGCGACTAACCCGGAAAGGGCAGCGGCGCCGTCTTGATTCTTGGACATTCCAAAGGCCAGTCCGACGGCGAACAATAATGGCAGGTTGTTGAGAATCGCCAATCCGCCTGCTTGCAGAAAACGGGCCACGACATCGTTACTGAATGACGCCCAATAGTTCCCAATCCCTACCAGCAGAGCAGCAGCTGGTAACACAGCAACAGGAAGCTGCAGTGAGCGTCCCATACGTTGTAAATAACTCTTCATAATAATTGCTCCTCGTGAATATTTTTAACAAACAATATTGAATCATTTAATGGACCAGCTTACAAGTATGTTTACATCGGTATGGGCCAATTAATCTGCCGGATTAAAGAACGACATAGTCAAGATAATCTGCGTCGTTATAGGCGATGAGCAATACGTGAAAGTTAATGAAATCGGTATCTAAATTAATGAAAAAGTGATTTTGAAAGCGCTGTAAGATGACTGATTTGGGACTATGCCAATATCGAAATTTGCGCAACTAAAAATTCTATCCAGGGGTAATCAGCAGCGAATAACATGAAAGTTAAAATGTAAGCACCGTAGTATCAACTTTATATATATCTTCAGTTATATAAATATTGTTATGATTACTATAACGTTTTCTTTTGTTATGCTTAAAGAAGGTAAAAAGAAAGCATCATGAAACAAATCTTTAATCTCCCCTAACAACTTCTAAGGAGGAATGGCTGTGAAGCGATGGTACTGGTGGTTACTTGGCTTGATGATGAGCCTGATGATTGGCGGCACGACTCAAGTTCATGCTGCCGGGGCAGGTTTCACGGTCAAGGCACACATACCCGAGACGCAGATCGATAAGACTGCGAGTTATTTTGACATCAAGGTCACACCGGGGCAACCGCAACAATTGGCCGTTGACGTGCGTAATCTGGCGGATGAACCGATCACCCTGGTGGTTTCACCTCACGATGCGTTCACGAACAGCAATGGGGTCATCGAGTACAGCAAGGACAAGGCTCCGCTGGATAGCACGGCGAAGGTCAAGTTCTCGCAGATGATGTCTGACAAGCAAACTGTCACATTAGGTGAGCAGGAACAAAAGACGTTAACGTTCACGATGACGCCACCGACGACGAGCTTCTCAGGCACAGTCCTGGGTGGCTTCTATGTCACACCTAAGGCAAAAGACGACGAGAAGCAAGAGAGCGGCATCTCGATTCAGAATAATTTTGCGATGGTAATCGGCGCGCGATTGCGTGAGAAGACGGACATGTTATTGCCGGAGTTGAAGTTGGGAGCCGTGAGAGCAGCGTTACATAATCAGCGCACGGCAATCAAGGCGAATATCCGGAATGTTGCACCTGTCCTGTTTGGCAAAATGAAGGTGAAGGCGACCGCGACTAAGGTGAACGAAGATAAACCCACTTATCAAACCACCAAAGAAAATCTGGCGATGGCGCCGCATTCAAATTTCGATTTCACCATCGATATGAAAAACAAGGCCTATCAGGCGGGGGAGTACGTGGTCAAAATTGTCGCCACCTCAGGCAAAGAGAGCTGGACGTTGAATAAAAAGCTGACGATTACAGATGATCAAGCCAAGCGACTGAATGAGAAGGCAAGCGGTGTTGCACCTACCGATTGGACATGGGCCTACATTACAGCTGGGGTTGTGCTATTACTCGTCGCAGTTGGACTCGCCTTTTATCTCGGACGAAGGGGCGGTGGTAAGAAGTGAAACAACTGATCGCAATGTTGGTTGCATTGATTGGTGTCGCACCCAATGCGGTGCAAGCCACATCGACTTTGGGAGATATCGAACTGACAACAGATCAGAGCTTAAAAATACTTGAAGTACCGAATCTGGAATTCAATGATGCCCTGTTATCGCGGGTGCTCGATCCAATTCCAGTCAAAGCCGACGCTAAACCCGGCGGCTCAGAAGGTGACCTCGTGGTACAGGACAATCGCCAAGGCGTGGTGAGTGGCTGGCATGTGGATGCCCAGCTGGTCTCATTCACCAATGTGGCGACGGGTCACCAATGGAAAATGTGGAATGTGTGGTTCACTTTGCCGATGGTTCCACGTCGATTCCACTGGATGAAACGCCACATATGGTGTGGGACATGGAATATCCTGCTGGTTCAAGTGGTGGCGGTGTGTTCATCATGGATCCCCGTGATCACAGTAACCACGTGATTATCCCGATGCAGCGGGCCGAAATCGCACCGGGTGACTATCGGGCAATTATCCACTGGACCTTGCATGATACGCCGGCGTCTGAAGTCGTAGGAGGGGAGCATGTGCCCGTATGATGACAAAATAATGATGTTGCTTGGACTTGTCTGGATGTGCTTTGCGGGAGGCCAAACGGTGACTGCCGCACACACGGAAGACTCTACAGGCCATTTTCGGATTGTGGATGACCATACGCCCGGCGCAAATCGCGATGAAATCGCCGCAATCGGTGACCAAGGCGGCTACCAAACGGGTAATGGTCAATATGTGGGTCGCGATGGTAGCTTGTATGACCATTTTCCACGGTTAGGTAACTTTAAGCTCGTCTGGTTAATCCTGATTGGGATTGAATTACTCGTTGTCACATGGCTGACGGGTCTGGTACTGAAACGCAAGCGAGTGTGACACGATGCAATTAGAGGGCCGCGACAAGTTGCGCGGCCTTTTTGGTGCCAAGTGTAATCAGTTAAATTTCGATGCGCAATGCGTTATGCTGGAATGAAACAAAAGAACGATGGGAGTTTTAATTATGAAGAAAAGTGGGATAGCAGCGCTTGTTGTGCTCGGCATTGCGGTAGTCGGCATGGGGGCGTGGTGGATGACGGATCAACACACTTATTCATCGATTGTGGATACCGCAAAGGACGTCAAGAAGTGGGAAGCCGATCCGCGGCCACTTCAATCCGATGCTGCAGCTAAGAAGCAAGTCGCAC
The DNA here is from genome assembly GCF_001311785.1 of Lacticaseibacillus saniviri JCM 17471 = DSM 24301. Classification (GTDB taxonomy): domain Bacteria; phylum Bacillota; class Bacilli; order Lactobacillales; family Lactobacillaceae; genus Lacticaseibacillus; species Lacticaseibacillus saniviri. The sequence goes on along the minus strand of NZ_BBBX01000024.1, from coordinate 14,643 downwards.
AGATTAAACAATCGAGTAAGGCAGCCAGCAGCTTGGTTGAAGCCCACAAGATGGTTGTGATTCCAGGCTTGCGTGGTGCTTGGTCGATTAATTACAAGACGAAGAAGGTCGCTTTTGGCAATGACTGGGTGCCTCAAGGTGTCACACAGTCGAAGACCCATTACTACATCAGTATGTATGACGGCCGCCACAAGTTGAACTCGATTATTACGCAGATTGACCGCAAAACCGGGAAGTACCTGAAGACGTTAATCCTGAATTCCAAAGCACATGTGGGTGGCATTACCTATGATCAGAAGCGTCAACGCCTCATGTGGTCCGATGATACGGGTAAGGGGGCCGGTGCCGGATTTGCTTATGTTGACAAGCCAGTCATCGATGCGTATCAAGCGAGTGAAAGCAAACAGCCGATTGCATCCAAGCGCATCCCTTGGGAACTCGGTACCCGGACATCCGCCATTACGCTTTATGATAATCAATTGATTGTCGTGAAATATGGTCAAAAAGCCAGTCAACACTCAATTGTCGCCGTCCCACTTGATAAGAGCGGATTGCCAAAGCCGGTCACGGTGGAACAGATGTTGACCTTGATTCAAAAGGTTCCGCAAGCGCAGTTAAGGGAAGATCCATTGAACGCCGCACTAAAGGCAATGATTGATAAAAAGATGATCAATTCGTATGCACCAGGCTATCCTCGGTTGCAAGGGGTCGCTGTTACCCCTAATGGCTTAACACTGCTCAGTCAATCGAATGGTGAAAAGCCCGGTAAGATTCTGTTGCGGATCCCTGAAGGTGGCAATTGGTCGAACTTGAAATTCACCAAACCTGAGGCTGGTGCAACGGTCATCAATGTACCAAACTCAGTTGAAGAAGTCGGTATGAGCACAGATGCCAGCCAAATCGCGATGGTTTTTGAAAGCGGTGCGCGCCAATATCGAGAAACCGGCAGTATGTTCCACCGGCCAAAGTATATGGATCGCTTGTTAATTCTGTCAGTCGAATCCTAATACTCACGGTATGAACAGCAATTAAAAATCGTGGACAAAAAGCGTTGTGAAACACTCCCATTGGGGCGTGATCACAACGCTTTTTGATGATGTTACCAGCCGCCTGAGAAACCGCCACCGCCACTGGAACCACCGGAATAACCACCACCACTGCCGAAGTTATTGCCACTATTACTGCTGGTACTACTGTAGTTGCTGGCAACCCAAATTGGCAGGCTATTGAAGTCGGTGTTGCCTTTGCCGCTATCGGCGTGTTGAATGGCCCGGAAGGTCTTGATTTGGTTTTCTGGTGTGAGTGTGTCCGCGTCTTCTGGCTGCACGTGGCTGATGAATTCGCGCCAAACGCGTTGCTGATCGGCTGGGCTAACGACGAAATCGCGCACCCATTGTTCAAAGGCCGCTTGATAGTAAATGTAAGGAACAAATTTGGCGCTTGCTAACGGTGCGGTTTGCGCGACCAGGTCATCCAGGCTGGGTGTTGCGGTGATGGCTTGAGTAGCGAGTGGGAGTGTCACACTGCCGTAGACATAGCGTGGATAGGCTGTTGCGGGGGCAACTCGCATGACCAAGTCACCAAAGTGAGTTTTGATGTAGGTCGCAAAACTAGTTTGTAACCGTGTGATGGTGTTGCCTTTGCCCTTGAGCTTGAAGTGTTTGATGAAGCGCTCTTGTTCGGCGACAGGTAAGCTATAGAGCAGTGGCATGGCAGCTTTTACGCGTGAGTTTGTCTTGAGTTGTCGGCGATACCACGCTTTGCGTAGCCGATAGAAAATGACGGTCAACGCTGCTAAAGCGATGGCGATACCGGCAGCGAGTTTAATGAGAAAGCCTCGAAAGCGTGATTGCTCACGTTTTTGAGCGATACCAGCAGGCGTCAGAATGGCCGATTTGTTTTTCGTCAGGGTGGTTTGGATGTTCGTCACAATACGACTGACGGCGGCATCGTAGCGATTGGCTTTCAACAGATCTTGGACATTTTCGGTCACAATCTCGCTTGATGCCCCATCTGGCACGGCGGCTTCAAGCCCATAGCCGACTTCCAGACCGTATTTGCGATCAGCGACTGCAATGACAAAGTACATCCCATTATCCCAGTTCCGCTCACCGATTTTGAGTTGTGCGAAGCGTTCAGCCTTGTAGTCATCGATATCGTCATCGTTAGGAATGTGCTGATAGGTTTCAACAGCTAAGCGCGGGTGACCCGGGAGCTTTGCGAAGTTCGTTTCACTCAGGTGGTAAATCTGATCCATCGTCTTTTTTGATAAGACATTGGCGTGATCAGCCACCCACTTGTTTTGGGCAGCGTGCGTCACTTGTGGTCGTGACAGGCCAATGCCAATCAGTAGTAACGTTAGAAGCGCTAACCCAAACTTTTTCATCGCTGCCTCCTTTAATCCGTAGTATCGTGAGTTTTCTTTGGTCGCCGTGAATTCCGGTACTGATTAATGTCTTGATGATAGGCGTTACGCGAATTGGGTTGGAACCACTTGGATAACTGTTCGGGATCAATGCCGACCTGTGTTTGAACCGCCTGAGTAAAAGTATTCCATGCGGCCTTTTTAGCTGTGTCATTTTGAGCTCGGCGTGTGTCGCGAACATAGTGGCCGACCAAATGCCGGAATCGTTCCTGTTGCTTGTGATTCATTTGGAGATAGGTTTTCTGACCGGCAGCTTCCATATCGCCAATAGCAGTAAGTTCGCGCTGATCGTCGTCGATGGTCAGAAATGAGCGGATGGGAATAATGATGTAGAGCACGTAAGCCACCCATGGCAGGAAGAAAGCCAAAATAATCAGTGCCGCGAGCAGGAAACTATTTTCCATATTGTGTTGGCCATAAACGCTGGTATAAATCTGGTGCATACGTTCCTTATCGTCGGTCTGTTGATGGACAACTGTTTCGGTGATGTAGCGGAATACCAGCGTAATGAGCAGATACAAGGCACCATAGAGCATCACGCTGAGGTTCTCGACATCACCAGACATTAAACGCGTCAAAGGCGGTACCAGCGAGAGTAAGAAGGTCAGCAGGAATTCGAGTAGGACGACGCGCCGTGGAATTACGTCGACGGTGCTAAAAAGGGTGGCCTGTTGATACCAGATGTTAGCCACGAAACAAAAACTCACCGCATACACAGCAACAGCGAGAAAGAAGCTGAGAATGTGTTCATGGTCGCTCCAACTGGCGGCAGGCAATTCCAGCGCCATGATGGTGATGATAATCGCGATGATGGCATCGACAAATGTGTCGAGCCGAATTTTAAGTGCATTAGAAATCATGATGTGTCGCTCCAACAAGTTGATTGATGGTACTTTCACAGTCAGTATACGCCATAAAAATGCGACGAACACTAAGTCTGAAGCCGCAATTTGTCTTTATTAGTGCTCACAGCCAGCCCGTGTGGTTTCGCACTCTAAACGTGTTCCAAGCGCCAACAATCTCCGCCTAACTTACTTTTCGCTCATGGCAAGCGTGCCATATCGCTCAAAGTCAGTTAGTGCTCGATTGCTAAACGGCGCTTGTCACAACATAAACGTGCTCAACCACACTGTCTGTTCCGCCTAATGAGACTAGCGATAATTAGCAAAGACCGCTATTATCACTAGTCTCCATTAGTGCTCACAGCCAGCCCGTGTGGTTTCGCACTCTAATCAGCGTTTGTTGCGCTGCGTCTGTGTTGCCAGTAAAAATTGTAGCGGCCACTGCCAGTGCGAGACCCGTGACGACAAAGATTGGGCCGATTGGAATCACATCCGCCAGTGGTCCGTAGCCCAACATGGCAATCGGATAAATCCCGGTCGAGAGAATCTGCCACAGTGAGAAAGTCCGGCCCATCAATTCAGGACTGACCGTTTCTTGCAAGTAGATGGTTTGTGCAGCTTGCATGATGGGGTAGAAAATTCCGGACACAAACATGAAGAACAAGTAGATCCAGAATGGTTCGACTAATCCCATGGCGAAAAAGGCAATCCCACTGCCAAAGAAGCCAATAACCATGGTATTGAGTGGTGCTTTTAACTGCTTATTCATGACGATATAAAGGCCGCCAAGACTTGCACCGACCGTCCATGCGAGTTCATTGAAGGTCAATGCCCACACACCGCTGCCAAATGTGCGCTTAACGTAGAGTGTTGAGAGCTGGGAGGATGGTGTAATCAGGATATAAGCCAAGGCAACAAAGGCCATGAACACGGCTAACGTATGGTTGTGAACGACGGCGGTTAAGCCAGATTTGAGTTCTTGCCAGTTGGAATCGGTGACCGGCGCACGCTTGCGTTTTGGTGGATCGAGCCGCAGTAGGGCCAAAATAGCGAGCAAGGCCGTGGTCGCATCCACAATGAAGATCCAGAAGATCCCAGCGTCACCCAAGATCCAACCAGCCAACAGGGGTGACATCAAGAGCATCAGTGACATCACAATTGGTTGAGGCCGTTCATGCGTGTGAGCTGTTCCTTGGGGACGATTTCGGGCAACAGCGCATTTGCGGCTGGCATCTCGACACCGTTACCGAAAGAGCGGACGGCTGAGATGGCAAGCAGTACCCACAGACTGTGGTCGACGGTTAAAAAGACAACCGCGAGTACCAGCGTGAGGACGGTAACAATGGCACTCGCGCCGATCACGAGCCATTTGCGAGAGCACCGATCAGCCCATACCCCAGCAAAGAGTGAAATTAAAATTGCTGGCAGTGTGCCTGCGAGTGAGGCATAGGTCATCCATGCGCCAGATGCGGTTTTGAGCGCGAGGTACCACAGAATTGCAAAGGTGACCGTTGATGAACCGAAGACGAATAAATTTTGACTGATGAGATAGCGGGCGGCATTCCCGCGCCAAGCTGATTGCATGATGATTCCTCCTGAATATTGCGATTATCTCCAGCATACGCAATCTGTGCACAAATGCATATCTGGGCCCTCGCGAGACGTGATTTTGCCAAATTAAGTGAACATCCAACCTCAGTCGGTGGCGTTTGCCTGAAAATCAGGTATGATAGTAGCTGAGTAAATTTACTGAAAGTGGGATCTATAATGGAACAATTATTTTTTGACTTTGATGGCACAATTGCTGATTCTGAAGTGGGAATCGTCAATTCAATCAAGTACTTTGTGAAGCAGATGGGCTTGCGGCCACTGACAGATGCTGAGTATCGGACATTCATTGGCCCGGCACTGACCAGCAGCTTGAAACGCTACTATCCAGAAATTGACGAGGCGACCATTACCCAGGCAATTAATACGTATCAAGATTACTACCTGAAAGAAGGTATTTATCAGCTTGATCTGTACCCTGGCATCAAGCAGGCGCTGACCGACATCCGTAATCAAGGTTATCGCGTCAACATCGCCTCTGCAAAGCCCGAACAGATGATCAACCAGATTGTGAAGCACTTTGATCTGGGGGACTATTTTGATGGTGAGTTCGGTGCCACGATGGATGAACGCGTTCGGAGCACGAAGACGGAAGTGCTAGCTTATGCATTGAATGAAACCAAGGCAGTACCAGCAGAGAGCCTGATGATTGGTGATCGCGATACCGACATGTTGGGCGGTAAGAACAATGGTGTCAAAACGCTCGGTGTCCTGTACGGCTTTGGCGATCGTGGTGAATTACAGGCGGCGGATGCCAACTATATTATTGATCGGCCCAATGAATTGTTGACCGGTATTACTAAGGTGATGGCGAATTAATCATGGAAATCTTACTGTATGGTCTAGCAATCGTTGGCTTAATCATTGTCGCTCAAGTTATGCAGGGCTTTATGTCCCGCATGCCGCTACCCCTAATTGAAATTGCATTGGGCTTAATCGTGGGTATTCTCGTGCCACGATTGGCACTGCAACAGTTTGATTCGAATCTATTTATGATGGCGGTTGTTGCGCCGCTGATGTTTAATGAGGGCCAAAATACCTCACGACGAGCATTGAGTCGAAACCTGGTCAATGTGCTGATGCTCGCGGTAGTGTTGGTGGTGATTACGGTGATTGGCGTTTCCGGATTGGTCTCATGGATTAAGCCGGAATATAGCTTTTGGAGTGTATTCATTCTCGCCGCCATTCTGTCACCAACCGATGCGACCGCGGTTTCTGGGCTGACGGCCAATCTGACTATTCCTGAACGACTGATGCAGTTGCTGGAAGGTGAGTCGCTTTTTAATGATGCGACTGGGATTGTGATTTTGAACTTTGGCCTGGCAGTCATTGCATCAGGTAAGGTGGCCATTCAACAAGGCGTCGAGACGTTTTTCATCACTTTCCTCGGTGGAATTTTGGTCGGGGTGATTGGCGGGTACCTCATCGTTTGGATCAGAATTTGGTTACAGCAACGCGGCATTGATCATAGTGGCGTAATGGTGCCTATTCATCTCATGACGCCGTTTGTTGTCTATCTGATTGCCGAAGCGTTTGATGTTTCGGGGATTCTCGCGGTCGTCGCAACCGGATTGATTCACGGGCTGGAACGCGATCATCTACAGATGATGGCGACGCGGATGATAGTTGTTACCAATACCGTGTGGCAAGTCGTGACGGATTTGTTGAACGGGGTTGTGTTTGTGCTATTGGGGCTCAGTTTGCCCTTGGCCTTCCGTGATTCAAAGGACTGGCCGGCCTACATCGGGATTGCCTTTGTGCTCTATCTCTTGATGTTGGCTGTGCGATGGTTGTTCATTCGCTTCACACTGACGCTGCCGCTACAGATGACACGCAGTCGGGCCAGCAGCTTGCTCACACTATTCGGTAGTCACGGGACGGTAACGATGGCCTTAGCGCTATCATTGCCGGCAACCCTGGTTTTCCGACAACAAGTCGTGCTCATTGCGGCGCTTGTGGTCCTGTTTAGTCTGGTTGTGCCAACCCTTGTTGCACCATCCTTACTTCCACCAGCGCCAACGATGATTGGACCGGATTTTTCGACTGCGCGCAAGAACATGCTGGAAGAGACGGCGAGTTGGATGATGCACCAAGGTGGCGAGAGCGTGGCTCGACAGCGAGTTGTCTCGACCCTGCGCGAGCAAACCGGTGATCGGATGCGTGCCAATCGAACACTGACTCGGCAGTTGATGGCACAGGCGCAGGACGTCGAAATTCAAGCGATTAGTGATCAGGTTGCGGCTGGCAAATTGCCATCGTACGCGGCCAGTGGGTACCAGCGTTATCTGAACGCCAATATGCAGCTCAATCAGCGCGGTGTCGTTCGGCGCTGGTTCCAAAACATTATTTGGCAGGTATTCAGTGTGCCACTGCGGCGACGCATACGCCGGACACGGGAACAGATGACGGATGAGAATCGGCAAGAAATTGTAAAAAAAGAGATCTTATTGTACAACTAGAACAGATTGGTTATGAGGCTGCGATGCGATGGCTGAAGCAGCAGGAACGAACACCGGAAGCAAACGTTATCGCAAGCTTCTATCAACAACGGCACAATCGATTCGTGGCAAATGACGATTTGAATGCGGAAGAAAATAGCTTGTACGTGATGGCGTTCCAATACGAGTATCAGTATGTGGATACTCAATTACGGGCTAAACAGCTGTCGACTGAAGTGGCGAATGCCTTGCGTGAACAGATTTCGTATGATGAAATGGTTTATATGCAGCAACAAATTAGTTTTATCCAAAAAGGAAGAGGGGGACGCATTGGCGACGATTGCAGATATTGCAGCAAAAGCGGGTGTGAGCAGCGCAACCGTATCACGGGTGCTGAATTACGATCCGACGCTCTCAGTGACTGAAGCGACCAGAGCACGGATTCTTGCCACAGCAGAGGCATTGAATTACACCAAGCCTGCGAAGAAGAGCAAACGGCGCGCGCGGATTGCACTCGTGCAGTGGTACACCGAAGATCGCGAGTTAACGGATCTTTATTACCTCGCAATTCGAATGGCCGTGGAACAGGCGGCTCAAGCGGCAGATCTGGAGCTGGTACGCACCTTTGCCGGGACTATCGATCCCAAACAAGAAGTGGCGGGATTGATTGCGATTGGCAAATTCAGTCCGGCCCAATGCGAATCCTTCAAGGCCTTAACCCCAAATGTCGTGTTGGTGGATATGCTGGGGGATGCTTGGCAGATGGATGCCGTCATTCCTGATTTTAAAGGCGCGGTGCAACAGGTTGTGGATGCGTTTGTGAGTGCAAATAAGCAACAGCTCGCAATTCTCAGTGGCCAGGAACAGACCAGCGATGAGCAGGTTCAACTTCCTGATGTGCGCGTACCAGCTTTCATCGATGCTGTTAAGCGTGCCGGCTTGCCTGAACCAGCAATCTATCGAGGCGATTTCACACCTGATAGCGGCTACCAAGTGATGAAGCAGCTGATTGCGCGCCAACAATTGCCAGCGGGGTTGTTTGTCACTAACGATGCGATGGCGATCGGCGCGTTGCGAGCATTGCAGGAAGCACAGATTGAGGTGCCGGGACAAATTGCTGTCATCAGTTTTGATGATACGGCGATTGCTAAGCATGTCTATCCAGCGCTAACGGCGATTCATGTGGATACCGAAGCGATGGGGCAGTGGGCGGTGCGCTTGATTGATGATCGGCTGAATGATCCCGACTTGGCGCCTGTGCGCATTACGCTGGGGACAAAATTGGTGAAGAGAGAAAGTTTTTAGAGCGCGACAAAAAGCGGTTAAAACATGAGGATTAGCAAAAACTTTGACGAAATCCGGGTTGTGGATTTGGCAAAGTTGAGCTAACCGGAGTGTTTTGCTTTTTGGAGCGCGTTTAGAGTTCAAACACGTTAAAGTGCTTGGAGCGCGTTTATGCCCCGCAAACATCAAACCAAAAGAGTCTCAGTAGGCACACTAATCGTGTGTGTCTACTGAGACTCTTTTTGGTACCCGTTGGATCCAACTCACTTAACATTGCTCGGTGTTGGCTTGATAATCTTATCACCAACTTCATTGAGTAAGGCAAGCAATTGTTCCGCCTTATCATTACCCAGTACGTGTACCCAGGATGAGAATTGTTGCGCGGCGCTCTTAGTGAGCTTCTTTTCGACTTCCTTACCGTTGGGGTGAGATAGAGGAAATGACGCCGGCGATCACTCTCGTCGATTTCTTGGCGCAGGAACCCATAACTGCGCAAAATCTTAATTTGACGCGCAATGGCTGGTTTGGTCACACCGCGTCGGTTGACGATATCCATCAACGTGATTTTGTCCGCATTCGCGACATCATATAAGATTTGATATTGTTCAAACGATAATTGATATTCCGACATTGGCTTTGAAATTAAATCATTAATATTTTTTAGCGTTGTAAAGTAGGTATCAATAAACGCCATTAGCAATTGTTCGTTTGTCATAAGCTCCTCCAGTATATTACAATCTAAATTTTACCAAAGAATAAAATTCTTGCAAAAGAAAACTATCAGCGTACACTGTTTATTAATCGTTCATCAGATGAACCAAACGGAGGGGAAACACGTGAAACGTCTACCACGATGGGTCAAAGTGACCGTCATCACAGTCTTGAGCGTTTTTTGATCGGATTGATCGGCGCCAGTCTGTATTTTTATCAATATGCTTTTGTGCCCGAAAAAATCTTTTTTGAACAGTAAGGAAGATCCACAAGTCGTCCTCGCACAAAATGGTTGAAGCAGCAGCCCACACAGACGTGGCAAGAAACGGCAGCAAATAGTGATTTGAAGCTTAAAGCACTCTATGTACCGGCGAAACCAGCAAGTAACAAGACCATTGTTGTCGCCCATGGTTACATGGGTAAGAAGGAAGATATGGCACGCTATATCCAACTCTTTAATCGCGCCGGCTACAATGTCTTAGCGCCCGACGATCGCGGGCACGGGCAATCGCAGGGAAACTATATCGGCTATGGGTGGCCGGACCGCTTGGATTACACCAAGTGGGTCAAGCAGGTCATCGCCAAGAATGGGCAGAAGAGTGAAATCGGCCTGTTCGGCGTATCGATGGGTGGCGCGACGGTGATGTATATGAGTGGCGAGAAGTTACCCACGCAAGTCAAAGCAATCGTTGAAGACTGTGGATACACCAGTATTGAAGATGAGCTCACTTATCAGGCCAAGCAGATGTTTAATCTACCCAAGTACCCATTGATTCCATCGGTGGCGCTAACCGCAAGTATCAAAGCGGGCTACAACGTCTTTGATGCGAAGACCGAGCCCCAACTGAAGAAAAATAAGCTGCCAATTTTCTTTATTCACGGTGCTAAGGATACCTTCGTACCAACCAGCATGGTATACCAGAATTACGCCGCGACCAACGCGAAAAAAGCGCTCTGGGTTGTCCCAGGCGCTAAACATGCGGCGAGCCTGAAGACACACCCGAAAGCTTACCAGCAAAAAGTTACACAGTGGTTTGCGCGTTATCTTTGAGAATCTGATAGATGCGTGTCGCATCCGCGTCCGTTCCACGTAACTCGTAATCCGCAATAAACGGTGCGCCGAATTCATCAGCGTAACGCTTGGCAGTCAAGCAATACTGCTCATTGAAGTTGCGGTTACCACTTCCGATAATGCCGCGGCACAAGGAGGCATTATCACCCTCTGCGATGTAGTCACCGAGAGCCTGGGTCATCAATTCCTTGACCCCGTTGTCGATGCCATTGCCGCCATCGAGATAGGTCGGTACCATCGCAAAATAAGGTTCAGTTTCTCCGGTGCTGATTGTGGCATCGGAGATTTCTTTGAGTTCAATGAGTGGGTTAGCATCATCAAGGGCGTGTTGCGATGCCGCATAGCGCTGAAGGTGTTCCGCAAAGGCGCGTGTGTTACCAGAAATCGAAATAAAGAGTAAGTTAATTGTCATGATTTAGCCTCCCAATCTATGCTCTACTGTATCATTGACGCGCACAGGTTAGTAGCGCAAAAGCACCAATCGGGTGAATTAAAAATCAGAATTCAGTTGCCATAAGCCTTATCTTTTCTTGAAAATTTCTGAACGTGCTAGAATAATTGAGATGATAAGGAGGAATGAATAGATGATTGATTATGAAACACCACGGCGGCATTTTCGCTGGCCATCACTCATTATTGGGATTTTGTTTATCTTAGGTGGTATCGGAACATTGATGCATCCGGGTTCAGCGGTGAAGGGCATTGTTTGGATTATCGCCTTACTGATGTTGATCAGCGGGATTGTGACATTGGGTGTGTTCTTTGATATTCGCCGAGCTAGCGGCCGGACTCACTGGTCCAGCTTGGTCACCGGGATTCTAGATATTATTCTGGCCATCATCGTCTTTAGCAACATGCAAGGTAGCTTCATCTTCTTGGGTTACTTGTTTGCCTTTTGGTTCCTGTTTGATAACATCACAGCATTGCAACTCTCCGGTCTGACACTGCACTCAGGGTTTAACACCTTCATGGCGGTGCTTGGGTTGATTGCTGGGGTCGTGATGTTGTTTACACCCGTTTTGGGCACATTAGTTGCTGTCTACCTGTTAGCGTTCTACTTGTTCCTGTTTGGGATCTTGTTGCTCGCGCGGGCATTTTAACAAAACAGTACTTGGAGAACTTGAATCGATTGTGGTTCAGGTTCTTTTTTTGTGCAGTGGCACTGGAAGGGCTTGGCGCAAGATAAACGCGCTCCAATCCCCAACAATCTCCGCCTAACCCAACTAGTGCAAATTGCATAACCCGCAATTGTTGCGCTAGTCCCGTTAGTGCTCACAGCCAAACCGTGTGGGTTCGCGCTCTGAGCAAAAAAAACCACCATCACTGGTGGAAAAGTTTGGGGGAACTTTATTGGAGTGTAAGTTAATGTGTAAGCAAAGAACATAAGTGATGCTCTGAACTTATGAATTCATTGTATCAAAAATTTTATACAATATAGCGCAACTTTGGAAAGAAATATTTATAAAACTTGGAATCGAGCCGATTTACTTATATAAAATTAGCTAAAATTCCTGGTAACTCGCTGGGTCCTGATCATGAGTTCGACCATCTGGCTTGCTCATTGAATCGATAACTGCCATGTCGGCGTCACTGATGGTGAAGTCGAGATTGAGATTGGCGCGTTGGCGGTCGACCCGTGATGCTTTAGGAATCGGCATAACGCCGTGTTGGTTATCCCATTTCAAGATGAGCTGCACAACAGAGGTGTCATAATTGGCAGCGAGCTGTTGCAGCTTTTTGTCGCCTAACATGTCGCTGGCCCGTCCCAGTGGACTCCACGCTTGCGTCAAAATTCCGTGTTCTGTATCGTATTGGCGCTGTTTTTCTTGATTGAAATAAGGATGCAATTCGATTTGGTTGATGCTTGGTAGCACGCCGGTTTCCTTTTCGAGGCGATCGATGTGTTCTGGCAAGAAGTTCGAGACCCCAATCGAACGCACTAAGCCGAAGCGCTTGGCGTCAATCAGTGCTTGCCAGGCTTCCACGTAATGATTTTCCAGTGGATTTGGCCAGTGGATGAGATAGAGGTCAAAGTAATCGAGATGAGCGCGATACAGTGATTCCTGAATCGTGGCAATCGCTTGATCGTATTCTTGGTGACGACCAGGCAACTTGGAACTGATCAAAATCGATTCGCGGGGAATGCCGCTCTGTTGAACAGCGCGGCCAACCGCACCTTCATTTTCATAATTGAACGCAGAATCGAGCAACCGATAACCGACGTTCAAGGCGCTGGTAATCGTGTTCACGCCCGTTGCACCGTTGAGTTTGTAAGTACCAAACCCGATATCAGGGACAATCAAACCATCGTTGAGTTGAAAAGACATATGCAAATCCTCCTATGATTGTGACTACTTCGAGTGTACTGCAATGGGCATCGGCGATACAAGAACGCTGCCGAATTTGGTCTTGTGGCACTGTATGCACGGCGGATTCCTGTATAATAGAGCCATAAGGATGTGAGATTGTTGCAAAGTGAAAAATTAAGCGTGACCAGTCGCGGCTGGATCATTGTTTTGGGATTGTTTTACAGTGTCTTACTGACCATTGGCGCGATTTCGTTGGGTATGGCGCTGACGATTGGCCGGCCCAGTAGCGTGGAACAGACGATTGTTACCAGTAAGCACATCAAGACAGTGACGGCAGCGGAGAATCGGTTATTACAGAATAAAATTAAGCAGGCTGGGGTCACAGTACCTGCCAAAACGACCTTGATCACCGAAACGGATATCAAGGCATTCGTTCATTCGGGGATGGCTGCCAGCATGGCGAGTCGGAATCAAGTCGCACTAGCGCCGACTGAAACGGCCATTGTGAAGCGGGTTCAGGCGAGTCAGACCAAGCCCCTGACGCAGCAGGTGGAGCGGCGTGTGCGCCAAGTTGTCCACACGGAACTTCAAAAGCAAAATGATGATTATTTGAAGGGCGGCATCGGTACCGCCTATCCACTTCTGGTGCTCATGTCGCAAACGGGGAGTATTGTCGCGGGTATTCTGGCGGTAATCGATCTCGGTTTACTGACGCTTGCCACACATGGCTGGTGGCGCTGGCTTCGAGTTACTGGGCGGCTAACGTATATTGTTGGCTTCATCGGCGGGGTTCTCGCATCGCTTGGTGGCATCGAGCCCATCATTCAGCGCGTGATCTCTGGGACAGATGCGCGCTCACTATTCCTGATTGATATCGCCGTCCACGCTTCTGCGACTTGGAAGCGTGTCGCTGGCACTGTCATCGTGATTGGGTTAGTCTTAGCGGGAAGCAGTTACCTGCTAAAACCTCGAAAGGGTCGTGAAATCAAGTGAAAAAGTCAACATGGATTGCTATCATTGCAGTGGTTATCGTCGCAATTGGTGGTGGCTGGTGGGTTTATAGCCAGCATCAAAGCGAAACGCAGACGGTGACGGACGCCAAGCCAATTGGTAAAACTGCCACCATTTTCTTGCACGGATATAGCGGTGGTCGGGGCTCAACCGATTATCTCATTGCTCAAGCTGAAAAGGCCGGTGGCACCAAAGTGTTGACGGCGACTGTCGCACCGAATGGGAAGGTGACCTGGCAGGGCAATCCGCATAAGGTCAAACATCCACTGGTCCAAGTCCTGTTCACCAACAATAAGAATCCCGACTACACCGTTGACGGCAAGTGGGTCGATAATGTGGCGAAGGGCTTGAAGAAGGATTATGGGGTACAAGAGCTAAATATTGTGGCGCACTCAATGGGCAATCTTGGCACTATGTTTTATGCCGTACGCAATGGTAATGACAAGAATGTGCCTGAGCTGAAAACATACATTGCGATGGCGGGTCACTACGATGGGATTCTGGGTCGCGATGATCAACCTAACCGCATCAAACTCGATGCAGCGGGTAAACCAGCGCCCATGAATGATACCTATGCGGAATTAGCACGCTTGCGGGCCAAGTTCCCACAAATGTGCGTGTGCTGAATATCTTCGGCAACCTCGACGATGGGACCAATAGCGATGGCCGTGTTTCCAACAATTCTTCTCGTTCACTGAAGTACTTGGTCAGCGCGAGTCACGCCGTTTATTCCGAAAAAGAATTCCACGGCAAGTCTGCCCAACACAGTGCGCTACACGGCAATGCCAAGGTAGCTAAGACGATGGTAGATTATCTTTGGTAGGGCGTATGATGTAGGCTGTTTGAAGAATAGAGTACAAAAATAGCAGTGCGGCATGAAGTGCCCCATAATTGTTAGACATGCTTGTCTAACAATTATGGGGTATTTTAATGACTAAATATA
>NZ_BBBX01000023.1 GCF_001311785.1 Lacticaseibacillus saniviri JCM 17471 = DSM 24301 | reverse complement strand
TAAAAAGCCGCATCACGGTTAGACAAATCAGTCTAAGTGATGCGGCTTTTATTGTGGCAGGTTATAAGTGATTGACGTCCTTACGAACGGGCTTAATCACATGTTTGTCTTGCATGACAACGATCTTGCCATCGGGATGATTCTCGAGTGCTTCTTGCGCCGAAATGACACCCTCAACAGTGAATGGGAAACTCTGGGCGACACGGACGGTGAGGCCCCACTTAACAGCAGCATCCACCAGAAAGGCAAAGGCGTCATGCGTGGAATAATCCTTGGATGGGCCAACCTGAGCAAAACTCACATTAGGCTTGGTCGACAGATCAGGGGTTTGATAGGCAACACTGACATACTTGCCTGTTGGTTTCACCATGGCGACACCAGCACCGTGATCAGCGCCGTTATGCACCGCATTGACGACGTAATCCGCTTGGTTTTCGAATTTGGCACCGACGTCTTCCTTATCATAGGCACCGATTTGGTCAGCACCTAATTGCCGTAATTCGGTATCGTGCTGACTCGATGCGGTCGCAATGACATTTAGCTTCATGAATTTGGCCAATTGCACCAGGACAGAGCCGACACCACCAGCGGCACCTTCGATTGCGATGGTTTCACCGGCTTGCGCATCGAGGAGATAGTGCAAAATATTGTAAGCGGTGATGCCGACTTGAGGCAGGGTTGCCGCATCCAAATAACTGAGTGCCGTGGCTTCTTATAGATTTTTGAGGTTGAGGCCACAACATACTCGCTATAACCGCCGATTGGGCGATAGTTCATGACGATGTCACCTTCAGCAAAATCTGTGACACCTTCGCCGAGTTCGACAACGCGGCCGACAACGTCAGTGCCGGGCACAATTGGGAAAGTCATGGGGCGCATTTCGGCTTGAGCACCAGTTCTAAGCGTCACATCATAGGGATTCATCCCAAATCCCAAGACTTGTAAGAGCACTTGGCCCGGTTTTGGGGTGGGGCGGTCTGCGGTGATGGCCTCAAACACATGGGCATCACCAAACTGATTAAAACCAAAACGAATCATTCACTATCACTCCTTATTCCATTGACCTAAGCGACCGCTAGCGGCAAGCCACTCTTTGGCGCTGGTCAGTTCAGCTTCGTTCAAATTATGCGATTGATCGTGTTTGAAAATATCGACTTGGGCGTGCTGGCCCTTGAGATAGTCTTCAAGGGTTTCAAAGTTGTCCGCCGAAACAATCGGATCATTGCTGCCGTGCGACATCCAGACCTTCACATCACTGAGATCCTGTTCAGAATTGACGGTGGATAGGGCCATCGGATGGAAGAAAATACCGGTGTGGAACGTATCCGCTCGGGTCAAAAGGGCACGAGCGGCGACATTAGCACCATTACTGTAGCCAACAACGATAAACCGTTGATAGTCGATATTGAACTTTTGGCAAAGCTCATTCAGGGTGTCAAACAGCCAAGTGGTTTCATATTCCAAATCGGCGAGATCAAATCCACCGCTCGGGGTGTGCTTGAAGTAGCGGTTCATGCCTTCTTCTTGAACCCGGCCGCGGATGGCTAATAGGGGACTGTCAGCCGAGAGAAAGCGGCCAATCGGTAACAGGTCATCTTCTGAGCCACCTGTCCCATGCAATAAGAGAATTGGGGAGACGTTGGGGTCACCCTCGATAAAACGATAATTAACGTCTGTTTCTGCCATAATAACTCCTTAGTCGTTCGCTTTATTCGTGCCAATCAGTATCAACGGGCTTTAATCCTTTTTCAATTTCAGCGCGTTTGCCTTCTAAGAATGGTGGCAGTTCCAAGTGAATCCCGGCTTCGTCATAAGTTTCATCTTGTAAGAAACCAGGGCCAGCTGTCGCGAGTTCAAAGAGAATCTGTGGCGCAGCACGGAAATAATCGGATTTGAAGTAGAAACGATCAATATAACCGGATTGTGGGAGGCGATATTGACGAATGCGATCAATCCATGTGCCCAATGTTTCGCGGTCTTCCGTATTGAAGGCAGCGTGATGAATATTCCCGTAACCTTCAACAGAAATAGGCAGGTCTTCACGGTGTTCCACGATGACTTGTGCCCCGTGGCCGCCATTACCCACTTCATAGAGGCTGAAGTCACCGGCTTCTTGTAACTTGCTGTAGCCCATGATTTCGGTCAAGACAAAATCCATGTGTTGGAGATTGTAGACGGTCACAGTCACTGGGCCTAAGCCGACAATCGCGAATTCATCGGGCACGTCACTGTGCTTCCAAGGTGTGCCGCCAGCGACACCGGTATTGTGTTCGTCAGAGATCAATTGGAATTGTTGATCGTCTTGGTCGTGGAAGTTGATGATTTTATCACCGAATTGATCGCTGATAGGATCGTGTGCCACGTTGAATTGGTCAAATCGCTTGATCCAGTAATCGAGTGCAGCATCGTTAGGCACACGGAAGCTGGCCCGACTAATCATGTTTGTCCCTTTCTTACCCTTTTCCTGGTTAGGGAAGGTGAAGAAGGTCATGTCAGTGCCGGCCGTTCCCATATCATCGGTGAA
Organism: Lacticaseibacillus saniviri JCM 17471 = DSM 24301; assembly: GCF_001311785.1. Classification (GTDB taxonomy): domain Bacteria; phylum Bacillota; class Bacilli; order Lactobacillales; family Lactobacillaceae; genus Lacticaseibacillus; species Lacticaseibacillus saniviri. Next base: position 37,457 of record NZ_BBBX01000023.1, on the reverse strand, counting down.
ATACAGGTGATAAGTGTCTAGCGCATCCTGGTTGACCGTCTTTTTAATCAGGTGCAGGCCGAGCATTTTGCTCATGAAATCAAAATTGTTGTGGGTCACTTGCCATGGCAGTGACGTGGTTCATACCTAGTAATGGATGTTCAATCATGAAAATCGACTCCTTTTGTTTTAAAGTAATTGAGAATTTCTTGTCGCTGAGGTTCAAAGCGCGGTGGCAAGCCGAGTTGTTGGCCCATGGTTTCAAGCGGTTCATCGAGGCTAAAGCCTGGGCTCATAGTCGCAAATTCAATGCGACTGCCATTGGGTTCCAACACATATAGACTCTTGAACCAGCCGCGATCGGCCATTTCTTCTACCGTATAGCCGTGTTGCTTGGCGCGAGTGGCTAGCGTGAGCAGATCGCTATCGGCATCAACAGAAACCGCCAAGTGATCCATACTGCCACGACCAAAACGGTGAACGCCATCGTTTTCGGCCGGGACGATATTGAGCTGACCGGCAACCAATGGCACAGTTGCATCAACCGTTTCATCCAGCATGACACTGAAGAAGGTTTGAGTGGCGTTGACATCTGCTGCCACCACATCGGCACTGAACAGGCCAGTGATCTGGTTGGCGCCTGGAATCTCGTTATCGACCACCGCCTCAGCCGTCAAAGTCTGATCGGTTTCAATGAGCTGAATCGTCACATCGTTTGGGTCGGTGAGGGTGACCATGTTATTTTCAAGTGTGGCCGGACATTGATGGGCCACCAGTCGCTGCTGCCAAAATGCCGCGGTGCCGGTGGGAATCCGCAATCCGATATGATCCAGGTAGCTGCCGTCATTGTAGCGATGGCCGAGGTGTGGCACTTCAAAAAATGTGACGACACTGCCTGGGGTACCGAGATTGTCACCGTAAAAGAGGTGACGCATATGAACGTTTTCTTGATTGACCGTATTCTTGATCAATCGTAGGCCCAAAACACCGGTGTAAAACGCTGTTGTTTGGTCCGCTGATGCGGTTAGAAGTGAAACATGATGCAAGATTGTCACAACCGTTCCCCCTATCAATGATTTGTAGTCTACTCAAAAATAACGTAAAATCAAGCGAATAGATGTTTGCTTTTGGGAATAAATAACAAAATTCGAAATTTCGCATCGATGGTTTCGCTTACAACTAGCCTACCGCAAATACTTGAAAAAAGCCAAGGAAAACCCCGGAGCATTCCGTGCAAAGTCTCGCCATTTCAGCTATAATGAACTGATGCAATTTTATTCGAAAGGTGGACCTGTTGTGAGTTTGATTCAACCAACATGGCTTGTCAGCGCCATTTACAAAATTACGCCAGAGGCTTTGAAGGCACAAGGCATTCAGGTTGTGCTGACTGATTTGGATAATACGTTGATTGCTTGGGATAATCCAGACGGTACTGCGGAACTGCGCCAGTGGCTTGACGCGATGAACCGAGCTGGGATTACTGTGATGGTGGTCTCAAATAATAATCAACAGCGTGTCGCTCGCGCTTTGGCAGCCATCAAGCTGCCGTTTGTTTCACGCGCACTGAAGCCACTTCCTGTGGGAATCAAGAAAGCCATTAAGCACTTGCACGTGAATAAAGACCAAGTGGTGATGGTCGGTGATCAGTTACTGACTGACATCTTAGCCGGTAATCGGGCGGGTATCCGCACGATTCTGGTGCAACCACTGGTCGATACTGATGCGTGGAATACACGGATCAATCGTTTCTTTGAACAATTCGCATTTAAACTGGTTGCTAAGAAGCAACCTGTGACCTATAAGGAGGAACTCGATGACCACAATCGAAACTGAAATGGAACGTTACTGCATTGGCTGCGGCGCTAAGCTGCAAACCACTGATCCAAAAGCGGCCGGTTTTGCCTGCTGCTGCGTTAGCTAAGGCTGACCCTGAAGGCGATATCTACTGCCAGCGTTGTTTCCGACTCCGCCATTACAATGAAGTCGCGGACGTTTCGCTGACGGATGATGATTTCTTGAAGTTATTGAACGCCATTGGTGAAAGTGATGCCTTGATCGTCAATGTGGTCGACATTTTTCGATTTCAACGGGAGTGTGATTCCTGGACTTCATCGATTTGTTGGCAAGAACCCCGTGATTCTGGTTGGGAACAAGGCTGATGTCTTACCCAAGTCAATCAACCAAAAGCGGGTGACAAATTGGCTGACACAACAAGCACATGCACAGGGCTTGCGGCCCATTGCGACCATGTTGACCAGTGCCAAGAATGGGCAGATGGTTGACGAACTGCTCGAAACCATTGAAGAATACCGTGATCACCGCGATGTGTATGTGGTTGGGGTCACCAATACAGGGAAGTCAACCTTAATCAACCGTGTGATCAAGCAACTGACTGGGGTGAGCGATTTGATTACGACATCACGCTTCCCAGGCACAACGCTTGATCGGATTGAAATTCCACTGGATGATGGCCAGTCATTGATTGACACACCAGGGATTATCCATCGCAATCAAATGGCACACTATTTGGGTGCCAAGGACTTGCAGCTAGTCTCACCAACCAAACCGATTCGACCAACTGTGTTCCAACTCAATCCTGAACAGACCATCTTCTTAGGTGGCCTCGCTCGGTTTGATTTTGTTCACGGTCAACGCAACGGTTTCACGGTCTACGTCGATAATCAATTGATGTTGCACCGGACCAAGTTAGAGAATGCGGATGCGTTCTACGAAAAGCATGCGGGTGGGTTACTGACACCACCACAAGCCGACGAAATGGGTGATTTCCCCGAATTAGTCCGGTTTGAATTCACACCAAAAGAAAAGTCTGACCTAGTTTTTGCCGGCTTAGGCTGGATTGTGATTCCAGCAGGCCAAACCGTTGCCGGCTATGCGCCAAAGGGCGTTGACGTCTTGATGCGTAAGGCATTGATCTAGGCGCCTGCCGAATAGAACCTGACACAATAGAGGAGAATATATGTTAACTGGTAAACAGAAACGATTTTTACGGAGCCAAGGCATGACCATGAAACCCTTAATCAATGTGGGGAAGAACGGCATGAGCGAAAGCTTCAGTGATGGTGTGTTAAAGGCCATTGAAACACGTGAACTGATCAAGATCAGTTTGCTGCAAGCTGCCGAAACAACACCCAAAGAGGTCGGTGCGTATTTAGCGGATGCCATCGACGGCCTTGAAGTGGCACAAACCATTGGCCGCACACTTCTGGTCTACCGCAAAGCGACCGATCCTGATAACCGCGATATCTCAACCAAATTGCGAAATTATAGGAAGTGAGCTTGTGAGTCAAACAACAACATTGACCCAACCCGTGATTTCCGTTGCGATGCGGGAACAAATTTTGGGTTTGGATCGCAAGAAACAAGTCGGTATCTTTGGCGGGACATTTAATCCCGTTCACAATGGCCACTTGATCATGGCCGAACAGGTGGGGACACAATTAGGACTTGAGAAAGTCTTTTTATGCCCGACAATAAACCACCTCACAGAGATCCTAAGCGGGCGATTGAAGCGAAGGATCGCGTGGAGATGTTGAAGCGAGCAATTGCGGGGAACCCGCTGTTTGCGCTTGAACTTATTGAGATTCGCCGCGGCGGCGTGAGCTATAGCTACGAAACGATGCTGGCACTCAAAAAGCTGCATCCAGACACCGATTATTATTTTATTATTGGTGCCGATATGGTGAATTATCTGCCGAAGTGGTCTCGAATCGATGAATTGGTTAAACTGGTCACTTTTGTCGGGGTTAAGCGCCCCGGTTACACGCCATCGAGTCAGTATCCCGTTTATGGGTGGATGCACCGGGTATCGATATCAGTTCGACTGATATTCGCCATCGCGTGCAGACCGGCCAGAGCCTGAGATATCTGGTACCGGATCCCGTGATCGATTACATTCAACAGGAGGGACTCTATTTTGACTGACATTACTTATCCAACTGAATTAACCAACGGCTTGAGCCGCGATGATATCATTGCCCGGCTCAAGGAACGACTCGATGATGCGCGATTTGAACACTGCCTGCGCGTTGAAAAAAACGAGCCGCAAGCTTGCCAAGCGTTTCGATGAAGATATCGATCGGGCGGGGCTAGCCGGTTTGTTACACGACTATGCCAAGCAGATTCCAGTGACAGAATATCGACAAGTCATCCAGAATGAGGCTTCGACCAGGCACTGTTGGCATATGGCCGCGGTATCTGGCACGGCATGGTCGGTGTTTGGTTCATTGAACATGAAGTAGGTATTACCGACCATTGGTGTTGCAGGCGATTGAACGCCATACCACCGGTGCGCCTACCATGACACCACTCGATGAGATCACGTTTGTCGCCGATTTCATTGAACCGGCACGCAAGCTCGACGGTGAAGTCGCGGCCAGAAAAGCGGCTGAAACGAGCCTGAGTGACGCGACACTGATTGAATTACAAAACACGCTGACGTATTTGGTTAGCACCAATAAGGTTGTCTATCCCCAAACCTTGTTGACCTATAACGCACTGATTCGTCAGACCAATTGAGATTGATGAATTCCAAAACACAGAAATTAACACGAGGTGAAACATGTTAAGTAGTGAAATGATGTTAGAAACCGCTGTGAAAGCAGCAGATGACAAGCGCGCCGAAGATATTGTCGTGCTTGATATGCGCGAAGTGAGCTTGCTCGCGGATTATTTGTTATCTTGAGCGGTAATTCCGAACGCCAATTACAGGCGATTGTGGATGCCGTCCAGGACAAGGAAGAAGAAGCTGGCGTGATGGTTCGTCATATTGAAGGTCAAAAGAACTCCAAGTGGGTGCTGATGGACTTTGGCGATGTTGTCGTCAACGCCTTCTTGCCTGAAGAACGTGAATTCTACAACCTGGAAAAGCTTTGGCGTGATGCCCCATTAGTTGACGTTGAAGGCTGGATCGAAGGATGATTTACGAAACCTTTGCGCAGGTCTATGACACCTTAATGGATCAGGATCTCTACACGCAATGGCGCGACTATGTGACCAAGCGGGTCCAGCCCAATGGCCAAGCGATGTTAGAACTTGCGGGTGGTTCTGGTAGTCTCGCAGTTTTGCTGGTTCAAGCTGGGTTTAAAGTGACCGACTTTGATCTTTCCGGTGATATGCTGTCACTGGCTGAACAAAGGCGGATGCAGCCAAAATCGAGTTGCCACTGATTCTGGGTGACATGCAGGATCTGACGGACATGCCGACTTATCAGATTGTGACCTGCTTTGATGATTCAGTCTGTTATATGCCAGACATCGATGCAGTCACCAATGTGTTCAAACAGGTTTATTCTGTTTTGGATGCAGGCGGCGACTTCATGTTTGACGCCCATTCGTTGCATCAGATGGATGATTTGTTCCCAGGGTACATGTATAACTATCAGACCGAAGACTATGCCTTCTTGTGGACCAGTTACGAGGGCGAAGTGCCACACAGTGCTGAACACGATTTGACCTTCTTCTTGTATGATGAAAAAATCGATGCCTACAAGCCACTGATTGAAACCCACAAGGAGCGCACGTATCCCGTCGAGGTTTACAAGCAAGCGTTAGTTGAAGCTGGTTTTAACTCAATTGAAGTGACCAGTGACTTCGGGAATGAACCGGTGACAGACACCAGTGTTCGTTGGTTCTTCCACGCTAAAAATGATGCATGCGGTCGGTCTGATTGCTGAGTTCAATCCACTGCACAGTGGTCATCAGTTTGCCCTGCAAAAAGCTCGTCAATTGAGCGGTGCTGATGCGGTGGTGGTCGTGATGTCCGGTAACTTTGTGCAACGCGGCGAGCCAGCAATTTTGGACAAATGGCAACGCACACAACTTGCACTCGATGCCGGTGCCGATGTGGTGGTCGAATTACCGGTGACCAGTTCGGTGCAGGCGGCTGATCAATTTGCCGAAGGTGCCATTGACTTATTGCGTGGGCTGAATGTGCACGCCTTAGCCTTTGGTAGTGAGCAAGCGGATCTGGACTACTTGCAGTTGGCCAAGGACTTAGCTGATATTTCTGGTAGTCAGAACCAGTTTCGCCAGTACAATCAGACTTTTGCGACTCAGCTCAACGAGGCGATTGTACAGCAGACAGGCCAGGCATTAACGGCGCCCAATACCATGTTGGGGCTCGCCTATGCCCGCGCGACGCTGGCCAAAGATTGGCCGATGGCGCTCTATCCTTTTGCCAGGCAGGGCCGTGATCATGACGATCCTGAACTGGACGCTCATAGCGCGAGCGCCAGTGCCATCAGACACGCCTTGCGTCAGCAGCAGCCAGTGCCCGAAGAGGTGTTACCGGCAGCCACACAAGCGATGATAGAGAGGCTCATGCCACTGAATTGGACCACGTTATTTCCACTGCTGCGCTATCGGTTGCAGACCACGCCACTTTCACAGTTGCGGGCAATCTACACCATGAGCGAGGGATTGGAGTATCGCTTGGTCCAACAATTACGACCGGGGCATGATTTTGATGCCTTCCTTGAAGCGATTAAGTCCAAACGCTACACGTATGCGCGGTTGCGGCGACTCGCGCTCTATACAGTGCTTAATCTCACGCAAATGAGATGACATGGGCCGCGGCACATCCGGTGCTGCACGTGTTGGGCTTTTCTGCTGCTGGTCGGGCCTATCTGCATCAAGAAAAAACAAATCAATTTGCCGCTGATTACCAAGGTGAACGCTGCCATGTTACAACCCGATGGTGAGCTGAATCTGGTTAATCGTGCGGATCAATTACTTGAAAATCAAACCAATCGCGCACAGAATTATGGGCGTTTGCCGATTATGCTGCGTGATTAAAGGAGGAAAACGATGTTAAATTGGGCCATTGCCGAATTAATGAAATATAAGGAAACACCGCTGCATTTCACTGAGACGGTTGATGTCAAAGCTGACTTGATCAAACGCGATCCCGAGATTATGGATGTGAGTCCAATCAACGTGGACGGCTATATCAGTTTTGATAAAGGCGATTATCTGGTCAGCGTGACGCTGGCAGGTAGTATCACTGTGCCATCGACGCGGAGTTTAAAGCCCGTCGAATTACCAATGAACTTCACATTCAGTGAAATCTATCTCAGTGATCCTGATCATGCCGATCAGTACGAAGATGGCGAATTACTGATTGAATTGACTGGCGACCGACTTGATCTGGTTTCCGCTGTGGAAGATCACTTGCTGTTGAATATTCCCATGCAAGTGCTGACACCAGAGGAAGCGGCTGATGATGAAATGCCTTCCGGAACTGATTGGGAAGTCATGACTGAATCTGATTACCAGGCAACTCAGGAAGAACAAGCTGAACAACCAAACGCCGCTTTTGCGAAGTTAAAGGATTTGTTTAACGATGATGATGCGCCAGAGGATGACAAATAGCTGCGCGCTTCAGCAATAAATTTTTTGAAAATAATGAGCTGTGAGACCACCATTCGGTGTGTCACAGCTCTTTTTTGACGTAAATATTCTAAAAAACGAAAATGCCTTATGAATGCGTAAAAACTTGCAATAATTAGAGGCCAGATACTTTAATAATTGCGGTTATTCTGCTACCATGAGTAGGCAATATAAAAGATATCATGAGGAGGCATTGTCATGGACCAACCACAATTGGTGTTATTGGTATGGCAGTCATGGGCAAGAATCTTGCCCTTAATATTGAAAGTCGTGGCTATACGGTTGCTGTTTATAATCGGACCGCAAGCAAGACTGAAGAAGTGGTTAAAGATCACCCTGACAAGCATTTAGTTCCTAGTTATACAATTGAAGATTTCGTTAACTCACTTGAAAAGCCTCGTCGTATTTTGATGATGGTTAAGGCCGGTGCCGGTACCGATGCCGTTATCAACGAACTCTTACCATTATTGGATAAGGGTGATGTCTTGATCGATGGTGGGAACACCTTCTTTGAAGACACCATGCGGCGTAACTCCAAGCTCGATGAATCAGGGATTAACTTCATCGGGATGGGTGTTTCCGGTGGTGAATTAGGTGCCTTGGAAGGACCTTCTTTGATGCCAGGTGGCCAAAAAGAAGCTTACGATCTGGTTGCACCAATTCTTGAACAAATCTCAGCTAAGGCTGAAGATGGCGCGCCATGTGTGACCTACATCGGCCCTAATGGTGCTGGACACTATGTGAAGATGGTGCACAACGGGATTGAATACGGCGATATGGAATTAATCGCTGAAAGTTACAACCTGTTACGCAACATGTTAGGTCTCGATGTGAGCGAAATTGCTGACATCTTCGCTGACTGGAACAAGGGCGAACTCGATTCATACTTAATCGACATCACCGCTGATATCCTGACACGTAAGGATGACATGGGTTCAGATAAGCCAATCGTTGATGTTATCTTGGACGCTGCTGGTAACAAGGGGACAGGGAAGTGGAGCTCACAATCTGCCCTCGAACTCGGTGTTCCTCAAGGTGTCATCACCGAATCCGTTTATCAACGTTACATCAGTGCGATGAAGGACGAACGTGTCAACGCAAGCAAGGTATTACCTAAGCCCGTTGGCAACGTGACTGTCGATAAGACCGAAGCTGTTGAAATGATCCGTAAGGCACTCTACTTCAGTAAGTTGATGAGCTATGCGCAAGGGTTTGAACAATTACGCATTGCTTCTGAAAACTATGCCTGGGATATCAACTATGGCGACATGGCTAAGATCTGGCGTGCAGGCTGCATTATCCGTGCGCGTTTCTTACAAAATATCACAGATGCCTACACCAAGGAACCAGCACTGAAGAACTTGCTCTTAGACGATTACTTCCAAACAATCGCTAAGAACTATCAAGAAAGTGTCCGTGACTTAGTTGGGTTAGCTGTTAAGGCTGGTATTCCTGTACCTGGCTTCTCAGCTGCGATTGCTTACTATGATTCTTATCGTAGTGAAGTATTGCCTGCTAACTTGATCCAAGCACAACGCGATTACTTCGGTGCCCACACTTATAACCGTAATGACCGCGATGGTATCTTCCATTACTCATGGTATAAGGAACAATAAACCAATTAATCAAAATAAACACCGATCCTCACCATTCAGTGCAAACTGACTGTGATGGTCGGTGTTTTTGTGTGTCCTCAATGAGGGTCGGCTGAAATGACTCAATTAATATCCTTTATTGTGATAATGTGGGATTTCAAATTAACCCTTTTTTAATCCATATAAAATGGCTAATTTTGACAAGGCGTAACCAGCCCAACCCGGCTACATCGGTATTTCGCAATGCTGTCAAACTGTGTTATAATAATTCGGCGATAAGCTTTCATTAGAATTCGACTGGATGAGAATTTGAAAATGAGAAATAATCCCCGTGGATAACCATGGCGGACCAAGTTAAGGAGCAATTAGATGAGTAAAATCTTAATTATCGAAGACGAGAAGAACCTCGCTCGATTTGTTGAATTGGAATTAAAGCATGAAGGTTATGAGACTGCCGTGCATTTAACGGCCGGACAGGGCTTGAGGCTGCATTAGATGAAGATTGGGATGCCATTTTGCTCGATCTCATGTTGCCAGAACTCAATGGCCTTGAAGTCTGTCGCCGGGTGCGCCAGGTGAAGAATACCCCAATTATTATGATGACAGCGCGTGATTCTGTAATCGATCGTGTTTCTGGTTTGGATCACGGTGCGGATGATTACATCGTTAAGCCATTTGCGATTGAAGAATTATTGGCTCGCTTACGTGCGTTATTACGCCGCATCAATATCGAAGGTGAAAACAACGCTGCGAAGCAAACGACCATTACCTATCGTGATTTAGTCATCGAAAAGGAAAATCGTGTGGTGCGTCGTGGTGATGATATCATCGAGCTTACCAAGCGTGAATATGAACTGTTACTGACATTGATGGAAAACATTAATGTTGTTTTGGCGCGTGATGTGTTGTTGAGCAAGGTCTGGGGCTACAATTCAGACGTTGAAACCAATGTTGTCGATGTCTACGTGCGTTATATCCGGAACAAGATTGATCGCCCAGGCGAACCTAGCTATATTCAGACGGTACGGGGAACCGGCTACGTAATGCGGTCCTAATCGTTGAAACGACTGACTAAAAAACGGAACAACCAGAAACACATCGCCGTATTTCACTGAAAGTGAAGTGGGCGCTGACGGTGGGAATTGGTATTTTCATCACGTTTCTGGTTTTTTCAATGGTGGTCTATGGTGCCACTCGTCAAATTCTGGTCGCGCAAGAACGCAATACGGTCAAGGACACGGTCAATGCCGTGGTTCAGCGTCTCTCCCCGGTTCGCTCAAACTTGACGGTCGCTGACGTGGTGCCAAGAATTGATGTCAGTAGTGCGCAGGACAAGGATGATCCGGCCGCTGGCGCAATGCCAACGGAAACCAGTCACTCCTCGCTATTTTCGGATTCCGTTCTCCAGAAGTTGTCGCGTGAAGATATCACGGTTTCTGTGTATGATCGCTCGGGGACCTATGTCTTTACGTCGCACAACGCGAGTGTTGACTTGAAAAAAGTTAGCGACTTGCAATTGAGTGATGAGGTCAACGGTGACTTTGATGGAATCGTGGGCCGCGCACCTGTACATTCCGGTTCGACCGGTAAGCTCATCGGCTACATTCAGGTCACCGATGCGATGAATGCCTTTCACGTGACGATGCGCAAGATTACCGCTGTGATCTATGCGAGTTCGATTTTGCGCTATTATTCTCCATGTTGCTGGGTTATGTCTTAGCATCGCGCTTCCTGAAGCCAATCAAGCGCATCACTGACACGATTGATATCGTCAATGAAGAGCCACAATCGTCTGTGCGGATTCCAGAACTCAAGCATCACGATGAATTGGCCGATTTGGTGGTTGAATTCAATGGCATGTTGGATCGCATGCAACACTACATTGACCAGCAGAGTGATTTCGTGCAAGACGTTTCGCACGAATTGCGGACACCTGTCGCTATTTTGGAAGGGCATCTCCAGCTGTTGAATCGCTGGGGTAAGGATGATCCTGAAGTGTTAGAAGAATCGTTGTCTGCTTCGCTTCAGGAAATCACGCGGATGAAGAGCTTGATTCAAGAAATGCTCGATCTCACCCGTGCGGACCAAGTTGATATCCAATTTCCAAATGCTGTGACAGACATTCATCAGATCCTGCAACAGGTCGTGAATGATTTTCGGATGATTCATCCGGACTTCACGTTTACGTTTTGATGATGCGCTGGAAGGCGAAACGTTTGTCCGCATGTATCGCAATCACGTTGAACAGGTCTTAATTATTCTGATGGATAATGCGGTCAAGTATTCCACAAGTCGTAAAGAAATTCATATCTCCGCTGCTAACGAAGAAGAAGGGGTGGCCATGGCCATTCAAGACTTCGGTGAGGGGATCAGCCCTGAAGATCGCAAACGGGTCTTCAATCGCTTCTATCGCGTTGATAAGGCGCGGAGCCGCGAAAAGGGTGGTAACGGCTTAGGCCTTGCGATTGCGCAACAACTGATTGAGAACTATAAGGGTACGATTGAAGTTGATTCCGCATTGGGGCATGGCTCTGTTTTCCGGGTCAATCTGCCTGTGATTACAAGCAATCAAGCAGCCGAGCTTCGGCGTCAAGCCAATTTGGCAGAACAAAAATGAAATCCACTGAAATTCATAGTGAACTGTAAGATTAGGCTGTGACAAAAGATGCTTTTGGAACGCGACTCATCGATATTGTTCGACATTTGAAAACCCAACAAAATACCCCGAGATTAAACCACGTGGTTTGATCTCGGGGTATTTGTTATATCATTTTGCGCATTGATTAGTGATGCCGCTGTTGCTTACCCGCATTGCGATTACGGTTGCGGTTGCTTTCACTGTTGGTCGAGGCAGCGTTATTTGCGTTACCCTTGGCAGCAGGTGCGCTCGCGTTTTGCTTATCGAATGTGTGTTCATCGACAACAATCACAGGTGGGTTTTCGGCCATTTCGGCATCCAAGCGTTTGCGGATGGATGGGGTGATGACGTATGTAACAATCACTTGTTGAATCAAGATAATCAGACCACCGGCCAAGAAGTACAAGCCGAGTCCTGCAGGTGACATCAAACAGAAGAAGAAGGTCATCCCAGGTGAGAGCCACATGGTTGTCCGCATGGCTTTCTTCTGATCTTCAGAGACACCCTGCATCATGATGTAACTCTGGGCGACGTATAACAGGGTCGCGATAATCGTCACAATCATGTTGGGTTTCCCTAATTGAATCCCAAAGAAAGTACTGTTAGAAATTTCAGTCGAGTAAGCCACCGCTTGATACAAGCCGGAGAAGATTGGCAATTGAATCAAAATTGTCAAACAGCCCATTGGCGGAATCATGCTGGTGCCGTTTTCCTTGTAGACACGCTGCATCAGCTGATTGACCTGCATCTGTTCTTCAGGTGTTGTGGCTTTCTTCATCTGAGCTTGCACGATGTCTAATTGCGGCTTCAAGAGCTTGGTCTTTTCTTGTGAGATAGTCATGTTCTTTTGCTGATTCAACATCAGCGGTAACAGAATCATCCGCACAACCAAGGTGATCAGGATAATGGCAATCCCATAACCGTTAGGACCACTGAAGAAGCCTGAAATCCACTCCATCAAGTGTTGCAAAGGTTGCGCAATATACTTGTACAAGGTCCCGTTAAAGAAGTCTGTTGGTGGCTTACGCACACCGTTTTTGTGGTGGTTTGACCACAGGCAGCTAAAAACAATGCCAGCGAGCTAATCCCGCCGACGGTTAGCCATCGTTTCAATTTCGTCATTGTGTCTGTCCCTTCATTAATGAATATCGTTTTAACTATACTTGAAGCCGTAAAGGGTTTCAACCGATGACATCAAAATTTTTGAACGTCGGAACAGGGTCGAGTGGGGTTGCCTGATAATCACTCACGCGACCACTCGGTGTTGGGCTCGCCTTCACTGCTGCTTCAAATTGAGCCAGTTGGTCACTCGCTCCCACCGCATAAATTTCGACCGAACCATCCATTTGGTTGGCGACCGTGCCCGTGATGTGGAGTTTGGCCGCGACCATCTTGGTCATCCAGCGAAAGCCAACCCCCTGAACGCGCCCGGAAACAATAATGTGGACACCGTTTGTTGCCATTTGTCTCACCTCGCAATAGTTTATCATTAGTGTAGCATATTCATGCGCATCTGAACTCAGACTGAAGTATGGTATACTGGACTTCAGCTAAGAAGGGCAGGGACATTATGGAATACATTTCATCACCAAAAATGACAAGATTAAGCAAGCTAAGAAGTTAACAACCCACAAGTATCAAAAAGAGGCACAACTTTACCTATTAGAAGGCTGGCACTTGGTTCAAGAAGCCGTTAATTCCGGCGAACAACCAAAAGCCATTTATGCGACAAACAAGTTTTTAGAGATGCGCGAACTCAAGCCATTCTATAACAAGATCACCGAAATCTCAGAAGATGTGGCCAGTCACTTGAGCGATACCAAGTCACCACAAGGTATTTTCGCCATCATGCCACGGCAATTGGCAACACTCGATGCCCCACTGCACGGCCAATATCTCTTACTCGACGGCATTCAAGATCCCGGTAATGTCGGGACACTGGTTCGGACAGCGGATGCAGCCGGCATCAAGACCGTTGTTTTCGGTCACCAAACCGCTGATCCATTCGGCGCCAAAGTGACGCGGGCGATGCAGGGGAGCCAATTCCACCTGAATATTGTGCAGGAAAAATTAACGACCGTGGTCAAACAATTGAAGCAAGCTGATATTCCCGTTTATGGGACTGAGCTCAATCCACAGGCGGTGCCATATCGTTCGGTTGAAGCTGCTCCTCAATTTGGTTTGATCGTGGGTAACGAAGGCAATGGGATGCAACAGATTCTGTTGGATCAAACCACAGCCAACTTGTACATTCCTATCAAGGGGAAGGCCGAATCACTGAATGTGGCCATTGCCGCTGCTGTTGTGATGTTCCATCTGGTCGGTGATTAAAAAATAGTTAAGCCGGTTAATTTGCTATCACTTTTTGCGGAAGCTGATATAATGCAGGTGTGTTGAATCTTAGCGCACAAAAGGAGCTTTTGAATGGTCAAAGATACTGATTGGTTGAATGATTCCGAATATATGAGCTATGTGCAAGATCTTCTGGATCGACCAGAAGTGCAGCAACTGAAAGAATATACGCAACATCATTATTCGAATCGGCTGGAGCACTCGATCCATGTGTCCTATCAGAGTTACCAAATCGCCAAGCGCTGGCACCTCGATGCCAAAGCAACTGCGCGTGCTGGTTTGTTGCACGATATGTTCTATTACGATTGGCGGACAACAAAGTTCTCATTAGGTACACACGCCTACATCCATCCACGCATTGCCTTGCGCAACGCTGAAAAATAACCGAGCTATCACCCAAAGAAAAAGACATTATCGTCAAGCACATGTGGGGGGCAACAATCGGCTTACCTAAGTATGCCGAGAGTTATATCGTCTCATTGGTTGATGATTACGCTGCAATGGATGAAGTTGTGAGCCCTTGGTGGCAAAAAGTACGGCACCCATCACAATTGTTGGCCAGCCGTTCAACGGATTAGACATCCTTTGGCATGCACGTCGAAGCTGTGACTCAGTCATAGCTTCTTTTTTGTGCGCATAGTATTGCCTAATCGAGTGCCAAAAGCATAGAATTCCGGTTAACCAGCATCATGGCACATCCTAAGTTCAGGATTTAGCCATGTTGCCTGTTAATCCTCATTCTATAACCGCCTTTTGTCTCATCTTCTTCTTTTTTATGACTGAAATGATGGTGCTTGTTTTTTACGCCGTTGCGGTATACTTGGTACTATCAAAATGTAAGTGATTGGTAGATATAGGAGGAAACAACATGGAGAAAACCGTTACTGTTGACTGTACGCAACAATCCGATCTGAGCATCTGCCCTAAGTTTCAACAGACGTTCACGATCCTTGGTAAGAAGTGGAATGGCTTAATTTTGGAAGTCTTACTTCAAAATGGCCCATCTCGCTTCAAGGATATTGCGAAGTCTGTTGCGAAGTGCTCCGACCGCGTGTTGGTCGAACGTTTGAAGGAACTTGAGGGTCAAGGCTTGGTTAATCGTGAGACCCATGAAGACTCCGCATTGATTGAATACTCATTGACTGCCAAAGGGGCTGCACTTCAAGATGTGATGGAAGCAGCACACACTTGGGGTGACACCTGGATTAGCGATCAAGAATGCTAATCTGCGTCCTGATTTCACGAGCGTAACTTGTTTTGTCTCTTCATATTTGGTATATTGTTCCTAATTAAATCGTTTAAATACTAGGATAAAAGTTCAAGTGTGCGGCGCAGCCAGGGAAGATTCACCATTGACTGCAAGTGATCGATGCGCTTATCACCTGTTTTCGCTTTTTGAGTAGCCTTCTGAGACAGATTGTTTAGGAAGCGCCGGTCCATGCCGTTATGTTGTTGAGTGCACAGGCTTAGTCTGTGAACAAGGGTGGTACCGCGATGCTTCGTCCCTTTTTGGGGCGGAGCTTTTTTTGTGCGTAAAAGTGCATGTTGGATCACTAAAAATGATCACTTGCACATTAAAAAGGAGGATTTTATGGATTTAGAACAAAAGCTAGAAGAACTGTCAAAGCGCAGTCATGACAGAATCCAAGAGATTACTGATCTCAAGGAATTAAATGATATTCGCGTTAGCTTGTTAGGAAAAAAGGTCCCATTACTGAAATTTTGCGCGGAATGAAGGATCTCGATAAAACTGAACGGCCTAAGGTGGGTGCCTTCGCCAATAAAGTGCGGGACCAACTGACCGAGTCTCTGCAAAGTCGTAAGGAAGCACTCGAAACAGCCGTTATTGAGCAACAACTGGCCTCTGAAAAATCGACGTGACCTTACCTGGGAACCAAGACCAACGCGGTGTCAGCCACGTTATCGTGCAAATGATGGATGATTTGGAAGACTTCTTCATGGGCATGGGTTACCAAGTGGTCTCAGGTCCAGAAGTGGAAGAAGATCACTATAACTTCGAGATGATGAACATTCCTGCCAATCACCCCGCACGGGACATGCAAGATACGTTCTACATCAACAATGAATTATTGATGCGGACACATACGAGTCCTGTCCAAGCACGGACACTCGAGAAGCATGACTTCAGCCAGGGCCCACTCAAAATGATCAGTCCAGGCCGCGTTTATCGTCGCGATACCGATGATGCGACGCACAGTCATCAATTCCACCAACTAGAAGGATTGGTCGTCGATAAGCACATCACCATG
The DNA here is from genome assembly GCF_001311785.1 of Lacticaseibacillus saniviri JCM 17471 = DSM 24301. Lineage (GTDB taxonomy): Bacteria > Bacillota > Bacilli > Lactobacillales > Lactobacillaceae > Lacticaseibacillus > Lacticaseibacillus saniviri. The sequence continues at coordinate 21,217 of NZ_BBBX01000023.1, read as the reverse complement.
GCCGATTTGAAGGGGACCTTACTCGCATTGAGTAAGCATGTTTTTGGACAAGATCGCGAAATTCGCTTACGTCCCAGTTACTTCCCATTCACAGAACCATCCGTTGAAGTGGACGTGACCTGTTTCCGCTGTGGCGGTAAAGGCTGTGCGGTATGTAAGTATACCGGTTGGATCGAAGTTTTAGGTGCCGGTATGGTGCATCCCAATGTGTTACGCAACGCCGGTGTTGACACGGATGTATACGGTGGTTTTGCCTTTGGTCTTGGCCCTGACCGATTCGCCATGCTCAAGTATGGGATCGACGATATTCGGAGCTTCTACCAGAATGACTTACGCTTCTTAAACCAGTTCAAACAGGAGGGCTAGCATGGACGTTTCATATGAATGGTTACAGGAATTAGTAGATGTGCCAGTAACACCAGAAGAACTGGCTGACAAAGTATCACGCACCGGGATTGAAGTGGCCAATGTCCATCACCCCGATAAAGGGTTAAAAAAGATTGTTGTGGGGCATATTTTGAGTATGGAACCACATCCTGACTCCGATCACTTACAGGTGACACAAGTGGATGTCGGCGAAGAAGAACCTCGACAAATCATCTGTGGCGCACCCAACGTCGCTGCCGGGCAAACCGTGATTGTTGCTTTACCTGGCGCGCGGATTGCAGACAACATCAAGATTAAAAAAGGCAAGATTCGTGGCGTTGAAAGCCTCGGCATGATCTGTGCCTTACAAGAAATTGGTTACCCTGAAAATGTCGTGCCAAAAGCATACGCTAAGGGGATTTATGTCTTTAACGAAGCACTCAAGCCTGGGAGCGACGCACTCGCTGCCTTGGGCATGACCGATGCTATTTTGGATTTTGAAATCACCCCTAACCGTGCGGATGCATTAGGCATGCGCGGTGTGGCATGGGAAGTTGGTGCCACTTATGGCAATGTGCCACATTTTAATGACGGGGACGTTAACGAAACCGGCAAGCCTGTGAGTGATTATCTCAGTGCTGTCGTTGACAATCCAGAAGATGCACCGAGTTACCAGATGCGCGTGATTGACAACGTCACCATCAAAGAGAGTCCACTCTGGTTGCAACGTCGGCTCTGGAACGCGGGCATTCGGCCAACCAATAATGTGGTCGATGTCACCAACCTGATCATGTTAGGGTTCGGGCAGCCACTTCACGCGTTTGATTACGACGCCTTAGGCAGCAAAGAAATTCGCGTGCGCCGTGCCCAAGCACAAGAAAAATTCACCACGCTTGACGGCAATGAACACGAACTCGATACAGAAGATATTGTCATCACAAATGGCCAGCAACCAGTTGCTCTGGCTGGTGTCATGGGTGGCTTGAATTCTGAAGTGACAGACGGCACGAAGACTGTTGTGCTGGAATCCGCTAAGTTTGCGCCCGTTAATGTGCGTAAAACCGCATTGAAGTACAACTTGCGCTCCCAAGCATCCGCTCGTTTTGAAAAGGGTATCGATGTTGCTAGCATCAATGAAGCCTTGGATCAAGCAGCACGGCTCATCGCTGAACTGAGCGATGGTGATATTGCGCAAGGACACATTTCAGCCAGTGCGATCAAGGCTGAAGACACCATCGTTAATATCACTTTGGCACGCATCAATCACGTGTTAGGGACTGATTTGGATGTGGCCGCTATCACCAAGATCTTTGAACAGTTGGGCTTTGGGGTTCGCGTTGAAGACGGCCTCTTCAGTGTCGCTGTGCCACCACGCCGTTGGGATATCGCGATTGAAGCTGATTTGATCGAAGAAGTTGCACGGATTTATGGCTACGACAACTTACCAAGCACACTGCCAACAACCACCTTGACAATCGGTGAATTGACACCGGTTCAAGCACGAATCAAGCGCTCTCGGCAATTGTTAGAAGCCAGCGGCCTCACTCAGGCCATCAGCTATGGGTTAACCAGCAGTGAAAAGGCCGAATGGTTCAAGCTGCAAGCCAGCGAAGCCACCGTTTTAGACTTCCCAATGACGGAAGATCACAAGGTGTTGCGGATGAACTTGGTGTCAGGGTTACTCGATGCCATCGCGTACAACGTGGCCCGCAGTGAAAAGAATGTGGCCTTGTATGAACAAGGTCGTGTCTTCTTGACCTCGACTGGTCACACCCGCCCAACAGAACGCGAATATCTGGCTGGTGCGATTACCGGTGAAGTAATCGATAAGACATGGCATGAAACCAGTGCGAGTGTTGATTTCTATTACATCAAGGGCATTGTTGAACGGCTGCTGAATGACTTCAATCTGGTTGAACCCGTTACTTATCAAGCAGACAGCAGTGATGACCGCATGCATCCCGGTCAAACAGCATCAATCTACTTGGGTAGTCAAAAGATTGGACTCGTCGGGCGGTTACATCCCGCCTTTGAACGCGAACAGGGCTTACCCGCAACGTTCGTCTTTGAAATTGATCTGGAACCATTATTCGTCGCTGATAAGAATGCCATTATCGCGCAACCAGCACCTAAGTACCCAAGCATGACGCGTGATATGGCCCTCATGGTGGCTGAATCAGTCACCAATGATCAGATTGAATCCGTGATTCGTGCCCACAGTGGCAAGTTCTTGCAGGCAATTACCCTGTTTGATGTCTATGCCGGTGAACACATTGAAGCGGGCCAAAAGAGTTTGGCGTACACGTTGACCTATCGTCGTGATGATCAAACACTGACAGAAGAAGAAGTCACCGAAGCCTTCACCCAGGTAACCACGGCATTAGTAGATGAATTAAATGTTACAATTCGCTAAAATCTGGTTTTAGATCGCTTTTTATAGGTGTTCTAGTATAATGGTTGCAGGATTCTTTGATGAAAGTGGGAGATTGACCCGTGACGACACAAACGCCGAATGACCAACAAATGATAAAAAAGAGCGTCGAAACACAGAAAAGAAGATGGTGAATCGCATCGTCCTCTGGATTGTGGGAATTATGGTGGCACTACTTGCCATCATTGGTTTATGGGCTACCGGTACGTGGATTCCGCGTTACAACCGGTGGACAAGAATGCGAAGAGTGAGATTACAGTCTCAATTCCAATCGGTTCGACCAATAAGGATATCGCCAGTGCATTGGAAGAAAAGCACGTGATTAAGAGCGCCACTGTGTTTAATTATTACGTGAAGTTCCATAACTATACTGATTTCCAGGCTGGCAGCTATCAATTCAGCCAAGCTGAGACCTTAGATGATATCATCAATAAGCTGCGTCAGGGTGGCGATGCCGGTAGTACCAAGACGGCGGTCACTCAGGTGTTGGTCAAAGAAGGGATCACGATTGATCAAATCGGGGACAGTCTGAACAAACTGACATCCAAGAATAAGAATTTGACCAAGACGGCCTTCTTGAAGTTGATGAAGAACCAAGCGTTCTTTGATCAGTTAGAGAAGAAATATCCCGCATTGTTGAAGTCTGCAGGCCAGGCCAAAGATGTGCGGTATCGCTTGGAAGGGTATTTGTTCCCAGCCACATACGCTGTGTCAAAGAATGAAAGTTTGGAAGCCTTAGTTGAAGCCATGGTGGCGAAGACGGATAGCGTGATGCAGACCTATTACGGTAGCATCAAGAAACAGGGCTATTCCGTGCAAGAAGTCTTGACGCTCGCCTCATTGGTTGAACGTGAAGGGGTGACCGAACAGGATCGCCGCACCATTGCAGGTGTATTTTTGAACCGGTTGGCAATCAAGATGCCAATCCAATCTGATATCACTGTGATGTATGCCTTGAATACGCACAAAACCCATCTGACTAACAAGGATACCAGCGTCGATTCACCGTATAACCTGTACAAGAACACAGGCTATGGACCTGGGCCATTCAATCAGCCTAGTCTCCAATCGATTCGGGCCGTCTTGAGCCCAATCGATCGCGATCAGAATTACCTGTACTTTGTTGCGAACTTGAAGACCGGTGAAGTCCTGTATGCGACAACACGTGAGCAGCACGATATCAACACGGCTAAGTTTGCCAAGGATAATGGGCAATAAACCATGTGAATGGTCACAAAATGAAATCAAATAAGTGGGGCTGAGGTGAAACGAAAGTTTTGTCTCAGCCCCCTTTACGGGAGGCAGTATTTTCTTGATAAGTAGCCAAAAACCGATTGTGATTGGGGTGACGGGTGGCTCTGCGAGTGGTAAAACCAGTGTGAGTCGCGCCATTTTCGATCAATTTTCGGGCCATTCATTGCTATTGCTGGAGCAGGATGCGTATTACAAGCACAGCGATTTGCCCTTTGAAGAGCGCAAAAAAAATTAATTACGACCATCCACTCGCTTTTGACACGGCGCTGCTGCATCATCAGCTCAATCAACTCTTGCACCGCGAGGCGATTGATAAGCCAGTCTATGACTACGCTGATCACAATCGCTCAAAACAAGTGGTCCGAGTGGAACCCAAAGATGTGATTATTCTTGAAGGAATTTTGATTCTTGCGGATGAATCCTTACGTGATTTGATGGATATTAAGGTCTTTGTCGATACTGACGACGATATTCGGATTATTCGCCGCATCAAGCGGGATATGGAAAGTCGTGGGCGATCACTCGACAACATCATCAATCAGTACCTGAAGACGGTCAAACCCATGTATCACCAATTCGTGGAACCGACCAAACGCTATGCCGATTTGATTGTGCCAGAAGGTGGTGGCAATCAGGTTGCAATTGATTTATTGGTCACCAAATCAAGTCAATTTTATCCGAGCGCGGCTTGAAGGAATAAAATAGTGGTTGACAAGACGACGATGCATTCTTAACATGGACACAAGTTAAGCAAATAATAATCATAGTGAGGGAATTAAGTAATGGCAGATAAAGTATATCCAATGACAGAAGAGGGTAAGGCCCAATTAGAGGCTGAACTCGAAAATTTAAAGACCGTTAAGCGTCCTGAAGTTATCGATCGCATCAAGGTGGCTCGTGGTTTCGGTGATTTATCCGAAAACTCTGAATATGAAAGTGCTAAGGATGAACAATCCACTGTTGAAAGTCGGATTGTGGCTGTTGAAACCATGCTGCGATACGCCCAAATCATCGACGCAAATGACGCTGCTTCCGATGAAGTCACATTAGGTCGTAAAGTGACATTCGTTGAAGATGGTGACGATGAAGAAGAAACCTATCAAATCGTTGGTGCTGCGGAAGCGGATGCTTTTGCAGGTAAGATCAGTAATGAATCACCTATCGCCCAAGCCCTTGTCGGCAAAAAGTGGGTGACAAGGTAGATATCGTGACACCGGGTGGCCAAATGACCGTTAAGATTGTGAAGGTTGAAGGCTAACTCACCTCAGCGCCTACCGGCAGTTATCAGTTTGATAAAGGAGCGACGACGAAATCATGATTTTGTCATCGCTCCTTTTTGTATCTTGGCCACCGCGACGTAAAATCGGACTTTTGGCGCATTCGCTGTCAATTAAAGTAGCGTATAATTAAGCTTAAATAACCTAAAGAAAGTGGGGGCGTCAATGGCACAGCGATGGCAATTTTTCTTACTCATTGAAGCACTCTTATTGTTGTGGTTTGGCTATCAGTTAGTCACCACGCCACCAGCAATCATTGGCCTAATCATTGGGATTGGCCTGCTGGTCTGGAATTCGAAACGCAAAAAAGATCGACCCATTATGCTAATTGTCGGAATCGTGATGATCAGTATCTCGGTCATGATTAATCCAGCCATTTGGATTATGCTGGCCATTGCGGTCCTGTTTATCGGTGTGGGTGGCGCCATGGGTGATCCGCACAATAATTTGGCTCGGGCCATGCCTTGGATGCATAAGCAGTTTTACACGGTCAATACGGTTGAGCCGATGGAAAAGGGCGGGACACGGACCCGTCGCCCGTGGTTTGGCGACTTCACCATTGGGCAGGCGCCCTTTGAGTGGGACGATATCAATCTGTGCGTTGCCGCTGGAGATACAATTATCGACCTCGGCAACACCTTGTTACCGGAACGCGATAACGTGGTGGTTGTCCGCAAAGGCTTTGGCAAAACGCGCATCCTGGTGCCGATCGGTGTCGGGGTTTCTATCAATCACTCAGCACTCTATGGCCAACTGCACTTCAATCAGACAGAACTCACCGTGCATAACGAAACCATCACGCAATACAGTGAGGGTTATGCGGATGCGCCGCGGCGAATTCGACTGGTGACCAGCACCTTGATTGGTGACGTGGAGGTGTTAACGATATGAAGGCAGGACGATTATTTGGCCTTTTTTCCTTCATCGCGCTACTCACCTTGTTGTTAGTGGCTGGTAGCATCGAGGGCACGTTGTGGATTACGGGCAGCCAACGAGACATTATTGATGTCGCCGTCGATCCCATTTTTGGGCTGCCATTCGTATTGTATCTGTTATTCGGGGTCATCCTAATTGCGTTATTGAGTATCCTGATGATCTATGTTGGCCAACGCGTGCGGCAGAATCAGCTCAGCAAGCGTCTCGCGCAATTAGTTGCCGGGCAGTATGAGGCACCCATTCTGGCACGCCAGCAGCAGGCCAATCGGGTTCTGGGCCCAGAAATTGGTCAAGCACTTGAAAGTCTGCGCCAAAAATGATACGCTTACAACGTGAAATTCAGCACTACAGTAATCAACCCGTCTTGGTTGCTGGCGAGAGCAAAGAGGAAATTCTTGAGCAGGAGCGACACCGATTAGCCCGTGAGCTGCACGATTCGGTTTCTCAGCAATTATTTGCGGCCATGATGATGTTGTCGGCCCTGCGCAGTGTGGTTAATCAGCGCGATCCTGATGCGGCTGAACTCAAGCAACTATCCACGATTGAATCCGTGATCAATGAGGCGCAAGCTGAGATGCGAGCGCTCCTCTTACACTTGCGGCCAACCAACCTTGAAGGCAAGTCGCTCAAGGACGGGATTATTTCACTGCTCAAAGAATTACAAACCAAAATCAAAATCAAAATTACCTGGCAACTGGATGATGTGCAGTTAAGTGCTGCGAGTGAAGATAATCTCTTCCGCATTGTGCAGGAGCTATTGAGTAACACGTTGCGCCACGCCAAGGCGAGCAGTTTAGAAGTCTATCTCAAACAGGTCGATCAGAATGTGATTCTGCGCGTCATTGATGATGGGGTCGGCTTCGAGCTTGATGCTGGCAGTGAGAACGGCAGTTACGGCTTAAAGAATATTCAGGAACGGGCACAAAGCATTGGCGGTACCGCCAAATTTGTAAGCTTCAAAAATCAGGGGACCAGTGTTGAAATCAGAGTGCCCGTCACAAAGGAAGTTAGTCATGATTAAAGTATTAGTGGTTGATGATCACGAAATGGTGCGGCTGGGGATTACCACGTATTTGGGTGTCCAGCCTGATCTGGCCGTGGTGGGCGAAGCAGAAAACGGGCAAGAAGGGGTCGATATGGCGCTGAGTTTACGGCCCGACGTAATCCTGATGGACCTGGTGATGCCCGTGATGGACGGGATTGAGGCCACCAAAACGATTTTGTCGGCCTGGCCCAAAGCACGCATCATCATTTTGACCAGCTTTATCGATGACGAGAAGGTTTATCCTGCGATTGAGGCGGGGGCTGCCAGCTATATTCTGAAGACAGCCACGGCCGAAGAGATTGCCACCGCGATTCGGCAGACGGCAGCTGGTGAATCCGTTCTGGAACCTGAAGTGACCACTAAGATGATGAATCGCATGTCCAATCCACCACAGCCACAACTCTATGATGACCTGACCAACCGTGAACGTGAAGTCTTGCAACTGATTGCGGCCGGTAAGTCCAATCAAGAAATCGCTGACGAGCTCTTCATCACGCTCAAGACGGTGAAGACGCACGTCTCAAACATCTTGGCCAAGCTGCAGGTGGAAGACCGTACCAAGGCAACAATTTACGCGTTTAAACACGGATTGGTAAAGGATCAGGGGGAAGAGCAATGAAGATGACAATAACAGATGCTGCAAGTCAGTGGTTTAAGTCAGAACTAGCACTGCCAGATCAGGCGCCGGGATTCGTTTTTCGGAAAGGTATACGGCAAGACGCAGGTGCATGATGGTTTCAGTATCGGCATGACGCGCGATGATACACCCGAAGAAACGGCGATGCAGGTCGAAAAAGACGGTGTCCTTTACTACGTGAACGACGTCGACGCGTGGTTTTTGAGCGTCTGAACATGACCGTGGATTACGATCCAAAAGCGGATGAGCCTAAGTATGAGTTCGTTGAAGAAAAAGAAGAAGTGTAACACGCGCAACGCAAAAAAGACTGTGATGACCCAAACGGGTGCAATCGCAGTCTTTTTTGTCGCTGTTAGGATTTGCGGGTGGCACGATGATAACTGTGGCGGCCAGGCCGATAGCTCATGACGCTGATGAGGCCAGTCAGTAGCGCCGCGATGCCACTGATTAAGAGTCCTAAGTTGAGCATCGGTGGCCAGTAAGTGAATTGGACCTTGTGCTGGCCCTTCGCAAGCTTTACGGCCATGAACAGGCCAACCGTGGTTCTGGGTTTGACCACTTTGCCATCAACGGTGACGGTCCAACCCTTCGCCTTTGGAATTGTTGTCATCAGGAGTTGATTGTTCTCACGAACATTGACGGTCCCGCTGAGCGAATGGGCGTTGTGATGTGTGACCACGAGGGGATTAGCGGCGAGCTGATTGATTTCAGCCGTTGCTGCGGCCTGGTCGAGTCGATAGAGCGCCACGTCCTTGAACCAAGCGCTGCTCTTGTTGAGCGTGAAGGTCAGCTTCTGTGTTTGATTGAGCTGCTTTGGCGTAACGTTGAGCACCACGGTGTCGCGGAAGGTGTCGTAGATTGGCACGGCTTCGCCATTAAGCGTCAGACTCACCAAATTGTCGGTAAAGCTGCTGCCTAATGTGAGATAGTAAGGATCATTGGTTGTTGCCTTAAAGGTGTAGGTCACCGTCGCCGTTTTTGCGATAGGCTTTTTGGTGTAGGTGGTTCCAGTCGTTGCCTTGGCCGCTGAAACACCCTTTGTCTTTGGTGCGCTGAGGGCCACGTTGCTGAAAAGAACGCTGTAGGCCTTTTGACCCGTGAGGGCGTTGAGCATCATTTCCTGATTGGCGAGTGGCGCATCTGAGAACAACCGTGTTTTCAAGATGTTTTGACTGGCGACAAAGCCGATACCCAGGGCATAGGGGTTCTGGTGCAATGTCAAATTGCTGGTTTGACCGCGCTTGGTGTAGAGGTTGAGGTCGGGCGACTCGCCACTGTTGGCAAGAAGGCATGTTGCAGCAGTGGATCGCCATCCGTGCGCGGCGAAATCCAGTATTTGATGTCTAATAGGGCATCGCTGATTAAGGTGCCACTGGTATAAGCGACAAACCCATCGCCGGCTGGCTGGCCAATTTTGCCATAGAACGCAGGTACGGCGGGCTCAAACATTGAATTGAATTGATCGGTCCCGTTGTAGCCGATTTGCATGGCATCATTTTTAGTGCGCAAGACGGTTTTCCCAACGCGATAGAAGTCCTGATCACTGGATGGAATTTTGGCCGCTGCGGCCCGCAGACTCTCGGTGTATGTATGGTAGTCGGAGTGACTCACATAACTCAACTGATTCAGTGTGAACACCACGTTCAGCGTCATCTCAGCGAAGAGAAGGAAAAACAAAATCAGGGGCGTGATGTGACTCTGATCGGAGTTGACGGATAGAAAAATCAACGTGAGCATCATGGCACTGCCGGTGATGACCAGCTGTGTGGGTGTCAGGAACCCAAAACTGTCCAGATTGACCAGGACATAGCCGCAGATGCCAATAATCACGACTAACAAGAGAACGAGCTGCCAGATGGCAATGCCGTCGTCCATCCGTGTGAGTTGACGGCCCGCGAGCATAATCAGCCAGAACGTGACGACAAACGAGAACCGATAAGGATACCAAACCGGAAATTGCATGCCGTGCCACAGCAGGTCGAGCGGCTCAAACATCATTGAAATGGTTAGAAAGCCACTCCACAGGAGACTGAATAGTCGTTCCTGCCAGCTAAAGTGTTTGTTGGTGAAGTAGAGAATCGCGAGAATCAACGCGACGCTGCCAACAAAATATTGGGATAGCCCGATGGCATCTGATCGAAGTTGAAGGAACCGGTGATGAATTTGCTGAGAATCTTTAAGGGTTGGTATTCAAACTTCCAATGCACCTTGGTGACCGTATAAGTCCCCTTGGATTGGGTGAGCTGAAAGAAGGTTGGCAGCAACAACCACGCACTCAGCGCCCCGCCTAGAAGTGAGCTCCAAATGAATTGGCCGATGCGCTTAAAACCGTGTTTAACGCTAGTCCAATCACGGACCAACGTGAAGCCAAAGTAGCCGATTAAAAAGAGGCAGATCATATAGCCCATGTAGTAATTGACAATCAATGTCAGTGCCAGCAACAGGCTGTAGCGCAACGGATGATGATCGATGCTGTCCAGCGCTGCGCAAACCAAAGGTAAGAAAATGACGGCATCGAGCCACATGATATTGAGCTGATTGGCGAGCATCCACCCCGATAGCGCATAACTGATTGACAGTGCGGGCAGCCACCAACCTGTGAGGCCACGCTTTTCAGGTAATAGCACATGGTGAGTCCGGCACTGCCATACTTGAGCAGGGTTAAAGCCACAATGCCAGTGTCCAGCATGGACTTGGGGAAGAAGAGTAGGATGAAGTTAAAGGGGCTCATCAAATAGTAGGCGAAAACACCCAACATATCACCACCGAGTGCCTTGTTAAAGCTGTACAGAAATTGATCGGGATGCCCGAGGATGGTCTGCCGAAAATAACTGTAGAAATCAATGTATTGCTGGCCGAGATCGACCGTTAATAGGCTTGAATTGCCGAATGGATAAACGTGGCAGCCAATATAATAGCCAAGCATGATGAGCACGGGTAAAATAGCGGCTAGCCAATAGGGATGTTGCTTGAGATGGGACAAAAAAACGACTCATGAGGTGCCTCCGGATTCTAAGAAAAAGTTAATTCAGTCCTCGGTAGTACCGAAGTGATTAGAAATAGCATACCATAGTCAAAGAAGTGGCATGGTAATACGGCCGACTTTTTGCTAAACTTGAACGGATAATTAAAAAAGGAGTTCTGCGGTCTTGAAATATATACGCACACCGCGGCCGAAGCGGCCCAAGTCTCATTTGCCGTTTCGACTGAATTTATTGTTTTTGTGGTTTTTCTGATGTTTGCGGCGCTCGTCGGCCAGCTAGCGTATTTGCAAATCCTGAATGGGAGTCGCTTAACCGCTGAAGTTGATCGAACGGACAAGACCGTCATTAAAGGTAACGTGCCCCGGGCTTGGTCTTTGACAGTAAAGGTCGCGCCCTTGTGACCAATAAGGCCAACAGTGCCATCACGTACACGCGCAGTGTCGGGATTACGTCCGCGCAGATGAAGGCTTTGGCCCAAACACTGGCCAAGTACATCACTGTCCCATCAACCAGCCTGACACCGCGCGATTTTGCGGATTATTACTTGGCAAGTGATGCGAATAGTCAGGCAGTTACCAAGAAGCTCTCGAAGGCAGATCAAGCCTTATCGACCTCTGACTCGAGCGAGTTTTATAAGAAACAGGTGGCCTATGTTCAAAAACACCTGCCAACCTATACCAAGGCTCAGCAACAACCCATCGAGATCTTCAAGGTAATGAGTGGCTCCACGCAGCTCTCTACCGTGTACATCAAGGCTGAAGGCGTGACGGAAAAAGAAGTCGCTGAAGTCGGTGAACATCTGACAAGCATGCCCGGGGTTAATCTGGGAACTGACTGGCAACGCGAATATCCAAATGGTGATTCCATGACCAGTATCATCGGTCGTGTGTCCAGTGAAAAGTCCGGGTTGCCTGCTGAGAACCTGTCCAGCTATCTGGCCAATGGATACGCGCGTAATGACCGCGTCGGGACCAGTTACCTGGAGAATGCCTACGAGAATGTGTTGAAGGGGTCAAAGAGTCAGACCCAAGTGGAAATCGGTAGTAAGAACCAAATCGTGAATTCCGTTCAACAATTCAAAGGTCAGCAGGGTGCTAACTTGAACCTGACCATCGATTCTGCGTACCAGGCAAAGGTTGAAGCCACCTTAACCAAAGTGTTTGATCAAGCACGCGCTGCCGGTGTTGCCAATGTTTCCGATGGTGCCTATGCGGTGGCGATGGATCCAAATTCCGGGCGAATCTTGGCATTGGCCGGGCGCCAGCAGAATATTAAAACCCACACCGTCACGAATGATGCATTGGGTGTCATCAACCGCTCCTTTGTTATGGGGTCCGCTGTGAAGGGGGCCACAGTCCTCGGTGCGATGCAGGATGGTGTGATTACGCCGACAGATAATTATCTGCCCGATACGCCAATTTACTTGCCCGGAACACCGGTAAAGAAATCCGTCTATCCCGTTGGTACCTTTGGCAGTCTGGATGCGGCTAGCGCGCTTGAAGTATCTTCTAATATCTACATGATGCGGCTAGCGATGAAGGAAGGCCATGCCAAGTATGTGCCAAATGACTACATGTCTTTAGATAGCAATATTTTCACGACGATGCGCAAGTACTTCACGGAATTTGGTCTGGGTCAAAAGACCGGGATTGATTTACCTGGTGAAACATCCGGTTACGCTGGACCAACAGTGAATAGCGCGGGAACCTTACCAGTCGGGTCAGCATTGGATTTGTCCTATGGGAACTACGATGCTTACACCTTAATTCAAATGGCACAGTACATCTCTTCGATTGCCAATAATGGCTATCGGATGCAACCGTATCTGGTGCAATCTATCAGCTCAACATTAGCTGATGGCTCATCTGGTCCGATTCTATCAACCACGCAGCCAAAGGTCCTGGCCAAAATCTTATCTACCCAGGCTCAGATCAATGTGGTCAAGCAGGGGATGTGGCAAGTTGTTCATGGTACGAATGGTTGGACAACAGCCACGGCCCTGAACACCTTGAATCCAGGGGTTGCCGGTAAGACCGGGACGGCGCAGACCTTCACGCGTGTTGATCCCGAAGACAACACCTCCGAACAGGTAGAAACGACAACCTTGAGTTTCGTTGGTTTCGCGCCGGCATCTAATCCTAAGATTGCGATTGCCGTTGTTGTTCCTAACTTAACCGGGGATGAACCGGCAAATTATAACTTGATGATTGCGCAACAAATGTTCGCAGATTATTACAGTATGAATAATATTAAGGCCGACCCGAACTACTCGAGTCACCAATCCACCATCAATGGTTAAAAGTGGGTAGGCAGGGCTTACAAAAATGCTAACTACTACAAGTGATAACTGGTCCAAACCGGTTAGGTGGTAACACTCATTCTGCTTGGTTCGTAGTGCGTTGTTTTAACAACAGGAACCAACCTGTTGTTTTTTGTGGGAAAAGAAACAAGCAGTGCTTTTTCTCACACGGAAAGGATGAATTATGCGGCAATCAAACTGGAAGAATCGGCTCAATAATATGCCATTCATGACATATGGGCTACTCGCAATCACATTCGCGGTGTATCTGCTGGAAACACTTAAGGGTGGCAGCACTAACACAATGGTGCTGCTCGATCTGGGTGCCCGCTACAATCCACTGATTGCACAGGGTGAATGGTGGCGGCTGTTCACGCCGATGTTTCTGCATATTGGCTTGATGCACCTGGTTGTGAATGCCGTGTCAATCTATTATCTTGGGATGATGACGGAACAGATTTTTGGCCATGCACGATTCTTAGCCATCTATCTGCTCAGTGGGATTGCGGGTAACTATGTCAGCATGGTCTTCAACGCTAATGCATTGGCGGCTGGAGCAAGTACGGCAATCTTCGGTCTATTCGGGGCTTTCTTGATGCTTGGCGATAATTTCCGCGAGAACCCAGCGATTCGATCAATTGCGCAACAATATTTGTTGCTGGTTGGGATCAATCTGGTCTTTAATTTGTTCGGTAGTGGCATCGATATTGCCGGACACATCGGTGGTCTGATTGGTGGCTTCTTAGTCGCTGGTGTGCTGGGGGCTCCAAACATCGGTCTCATCAATCGCAATCGGCGAATATTGATGGGCGTTGTGCTGGTCATCGCCGTCGTGGCAGTGGCTATGATCGGGGTGATGTAGTCGGCATGAAAACATACTATGACGTTCTACAGTTGTTAAAACGATATGGCACCTATATCCACGTCGCGAGCGCCTGTGGGATATGGAATTGGCCGCGGTTGAAGTCGATCGCTTGCATGAATCGGGTTTGCTCGACGATAAGACTTACGCCACGGCCAAAATTGTGTTGCGCCACGAACACGAGCAAGAGTTAAAATCACCACTAAATTCTGATTTACGGAGGCAAAATAATGGCAGACAAGAAAATCATCGGGGTTGACCTCGGCGGTACCACAGCGAAGTTCGCGATCATGACCCCAGAGGGTGAAATTCAACAACGCTGGAGTATCGACACCAATATTTTAGATGATGGGAAGCACATTGTTCCTGATATCATCGAATCAATCAATGAACATCTGGACCTTTATAACATGACACCTGGCGACTTCATCGGTATCGGGATGGGTTCACCTGGCTCTGTTGATATCGATAAGGGCACAGTAACGGGAGCTTTCAATTTAAACTGGAAGACCACACAACCCGTTAAGGCGGATATCGAAAAGGGCACAGGCATCACGTTCACAATTGATAACGATGCCAACGTGGCTGCTTTAGGTGAACAATGGCAAGGTGCCGGCGATAACAACAAGGACGTGACCTTCGTGACACTGGGTACTGGTGTCGGTGGCGGGATTGTCGCAGACGGCAACTTGTTGCACGGTGTGGCTGGTTCAGCCGGTGAATTAGGTCACGTTACCGTTGATCCTAATGGCTACATGTGTACATGTGGTAAGCGCGGATGCTTAGAAACAGTGGCTTCTGCGACTGGTGTTGTCCGTGTTGCCCGCGACATGGCCGAAGAATTTGCCGGGGACTCCAAGCTCAAGCAAATCCTTGATGATGGTGATGAAATTTCTTCCAAGATCGTCTTCGATTGCGCCAAGGACGGCGACAAGTTGGCCTTAATGATCGTTGATCGCGTGTCTTACTTCTTGGGCTTAGCATTAGCCAATGTTGGTAACATGTTGAATCCAAGCTTCATCGTTATCGGTGGTGGGGTTTCAGCTGCCGGAGACTTCTTGTTGACGCGTGTTGACAAATACTTCAAGCAGTTCACCTTCCCTAACGTTCGGAAGACGACAGAATTACGTTTAGCAACCTTGGGAAATACCGCTGGGGTTATCGGTGCGGCATCCTTGGCTATCAAGTAAAGGAGGCGCGACTTGATCAATTTTCTACTGATTCTTTTAGGTGCCGGGTTAATCGCCTGGGCAGTCAACTGGGGTTACCTGGCTTGGCAAAAACAACAGCTCAAAGCTATCGGTGGCGAACTTGAACCCGAAGCTTTTGAAGAGAACATGCGCAAAGCACAAATCATTGATCTGCGTGAAAAGAATGAATTCGATCTGGGCCATATTCTAGGGGCTCGGAGTCTGCCATACACGCAACTCAAGGAGCGCATGGTGGAATTGCGCAAGGATTTGCCCGTTTATCTTTATGATGGGACTGGCGTGTTGTCCGTGCGGGCTGCTCGGCGGTTACAAAAAACAAATTCTTGCACGTTTACTGGCTCAAAAAGGGTTACAACAACTGGTCTGGTAAGACAAAGGCGAAACAAGTCTTTGGATTAATCATAGGCTTGAATACAAAAAAAGAACTGCGACAGATTGCCGCAGTTCTTTTTATTCGATTAGCCTTGGTGAGCGGATAAACGCTTGCGGTTTGCGCGCTTGCGGTTATCGTTGATTTCTTCAACTTTGGTTTCAACGGGTTCGACGTAGGTCTTCTTGAATGCAAAGACACTACCTACAACCGCACCAACTGTGGCCAATGTGCCAACTAAAAAGCCTTTGAAAAATTTATGCTTCATGAAAATCCCTCCAGATGCTGAACTTTGTTACTAAGTTCATTATACTAAACATTGGTGATGAAATGAATAAAGACAACCCGAAAATCATAATGATTGTGGGACCGACCGCTGTGGGCAAGAGTGATTTGGGCGTCAAACTCGCGCAAACAGTGGGTGGAGAGGTCGTCAATGGCGATGCGTATCAAATTTATCGCGAGATGGCAATTGGGACCGCAAAGATCACACCGGCCGAGATGAACGGTGTGCCACATCATTTGTACGACATTGTGTCGGTGAAGGCCAATTTCTCCGTGGCCCAGTTTATGCGTCGTGCCATAGAAGCAATCGATGCGATTCTGACGCGGGGTAACGTGCCAATCTTGGTCGGTGGGACCGGCTTTTATCTGAATGCGCTGCGCCTCGGCCTGCCTTTGGGTGGTGACGCACCACCCAGCCATGCCCGCGAGGTCTGGCAAGCAGCATTAGCGCAGCATGATCAAACCTGGCTGTGGCAACAACTCGAACAACGTGACGCTGCGGCTGCGGCCAATATTCCTGTCGGCAACAGTCGGCGGGTGATTCGCGCGCTTGAAGTGATTGAAACCACGGGTCAATTATTTTCGGCGCAGCCAGAGAATAATCCCCAGTTTCAGACCCGCGTTATTGGACTGACCACTGAGCGAGCGCTGCTGTATCAGCGCATCAATCAACGCGTCGACCTGATGATGCAGGCCGGTTTGCTCGATGAGGTCAAACGAGTGCTCGCACTGGCGGGGCCCGATGCGCAAGCGCTGAAGGCCATCGGCTACAAGGAGTTCCTGCCTTATTTGAACGGTGACATGACCCTGTCGACCGCTGTCGAACAAGTGAAGCAGAATTCACGGCGCTATGCGAAACGCCAATTAACATTTTTAGACATCAAATGCCCACCCAGTGGTTTGATTTGGTGCAACAACCGGAAAGCTTAGCTGATATTAGTCAGCAGACGCGCGACTGGTTAACGCGATAAGTGATTTGAGGAGGAATTAGATGAGTTATCGGGATAAGATTGATCCAAAATTAATGGCCATTGTTGATCAGGTGGATCAGCAGATTCAACCACGTTTGGCTGAGATTGACGAACAAATCGTTGAAAACCAGGCTAAGGTCTTGAAGTCATTCCAAGACCACCATGTGGCAGAGAGTTATCTGAACGGGTCAACTGGTTACGGCCACTACGATGAAGGTCGGGATGTGTTAGAAGCTATCTACGCAGATGTTTTGGGCGGTGAGGACGCACTGGTGCGCCCACAACTGGTCTCTGGCACCCATGCCATTGGGGTGGCGTTGCTCGGGTTAGTTCGGCCTGGCGATGAGATTCTCTACATCACAGGCGAGCCTTACGACACCTTGCAAGAAGTGTTGGGCTTAGCGGGTAACGGTGTCGGCAGTCCAAAGGAATATGGCATCAAGGTCGGCTATGTGGATCTGACGCCAGAAGGTGAGATGGATGTTGAAGCGGTCAAAACTCGCCTCGCTTCTAAGCCCAAGGTGATTGCGATTCAACGTTCTCGTGGGTATGCCACGCGAGATTCATTCACAGTCGCTAAGATCAAGGCCATGATTGATGTGGTCCGCGCAGTCTTGCCCGATGTTTGGATTTTGTCGACAATGCTTACGGTGAATTCTCCGAAACCATCGAACCACTGGAAGTTGGCGCCGATCTGATGGCCGGTTCATTATATAAGAATGCCGGCGGTGGTATCGTGCCGACAGGTGGTTACATTGTTGGGAAAAAGGATCTGGTGGAACGTGTCAGTTATCGGTTCACGGTTCCTGGCCTAGGTGGCGCTGAGGGCGCGACAGGAAGCTTGCTCGGTAAAATGTACCAGGGCTTCTTCATGTCCCCACAAACAACCGGTAATGCGATTAAGGGTGCGATTTTTGAAGCGGCCTTGCTCGAAGCACTCGGGCTTGCGGTGAGTCCTCGATGGGATGCCCCTCGGACTGATATTGTCCAGACGGTGAACTTTGGTGAACCCAACGCCATGATCAAGTTCGCGGAGGCGATTCAACGCAATTCACCAGTGGATTCGTTTGTGACACCAATTCCCGAACAAATGGCTGGTTATGAAGATCAAGTCATCATGGCAGGTGGGACCTTTGTTCAAGGCTCAACCATCGAATTTTCCGGTGACGGTCCAATTCGGCCACCATACACGCTCTATTTGCAGGGTGGCTTAACCTATGCCCACATCAAGTTAGCGATTATTGGTGCGGCGCAAGATACATTCTATACCAAAGATTAAAGCAATATCGCAGACAAAAAGACACTGTGCTGCCCAATGGGGCGATTGCAGTGTCTTTTTTGCGCATTTATTCGCGTTGCTTAGTGCTTGTCTTTGAGGACGTGGACAACGGGGCGGCCCGCATCATCCGTGAACACGCCCTGTATTTCTGGCGTGAACCCAGGAAATTGACTGACGGCGGCAAATAATGTGTCGAAGTAGTCAATGGCGGCCTGTTCCCAGATTTCACCGGGCACCACAACAAAGATGCCGGGAGGGTATGGCAGCGCACCCTCGACGGCAGTGCGCCCCAGTGCCTGTTTGAGGGGCACCGTTTCGTAGTCGCCCTTCATGAAGGCGGCATCCGCTTGCGCCGCACGAACTGTTTTTGGGCGGGCGTTGCTGTTTTGAAACAGTGCCCGTTGACGGGTGACCAAATGCCGATCAATGAAGAAGTCAGAGAGCGCTTGACCCAATTCGCGTAAGGTCATATTGGCGTAGCGGGAGCCGGTTTCGGCGACCAGCTGCGGTAATGCGGCGGCCACGCTGACATTGTTCAAAAAGTCGGCCTCAAACTGTTTCAGGACAGTCAGTAATTGTTGCCAGTCGGTTTGATTGGAGCCAGGGGTGACCAAGAACAATAAGGAATTAGGGTCGGCTTTTTCGGGCACGATACCGTGATCGAGTAAGTAACGATCCACTAACCAACCAGAGACACCCAGCGCTTTGTCCGTCGGCAACATGACGGTGACCTTGAAGGGATCGAGGTAGGCCTGCTGGGATTGAATCCCGGGCAACTTGAGCCAGTTGCTGTCCGGCTTGAGTTGCCAAGTTTGTGCCGACTGTATGAGTGTCTCGTCTGATGTCTGCAGTAGTTCTGGGTCATTGAAGGCACTAAAGAGCTTGGTTTCTGCCAGTGCGCGCCGGAATGCCAGTGACGCAGTCAGCGCATCACGCCAGATCTTTTGACCGCGGGCGCCACTGTTGAGTGCGACATTGACGGCCAGTGAGGCATAGACGGGATATGAATAGCTGGTGGTGACATGCTTGAGATAAGCGTGATTGAATTGCGCGTGGCTGACATATCTGTCTTGCCCCTTGAGATGGGCATCCTTTTTATGAATCTGTGAGGTCTGGGCGAAGCCGGATTGTTGCTTGTGAACGGATTGGGTCACAATGATACCGGGATCGTCTGAGGTCAGTTCAAGGTGAAGCGGGTCCATCGGTGCCATGGCAGGTAAGAAGTGTTCATATCCGCCCCATGCGGCATCAAACAACACGTAGTCGCATAAGGCCCCAAAAGTGTCTAAGAGGCGGCGGACATCAGGTACGAGGCCATCAAAGGTTTCAAGTTCCAGCACAGCCAATCGGAATGGCCGCTTTTGCTTGGCCTTTGCGGGATCAATCTGAGCCACGGCTTGACGCAAACTAGCGCTAGTCACACCATTCAAATCGACCGGTCCGATTAGGCCGCGATCGGTACGCAGCGTGTCCAGATAAACAGGTGTCGCATCGTTCATGACCAAAGCCCCGTTGTAGAGGGACTTATGATTATTGCGGTCAAAGAGAACCAAATCACCTGGCTGCAGCAGTGCGCTCGCCACGATGTTGTTAGAACCCGTCGTGCCATTAGTGACAAAATAGGTTTTGTCGGCACCGTAGAGTTTGGCTGCGGCTTGTTCGGCATCGAGTGGGGTGCCACCGTGCGTCAACATGTCGCCTAGCGCTGTCACCACATCAGAGGTGTCACTGCTGAAGAAGGTTTGATTATAGGCCTGGCGGAACAAATAGCCGGCGGGACCCAAGTCGTCATAGTGTCCGGCGTGGTGTCCCGGTGTCGCAAAGCTGGTGGGATCAGCCTCACTAAAGGCGAGCAGATCACGGATGAACGCAGGAACCTGTTGCTCGGTGTAAGCCTCAAGCGCTGTTTCAACGGTTGCTGCTGTCAACGGAGTACTATGTAGGAGAAGATGTTGCGATGTCAAATGATTATCGCCCATGACAAAAGTGGGCAATGGTAAGCCGCTTTGATCCAACTGATTAAAAGTTGTGGTATCAGTGGCCTCGATGATGGCTGCACCCAGTGATCCGAGTGTGTTTTCTGAAATATGCGTGGTGTTTTCGAGGGTAAACGGTAATGAAATCCCCGGACCCAATCCAATTTTTTAATGGCATTTTGTAAATTCCTTTCTGAAAAAGCTATACACTAATACCATTATAATGTAATATTATTTTTGTGAAAATTTTTTGAAAGTAGTGGACATCTGTGTTTCCTTTTGGTTATTACCACAATAAGCCGCCCGCTGACTGAACGACTGCTATCGTTTCGTCAAAAGGAGGAGTTATATGAATACCGCAAATGATCTGAATCCACAAAAGAGCTATATGTCGTGGCCAATCTTGGGTCTCTTAGTTTTTGTGACCGTAATTGGCTTCGAAAATATTTTTTATCCCTTCCAGAATCAGGGCTTATCCGTTGTCCTGTCTTGGATTTTCTTGTTACTGGCCTACATTATTCCATACGAACTGATCTCAGCACAGATCGGGACGACCTTCACCGAAGCCGGTGGGGGGTTGGCGACTTGGGTGCGCCACACATCTGGTGATACATTAGGTTATTGGACCAGCTGGATGTACTGGTCAAGCACACTGCCATACTTAATTGACGTCGCAAACTCTGTGATTGTGGCGTTGT
Source organism: Lacticaseibacillus saniviri JCM 17471 = DSM 24301 (assembly GCF_001311785.1). Classification (GTDB taxonomy): domain Bacteria; phylum Bacillota; class Bacilli; order Lactobacillales; family Lactobacillaceae; genus Lacticaseibacillus; species Lacticaseibacillus saniviri. The sequence goes on along the minus strand of NZ_BBBX01000023.1, from coordinate 336 downwards.
CTTGGATGATCTTGGGTGACAACACCTTAGATAAACATATGTCGAATATGTGGTTTGGGATTTTTACATTCGTCGTGATTTTGATTTTTATCGTGGCCGAGAATCTCTTTACCCGCTCGCTTGAAGTGATGTCACTGCTGGGTGGGGCGGCCATGTTCATCATGTCCATGCTGTTTGTTGCCTTGACCGCTGCTGGCGTGATGAAGGGGCTACCAATCGCGACCCAGCCATTCAATTGGCATGCCTTCATGCCACATTTCTCAACCCACTATTTTGCGACAACCGGGTTATTAATTTTGCCACATCCGGCGCCGAACTGGGTGCGACTTATATCAT
>NZ_BBBX01000022.1 GCF_001311785.1 Lacticaseibacillus saniviri JCM 17471 = DSM 24301 | reverse complement strand
GCAAGTGGTGGCAGCGATTCTTGAAATGAGTGAACGCAATCGATTCTCCAAGGGGATCTTTGGCTGGATTGGGTTTAACGCCAAATATCTGCCATATGCCAACGTGGAGCGACAGCATGGTGAAACATCGTGGTCCTTCACCAGTCTGTTCAAATACTCACTGGATGGGATTATCGATTTCTCAGATGCGCCATTGGCCTTTGTTTCCTGGCTTGGGGGTATCAGCGCTTTGGGTGCCTTGATTGCCTTGATTTTCATCGTGATTCGGGCCGCTATCTATGGTGATCCGACAGCGGGTTGGCCATCCATGGTATCGATTTTCCTACTCATCGGTGGCTTACAGCTTCTTGCGATTGGAATCTTGGGCCGCTATATCGGCCGTATTTACTTGGAAGTGAAGCGGCGACCGATGTACATTGCCCGGGAAATTAAATAAACTAATCACCAACAGTTGCTATAACTCTACGGGTAGCAGTTGAACAAAAAGCCCCTTTAGTTTTACTTTGTTAAAATACATCTGTAAATTATAGTCAAATCTTCACGACGCTAATCATTACCACTTGAATTTTCATTTCATAACTGTTCAACTCATAAATACATGAAGTGCCCCATAGCTGTTAGACAATCAAGCCTAACAATTATGGGGCACTTCACTCAGACGATGACTCTTTTTAATTTCAACACGTGTTGCGCCCGAAATGTAAATCCGTCAGATAAAATCTGCACAGCAATATTATACTCTCTTTAAGAATCGAAATACGCCACATGCGCGGCTTCTGGCACTTGATTCCACGCCACGGGATAGCCAGCACCGTGGGCACAGAATACGGAATCGGGTGTGTTGGCGACGTCGCCAGTGGGATTGTACGCGCGGCTTTCAATCACTTCTTCCGCATTGTGACACGGTTGATAGCCGGCCACGACGAGTTCCAATTGGCCTTGCCCATGCGTATAGGCTTGCACCTCACGCGCATAATCCTGCATCTCAGACACCGGCGCCGTACCAGTCAGCACCGCATTTGAGGCAGTTGTCTCTGGTGCATCAAATTGGCCGCTCATCCGCTGTACGTCTGTCATCGCGCGCCCGATTTGATCAGGCGCCACCACCAAGCGGAATTGATACCACGGCTCCAACAACTGCGCAGTATCCGTCACTTTGGCCATCATCAGGCCCTGGCGCAAGGCGCGCCACGTGGCTTCACGGAAATCACCACCGACTGAGTGCACATTGTTGGCTCGGCCATTGACCAGTGTGACCCGCATATCCGTGATGGGTGACCCCGTCAGCACACCCAAATGCTCTTTGGCACCCAGCTGCTCAGCACTTGGTGTTGCCAGTTTTTTCCCAACACGTCCACGGGCACGTCGGCATCAAATGTCAATCCGCTGCCCACCGCTGCCGGTTGGAGTAACAGATGTACTTCCGCATAGTGGCGCAGGGGTTCAAAATGCCCAACGCCCTCAATGGGTGCCGTGATGGTTTCTTTGTACAGAATACTCCCCTCACCAAACGCGACATCCAAATCAAAGCGCGTCAGCAGCAGTTGTTGCAACACTTCGAGTTGAATCGGGCCCATAATCTGCACTCGCAGTTCCTGCAGCTGGCTGGACCACATCACATGTAATTGTGGATCTTCATCTTCTAATTGCCGCAACGCTGCCAAGCAGGCATGGATATCATTATCTTTAGGATCCAACGCATAGTTCAACACCGGCTGCATGAACGGTGCTTTTGCATCCGCCAATGCACCCAACCCTTGTCCCGGATAGGTCGCTTCTAAACCAGGAATGACGCAGATCTGTCCCGCCATTACATTTGGCACCACGGTATATTTCTCACCGTTATATTGCCGCAACTGATTGATTTTTGGTCAGGTAAAATCATGGCCTTGGTCGCTAATTCACCGCCCGTGACCCGAACCCAAGTCAATCGTTCACCCTTGTCATCGTGCGAGATTTTGAAAACCCGCGCCCCAAACTCGGCTTCACCTGTGGCTTCATTGGTCCAACGGTTGAATCCGGCTAAAAGTCATCAACCCCGTCCAGCTTGAGCGCGGCACCAAAATAAACGGGGAAAACTTGGCGTCGTTGAATCATGCGTCGAATCGTGGCATCGGGCAGCTCCCCCTGAGCCAAATAGTCATCCAGCACTGCTTCATTCTGAAGCGCGACTTCTTCTGTCATGGTCTCTACTTCTAAGATACCCGGCGATAAGACCGCTTGTAGTTGTTCCAGCACCGCGGTCTTATCGACGCCCGGTGCGTCCATTTTGTTCACAAAACAAAAGTGGGCACCTGATAGCGCTCGAGTAAGTGCCACAGGGTCTGCGTGTAGCCCTGAATCCCATCTGTGGCGGCCACAACCAGAATCGCGTAATCCAGTACCGACAGCACTTGTTCCGTCTGACTGGCAAAATCCACGTGTCCTGGGGTGTCGAGCAGTGTAATGGCTAAGTCCTGGTACTGCAGATTAGCCTGATGCGAAAAATCGTGATGCCGCGCTGTTTTTCCAGTACATCTGAATCCAAAAACGCATCGCCATTATCAACGCGACCCAACTGTCTTAGCTCGCCACTGCGATACAACAATGCCTCTGACAGCGTGGTCTTACCCGCGTCAACGTGCGCCACAATGCCTGTTACAATATGTTTCACAATAATTGTCCTCTATTCATCTAAAACGTGACTAAGTGATGATCCCAAATCCGTTCGTAGTGCGTCACCATCACGGGAACGGGAATCAGATCATCTTCTTCCGTTGAGGTCATGTGGTGCTTCATCACAATCGGATAGCCACGGTCAAATGCCGCCTTGATGGTCGTGTCCACGCAAAACTGGGTTTCCGCGCCACAAATTTCGAGTTCATCCACGGTCAAATCATCTAATGTCTGTTGCAGCACCGTTTTGTGGAATGAATCAGGGTGCGTCTTGTCGACATAATGATCGGTATCTCGATGGTCGAGCCCTGCCACCAATTGCCAGGCGTCCGTGTTCTTTTCCATGCCGGGTTCTTGATGCCGAATAAAATAATCGGTTGCTGTTGTTGTCGGAATGCCGCAATCCGCTGATTCACGCGAGTCAGTAAGCTCGCCGCATCGATTAACGGCCCCACACCATTTTGGAGATCAATCACTAATAATGCGCGCGTCATCTGAATCCCCCCCTTGGAATCATAATTTGTTATCATTATAGCGTATTCGCCAGTCATTCGTGCAGCACTCAAGAATCGAGGCCCAATCATGCAATATATCGAATCGTTCACCTTGCCCGATGAACATGCGGAATGGAAATTCTTCATCGACCAAAAGAGCAAAGCATTCACAACATACTATCCCTTTCAGTTGTTTCCCAACAAACATCTAACCAATCTACCTTTGAACCGGTCACGATTTGTATGGTGATAATGGTTCAGGAAAGTCGACGCTCCTCAACATCATCGCGGAAAAATTAAAACTTAACCCGCGGTAGTCTCTATAACCGTTCCAGCTTTTATGAAGACTATCTTGAACTGTGCGATTATCAGCTCAGACAGCCGATTCCTTCTGACTCAGCGATTGTTACGAGCGACGATGTATTCGACGCCATGCTCCATGTTCGTGCCCTCAATCAAAATATTGACGATACGCGAACCGATATGTTCAAAGATTATCTCACCACCAAGTTCAGTGATTTCCACTATCACAATATGGCTGATTACGACAAACTCAAGAAGGTGCTCGATGTCCGCCGCAAACGCAATCTCGCTATGTACGCGAGAATCTGATGGCCAATGCGCGTGAATGGTCCAACGGTGAAAGTGCGATGCAGTTCTTTGACCAGAAGCTGCAAGACAATCATCTCTACTTGCTGGATGAACCTGAAAATTCACTTTCACCACAACATCAACAAGAGCTTGCCCAATTATTGACGGATAGTGCGCGTTTCTTTGGGTGCCAGTTCATTATTGCGACCCATTCACCGTTTGTCCTCGCGATGCCACACGCTAAGGTCTATGATTTGGATGCAACACCTGTGGTTGCTAAACCTTGGCAAGCCCTGCCTGCAATACAAGTCTATGCGGCTTTCTTTGCGCAACATCGCGATGAATTCGAACAATAATCATTTTTCAGCCAAAAAGCGATCAAATTATATTTTGCTTGACGTCAAGGTTTTTGAAGTTTAGAGTTTGATTTGTTGAACGCATGCACAACCATTGCGATGACGATCGCGACTACAATCAAGGGAGAGTCATGATGAAACATTATTTTGGTAGCAGTAAAGTGAAGTTAGGGTTAGTTTTGGGCGCAGCAGTACTGGGTATCGGCTTGAGCAGTGTCACAAGCAATACGGTGTCGGCCGCTAATTACGGCTGGACGCAAATGCATAAGGCAGCCGATGGTTACTACAGCACTATGGTAAACGATAGCACTGGGAGCTACTCGAAAGTCCTACTCAAGGTGGTCAATCAAAACAACGGTCAAACCATCTATACCCACCAATTTGTCGAAGAGCTTGATTATAATAATCTTGGTGACCACTACGATAAAGATACCATTCCATACGGCTACCAATTCGTCTCTGTTGCCGGTAATGCAAGCCACGTATTAAAGGACTCTGATGCCTTTATTTATGATGATCAAATTCTCATTCGTCCAATTTTCGCTGACGAAACGGTTGTCGTTTACGTGAAGCCAACCGGCCAAGCGATTCCAACAGCACCTAAGCCTTCCGCTAACCAGACCGGTGTCATCACCGTCAACTACGTCAAAGGCTATGGGATCCAGGTCTACCACGCAAATGGGACCAACTATAACGTTAAGGGCGGTAAGAACAGTAGCACCGTAAAATACAGTGGCGCTGCTGGTGCCAAGAAGTTACAACACGGTTCTGCATGGAAAGTCTATGGCACTAAAACCATCAAGGGGATGAAGATGTACTCCTTGGGTGGCGACCAATACTTCCAAGCAAAGTACACCATCTTCCGTGGAATTTAAATAAATTAATAAGGCATCTGTGCCAACCTACAAAGGTTATGGCACAGATGCCTTATTTTTGAATCAAACGCGTTCATTCACACTGCCTGTTCCGCCTAACCGGACTAGCATCAATCGTTAAAACCACGATTGCTTTGCTAGTCCCGTTAGTGCTCGCAAGTGTTGTCAGCTAATCGCGTTCCAAAAGGTAGAAAATTCCGGCTAACAGAGAAGTGTGCGACCTCGCGCTCAGCAACTGAGCACCAGCATAGGTTCGTTTAATTGGCAGTCTCTGCCAATAACGAACCAAGCTGGGCGCAAGTTGTTGCGAGTTCAATCACGTTAATGGATTGTTTCAAATCCTAAGTTCGGGATTTATCACCAATCCACATTAGTCCTCATTCTCTAAACACCTTTTGTCACAGCTTCTCTCTTTTAGATCAAATCAATTTGATAGTGCATTTGCTTTTGATCACGTGCCTTAACGGTCACATTGCCTTCCTTATGGAACAAGTCAGTTGGATCACCGAATTTGTCAGGCAGGCCATTGAATGGTTCCACACAGATGAATGGCGCATTCTTGTGTTCAGGACTCCAGAGTGTGACATAAGGGAAATCGTTCACTTGCAAGGTCACACTGTGCTTTTGATTAGGTGAGCTCAGCGTCACACTTTGAATTTCAGGATTGTCCAAGATAATCAGCCCATCATCCAAAAGGGCATGTGTGAGTGGAATCTTATTGCCATCTGCGGCAGCCAGTTCGGATACGTCACCGTTCCGAAATGGTACGGGATCGATATCAAATTGCTTGATGGCGCCGTCAACAGGAGTAACGGTTACACTGTAATCATCGAAGTCACCGGCATCGTTCAACGCCACTTGGAACCCAGGGTGTGAGCCCAATGAGAAGGCAAAGTCTTGCTTATCCACGTTCTTGACGGTATAAGCCACATCCAAACCCTTCTTGCTCAAGCTGTAGGTCACTAACAGTTCGAAGTCGAATGGGAACATGGTGCGCGTCTCATCGTTGGACTTTAAGCTGAAGGTCGCACTCGATTTGTCCTGCTTCACAATGGTGAATGGAAAATCACGCGCGAACCCGTGTTGGTGCATCGGATAGAGCTGGCCATCGATTGAATATTGGTCATCATTGGACTTCCCGATAGATGGGAAAAGAATGGGTGCGTGACGGCCCCAGAATCCGCGGCCCTTATCAGACCACATGAATTCATAGTCATCCTTGCGGTTCACTAAACTTTGGAGCTCAGCCCCCATCTCACTGATGGTTGCGCGAAACTTACCGTTCTCAATGGTTAACATATGATTACCCTCTTCTTGGTTTACTCGTCGGCGATGAAACGGTCTATCACCCACGTTTAAAAAACGCTGTCATTACTTCTTTATCATGAAACTATTACGCGCACTTTTCAAGTTATTTCGTGTCACTGTCACGCAATCTAAAATAGACCAGTGACAAATTTCGACATCACGCTCTATCATTAAGTATACTAATAGCAATACGAAATCACTGGAGGTCGCTGCCATGCTACTCACCGTCTTTTATCCTTACCAATATCTATTGCGCCAACCCAACTGGCAATCAACACTACGCTATGTGCTGATTTTTGCCGGGGCCCTCGCCATTATCATCAATGTCATCTATACCTTGCGCCATCGCGACGTCACCAAATATCGTGATTTGTTGGTCATCATTGTCATCGCTGTGCTTTTGACGATTGGCATTCAGGTCGTCGATTTGCAGCAGAATCAGAGTGCATCGCGTAACTCCTTAGCCGCGGCGAATCTGCTCACATCGATTGCCAAAACCAAGAAGATTTCGCCCAAACGCCTGGCTGCGAATTCCACCAGCGTTTATACGGGCATGCTGATTCAATTTGATCATGATAACGACAAGACCTACACCGTCATCATCGATACCGATGGCGCGTCCTATCAGCTCAAGCATACCAATTAATCGACCGTAACAGTCAGTACGTGCAATAGGAGGTGCCAGACATGCTGCAAGGACTCTATCTCAATACCGCACTCAAATTACTCATGGGGTTTATCACTTTTGTGGTCCAGATTCAGCTGGCCGGCAAAGGGAATTTGGCGCCCAGCACCATTGTCGATCAGATGCAAAACTTTGTGCTTGGGGGCATTATCGGGGGCGTCATCTACAATCAAGACATCTCCCTCCTCCAGTTTTTCAATGTGCTCCTGATCTGGACATTGATTGTGCTGTCGTCCAAGTACCTGACCAACCACCATCCGCTGATCAAAAATGGATTGATGGCACGCCCGTTTTGGTGGTTCATCACGGTCAAGTCTTGGTCGATAACGCGACCAAGGCAGGCATCTCGGCTAACGATCTCTCCTACAAATGCGGACGAGTGGTGTCGCCGATATTCGCGAAGTGGAACGTGCCATTCTGGAATTGAACGGCCAGCTCACCATTGTGAAACGAGGCGATACCAGCATCAAATTCCCACTCGTATTGGATGGTCAAATCGCATTCGATACGCTGGAAGACATCCACAAAGACGAGGACTGGTTGCGCCGCGAATTGGCCGAACAGGGCTATGAACCAGAGAATGTCTATATGGCCAATTACCTCGATGATCGCGTCGTGGTGGCCGCTTATGCGCGCGGCCGCAGCTTACCCAAGAAATAGCCGTCACACCGCCGTGCGAAACCAATTAATTTATTTTGTGGCACTTGGCGCTACAATGACCGCAACAAATCAAATGTTGGGGTGAGACAAATGGCAAATAAGGTATTAGCAATTTATGGTGTTGGTAAATCTGGTCTGGGTCAGGCATTGGGTGAAGTCTTTGGCAAGCAAGGGTATACTGTCGCGTTGCTCGAACGCGATCAGGATCATCTGAAGCAGGTGCAATCAGCGCTTGAGGCTGAAGGCATCACCGCTTCTGCAGTGCCTGTCGATCTTTCAAACTTCGACAGCGTCACACAATCCGTAGAAGCAATCGCTAAGCTCGGTGACCTGGATACCGTGATTTTTAACGCGACAATGCGGCGCAAGGGCCGGCCAAGCACCTTCACAGGCGCGGACATCATGCAGGATTTGACGGTCAATGTCGGCAGCGCCGTTCAAATCGCTAACCAAACCGTGCCATTGCTCAAGGAAACCAAGGGAGCCATCTTGTTCACCAACAGTGTCGTGGCTTCCAAGCCAGGCACAACAGATACGTCGCAGTCCATGGGTAAGGCAGCCGTGCACAATTTTGCCCTTTCGCTCAACAAGGACCTTCAAAAAGATGGCGTGTTCGCTGGCTTAGTTAACATCTGGACTTACATTCGTGAAGGTAATGATGGCAAGCAAAATCCTACCACCATCGCCCAAGCATTCTACGATCAAGCCACACAACGCACAGAGCCTGAATTGATTTACGGCAAGCGGTAATTTAACAACACAAAATGGGGCTGTGACGAAAGACGCGTTGAGAATGAGGATTAATTCCTATTAACCGGAATTCTCAGTCTTTTGAAACGCGATTAATCTAACGTGTTCGGAAATTGGAAAAGGGGTTGCGACAAAAATTTGTCGCAACCCCTTTTTATTGCACTTTCACACTGATTTTGCCTTGCGCTGTGCCAGCCTTAACCGCCACCATGGCCGCCTTGACGTCTTGCATCGGTACCAGCCAATCAACGGGCGCCACTAATTCATGGTGCATCACCATCGTGGCTAATGACTCAGCCATGATGGCCAAATCGTGAATCTGTGCGCCGTTATCCGAGCGATAAACACCACCCAGCGCGATACGCGCAATCGTCAGCGCGCGACCATCCAAATCAAGGCCTTCGGGAATGCCATCGCCAACGACCAAAATCTGACCATTATAGGCCATTCGGTCGATGTCGGGGGCAATTTCCTGCTGGCCGATGGTATTGAGACTCAGATCAACGCCCAATTGATTTGTCGTCTCTAAGACGCGTTCGGTCACGTTTCTACATGATAATCGATAATCACATCAGCGCCGGCTTGCGTAACCAGCTCCCGTTTGCGGGCCGAGGTCGTCGCAATCACGGTCAAGCCTAATTTCTTTGCCAGCTGAATACCGATGAACCCGACGTTACCGCCGCCCGCGTGAATCAGGATAGTCTGTTTGCCCACCAAATTAGCCTTGCGGTACAGCGCTTGATACGCGGTCATCGCAGAGCACAGAATCGCCGATGCCTGTTCATCGCTCATCGTATCAGGCACATGGCCCACACCGCGAAAATCCGTGGCCGCAAATTCTGCTAGGCTGCCGTCATGCCGCAAATCACCATGGTAAAAGACCCGATCGCCGATATTGAAGCCACTGGTTTGTTCTCCCAGCGCGACAACCTCACCGACCGCGTCAATCCCGACCGTATGCGGATATTGCCAACTATCAATCCCATTCTCAATCACCTTATAGTCCACTGGGTTGAGTCCAACGACGTGCATTTTAACCAGTAGTTCCGTGGCCGTTATCTGGGGTTCGGGTACCTCGGCCAACACCAAATCCTCAATCGTGCGATTAGCTGCACTTTGCACTTGCCATGCTTTCATTCAATTGTCCTCTTTTTTCAATTTTAATGTCTGTCAGTATAACGCAAACTCATCGTTAATTATCGATAAAACCAGCTTGTCGTCGCTCGATAATGCCGCCTGATAGTGATAATTGAGCCGATCAAACATCCGCAGCTCGTCCAACGTGGTCACGTTATTTTCGGCCATGAAGCGCACCATCTCGCCACGGGCCATCTTGGCCAATGTCGCCCGCGTTTTCACTTTGCCATCCACTAGACTACCGAACACAATATCGATGAAAACATCGCTCGGTTGCAGGTACTTTTGAATTGTCTTGGCATATTCCTGTGACGCCAAATTGATGATGGGCTCCCCTGCATTGTTTAGCGCGGTGTAGAGCTTATCGCCCCAATAGGCGTAAAGATTGTCCGCATCACCCACGCGCAGTTTAGCCTGCATTTCCAACCGATAAGGCACCACACCATCAAAGGGCCGCAAGATGCCATAGAACCCTGAGAGAATACGCAGATGGGCTTGCACATAGGCCAACGCGGCCGCCGTGAACACATCAGGTGCCATGTACTGATACTGAATCCCCGAATAGGCAATCAACGCCGGCGTCACTTGGTGGGTCAAATCGAGCCTCTCCAAACGCGCTTGATTGAGTCGCGTCACTTGTCGTTAGTGTGCCACAGAGTTTGTAATTCATCATAGGTGGCGCGTTGCAGTGTCTGCGCGATTTCCGCGGTCTCAGTCATATACTTTGGCTGACTCAACACGGCAAAACTATCCGCATCCACCTTCATTTTTGGCGGGAGAAATAATAATCTTCATTCAGGTGCGCCTCTCGATCATTTGATTGCAGCAATGGCCGCATAGTTATCTGCCCATGGAAATGTATGTTGCGCTTGAATCTCTTGTGCACTCAGCATCGATAGCAACGGCATTTTTCGCGTGTGTCCAAAAATAATAGCCTTGCGGCACCGAGAAACGGTCGAACTGCGCTTGCAAGGTGGTGCGCGGTATCATCTCGATTGTGGCCATCCGCAAGATTGGAATCGCGAGCCCGCCCGATGGCTGAAAATAATCAATGAGCTCATGATAGTCATCCTGTTGCACCGTCATGCCGATCTGTGCGAGTTTTGCAGCATCTGCTTGAATCGCTGTATCACACTTGATAAACAGTTCAATACCGCCATTTTGCCCGTTGTGCATACAAAGGCTTGGAAGGCATCCTTGAAGAAACGCTTGCGATACTCGATTTGTTTGTGCCCCTGCTTAATCGCCGTCACATTCTCTGGGTGTAACGATATCATGAGCGTTGGCATGAGTGGATTGATTAGGTCGCCTATCATCATTGTATGTCTCCCCCCTGATTTAGTTAGTCGCGGTTGAACAGTCGCGTCATTAACTTCTGGCCGCGCCGCCGACCCATGCGATAGCGCACGTGGACAACGCCCAACGCAATCATCACAAGATCCAGGCCAATCGATAGCCACACACTCGCAGCAGGCCACCATTGATCCAGCATCGTGCCCGTCACCACAATCCCATTCAGAATGCCGGCCAGCGCAATGTAAAACCAGGCCGTTGCGCGATTAAAGAAGCGCAATAACTCATCTGACTCTTCTTCCTGGTCGACACGATCGCGTAGAATCTGAATACCGCGCTGTTTTTCTTTTGAAATCTTAAGTGGTGGCAGCAGCCAATACCATGGCGATACTGGCGGATAAGCCACATCGGTGCCTCTAAACTTGTCGATGACTCGTTTTTGTTCAGAGAGTTCCAACACACCTTGATAGAGCGGGTAGAAATACAGCATCCAACCGCCAATAAAGGCCAATACAACATAAATCTGTTCACGCATCTGTGCATCTCCTCCACATCGAACAATTACATCAATAATTGCCAAAAAGATGGGGATTGTCCAGTTTTTTGATGAGAATACGCAAAGTGGTCGATGATACGGAAAAATCTCTGACCAAGTCAGAGATTTTTACTTGCGATTAATTTCAAAAAATTATTTTCCCCTTTTCAAACATTTGACATTGAATTTCATTCTCCGCTCAAAACAATTATTCAAAGATATTTTTGTATCCCAACCATGACAGTCACTATAGCTTATATTCTTTAGTAGATATTTAAAAGCGGCAATGACTGTCAAGCAATTGTTTCTTTTACTTTTTGAAATAATAACTAACGCTAAATTCGTTCTAAAATTTATGTTGATAATAAAAACAACTTATTGTAAAGTGGTACTCGTTTGGTGTGTTTAGCATGATTAAATTTGAAACAATGTTTTTTGCAAACACATCTAGAATTGGGGGAACTTTACATGAGAGAAAAATGAATTACAAACGTTTATTTGTCGCGGGCACCGTTTTACTGGCTACCGCTGGGCCACTGATGGCAACGCAGGTACCGGTGCGAGCGGCAGAAACGACACAGAAAAAACAGTGCCAAATGTTCTACCCACAGGTGCAATAATGCCTGCTGGCTATGATCTTACCGTGAACCCAGACGGCAGTTGGAAATTAACACCACCACAAGCATCTGAAAGTGTCACCATACCAACACTTGATTCAGCCTATCTGTCAAATCAAGAAACTATTAATAATAACCCACAAGCATTGTTAACTTATCTCAACAACTTTGGTATGACCGTATTTTCAGGCTCAACATTACAAGGGCAAGGCGCATACGATGGCAGTTTGGCAACGGGATCAGATTTACAACTAGCTCCCGGTGGTGGATTACATCTGAAATCAATCCACAATCAGAATTATTCTGCGTTACTCAATGGCGATATTATTCTATCTCCCATAGAGGGAACTCCAATTTCCAGCGATTCTCCGATATATTTTACTGAAAATCACGGATTTGTCGGTAAAGGCACAATCACCTGGGAACTAATCAATCATATCAATGGCGGCACCTTCAAAGCGTTCACGCTACCAACATCTGCCCAGAATTGGACGAGCTACTTCCGATCCATTCACACAGCATTGAATGGTTTATCACACTACTTTTCACAAAAATCGACCGCTGCAGCGCAAGCGAAAGTAACTGCCCAAGCAAACGGAAATTTTATCCTGCCACTCTCTCAAGCAATGTATGACGAACCAACCCATACTTATTATTTTGCCGTCAGCAGTACGGCCGACTTGGAAGATCATACAATCGAATTTACTGGCCAAGCAGAAGTGCCTGACGCAAAAGTTGTCGTTAACTTCATTAATGATAACGACAAGAATACCGATAATACAGACATAGATACAAATCTTGCCAAGGGTCAATCGCTTAATAGCACTACCAATGTCAATTCGAGCAATATCATTCTCAATTTGCCAGACAACACCACTGTTAACATGAGTGATACCTCAAATAGTTATAATGGCGTACGCATATTAGCTCCTAGTGCCGTCATCGTTAAGCATGATGCCATCTTTAGCGGTAGCGCCAACATCTACGGTGGTAAATCAGAAAACCCATTCCACGACCAAATGGAAAAAAGATAACCGTTCATTTCATCGATGATACTGACAAACAACCGCTACCTCCAGATTTAGTGATGACCGCACATGAAGGGTTACTGGATGATTTAAAAAACACTGTGTCATCCACGATTAAAGATTTCGAATCAAAGGGTTATCGTCTTGTGACAGATGAAACGTCAAAGCTAGACGAGAATAGCCAGCTTGACGGTCTCTATAATGTGCATTTGGAGCATGCGACAGAAGTTCGTCCATCAGCAGCAGTAAAAGTAATTACACAAACCATCAACTATATCTCGTCTATTGACCGTAAAGTATTGCACGATCCTTATCGTAACCAAATTGAATTTAGGAGAGCAGATACTATTGATCTTGTAAACAAAGAAGTGATTAATCACACTTGGTCAAAAGAAAGCGACAATTTTGCTGCAGTGGATGTCCCCCAGATTACCGGCTTTACTCGCAAAATCGATAACATTCCCTCCGTATCAGTGACTCCTGATTCTCAGAATATTGTCAAAAATGTGGCCTTTACACCAAAAATGACGAGAATGGGGCCACAACTAACCCCGTTGAGCCTGGCGATAATGGTGACAACACAACATCCGGTGAGACCCACCAGCCTGGCGATAATGGTGACAACACAACATCCGATGAGACTCACCAGCCTGGCGATAATGGTGACAACACAACATCCGGTGAGACTCACCAGCCTGGCGATAATGGTGACAACACAACATCCGGTGAGACCCACCAGCCTGATGATGATACATCTACGCCAACCAAACCTGGCATCGTTCAGGATCCCGTCGCACCATTCAATCCAGAACATCCTAATCAGCCAACACACAATGGCAAACCAACCAAACCAGTAACCAACCAAACTAACCACGATGCGACAAAACCAAGTACCGATACGGGCAGCAATCATATTGCCGCTCATCAAACTGGTCAAAATAAGCCGGCTACTTCTACCACTGGCACGCAATCAATCCCAAAGAACGATGCAAGTAACACTCACAGCACCGCTACTCAGCAACAAGCACAATCGAGCACGAAAGCATCTGCTGACAAGTCAAACACGGCACGCTTGCCACAAGCAGGAGATGCCACTCATAGCGGGCTTGTCGCTGCCGGGATTGCATTAATTACATTAATCGCTGCCGGATGGTACAGCCTCCGCAAATTGAGCCGCTAAACAAAAAAAGAGATGACCGATAATCGGTCATCTCTTTTTTTCAGAATTACCAGAGGTATTCCACTGGATTCTTGATATAGGTATCATAAACATCTTTAACAACAGCCATTTGTGCGTCTGTCAGCGCTGGTAAAGCAGCCGCTTCCGCGTTGGCTGTGATCTGAGCCGGCTTACTTGCGCCAGGAATCACGGCGGACACGGCGTCGTACATCAAAATATAACGCAGTGCCACAGCAGCCAAATCGTCCGTTCCCAAACGTTGCTTGAGTTCATCGGCAGCCTTCACACCTGTTGCGTAGTCCACACCAGAGAAGGTCTCACCCTTATCAAAGGCCTCCCCGTGACGATTGTAAGACCGGTGATCGTCTTTACCGAATTGTGTGTTCGCGGTGTACTTACCGCTCAACAAGCCACTCGCTAGTGGCACCCGAGCCAGAATACCGACATTGGCCGCCTGTGCTTCAGCAAAGAACTGTTCAGCCGGACGCAGCCGGAACATGTTAAAAATAATTTCGACAGCGGAAATATCGAATTGCAATGCCTTCATAGCTTCTTCGACCCGTTCGACACTGACACCATAGTTTTGAATCTTCCCGGCTTTTTTCAAGTCGTCTAAGGTCTCAAAAACGGTTGGATCATAGTAGACGCTGGTTGGTGGGCAGTGCAACAGTACGAGGTCCAAGCTATCGACATCCATATTGCGCAGTGAGCTGTCGACAAACTGCGTCAAATTGGCCTTGGAGTAACTTTCTGCCGTATGTGGTTCTAACTTGCGACCCATTTTGGTTGAATAATGCACATCTGGGTGGCGCTTGATGAATTGCCCAACGGCGTGTTCACTCTGGCCATCCTGATAAATATCAGCGGTATCAAAGTAATTCACGCCCGATGCATAAGCCGCTTCAAGTGTGTCGAGTGCGTCCTGTTCATCAAATGGATCGCCCCACTTGGAGCCTAATTGCCAAGTACCGAGTGATACTTCACTGATTTTGAAACCAGTCTTACCTAATGTTCGAAATTCCATTCTGTTTCCCCCTCAATAACTTCTCAATCTATGTTAGTCATTTCTCAAGCTTGGTTCAACCAAGCGCCAAATGGCCTCAAAGTCAGCTTGGGATTGTGGCCCCCAAGACTTGGCAAACACCGGCGTCGTGAATTGCGCAAATGCCGAGATAAGCGCCCGCACCTGCACCTCGTCATCAGTGCCGAGCGCTTGTTTGAGGCTGGCGACGAGATCCCCCACATGAATGGCGAGCACATCCTCATTGGCGTCAATGTATTCCGTGTAGAGCGTGAACATGGTCGGATCGTCCTTGTACGCGTTCATCTTGCCTTGCGCCAAATCCCACAACCAATCGTGGGCAATCGCCGCTTTTGAGGTGTATCCGGTTGTGTCGAATGGAAAAATATCACGCAAAATCGCATCGAGCCAACGCAATGATAGGGAAGTCCACAGATCACGCTTGTTCTTAAAGTATTTGTATAAGGCGGCGTGACTGATTCCCAGTTGACTGCCGACATCGGCGAGCGTGACGCCATCCACGCCCTTTTGCTCAACCAGTTCAGCCGCTGTATCCAAAATTACCGTTCTTGTTATTTTTGTCATAGCGTCATTATACACCTCAAAATTACATGTCGCTCATTTTGTAACCAATCAATCCAAGTGCTCCCTGGCATCCATGAGGTCATTCAAGAAGTGCGTGACAAGCGTCAAATCCGCATCGGAATACCGTGTCAAAACCGCGTCATAGTTCTGTTGCTGGCGGCGATGAAGTTCATCATGCAGCTGGCCGATTTCTTGGCCCATGGATGTTGTTCGCAGCACAACCGCCTTCTTATTAGTCGGCGTATGGAACTTCTCAATCAGCTTCTGTTTGGCCAAACGATCGACGTAGCGCGATAACATGCCCTGTGATAAGTCTGACTCTTCCTGAATTGCCTTGAATGGCACCGCGGCATCCGCCCGCGCCAAGACAGTCAGAATCATCAGTTCGGAATGCGTGAAGTGCTTGGACTTACCGACAAGGTCCGCCACAGCTGGTGTCTGTGCATGTGCCGCTAACCATGCACGCTCAGGATCTTCATCAGCTTCATTGCGAATGCGCGCAATCACTTGTTGTAATTCATCTGTTTTTTTCATTTTTAATTACCTGTAATATATTTGTTGACTTTCTCAATTTTAGGTTCTATACTCAGTTTACATTACCGGTAATTAAAATTCAATCAAAATCACAACTAACAGATTTATCACAGCGAATAAAAAGGAGCACTCACTATGAAAGCAATTATCGTTCGAGATTTTACGACAGGTCCCAGATTTGAAACAGATTTCAGCACCCCAACGCCAACAGATAACGAAGCATTAATTCACGTCACCGCATCATCCCTTTCGAACCGGGCACGATCCGGTGCAATGGGCGCACACTACAGTTCAAACGGCAAACTGCCGATGATTCCTGGCGTTGACGGCATCGGCACCTTGGTAGACGGGCAGAAGTTTACTTCATCAGCGAAGGTAGTTTTGCCGAAGAAGTCGCTGTGCCAAAGGGCCACTGGGTACCCGTTCCCGCCGGTTTAGATGACGCTAAGCTGGCCGGGATGATGAATCCCGCACTTTCCTCTTGGATGGCCTTGAAGTACCGGGCCGATTTTCAACCCGGGCAGAAAGTCATGATTCTCGGCGCCACAGGTAACGCCGGCGCCCTCGCCGTCCAAATCGCACATCGCATGGGCGCATCTGAAGTGATTGCCGTTGCCCGTAACACACAAAAACTTCAGGCACTCACACAACTAGGCGCGACCCAACTCGTTGATTTGAGCGGTGATCCCGAAACCGTCAAAGCCGATCTGGCCAAAGCTGGCAGTGATGTCGATATCATCCTCGACTACTTGTGGGGCGATGTCAGTGCCAACGCCATGCGAGCCATCATTCCTAATCGCCACGATGATGAGCAATTATTGAAATGGGTTGAAATCGGCAGTTCCGCTGGCCAAACCGCACCCATCCCCGGTGCCGCCTTCCGCGCGGTCACACTGGAATTAATCGGTTCCGGCCAAGGTTCAGTGGCCCCTAAATATATTTTGCAATCACTCGCTGAAATTCTCGCGGCGGAAGCAGAAACACCTTTCACCTTCACTATCCACCAATTACCCCTCAGTGATTTTGAGGAAGGTTGGCAAGATCGCGGGTCTGGCCGTATCGTCTTTACAATGTAAAAATAAGAAGTTGTGACAAAAGGCGCCTTGAGAATGAGGATTCACAGAGATTGATGCTAAAGCCCGAACTTAGGCTTTGAATCAATCCATTAACGTGTTTGAACTCGCAACAACTTGCGCCCAGCTTGGTTCGTTATTGGCATAAACGCCAATAACGAACCTATGCTGGTGCTCAGTTGCTAAGCGCGAGTTCGCACACTTCTTTGTTAACCGGAATTCTCAGTCTTTTGTAACAGGATTAATCTATTTTGTTTGGAAATTGAAACAGGGGGTGTGACAAAACTACGTTTTGTCACACCCCCTCATTAGTGAACCATTAGTTAAAGCCGCCGCTCACCACGACTTTACCAATCATCCGATCAGCCTCAACATCCGCATGTGCTTGGCGAATCGTATCAGCTCTGATGCCGTGATAGGTCTTACTCAGCGTTGATTTGAGCACGCCCGCATCAAACAGTTCAGCCATCAATTGTAGCGCTTGGCCCTGTGTTTCGATGTGATACTGATAGTTAGCCTTAGCGAACATGAACTCCCAGTCGAAGCTGGCACTCTTATTCTTGATTTTGGACATCGGTAAATCTTCTGTCGATTCAACGATTGACGCAATGTGGCCAAATGGTGCCACGAGTTCGGCCGCCCGATCAAAGTGTCGTTCTGTTGAATGCAGCAAAATGATATATGGCACATAATCAAAGCCCAAATCATGCACTTGGTCGACATAGTTCTCACGGTGATTGACGACAAAATCGGCACCCATCGCTTTGACCTGTGCAATGGTTTCTGGTCGTGACGCTGAGGCAATCACCGTCATCCCGATCCACTTGGCGAGTTGAATGAGAATCGATCCCACACCACCAGCGCCATTGATAATCAATAAGGTCTTGCCATATTCCGCATTGGCTTCTGGAATCAGGTGGAGCTTGTCAAACAACAACTCATAGGCCGTCAGACTGGTTAATGGCATCGCGGCCGCCTGCTCATCACTCATTTTTGAGGTGCGAGGCTCACCAGTCGTTCATCGACTAACTGGAATTCTTCATCACTCCCCGAACGGTTCACAGCGCCAGCATAATACACGCGATCGCCGACCTTAAACTTGGTCACCTCATCGCCCACTTCCGCCACGGTGCCGACTGCATCCCAGCCAATCACCTTAGCCGCTTCCTGAAGTGGCGTAGTCTGGCGAATTTTGGTATCAACCGGATTCACCGATGTCGCTTTGACCGCAACCAAAATATCGCGACCTTGTGCGCTTGGTTTTGCCAGTTCAAGATCTTGCAATGCCTTTGGATCTGACAGCGGTAAGCCTTGATAGAAGCCAACTGCCTTCATTGTTTCTGTCATCATCGTCCACTCCTTGCTTGTGTCTTCTTCTCCATGGTAGTCATGTCACCCACCAGACGCAAGAAATGGAGTCACGACTTACACACAAATCGGTGTGTGCACAAAATATCTTGTGCCATAGTCGCATCCAAAATATACTGCTTACCCGTTGCTTCAGCCTCACAGACCAGCGGCGTCGTCTGAACCACATCAAGCGCCGCATTGAGTGGTATTCCCAACTTATCCAAATAATTCAGCATGGTTGCTGATTCCACAAAACTGACAATGGTAAAAGTACTGTCAGCCTTAACATCGATTAACCGATTAAATGCCGGTTCTCAAGTTTCAATGGCATAATCGGATGTCCGAATGGATTTAACTCAGGATGGCCTAAATAAATGTCCAGCTGTGCCGCAAAATCCTCATCAATATCGCCCATATTCCACGCCAGCTCTGGTATGAGCGGCAATGGGTAGTGCAACATCCGATCGAGCCAAACCTCTAGCAAATAGTAGTGGCGCATGAGTACCGTTGCCGTCGCAAACCCATACGGCGTTAGTGCGACGGTACCATAGATGTGCCGTGTGATAAGTTTGGCTGTCACTAAATTTGCAATCGCCTCACTCACCGATCCTGGTGCAATGTGCAGTTCATCCGAAATCGCCTTGTTCCTTGTTGTACCAGTGATTTGACTGCATTCAAAAATAGCTTTCAAATAATTATCCCGACTGTTCCGCACCCAATCCCCCCAAAAATATTCAGGTAATCCTAATTTACCCCTTTTCATCAACAAAGTTTAGCGTATAATAAGCGTTGGTTCAAGATAAAAAGGAGGAGTTATTTATGGACAAAGGTATCAAGAACCCTAAGCAACGGCATAAGTTGATTCAATATGCTAACGGCCGTTCCTTAGAGGAAATCAACGGGACAGTTAAGGTACCCAAAAATATTAGTTTCTGGAAGGCCTTATTTATGTATTCGGGTCCAGGCGCACTGTTGCGGTTGGGTATATGGATCCGGGTAACTGGTCAACATCAATCACCGGTGGACAAAACTTTCAATACATGTTGATGTCCGTCATCTTAATCTCAAGCTTAATTGCGATGTTACTGCAATACATGGCTGCTAAGCTTGGTATCGTAAGTCAGATGGACTTGGCGCAGGCGATTCGGGCCCGTACCAGTAAAACGTTGGGAATCGTTTTATGGATTTTGACCGAATTAGCCATCATGGCAACCGATATCGCTGAAGTTATCGGTGCCGCGATTGCGTTATATCTCTTATTCCACATTCCACTCGTCATCGCGGTCTTCATTACCGTGTTCGATGTCTTGCTCTTATTATTACTGACAAAAATTGGTTTCCGTAAAATCGAAGCGATTGTTGTCTGCTTGATTCTTGTCATTTTATTCGTCTTTGTTTACCAAGTTGCCTTATCTAACCCTGATTGGAAGG
Organism: Lacticaseibacillus saniviri JCM 17471 = DSM 24301; assembly: GCF_001311785.1. GTDB lineage: Bacteria > Bacillota > Bacilli > Lactobacillales > Lactobacillaceae > Lacticaseibacillus > Lacticaseibacillus saniviri. The sequence continues at coordinate 27,301 of NZ_BBBX01000022.1, read as the reverse complement.
GTGTCTTATTCGGGCTCATTCCTTCTGCTAAGGTGATGGCAAGCTCACCATCCGTTAACGGCATGTCCCCACTGAGCGGTTCCCTCGGGATTATCGGGGCGACAGTTATGCCCCATAACTTATACTTACACTCAGCGATTTCACAAACTCGTGAAATCAACCATCACGATGAAGAAGACGTGGCACGTACCGTTCGTTTCTCAACATGGGATTCTAACATTCAATTAACCGCCGCTTTCTTCGTCAACGCGCTTTTACTTATCATGGGTGTCGCCGTCTTCAAGAGTGGTGCTGTGAAGGATCCATCATTCTTCGGTTTGTTTGAAGCGTTATCCGATACTTCCACCTTGAGCAATGGTGTGCTGATTGCCGTTGCCAAATCCGGGATTCTCTCCACCCTGTTTGCGGTTGCCTTGTTGGCCTCTGGTCAGAACTCAACCATCACGGGGACACTGACTGGGCAAGTCATCATGGAAGGTTTCGTGCACATGAAGATGCCAATCTGGGCGCGGCGTTTGATCACCCGGTTAATCTCCGTTATCCCAGTGCTCATCTGTGTCATGATGACCAGCGGTAAGAGTGCCGTCGACGAACATACGGCGCTGAACAATCTGATGAACAACTCACAAGTCTTCTTGGCCTTCGCCTTACCATTCTCCATGCTGCCACTATTGATGATGACCGACAGCAAGGTCGAAATGGGTGAACGCTTTAAGAACACACTTTGGGTCAAAATTGCTGGTTGGGTTTCCGTTGTCGGCTTAACCTTCCTGAACATGAAGGGATTGCCTGACTCAATCACCGCCTTCTTTGGCGATAATCCTAGTGCCAGCCAAGTCTCAATTGCACACACCATTGCGTACATCTTAATTGCTGCTGTCATGGCATTGCTCGCGTGGACGGTTTACGACCTCTACCGCGGGAACCAACGCTATGCCAAGCACTTACAAGATCTCGCAGACGCTGAAGATTAGGAGGCCACACAATGGATGCACAATTAAAACGAATTTTGGTCGGTGTTGATGACTCAGAAGATGCCTTAATGGCCTTCGACTATGCAATCAACCTAGCATTGAAGGATAACGCCGAATTAGTCATCGTCTCTGTCTTAGAAAATGACGAAATGAATGTTTTTCAAGCCTTGGATAAAGATTATGTCCACGGTGAACGCGATGCGCTTGAAAAACACATCTTAGATTTCAAACAGCAAGCACAAACTAAAGGTGTGAAGAACGTGCAAGCAATCGTGGCGGAAGGCGACCCTGGCGAAACCATCGTTCGAGAAGTCATTCCTGCTGTACAGCCTGATCTCCTCGTTATCGGGGCACGTGCTAAGCAAGGTGTCTTTGGTAGTCAGGCCGCTTACATGGCCAAAAACGCACCTGTATCAGTTACCGTGGTCCGCTAAGTGAATTGAAGCTGTGTCAAGAAGTTGTGACAAAAGACGCTTTGAGAATGAGGATTAACAGGAATTCTCAGTCTTTTGGAACACGATTAATCTATTTTGTTCGAAAATTGAAACAGAGGGTGTGATAAAACGTAGTTTTGTCACACCCTCTGTTTTTTGCGCTCAGTTAGTCTTTTCACTTTCATTTACAGATGAAAACGTGTAGTATACATGTTGTAATCAACATATGTTTATTCATTCATGTATTGGAGGCTTTATTGTGAACTATGGCGTACTCGCACTCACCTTCCTCAGTGTGAACCTGGATTTCTTTTTCATGCTGATCTTTCTATTAAAGAAGTATTCACTGCCCAAAGTCATGCTGGGATACCTATTAGGTAACCTGATTCTGTTGACGGCGAGTTATTTCATCGGGCAAATTCTGGCCGCATTCTTACCCGAATGGATTCTGGGTATTCTCGGAATTTTACCCATCTATATGGCCTTTCGTGATGACGATGACGACGACGATACCAAGACACATCGGTCACCCGTTCTCAGCGTCTTAATCACCTATCTATCGGTCTGTGCCGGCTGTAACCTGTCGATTTTCTTACCCGTTCTGGTCGGCGAGACCATGAGTAATTTCCTTATCACCCTGCTGTTCATCGGCGTTCTCACAGTCCTCGTTGTCTTTGTTATCAAATGGGTGGCAGATATACCAAGTGTCTCGAAACTCATGACGGATCACGGCGAAAAGCTGATGAAGATCTGTTATGTCTTAATTGGCCTCTATGTTTTCTGGGACAGCGGCTTGATTAGTCACATCCTGAGTTGGATTTAATTCTTCCCTGTAAACGCTGTATAATAGAGATTAAAACCAGCAGAGAAGGATAACCCGATGGATAATATCGAATTAATTGATCAGCAGCATCTGCAAGAATCCGAGCGTATCTTCAAACTCCTGAGCAATCCCAATCGACTACAGATGCTCAAGGCGCTTGAAGGCCATGAACTGAACGTCAGTCAGATTGGTGAGCTCCTACAACTCGAACAATCTGTCGTCTCACATCAGTTGGCAATTCTGAAAAAGCATCAACTCGTGAGCGCGAAAAAAGTGGGCAAATCTAGCTATTATATGCTGGACGACCCCCATATCTTAGATGTCATCAATGAGATGCTCGAACACGCCGATCACGTGGTACGCGGCAAGCATCACGGTGAATGAAACCCGCTTATCTCTAAGGAGCAACAATGAAGACAACACTGGCAGCATTCTTAGCCCAATTCAGCACCGGCGACAGCTTGATTCAAACACATGCAATAAATACCCAGCAAACGCACATCTTTCAAGATGAGCAGGCCATCAATGGTGTTGTCACTTGGTGGACAAATAACTTCCATCCAACAGCACTCTATTTTGCGGTCCTGATTCGACCTGGTCACAAGGCTTTGAATCCAACGGTGCTGCAGTTTGTCAAAGACATCGCACAAGCCATGAATTTGTCGCATCTCGTCATCCGTGAATATGCGCCAGTGAGTCCATTTGTCAGTTGGCTACTCACACAAATTTCATCGAACTGCGCCGCACGGTGATGCCAACACTAACTTTGGCCACTACACCGACAACCAACGCGGGTGCGACGGCCTTGAGTTTCAATCAATTATCTGCAAGTCAAAGGCAGCAACTACTCACGATGAGTTATGCCCGCTACCAGACATTGCACGCGCGCAATCCTGTCATGGCCTACAATGAATCAACTTGGCAATCCACAGCCTTTACGGACCTCATCCCCGATGCCCCATTACTCATTTGGCAGAACAACAGGATTCAAGCTTATTGTCTGGTTTACGAAGATGGACCTTCATTGGCAGCTTGGGGCTGGATGGGTGGCTCAAACGCTGCGTTGCTTGCACTCCAACAAGAACAGATCAGCTCGCTACAATCACGATACACAACACTTCAAGGTGAATTTGATAGTACCGATTCTATCGCTGATCAGACCCGGCAACACTGGCCGTTTGCACCGGCACCAGTAGCCATCACCTATCTTGCACCATGTTGAGTCAGGAATTGCCAGACGCATTAACCGTTTTTCAGTAAATGTGGTAGAGTATTACTGGATGTAGAAAAAATTGTGAACGGCTTTTTCTACAAATTGCGCTGTTACTCAGAACATTTGATAGGAGACATTAATTTAATGATTACACTCAAATCAGAACGTGAAATCGAAGGCATGCGTGAATCCGGTAAGGTTTTGGCCGGTGTTCACTTAGGTCTGCGTGACATGATCAAGCCAGGTATTTCCGCTTATGATATCGAAAAATTCGCCAACGACTATATCATCGAACACGGTGCGACCCCTTCTGAAAAGGGATTCGAAGGCTACAAATATGCGACCTGTGTCGACGTGAACGACGAAGTAGCACATGGGACACCACGTAAGGACTTAATCCTCAAAAAGGGCGATATCGTCAAGGTTGACATGACCGTTAACAAGAACGGCTACGAAAGTGATTCTTGCTGGAGTTACGCCGTGGGTGACGTGACCAAGGAGACCCAAGATCTGATGGATGTCACCAAGAAGGCGTTATACCTCGGCATCGCACAAAGTGTCGTCGGCAAGCGTTTAGGTGATATCGGTTTTGCGATTCAAGACTTCACTGAAAACAAGCACGATTACGGCGATGTTCGCGAATTAATCGGTCACGGCATTCAGCCAACCATGCACGAAAAGCCTGATGTCATGCATTACGGTGAAAAAGGTGAAGGGTTACGGCTCAAGGCCGGCATGACCATCACTATTGAACCCATGATTAATGAAGGCACTTGGAAGATTAAGGATCACCAATTAAAGACAAAAACGATCCTTGGGTATACTACGTGTCAGCGGATGGCAGCTGGTCATCACAGTATGAACACACACTCGCCATCACCAATGACGGTCCTGTTATCTTAACATCACAAGATCCTGAAGAAGATGCTGAATTATTGTCCTGGGCACAACAATACATCAAGGACAATAACTACTAATTCAAGAGAAAAAGCCGTGACAAAAGGCGGTTTGAGAATGAGGATTAACGGGGATTGCTTCAAATCCTGTTTTTAGGATTTGAAGCAATCCATTAACGTGTTTGAACTCGCAACAACTTGCGCCCAGCTTGGTTCGTTATTGGCATAAAACGCCAATAAAACGAACCTATGCTGTTGCTCAGTTGCTGGGCGCGAGTTCGCACACTTCTCTGTTAACCGGAATTCTCAGCCTTTTGGAACGCGATTAAGCAATAATGTTAGCAATAAAAAATAAGGTTGTGGCTTCCCGCATAGGAAGTCACAACCTTATTTTTGTTTAAACGTGCTCAGTCACACTGCCTGCTCCGCCTAACAATACTAGCGACAATTGCATAAACCGCAATTGTTTCGCTAGTTCCGTTAGTGCTCACAGCCAAACCGTGTGCCTTCGCACTCTTAATTACAACACCGCTTTTGAAGAGATCCATTGGTTGCCGCCGAGATTATACCAGACAGCACCTGCCCATGCCGCAACACCGGTCACTTGCCAACGAGTACCACTCGCAAGTGTCTTGATTACCTTTGTTGAACCAAACCGTTAACGAGTTGACCTGATGTTTTGGTTGTCACCGTCTTAGGTTGAATCAAACCGTATTGCCCGTAAGGCTTGCTGGTGTAGGTTGCTTGAATCCATTGGTCGCCGCCCAGATTGTACCAGCGTTGTTGATTAATCACAGCTTCACCGAGAACACGCCAACTGGTTCCGGTCTTCAAGTAACGGCCTGTCGCATACTTACTTGTTCCCAAACCTTGCCACAGCGCAATGCCGTAGTTTGGCTTGTATTGAATTGTCACCGTCTTTGCGGTAGGTGCCTGAGTCACAGAAGAATTCTTTTGTGTGAAAATTCCTGTGAAATCATAACTCATATCGACACTCTTACCAGCATAATTGCTGGTATATTGCCAAGCCGCTGCGTTATCAACTTGTGGCATGTTAGCACTATAGTTAGCCACCCAGATTGGGTAGTTCAGTGGCAATTTCTTGGCCCAGAACCATGAAGCCATGGAATAGGTCACTTGATTGTGGTAACCCCAGCTCGCTAATTGCTTCTGGAATGTCACCGTATCTGCATATGGCGTCTTCAAGCCATTATCTTCAACATCGGCCACCATCACAGTGTCGGTCCCCAAGCCAGCATTCTTAGCTGCCTGAGCAAATTGATTGGCCTCACTACGCGCACTTGCAGCACCATTATAACGGGCGAAGTGATACAGGCTCACCTTCATGCCTGCAGCCTTAGCGGAAGCAATCTGCTTGTTTGCCTTAGGATTGATGTAACCACCACCCTCGGTCAACTTAACAACAACACCAGCAACTTGATCGGTTGCCAAATTCTTAAAATACACCACGTCATCAGGTTGATAGCTGGCGACGTCGGCAAATTTGGTTGCCGCCGAAACATTAGCGGCCCCACTCAGCGCAAACATCAGCACGCCTAATAAACTGATCCAAAAACTTTTCCGAAATTTCAAAGTATTACCCCTCAGTAATTAATTTTAATATTGTTGCATCAAGACAACTTGACCATCTGGTAATACGGCATAACTCGCCACAGTACTGCGACCGTTATCCTTGCCGATATCAACACGATAAGCCTGTTGTCCTTGAACGGTCACCATCTGAACGTACCCAAAGACCAATGGCCCACCAACTTGTTCTCCCAAGCAGTTTGTTGTGCCGCTTTGAGCACAGCGACTGCTTGATCACCATTAGTGACCTTCACCGTGTTTTGGCTTGAAGAACTGGCTTGTGCTGGTTGTGATGAACTGCTGCTAACAACTGATTCACTGCTTGAAGTGGCACTGGATTGTTGACTCTCAGAGCTACTTTCAGATGAAACGCTTGATTCACTACTACTTGTTGCACTCGATTTGCTACTCGAAGATGTTTTGGCCGGCTTCTTCACATGCTGGCTCGATGATGTGGCAGAACTGGAATCCTTGGCGGTACTTGAGGACTGACCACAGCCACTCAATATCACCAACAGTAATCCCGTGACTAATGCGAGATGCTTTTTACTGATATGCATATTTCTCCTCCATGGTTCGAATTCTAGGACATCCGTTATTCATTCTATACCTATTTGACCACGCTCAAAATTTCATTTTTATTACAAAATCAGATTTGTCGAATCTACTTCACCAAACTCTGCCTGTTTTATATAAGTTAAAAAGTGAAAAACACTCTTTACTATTATCAAACGATTATAGGCAGTCATCCAAAAGCGATATAAAAAGTGTGGCCGGCATCACAATTTCGTCTAAAAAGCACCTGTAATAATTTTGCCAACTTTTCTGAAAATTGATCGTGATATCCTTTATAATGTAGGAAATACGGAAAGAAGGTCCCGAAAGTTAATACACTAATCAACCTATATGCGCCATTCTTTGAAGCCGCGGACTGGCACGAGGCTCTCTTCACTGGGTCCGGTCTCGTGACGGTGGCGACACTTGCGATTATGGAGTGTCTCCTGTCCGTCGATAACGCCGTCGTCTTAGCGGCTCAAACTGCCACCCTGAATGATCCTAAAAAGAAAAGAGTGCATTAATGTGGGGGCTCTGGGGCTCCTACATCTTCCGCTTCATCGCCATCGGCTTAGGCAGTTTCTTGATCAAGTTCTGGCTGGTGAAAGCTGTCGGTGCCGCCTATCTGCTCTACATGGCGATTCATTTCTTCTATGAACAGCATCAACCCAAAGCCCAGAGCACAACCACACCCGACAAACCACGTTCATTTTGGGGAACCGTCGCTGCCATCGTTCTGTTAGATATGGTGTTCTCCATCGACTCCATTCTAACGGCACTCGCTATCGATGATAATCCGGTTATCGTGTTGTTGGGTGGGATGATTGGCATTCTGGCCATGCGTTTTGTCGCCCAGATGATGATCGTCTTAATCGCCAAAATTCCCGAATTGCTTTATATGGCCTATATTCTGATTGCCTTCATCGCAATCAAGCTGGGATTGAGCTTACCGGCAATCGGCATTGAAATCTCCAACACCTTATTCAGCATCTTTGTTTTGGTCGCCTTTGCGGCAACATTTGGGTTGCATTACTGGCGCCAACGAAAATAAAAATAATCAGCTGTGACAAAGGGCGCTATGCGAATGAGGATTAACACCCTTTGGCACACGATTAATCTATTTGTTCGGAAATTGAAACAGGGGCTGTGACAAAACTACGTTTTGTCACAGCCCCTTTATTTTAATGATCATGTTACGCGCGCTGATGCTTCGCGTGGTACAAATAGACGGGCACACCGAGTGCGGTGAGCACAATCCCAATGATGGCCAACAGTGGTTGCGTCATCAATGTGACCACCAGAATGAAGATACCGCCGATCAAGGCAATGGCTGGAATAATAGGATAACCGGGCACGCGGTATGGCCGCATTAATTCTGGTTCTCTTTTGCGCAGGATGAAAACAGCGATAAAGAGTAAGACGGAAAAACCCCACATCACAAACACCAACATGTCTGTCAAAAGATCGAAACTACCCAGCAGCATCATGATGAGCGCAATCCCAAACTGCACCGCACCGGCAAAATATGGCACGGAGGTATGTGGTGATAGGCGCTTGAAGAGATGACTGAATGGCAGCGCATCTTCTTCGGCCATCGCAAATGGCACGCGCATCCCGGTCATCGTGTAACCATTGATGGCACCATACACCGAAATCAAAATCCCGATTGTGACGAGTTTGCCACCCAGATCACCAAAGATTCGTAATGCCGCATCCGCTGCCGCATTCAGGTTGCCCGATAAGGCGCTGATTGGTAAGGTGCGCACGAAAACCAAATTGATTAACACATAGATTAATGTGATAGCGATCAGGCCACCACCAATCGCGAGTGGCAGATCACGCTTGGGATTCTTCATCTCACCAGCGATAGCACCGACACCGAGCCAACCATCATAAGCAAACATGGTCGCCACTAACCCTGCTGATAAGGCAGAGAGGAAACTGGTTTGGTGCGTTGAGGTGAGTGCTGTCCACGCAAATTGACATGGGCAGGTGCCAGTAACCCAACAATCACAATCAGCGCAATGGGAATCAATTTGAAAATGAGTGAAACGGATTGCACACGTGCACCAACGCGGGCACCCAAGAAGTTGAGGCCGGTAATACTAGCGCCTGCCACAATAGCAACGGGCAAAATTGCGCTATTCGACCAGTGCAACAAGGCCACCCACTGCGTGCCAAAGATAATCGAGAGCGCCGCAATATTGGCCGGGAAATAAACAATCATTTGCGCCCAACCCAGTAAGAAGGCCGGTAACTTTCCATACGTGTATTCGATATACTTGACGGCGCCACCGGTCACCGGAATGGCCGCGGCCAGTTCGGTGACGGTCAATCCCGCCGCTAACGTCAGCAGGCCACCCAATACCCAAACCAATAACGTTAAACTCGCAGACTGTGTTGCGGCGACGACTGTGGCGACTTTGAAGAAAACCCCGCCCCCAATAACAGTCCCCATGACGGTTGCGATTGCCGCAAACAAGCCGATTTCTTTTTCAAATGGCTTTGTTTCTGTTCCATAACTGCTACCTGTACTTTCGTCTAAATGTGTTCGTTCTATTCTAACAAATTCAGTTTCAGAAAACAGCTATTTATTCGACACGCATTAACACGTGTGATGCGAGTTGCTTGACCGTCTATAACATTTTAGGTATGCTAATAATAGGAATTAAATAACAGGATCTTTTGAGCGATGATTTCAACAACGCTTCCCCAATCGGAAACGCTCGAGAAGTTGTCGCTCTTTTTTCCAATATTGCTACGATACGAGTCACGCGCACCAGATCATTAAGGGGGTCTTTGATGCAACAACCATATCGCACACACAAAGCTGAGGTATTGAAATCACTCGATACCGACCGACAGACTGGGCTCACACAGACAGTCGCAGAGGCACGCCAGACGGAATACGGGCCCAATCAAATGCAACGGGGCGAACAGACCCCAGCATGGAAAATGTTGCTCAAAACATTCACCGAACCGCTCGTCATTATTCTGTTTGTCGCGGCCGGTCTCGCCTTGCTCAACGCCGGCTATGATTTCTTTAACACGGGCGATGTTGAACATGGCCGCGCCGCCATTTATGAAGCAGTTGCCATTATTGCGCTGATTCTTTTGACGCCGGTATCGCCTTTTTCCAGGCACGCAGCACGCAAAAGTCACTCGAAGCACTCGAAAGCATGACTGAGCGTACCGCAAACGTCATGCGGGACCAGGATTGGGAAGAAGTGCCTGCCGCCCAACTGGTACCCGGGGACATCATCTGCGTCAACACCGGTGACTTCATTGAAGCCGATGTGCGTTTCTTGAGTGTCTCTGAATTACAAGTCAATGAAGCACATTTGACCGGTGAAGCAGAACCGATTAATAAACAGACACATGCGCTCGATGAAGACGTGCCACTTGGCGATCGCACCAACATGGGTTACTCGGGCTCGATGGTGACCCATGGGAATGCTATCGCGGTTGTCACTGGAACCGGTATGGATACCGAACTCGGTCACATCGCAACACTGCTCGATCAAGTTCCTGATCAACGCACACCGATCGAACGCGCCGTTGCCCGCTTGACCAAAGTCTTGATGCGCATTGCCATCAGCTTGGTCTTCTTCACACTCGCGGTTGAACTGATCAAACCTACGTTGAAAATGGCGGTATCTCATTTGATGCCTTCATTAACTCACTGTCACCATCGATTGCCATCGCGGTTGCCGCCATTCCTGACGCACTGCCGGTCGTGTTATCGATCGTGCTGACTATTGGGGCAGCCACCCTCGCCAAGAATCGTGGCTTGGTCAAAACGTTAAACAGTGTTGAAACACTGGGCGCCACCAATTTTATCGCTTCAGATAAAACTGGAACGTTGACCAAAAATCAAATGACGGTCACGCGTTTTTTACGCCAACGGTGCCACCTTCAGCGTTGAAGGGAGCGGGTACGCGCCTGCCGGAGACATCTCTCCCGTCGACGATAACGATACACCCGACTATACCGGCTTCGTGCGCAGCGCCGTCTTGAACAATGAGGCCAGCGTCCACCAAGATGAACAAGGCCACTATGTCCCATACGGGAATCCAACCGATGTTTCCTTGACGGTCTTGGGTCACAAAGCAGAATTCGACCGCGATCAGCTGCAAAACAATGGCTATGAAATCATCCGTGTCCTGCCGTTCGATAGCACACGTAAGCTGATGTCCGTTGTTATCCACAGCGAAGATGGGTATCAAGTGGCTGACCAAGGGTGCACCGCGTGGTGTTGCGCGTCACCGACAATGTTTTGGACCACGATCAATTCGTACCGTTGGCTGAGAAGAAAGACGAAATCGAAGCCAAAATTCTCGAGTTCGCTGAACAAGCGCTGCGGACACTGGCCGTCACATGCCGTACCATTGATGAGGACTTGGCACAAAACGGGTCAATGGAAGAGCTCGAGCAGCAGCTGACTTTACTCGGCATCGCCGGCATTATCGATCCACCGCGTCCTGAAGTCAAACAGAGTGTTGCCACCCTGCGGCACGCCGGAATTGCGGTCATTATGATTACCGGGGATCACGCCGCAACCGCAAAGGCCATTGCCCTACGCCTCGGAATCATCCAAGATAACGATGCTGAAGTCATCGATGGCCCAATGTTAGACCAAATGAGTGACGCCCAATTGCGCGATCACGTGCTCACCACCCGCGTTACGCCCGAGTCTCACCTGAGCACAAGCAACGTATCGTTCAGGCGTTACAAGCGCACAAGGCCGTTGTCGCGATGACCGGCGATGGTATCAACGACGCACCTGCGTTACGCGCCGCCGATATTGGGATTGCAATGGGAATCAATGGGACCGCCGTGACCAAAGATGCTGCGGATTTGATTCTGTTGGATGACAAGTTCACAACCATCACCAACTCTGTCGAAGCGGGGCGCACCATTTTTGGTAACATCCGCAACTTCATGCGCCAGGAGCTGATTACCAATGTGGCTGAAGTCTTGACCTTGTTATTCGGAGCCATCTTTATCCTGAGTGATATCGGTAAAGTGCCTTCTACCGCGCCGATTCTCAGTGCGCTGATGGTATTGTGGGTCAACATGATCTCCGACTCACTGCCGAGTTTCGCGCTGGGGTATGACAAGCCGGAAGCCGACCTCATGCAACAACCACCGCGCGATGTGCACGAGAGCATTCTCAAGGGCATGGTCGGTCGTATCGCCTTACGCGGGATTGTCATGGCGGCCGTGGTGTTTGCCTCCTTCTTATGGGCCGCAAACGCCGGCTACACCCTACCGATGGCACAAACCGTTGCCTTCTTGACGCTGGTATTCGGTCAGCTCTGGCATGCCTTTGATGCCCGCAGCAACAAGACTATTTTCCACCGCAATCCGTTTGATAACGGTCGCTTGCTTCTCGCGGTCGGATTTGCAGCGACAAGCTCCATCCTGGTGACGATGATTCCATTCTTCAACACCGTGATGGGAACCGCACCACTGCCACCAATCTGCTACTTGTACGTGATCTTCTTCCCTGCCATTCCAACCTTTGTGATTTCAGGGATTAAGGCACTCTGGTTGCGCAGTAAAGGCGCTGCCTAGCAATCAAAAAACGGTCTAAAAATTCGAAATACCCCCTAACTGTCAAACGGTATCGTTTAACAGTTGGGGGGTATTTTTATGAAAATTTACCGTATACTGACATTAAAACCATGAAAGGACGTCGGCACATGCCTCACTCAGCAACGACCAGTTTAATTCGATTCAAAACCGCCTTTGCGGCACTACTACTGACCCGACCACTCGATCAGATTACGGTGCAAGATATTGTCCGAAAAGCTGACGTGAATCGCTCGACATTCTATCGCCACTTTCTGGATATCAACGACTTCTTGGATTGGTTAGCAGACACCATGCTCAGCGAAATCACGCAACAGTTTCCCCAACCACAGGCCGCCGTGCTAGATTTCACCCAGTTCTATCAGTACGCAACCGACAACCGAATCTTATTGCAAGCTTTTCTTGGCAGCAGACGCTGGACGGATTTTGTCACTGCGCTACAAGAAACGGTCGCCAAGCGCTACACCAGTTTGTTGAATCAGCAAACCTCAGATATGCCGCCTGCGGTTCAAGCGGCCTTTCTCATCGGTGGCCACATTGCACTGTTCAATTGGTGGATGCAACAAGACCAACCACCTCGACCTGCACAAATGGCGATTTACCATAAAGCGCTCAGCAGGCCACGTTAAGATGCAACACATTTCGCCAGATATGTTGTTCCTTTGTAGCTCCTGAGCCGCTATCATTGTCCTTATCAAATCAAAAGGACGTGAACATTCATGCAAGTACAAACACCAGATCATTCACAACTCAACGTCACTCGCGTGGGTGAGGGACCCGTTTTAATCCTCATTCCAGGCGCTAACGGGACAGGTGATATCTTCACCCAAACCGCCGCCATTTTAAAAGCACACTTTACCGTCATTACCTACGACCGGCGTGGCTATGGTCAGACCGTTGTCGCCAATCCCCTACCCGCCGAAGCCAAGCAACCGGACAGTGATTATCGCATCAATGCCGATGTCGATGATATTTTCACATTAGCTGACACCTTCAGTCCCAATCAACCGGTTAACATCATGGGCTCTTCTTCTGGTTCGATTGTGGCGGCAAAAGCCTTTGAACGTCAACCTGATCGCTTTGCCAAGGTCGCGATTCATGAAAGCCCACTGACAACGGTGCTTGATGATGATGGTGAAACCAAAAAGATGTCTGGAGCGCTGGTACAAGAAGCACTCAATGGCCATTTTGAAGCCATTTCGGATCTATTCGTGAATACCATGCACATCCAACCACTTGATGCCCAGATGATGGGCCTTGCTGCCGATTCCAAACCCGATCCTGCTAAGATGCAGGCCATGCGCTTTTGGCTCGAATATGAATCCGCACAATACACAGGCCAGGTCATCGATTGGCACATCTTTGCCCAGCATCGTGACCAAGTTATCCTGCTCAATGGGACAGATTCCGTTGGCTTTTTGCCGCAAACAGTCAATCAAGCCATCGGCAAAGAAATCGGTGTTCCCATCACATCGATTCCTGGGGGTCATTTAGGCTATGCCCAAAAACCTGAGGGCTTTGCCCAGGCACTGACTAATGCACTTCTGAGACACGTTTAATTTTGAATAGGTTGTACGAATAAGGCGTTGTGACAAACCATCAGGTTTTGTCACAACGCCTTTAATGTGTAATTGTCTATTATCGAATCGCTTCTAAACAGGTGAAATAATGCTGTTGTTTACACCTGAACTGCCTTCTTGAGTGCTTGCATGAACTGCTTTGCATCCCCTGTGAAAGTGTAATCGGATTGGGCCATAATGGGTGCTTGATTATCGCGATTCACTGAAACAATTAAATGACTATTACTCATACCGATTTGGTACTGAACAGACCCGCTAATGCCGACATTCAAAATGAAATCTGGGTTGACTGTTGTACCACTCTGTCCAATTTGTTGTTCAACGGTGAAATCAGGTCGATCTGTCAGCGGTCGTGATACACCCACTGCAGCACCTAGTCGCGTCGCAATAAGCCGCGCTTCAGCAACCAACTCATCATCATTAGCACCACGGCCCAATGCCACAATCTTGCTAGCCGTGGCAATGCTGTTGGCCGCAGATACCTTTGGTGTTGTTGCTGTAATCGTAATATCCTTAGCAGCTGAAATATCCAAGGTCACTGTCTCAATCGTTGGTGTAGCGCCTTCAACCTTGACTGCTGCAAACGTGTTGGGGCGAACTGAGGCCATTTGTGGGCGATGATCAGGACATGTGATTTCACACATCACATTATCCCCCATAAGATGGCTTTACCTGCACCAAAAGGTCCTGCTCATAGTAAAGATCCAAACAATCTGCAGTTAATCCTGTCTGAAGCTTTGCCTGCAGTCGGGGTGCAACAGAACGTCCTAGTGGCGTAGCGCCAAACAAAACTGTATTAGGTATGTATTGGTCAATCAGCTCAAATAACCCTGTAGCAAACACGCTATCTGCAGCGTTTTCGAAGACGGCATCACGAACCACAATGATTTCGTCTGGGCCATATTCGGCGATACTATCTTCCAAATGTTCTTTCAGGCTTTCTAGCAAAACTACTGCTACCGGTTGATTGGCAATCGCTCTAGCCTTAGTGATCAATTGCAGGGTCACGGGTGCAATCCGCTCACCCTCTCGTTCGGCAAAAATCCAAACTGCTTCTTTGCTTATCATGTGTTTCCCCCCTAAATTAATCCATTGGCTTGCAAAATCTTGAGCAATTCACTTGCTGCACGATCGGGATCTTCAGGCAATGCAACTGCCTGACGATTAACCGGCTCTGGTGCATAAATCTTCCGGACAATAGTTGGTGAACCCGCTTGTCCAATCCGCTGTTGATCGAGCACCAAATCCTTTTCATTCCATGTGGTCAGTGGCTTCTTGAAACTGTTTTGAATGTTAATTGGTGTCTCATAACGTGGTTGATTGAGCTCACCGCGGACAGTGGCCACGGCGGGCAAAGTCAGTTCAACGGTCTGTAATGCTTGATCCAAATCACGAATCACAGTGACGTGTTGGGCATCACTTGACGCAATTTTAGTCACAAAAGTTGCTTGTGGTAGCGTCAACTCCTCAGCCACAATCGGCCCTACCTGGCCCGTATCGGCATCCACCGCTTGGCGACCAAATAAAATCAAATCAACCGCGCCAATTTTTTTGAATAGCCTGTGCCAATATATAACCCGTAGCCAGGGTGTCAGAACCCGCAAAAGCCCGTGATGATAGCAGATAGGCCTCATCAGCCCCCATAGCGAGGCCATCACGTAAGGTTTCGACCGTACTATCTGGTCCCATTGAAAGTAGAATCACGTCGCCGCCATTTGCTTCACGCAAATCGAGGGCAGCCTCAATCGCATTTTGATCAAAAGGATTCATTCGGCCGGCCACATTAGTCCGGACCAAGTTATGGGTATGGGGATCAAACTTCACATTATTATTATCCGGAACTTGCTTAATACATACGACAATCTTCATCAAAATCCTCCTCGTTCGGCCGTTAAATCACGCTTTTCCTAACTCGGCTAACGCAATTGCACTTTCCATCTTTTCTACTGTACCTTCGGCAATTTCGAGCGCCCGCGCATCAGCAATCAAGTGTGCTAGTGGGTATTCACGACTGTACCCATAACCACCGTAAATCTGAAGTGCATCGTCACCGGCTGCGACCGCTGTTCTCGATCCGTAAGCCTTAGTCATCGTTGCAGCTTCACTATACGGTTGCTGAGTGGCTTTCAAATAAGCAGCTCGTTCATATAATAATTGGGTTGTGTCGCGACTCATGGCAATATTTGCCAGTTTGTGTTGAATGATTTGTAACTGACCAATCGGCACATCTAGCGCTTTGCGTTCCTTCGCATAAGTCACAGAAAGGTTGAGTGCATGTGTCATAATGCCACTTAAAACGGCGCCCATCAGAATCCGGGCATCATCGTGTGCCGAGTCCCCTAGCATTGGTCCGTCACCAACCTTGCCCAGTAGATTATCTGCAGGGACATAAACATCGGTCAGCACAATTTCGCCAACTGGTGTCCCCCGTAAGCCAATAAAATCTTCTTGCTTCCCAAATTGAAATCCGGGCATGTCCTTATCAACGACAAAAACTGACAATTCATCCGGCGCGGTCTTAGCCAAGACAGCGTAGACTTCTGCCAAACCACCATTTGTGATCATCACCTTGTTGCCGTTTAACAACCAGCCATCACCTTGACGCACAGCTGTTGTCTGAATTCCCATCGGATTTGAGCCACCACTTGCTTCAGTCATCGAAAAGGCAAAAATTCGCTCACCTGCCGTTGGAAAATACTTTGCTTTAAGTGCGGATGTCCCGTACTTAAGAAATTGATCCAGCGTTTTGAAGTGTCCTTCAAGCGTCACAGCAACACTTGCATTCCCTTGAGCAATACGTTCAATGACTGCAGCCGTGATTTCAGGACCAAACCCGGCACCACCAAATTCTTCAGGTAACATCATTGTCAAAAACCAGTATTCACTAATTTATCAAAGAGACCTGCAGGCAATTTACCCTCATGGTCAATTTGCAAATCAATGGTGCAATTTCATTGTCCGTAAAATCATTTGTCATGCGCAAGAGCATTTGTTCAGGTTGGGTCCATTTACGATTCATCTCAACACCTCATTTGTGAATAATTACGCTTTCATTAAATCATTCGTGTTATGTTGTGTCAATTTTATTTTAATTTGCTAATTCGCTCCTGTATTTCGCTAAACTGTTTATTTTCGCGGTGACTCAATTACGCCTGTGTGTTTCTCATGTGATGTTCACAGGCATAATTCTCAGTTGTATAAAGCGGATGTACCACAAAAAAGAGGCTCGGCGTTTCGTCGATGCCTCTATTTTTACCTATACTTAGTTAATCTTGCGCTTTGGATTCAGGATATTCATGGGGTCAAACACAGCCTTGATTTGATGTTGCAACATATCGACATCTTCGCCCAATTCCTCGTTGTTCCATTGATTCTTGAGCACACCAACCGCGTGTTCACCCGAAATGGTGCCACCCAATTCCAATGTCTTGCGGAACATGCGTTGCAGTCCCAGTTGTACATTTTCTGGAATATCAGGTTGATCTTCTGGCCAGATAATCGTTGGGTGCACATTACCATCACCCGCGTGTCCAGCTGTATAGATTTCTAGGTTCAAATCAGCGGCAACCTGCTTGATGTAATCCATCAATTCAGCCAATTTGGACAGCGGCACCGCCATGTCTTCCATGACGTGTTGGCCGTTGGCAAAGATGGCTGGCAGCATATCCCGCCGCAACTGCATGATGGTCTCTGATTCATCGGCATCCGTGGTCAGCTGCAAGTTTTGTGCGCCGTACTTATTGAGGATGTCCTCGATCACTTTGAGCGCTGCATCCGTGCTGCTATCCAGTTTCAAAATGAGCATGGCGCCACTATTTTGTGCATAGTGTGTCTTCTCGTAGCGATCCAGCGCTTCAACGGTATCCGCATCCAGCGCCTCGAGCATAGTTGGATAGGTCCCCGACGCCCGAATTTCATTGACCGCTTGAGCCAATGTCGACATGTCCTTGAAGAAGGCCATACCGGTAATCGCGTCGCCCAGTGGAATTGGGAACAAGCGCACCGTGATTTCGGTGATGATGCCGAGCGTTCCTTCTGAGCCGACAAACAGCTGAGTGAGGTTGTAGCCGAATGCTTGTTTCAATGACTGTGAGCCCACTTTAATTTCGCGGCCATCCGCTAACACAACCTTTAAGCCCAGAATCGAATCCTTGGTGGCACCATAGCGAACGGTACTCATCCCACCAGCGTTTGTCGCGGCATTACCGCCAATCGATGAAATCTTTTTGGAACCGGGATCTGGGGCATAAAACATGCCTTGCTTCCGGGCTTCGGTATCCAGTGTCTGATTGATGACACCGGGTTCAACCACGGCCAGTTGATCTGCGACATCAATTGTCTTGATATGATTCATGGACGCGGTCGACAAATAAACTATTCGCGATGGCATCAGAGCCTGACACCGTACTGGTGGCTGTAGTTTGCGGCACCACCGGAATATGGAACTTACGTGCTGTCTTGAGCACACCCTGAATATCAGCAACACTGGTGGCCTTGATAAACGCCAGTGGTAACCCGGTCGCCGTATTGACCCCGTAGGCATCATTTTCGTGTTTTTGCAGATCAGCGAGATCGGTCAACACCTTGTCTGGTGCAACATTCTGCTTCAGGTCCGCCAAAATTTCATCGTTCGAATAAGCAACAAAAGTAGCCATACGATACACCCCTTTTTCCGTCGGTTAGGCGGTGTGATTGTTTTCACTTTCATTGTAGTCGTTTAGCCATGAAATGCGAGCGATTGCCTTCATTGCACTTTTTTTATAGCTGACGTTCGAGTGCCTGTGCCGCCAATTGAACCGCATCCCAAGGTGACCCTACAACAGGGGAGTAGGTTAGGTCCAAATCGCTGAATTCCGCAACAGTCATGTGATGATAGATGGCCGTCGCAAAATATCGGTGCGTTTGGCAACTTCACTTGTCGCTTGCCCCATCAATTGGGCACCGAGCAACTGACCTGATTGTCGATCTGCAATCAGGCGAATTGTGATTTGGTGTGCATTTGGGTAATACGCCTTATGATCATCAACGTATGATGTGCTCACAACGGGGTCAAATCCTGCTGTTCGCGCTTCGGCTTCTGTCAGGCCTGTCCGCGCCGTCACCAAACCAAAACCGTCACCACTTGCGATCCAAGAACGCCTTGAAAAACAGCTGATCGACCAAGCATAGTCGCACCGGCAATGCGGCCCTGTTTATGTGCCGTTGTGCCTAATGGCAAATAGGTATTACCCAGCAGGCGATGCTTTGTCAGCACCAAGTCCCCCGCTGCATAAATATCTGGCAACGATGTCCGCATCGCATCATCCACCTTCACGGCACGGGTGGCCGCATCCAGTTGCGCCCCCGCTTGTGCCAATAGTTGACTGTTGGGAACAACGCCAATGACGACCAAAATCAGATCAGCATGAATTGTTTCATCAGCGGATGTTGTCACCATGTAACCTTTCTTCGCTGACTTAATTTCAGTGACAGTCTGATCAGTCAGAACAGCCACGCCATGTGCACTCAAAACATGGTGCACCTCTTGGCCCATAGCTGAATCGACCGTCGACAATACTTCTTGGCCGCGTTGAATCATGGTCACTGCAATCCCGCGCTTTATCAGTGCTTCTGTCACTTCCAATCCGACATAGCCGGCCCCAACAATCGCAACACGCTCCGGCTTATTTGTTGTCAGCAGATCCTCAATCGCAAAGAAATCCGCCATGGTCCGCAGAACATGTGTCGCTGCAGTTGGTGCCGTGACTCCCAGCGACTTGGGACGTGCGCCCGTTGCCACTAATAATTTCTGATACGCGAATACTTGGCTGCCATCTGAATTGTGTGCTAGTACTTGATGCGCCTCTGAATCAATCTTATCCGCCACAGTATTGGAATGAAAGGCAATGTGATAGGCTTCCAAATCACTGCGCGTGCGATGCGCCAAATGATGCCAATCGGTCACTTCACCACTCAATGCATAGGGGATGCCACAGATTGAAAAATTAGGAAAATCGTCGCTTAGCAGCAAAGTGATGCTGACCTGATCATCGAGTTCACGTGCTCTTAACGCTGCTGAAATTCCGGCATCACTACCGCCAATAATGAGTAAGTCTGTTGTTATCATATGTTCATCTACTCCCCCAGTTTAATAGCTTCAGTTTACGCAATTACACAACCAAGAACAACAGAAAAAATTAATGTTGACTCGTGTTACCCATAGGTGTAGATTTAATTAGCCGGCTAACTACTTTTTGAACGGGGGGGAATATTCTTGGAAGATTTCAGCTTTGCGGATCGGCCCGATAAAGAGCGACTCACACTGTCTCTAGGAGGAAACACCACCATTAATCCTGAGACGGCATCACTCTACATCGACTTGCAGTGGACGTATCTGGAAATGCAAAAGCAATATGAAGCTGTTCTGTCACAATTTGAGCTCTCTGAATCTCGATTCTTGATTATGATGTTTCTCAGTCACGCGCCTAACTGGTCACTAACCCCATCAGAAATCGCAGATAAACTCGGTGCGACTCGGGCCACGGCTAGTAAATTACTGAAGGCACTCGAACAAAAGCAATGGGTCGTTAAAACCACCTCGCCCACTGACAAACGGTCATCCTTGGTGCAACTCACCGAGGCGGGCAACCAAGTGCTGACAACCTTTCTGCCACACAATTTTGATGTCATTGCCCAAATGATGCATTACCTGACCCCTGAAGATATCCAACAATTTACGATCCTCTTAGACAAGTTAAAGCACGGTACACAAGCCGTAAAAATGAAATGGAGCAGCCACATGGAAACTAAAAAATCGAATTTCTCGAAACTTATCTCAGTCTCTACATTGACCACCAAACCGTGATGGCAGAAATGGATAAACCCGACTCAGCTTATGTGATTCTGGATGTCCGCAATGCCCCCGCACAAATCAAGCAAGACCAGATTAAGGGCGCGATTGCTTTACCTGCCAAGGACTTGGCACAACAACTCGATACCCTCGACAAAGACAAAACCTATGTCGTATACGACTGGACAGCCGGCACCACACTGGGCAAGATGGCACTATTTATCTTATTATCAGCTGGCTTCAAAGCATTCGAACTCTCCAGCGCGCTTGAAGGCTGGAAGGGCATGCACTTACCAACAGAACCTGTTGCACAATAACCCCACAAAAATAACCTGTGACATCACCTTTTGGGGTGTCACAGGTTATTTTTGTGGTTTTTAGAAAATCTCGCTAGTCTTCGACGTGAATCACGATTTTACCCGTCACGTGGTGGCCTTCAATTTCTTTGTGGGCCTCAATCACGTCAGCAGCAGAGAAAGGCTTGGTGGCCATGGTTAATTTGATTTTGCCATCCAGAACATAGTTAGCTAGCGTTGTCAGATCAGCCGGTGTGCCGTTAGTGAACTGGAACATCACTTGTTGTTGCAAGTGGTTCTGTTGCTCAGGTGTGGGTTGAGCGGCAACCGTCACTAACTTGCCGTCAGCCTTCAAGACCTTCAACCCCGTGTCGATATCGCCAACGGTATCAAAGACAGCATCATAGTCCTTGAGAATATCAGCAGGTGAGGTCTTGTGATAATCAATCACTTCATCCACACCCAGAGACTGCAACAATTCGGAATGCGATGGACTCGCTGTGGTTGCGACATATGCGCCACGGGCCTTAGCAATCTGAACGGCGAACAAGCCAACACCACCAGCACCGCCTTGAACCAAAACCTTTTGACCCGGTTGCACATTGAGATTCGTCACAATGGCGCAGTAAGCTGTTAAGCCGGCGATTGGTAAGGCAGCAGCTTGATCAAATGATAATCCTTCTGGCATAGGCGCAATCAAATCAGATGTGACAACGACTTCTTCACTGTAGGCGCCGTTGTTACCAGGACGCGTTGTGGGTGCTTGGCCAAAGACACGATCACCAACCTTGTAGTCTGTCACATCTGAACCAACTTCTGCCACGACACCGGCAAAATCATAGCCTAAGACAATTGGGAAAGACCATTGATCATTAAATGGTGAACTCAAGTAGCCTGCGCGACCCGCAATATCCATCGGGTTGATACTGAAGGCGTGTGTTTCAACCTTAATTTCATCAGACTTAACGGTTAATGCGGGTAGGTCCATTTCAGTTAATTCGTTAGCAGCACCAAATTGTTTAATTGCGATTGCTTTCATGTTGTATAACCTCTTTCGTTTTTGAGTGTTTTCCGACGACTACAAGTGGTAGGTCTCCCATAATTTTTCGACTTCGATATCTTTGCGATTCCGCTGATCCATCCGTTCATCGAACGTATCGACCTTGTACTGAAGCAAATCGCGGGTCCGCTCAATCTCTTTCAGTTTGAGATTAAGCCGATCGAGTTGCTCCTGCAGCAATTCTTTTTGTGCTGCCAGTGGATTGTCTGAAACCTGCTCCAAAGCGGCGTATTCAACCAATGATTCAATCGATAGGCCTGCGTTGCGCAATACCTTGGCCACAAACAAGCGATTGATATCACCGACCTGATAGTCGCGATAACCGTTCTTATCACGCTGAACCGGTGGCACAACGCCGATGCGCTCGTAATAACGAATCGTATCAATCGTCAAATCCAACGTGTCAGCAACTGTTTTAATGTTCATCTTGCCATCTCCTTTGCCACGCGTTAATCGGCAATTGTCAAAATCTGATCGACCGGAACGCGATCTGTGCGGAACTGATTCAAGGTTTTCTCTGGCTTCTCATAGCCAAGCGCGACTCCCATCGCCACAAACTTCTTGTTGGGCAAGCCAATCGCTTCACGAATGATGTCAGGGTACTTCACCAATCATAGGAAGCGAGGGATTGCACGCCACGGCCTGTTGCGGCCAGCATCAACGTCTCCGAAAAAGCACCCAGATCATAGATTGACCAACTGTTGGGGCTTTGATCAAGCAGGAGATAGGCAATGGCTGGTGCCCGGTACAGGTGACCACGACTGTCCCAGTAGGTGGTTGGGTCCGATTCAATAATTGGGTGGAAGGTACCGACCCAGTGACCCATATTCTGGTTAGCAAAGGCAGAGAAATCACCGCGATGGACCTTAGAGAGATCCGCGTTCTCAGTGAGTCCGGTTTGAGTGGCATCCGCAAATCCCTGCTTAATCCGTTCCAATGTTGCACCGGTTGCAATCGCCACTTGCCACGACTGTGAGTTGCCCCATGACGGTGTTTGTTGCGCATCACGAACAATGTCTGTCAGCGTTTCAACCGGCACCGGGGTATCTTTAAAGGCACGCGTTGAATGCCGTGCATGAATCGCTTCAATAATTTCCAAAATAGTTAGCTCCTCATTCGTTCATTTCGTTTTGAATATATAGAGCATATACCCTTGAGTGCACTCCAGAGCAAGCTTTTGTGTGACTTTTTTCTAGCATCAGAACAAGTGAGATTTCGCGCTTTATCACAAAATCACAGTGCCTCATCCAAATAAATAACACGTGGGAGCGAATGCTTTACTTCCAATTGCGGAAGCGGTATCATTTGCGCAAATAGAGGAGGCGCAATGATGACAAAGTGGCAATGGTTACCGGTGGGGCACAAGGAATCGGTAAAGCAATCGTAACAAGACTGGCAAAAGATGGTTTCGCGGTGGGTGTCGCGGATCTCAAGTTAGATAATGCAAAGAAAGTTGCGGATACGATTAACGCGGGCGGTGGCCAGGCATTAGCAGTTGAGGTGGATGTGGCTGACCGGGACAGTGTTTTTGACGCTGTACGAAAAGTTGCCGATGAATTTGACGGTTTCGATGTTTTGATCAACAATGCAGGCCTCGGCCCCACAACCCCGATTGACACGATTACGCTCGAACAATTCGATACCGTCTATCACGTCAATGTCGGTGGTGTGCTGTGGGGGATTCAAGCGGCCCACGAACAGTTCAAGAAGTTCAATCACGGCGGCAAGATCATTAACGCGACCTCACAAGCAGGTGTTGTTGGTAATCCAAACCTAGCACTGTATAGTGGCACCAAGTTTGCTGTGCGTGGCATCACACAAGTCGCAGCACGTGACTTGGCTGCTGAAAATATTACCGTTAACGCTTTTGCTCCCGGCATCGTTGATACACCGATGATGCGTAATATTGCGCATGAAGTCGGCCAAAACGCAGGTAAGGACGATGACTGGGGCATGCAGACCTTCGCCAAAGATATTGCCCTCGGACGTTTGTCTCAACCATCAGACGTTGCTAATGCCGTTGCCTTTCTGGCTGGTCCAGACTCCGACTATATGACGGGGCAAACACTCGAAGTCGACGGTGGGATGCAATTCCATTAAGCACATGCCATCAATGTAAAATGCCACCAGAATCAGCCGATTCTGGTGGCATTTTTTGTGTTCACTTCGTCTCATTCGCCCTGTTGCGCCATAATCGCTGGCAGCACAATCGTGTCCACCATGGTTTCAATGAACATTGGTGTCACTGGCTGTTGATCGACCATAGCTTGATACAACATCTGATCAAACGGTAGTAGTTTGATATTGTCGGTCACCGTGTGTTTGATTTCACCCGCCAACTGCGCCTCACTCAGCATCCGTTCCATGATGTAGAGCTGCTGTTTGTGTAGCTGATCAAAATATCGGTGCACAACCGGATTATTTTGCCCTAGCTCAATCAATAGCGCGCGCAGGAAGGGCTGTGAGCCATCAAAATGCGACAGGCTACTGATCAGATTGTCACGTAAGCTATGGCCCGCAAAGTCCAAGTCGTCAAACGTAGCGATTTCTTCGTCATCAAAGTAATCCTGCGCATCCAGCAGAAGTTCAAACACCGACTGCCAGTGTCGATACAAGACCGCGCGACTGGTTCCCGCACGCTGGGCAACATTATTGAAGGTGACCTGCTCATAGCCATCTGTGTTCAAAATCGCAATGGCGGCCGCAAAATATTGGCATTCAATTCTTTGGCTGTCTTACGTGGTGCACGTTTTGATGTTGGCATCTGTCTCGCTCCTTATGAAGTCTCGTTCCGATTAGTGTAACACACAGCGTCAAAAGCGCCACTATTATAAATACACTTTGTATATAAAATATAACAATGTGTTGACTTAAGCTAATTTGCGTGTATAGTACGCAGTGTATTCAGCAATCGCCGGTGCAGTGTCGACCTGCCTGCACGCGATATTTCATCGATAATTAAGGAGCACATCATGCAAACTGTCTTACAAACTAATTTTAACGGGATCGATGGCCTCGAACTGACCCAAATCGACAAGCCCACGCTCACCGCAAATGGCGTCATAGTCGAGATGGATCTCGTTCCCATCTCACCCACCGACATCAAACGTGAATCCAATCCCAACGCCACGCAAGAAGCGCTGGCACAACTCCCACGCACCATCGGCTACAGCGGCACTGGAACGGTTGTCGCAGTCGGTGAGAATCGGGATCAAGCCCTGCGCAATCGTCGCGTGCTGGTCATGCACCCCACCGGCAGTTACAGCGACTATCTCGTCTCTGAGAACCCCGATTGGCTCTTTCCACTCCCCGATGCGGTCGACAACAAAAGCGC
Organism: Lacticaseibacillus saniviri JCM 17471 = DSM 24301; assembly: GCF_001311785.1. Classification (GTDB taxonomy): domain Bacteria; phylum Bacillota; class Bacilli; order Lactobacillales; family Lactobacillaceae; genus Lacticaseibacillus; species Lacticaseibacillus saniviri. The sequence continues at coordinate 2,122 of NZ_BBBX01000022.1, read as the reverse complement.
CACAACGCTCACCGCAACGCCGTATGTTCTACTAGATGCAATCATGAACGCGACTGCGCATGGCACAGATAACATCGTCATCACGGGGGCCAATTCGGTAATCGGCCAATACCTCTTGCAGCTTCTCGCCCATGAGGCTGATTTCAAAGCCAAGGTCTGGCCCATTGTCTCGCCATCGAGTGCAACTTACTTTGAACAACAATTCCCCAATCAGGCGCACAACACCTCAACCACCTTGCCACAACTGAACCGGGCCGTGATTGTCGACATCGCTGGCAGCACTGCACTCATCGAGGCCTTGCTGACTCATATCGCACAACCCACAATTGTATCCATCGCACTGATGCACTATCAGACCACGGTGCCATTCCAATTCGTTCACGAAGAATTCAATGCTGAACAATATCGGGCCTTGATTCAACAACTTGCCACCAAGCAATTGACCGCCCCAGTCGGTCGTATTTTTCCCGTCACTGAAATCAAACACGCGCAACACTTCGTCCAAGAAACACACAGTCGTGGACGCGTCCTGGTTTCATTTCATTAATGGAGGTTTTCTCTTATGCCAGACTTCAAAACACTACTTCAAATCACCTGTTTCTCTACCGATACCGCGGCACAACGCTTAGCCGCAGAGCAATTGCAGAGTCATTACAACTTCGAAATCAATTGTCTGCACCTCGATCCCAGCGTCCAGTTCGCACACAACGGCAAGGGCTGCACGATTGCTGCGTCAATGATTAGCGAAGGTGTTGTGATTTTTCAAAACGTCACCATCGGCGCGAATCAAACCTACAACCACACCAGTCATGAATGGGAACATCTCGGTAACCCCGTGATTGGCAAGAACGTGATTATCGCGGATGGCGCCAAGGTTGTTGGCCCCATCATCATCGGTGACAACACGCTCATCGGCACGGGTGCCATCATCACCAAAGATATCCCCGCCAATAGCATTGCCTATGGCGTCAACAAGTTTAAGCCCCGCGATCCCAACTACTCACCCGTCTTCTACAAAGACATGCCGCACGCACCCGAAATCATCGCTGCCTGCGAAGATGTCGTCGCGCGTATCAAAGGCAATAAGAAGATCTTCTGTACACGTCTAGCCAGCATGACTCGTAACAATAAAAAAGCTTCTATTTGATAAAAGCAGTCTTCCTTCTTCTACAGGAGGTTGACTGCTTTTTGATTGTCGGCATAACACGCGCCAATTCAGCGTAATAACGATGATTATTAATACAAATAATGATAGAATAAGCATGCTTACATATTGTAATATTATCAACATAAATTCTTTGGATCAGGAGTGTTCAATTATGAAAATCACGACACATGTCTTGCTCACAGCGGGTATTCTGCTCACGAGTATCGGTTTGGCGGGCTGCCAAATGGGTAACAGCAGCCAATCTTCACAATCAAGTGCCCCAGCCGCCGCTTCGGCCAAGTCTAGCTCAGAACCAGCGAAACTCGCCGAATACAACGGTATTATCAAAACCGCTCGCAGCCTCAACCAAGATGGCCAATACAAGGCATCAAACAAGGCCTTGAACCAGATCGACATTACCGACCTCAGCGAGAAAGCCTATGCCACCATCAAGACAGAGTACTTCGATCTTCAAAAGAGTAATGACCAATTCCTCTTGAAGAAAAATGCAGCCTCAAGCAGCAGTGCGGCAGCCAAGAGCAACAATGGCAGTAGCAAACAAGCTGCTGCACCAGCGCCAACCACCAACAATTCCTTTAGTGGCTATGGCAAATACACCGGACACTACTTCTTCTACAACACGAATGATGACCGCATCCAAAGCGGCCTCAACATCTCTAGTGATGGCTCTGTGATCCAAAACAATTCGGATGGCACAACCTTCAGCGGAACGGCCTACATCCAACCTTCTTCACAAGGTGGTATTCTCTCGTATGATGTTTCTTCCGATTCCAACGACACCAAGACGATTACCGCAAACGTGGCCATTGTCGTCACATGGAGTAATGGTGAAAAGGAAACCTACTACGGCTATACTGGTTACGATGGCAGTACCGTATTAACAGACGGCCAGCCCTACGATGGCGATCTCGTCAACGAAGTTTGGCAAAAGTTCTAATCAGGCAGTGAACAAAA
>NZ_BBBX01000021.1 GCF_001311785.1 Lacticaseibacillus saniviri JCM 17471 = DSM 24301 | reverse complement strand
GTCTTAATCGATAGCGATCCGCGACCAGAGCGGCTAATCTAGTAACCAGTCAGTCGGGTCAAACCGCTTGCTGGCATCGGCCACGTTAATCCCAGTTAAGCATGCTGGTTCAATTCCAGCCGTGGTCATTGACGGCTTTAGTGTAATGGAAGCATAGGGTGATCCCGGGATAACAACACGACACCCAGACGCCGGTTCAATTCCGGCACGCCGTCGTTGTGGTATATCCACATCTCATTGATACCAATCACAGAAGCAGGCAGCCAATCGGTTGTCTGTTTTTGTGTAAATAAAAAAGCCGGGCAATTAGCCCAGCTTTGCTTCGAGTGCTTCTGTTAATGTGGCAGAGAAGTTCAGTCCTGCATCTTCAGCACGCTTTGCTAGATCGGTTGGAACCGTGACATTCTTACGAACGAACTTCTGCATGGCACGTTTCTTCTCAGATAAGTTTGCTGTAACAATACCGATGAACTCATCATTAGACACCTTCAAGCTATTAAGTTCAGATGGCTTGGGTAAGTTCTTCTGGTCATAGTTCATTTCCGCCAACACATCACTGGCCATTAGGTAGGCATCTTCCAATCCATAGCCTTCAGTAAATGTATTTGGAAGGTCAGGAAATTTAATTAAGTAGGTGTCTTTGTCATCATGTAATGCACGGAACAGCGCAGGGTATGCAATTACTTTGTCGCTCATAAATGTTACCTCCTATTTTTATTTATAGATTCAGATGAGAGTACAACAAGAAGGGCTTATGTAAGCCCTAATTGCTGTTTGATATCCTTCGCCGTGTACTCGCTGATTTCAACATGGCGTGGGAGCGGCGCGGTGTGGTTGTTCAAAGGGTTAATCAGCTTGGCATGTCGGCCACCATGTTCATCAACTACAATGCCTTGCTTCTTAAGTTCTTTGAGTAAGTCTCTCCGCTTAACGGTTCCCATTCCCTCATCTCCTCTCTACATCTATTATAATACGCTCAATGCGTATTGAAGTCAATACATATAATGCGCATTGAGAAAGAAACTTGGGTGATTGTTTTGACAAATCATGATATTCAATTTGAGATTAATTCAGGCACAAATGTTCCTGAGATTATGATTGACGGTGAAATCGTTCCGGTTGTGACGTGCAACTATCAATACATTACTCGAGGGCACACAGAGCAAGGCACGTGCGTATTCACAGCCACGGTGGTAGTTAAAACTGATAGTGGCATTCATCATGTGGTAACACGCGACATGGTGACTGGTGAGGTGGGCTATCAATGATAGATACAACCAGCCATGCTACTCGAGCAGAGTTCTATGCATCCGCTGAATGGCGGCGACTTCGCGACGCAGTCATCGAACGTGATCATCACGAGTGTCAATGGTGCAAGGCAGAAGGCAAGGTCACAACTGACCGTGACACAGTGCTTGAGGTCGACCATATCAAGACGGTCGAAGAGCACCCAGAGTGCGCATACGACATGACCAACATGAGAACACTGTGTAAAGACTGCCACAACAAGCGTCACCATCGATTCAACTACAAACCGCGCGGGCCACGAAAGCAAAACAAGTGGGCGACTGATGAACGCTGGTGATTTTTATTTTTTTACAAAAGTTTTTTCCGAAAATTTTTTCCAGAGACCCCCGGGGCCAAATTCCAAACGTTTTTTTCGAAATTTGGGAACCGGTGGGTGGGCTCGATTTCCGGACTAAAGGCCTATTTTTTATCGCGAAGGGGGGTGGGGTAATGAGCTTATCTGGTATCAAAAACGAGTTGATGACGAAAATCAACCCAGAATCTGAGATTGAAGTCGAAAAAGTGAACCGGTATATCTCGCTTGTCCGGCTTTATCAGAAGCTGCAGCGGGAAGCCAACAAGAATCCAGTGATTGTGGTTAAGAATGGTGCTCAAGAGTACGTCAAAACGAACCCGGCACTGAATGACATGAACAAAATCAGCACATCGTTAATCGCGTTGGGCAAAGACATGGGTCTGGCTAGTGCTCCGCCGCTTCCTGACGACGATAATTCGGGCGGTGATCTAACTTGAAGATAAATAAGTACGTGACGGAGTACATTGACCAGTATGAATCGGGCAAAGTGCTCTTAAATCAAGAACGCATCGACCTGATTAAATACTTAAGAGAATACGTATTTACGGAGGACCTATATTTTGATAACGAACAGATTGAAAACTTCGTGAAGTTTGCGCAGAAGTGGTTTTTTCCACTCCGGCCATTCCAGAAGTTCTTAATCGCGTTCGTCTTTTTGTATAAGCAGAACGGGAAACGTTACTATCGTGATTTTTGTGGATGATGGGCCGCGGATCTGGGAAGAATGGTTTGATTTCTGCATTAGCGGCATTTCTCATTTCCCCCCTGAATGGGATTCGGGGCTACGACGGGTCAATCATCGCAAACTCTGAAGACCAGGCTAAAACATCAGTTAAAGAAATCGCTGATGCGGTCCACGACCCGAAAAATGCTGCGACTTTGGAACGCCAATTCTACGCGACCCAAACATTAGTCCGATCGAAGTCGACCAACTCAACACTTCGGTTCCGGACGTCAAATGGGAACACAAAAGACGGCTTGCGAGACGGCTTTGTCATATTCGATGAAATTCACGAGTACCAAGACGATTCAAACGTTAAAGTGCACATTTCTGGGCTTGGGAAAAAGCCCAACTCGCGCATTTTTTACATCGGAACTGACGGGTACGTTCGAGACGGTTTTATCGATAAGAAAAAGGCGCTCGCTGCCAATGTCTTATCAGGAAAGGCGAAACCGGATACTATCTTCCCCTGGATTGCGAAACTAGATAATCGTGATGAGATTGATGATCCACACATGTGGGAAAAATCGGTCCCTATGCTGTCCAAACCAATTACAGGATACGCTGAAGACTTGGTTGAAGAAATCGAAAAAGATTATGCCGACCTGGCTGACAACCCAAGCGGTCTTGAAGAGTTCCTAACTAAACGTATGGACATTCCGTCTCAATCGATGGAATCCTCGGTTGCGCCCTGGGATGAAATTGCAGCGACTAATCAGCCAATACCCGATGATTTAGACGGCCGTGAAGCAATCGCGGCTGTCGACTTTGCGACGGTACGAGACTTTGTGGCCGCCGCCGTGACAATCAAAGCAAACGGCAAGCTGGTCACGCTTGAACATCAATGGGCTTTGAAGTCGTTCGTCGACAAGTACTACGGATACTCGCGGAAAAACTACCACGACGCGACACCAAACAAACGGATTGAAATTCCAATTCGCGAGTGGGAAGATGCCGGCCACATTGATATTTTGTCTGAGTCGATGATTGATCCACAACACGCGGTTCAGTGGCTGCTATCAATGCGAGAAAGGTTCAATATCAAAAAAGTAGTTATGGATAACTATAGGGCGACTATTTATCGCAAGTTGCTTGAAGACGCAGGCTTTGAGGTCATGGTTATCAAGAACCCGACAGCAATTGACGGTCTGCTGGCAACGATTATTGACGACGGGTTCCCCCAACAACGATTCATCTGGGGAGATAACCCCCTACTGCGTTGGAACACCAACAATGTGCTGGTGAAGACGGATAAGCGCGGGAACAAACAGTACCTAAAGAAAGAGGAAATTCGCCGTAAGACTGACGGGTTCAAGGCTTTTGAATACACGCTTTATGCCATTGACTACATCTCAGATGTTGACGTCAGTGGATTTCTATCTGCTGTTGTGAACTTGGACTTCTAGAAAGGGGGTGAAATATTGGGATTTCTTGATATTTTTAAACGCCGCCAAGACGCCAGCACAGTATTTGATTTTGATTTATACGAAGACACGGCTAATGGGGCCTACATCAAAGAGATTGCACTCGAGACGGTCATTAACTTTGTGGCGCGCTCAATTGCACAATCTGATTTCCGCGTTTATAAAGGCGACCGGGTGATTCAAGATAATTTATCATATAAGCTCAACGTTCGGCCAAATGCCAACCAGTCCTCGACAACGTTTTGGCGAGATCTGATTTATCGGCTTATCCGAAACAACGAAGTGCTTGTGATTGAGTCGGACACACATGACTTATTGATTGCAGACACTTGGACAGCAAATTCAGTGGCACTTTATCCAACTACCTTCTCAAATGTGGTTGTATCAGGACATGATGGCATCGGCTATCCGTTTTATCGCACATTCTCAATGGATGATGTGTGGTATTTGACGTACACGAACGAAAACTAACCAAATACATTAATGAACTTGGCTCAGAGCTTGGCAATTTGTACGAGCGGATGCTTGAAGTCCAAATGCGCAACGGACAAATTCGTGGCACGGTGTCCATGGCGGCGACTACTGGTACGGACGATAATCGAATGGCAAATCTACAGGCGTTCATCAGCAAAGTCTACGAATCCTTCAAGACTAATTCAGTCGCGATTGTTCCACAGACGGCGGGCTTTGATTACTCGGAGCTTACTAACACTGAAGGTGTTCAGAAACAAACAACGAATGACCTGAAGTCAACGCAAGACCAAATGATTGATACTGTCGCGGCCTTAATTGGTGTGCCGCCCGCGTTGATTCATGGTCAAAACGAAAAGCTGGACTCAAACATTCGCAGCTACTTGGACTTCGCACTCAATCCACTGATCAAGATGATTCAAGACGAATTGAATGCCAAGCTGTTCACGCCGAATGAATTTAGTAATGGGCAGCGAGTCGAGATTGTCGGACTGAACAAGAAGGATATTTACTCAGCTGCTGAGTCAATCGATAAGTTGATCAGTGCCGGTGTCGCTAATCCGAATGAAGTCCGTAAAGACTTCGGGATGGAGCCGCGTTCGGGTGGCGATGATTATGTACTAACCAAAAATTACTTGAAAGGAGGTGATATGGATGAAACTACAAGTCAAGGGAACAATCGTATCGAACAGTGACGTCGATGTTTATCGCTGGTATGGCAAGGAAGCAACGGCACCAAAAGACCTGGTGCTTCCGGAAACAAACGAGCCAATTGATGTGGAAATTAACTCAGGTGGTGGTGATGTTTTTGCAGGCGCAGAAATTTACACCGCGCTACGTAAGTACCAAGGCCAAGTTAATATCAGCATTGTTGGCGTCGCGGCGTCTGCGGCCTCTGTAATCGCAATGGCAGGCGACAATGTCAAAATCAGCCCTATGGGGATGATGATGATTCACGACGCGTCAGACGCAAATGGTGGTAACGCAAAAGCACACAAGCACGCTGCTGAAGTGCTAGATGGTTTGTCAGGTCAAATCGCTGATTCATACGCTGCACGTACTGGGCGCTCTGCGGATGATTTCAAGGCACTGATGGATAAAGAGACCTGGTTTACAGCGAAGGCTGCTGTTGAAGCAGGACTGGCTGATGAAGTGATGTTTGCAGATGAAGATTCACTTTCTATGGTAGCAAGTATGAGTGATCAGCTCTCACCCGAAGCTCTGGCAAAGGGCCGCGTTGTGATGGCAATGGATGAAAACAAAACAGTAGCCGGTGATCATGAAAATACTGTTGGCAACATGGCAGTGACAATCGATGGTGCAGAAATCGCTCAACTGGTTGCTGAAGCTTTGCAGCCCTATCAGGAAGCATTAGACAACTTAAAATCTCAAGAACAGGAACCCGAAGCTAAAAAGCCAACCGGATTCCTTTTTTAATACAAACAAGGAGGGTCAAATATGACCATGAATTTAAACAATCTTGTCAACTTTAAGGACAAGAAAGCTTATTACGCCAAGCTCGTTAAGGACGGTGCCGGCGTGGACGAACAAGCCAATGCCTATGATGACATGATGAACGCGCTCCAAAATGATATGGTGGCCGAAATCAACACCCAAGTTGACACAAAGCTTTCCACGTTTGAGGCTAACCGTCGTGTGGATCCAAAGATTACAAACGAAGAAATCAAATTCTTCAACGACATCAGCACAGATGTCGGCTCAAAGAACGAAATTGTGCTGCCTGAAACAACGGTCAATGAAATTTTCGACGATTTAGTAACTCAACACCCATTGTTTGCTGCCTTGAACCTCAAGACAACCGGATTACGACTGAAGATTCTCAAGTCTGATACAAAGGGTGCAGTCGTCTGGGGTAAGATTTTTGATGAGATTAAGGGTCAATTAGACCAAGCATTCACCGAAGAAAAAGCAGACCAGAACAAGGTGACGGCATTTGTAGTCGTTCCAAATGATGCTCTGGAATACGGTGCAGCTTGGTTAAAGCAATTCGTCGTCACTCAAATCACAGAAGCTTTTGCAGTCGGGTTAGAGCAAGCTTTCTTAACCGGTGATGGCAATCAAAAGCCAATTGGCTTAAACCGTAACGTTGCCAAGGACGCACCGGTTACCGGCGGCGTTTACCAAGAAAAGAAAAGCGCGGGCACCATCACATTGGCTGACTCAAAAACCACCTCGTCTGAAATGGGCGGTATTGTGCGTGCCTTGTCTAAGAAAGAAAATGGGAAGCCTGTCGTTGCTCAAGGTAATACAGTGTTAGTTGTTACCCCAGGGGCAAGCATTGACTTCTCGGCTGCTTCAATGATTCAAAACGTCAACGGCCAGTGGGTATTTTCCTTACCGTTCGGTGTGCAAATTGTGGAATCTGAATTTGTACCTGAAGGCAAAGTCATTGCCTTTGTTAAGGGCCGCTATGATGCATACACCGCTGGTGGTGTATCTATTAAGCAATTCGACCAAACACTGGCAATGGAAGATATGCAACTCTTTACTGCCAAGCAATTTGCGTATGGTAAGGCAAAGGACAACAATGCTGCCCTTGTATTTGATTTCAAGCCAACTAGTCCAGCAAAGGATTTCAAGAACCCAGACGCAACGAGCGCAACTCCAGACCCAAAGCGTAGTGCCCGATAGCCAAGCGGGCTCCAGGCCTACTGATGCAGACACTGTGGCCACCATCAAGGCCTATTTGGATACGAGGGGCATTGAATATCCTTCAAATGCGACAAAGCCCGACTTACTCACGTTAGTGGGGTGATCAGTTGAGTAGTAGTCAAATTGAAAAATTCAAGGCACGTATGCACATTACTCACTCCGGCGAAGATGAATATTTGCAAGATTTACTTGATCAGGCACAAAAGGCCGTGGGCGAAATCACAGGCGACACGGTCGAGGGTGAGACACTCCCACCAGAGTTCCAAGAGTTGATTTTTGAACGCGCACGCTATGCCTACAATGACCAGCTCGAGTTTTTCAACGAAACTTCCGAGACGCCTTGTTAAGTCGAGCCCTGCAAAACTACAAGCCTGGTGGTGATACCGATGAGTAACCGACCAGAATTTGTCTACAAGAAGCCGAAGGTGACTTCAGGCGACCTGCGAATTCCAGTGCAGTTCCTAGAACAAACGCCCAATGACGATGGTGAACCTGGCGACATGCCGACGAAAGTTGTCTACAACTCGTGGGCTCAAGTTTATGCGCCAAGTCAAAAAGATTCACAGCTGCTGAATGTGGCCGATCGCAAAGATGGTGTCACAATTCGTATTCGAGATCCTCGAGGTGAGTTTATTCCAACGCCGGACAAGCATCAGGTTTTCATCGACGATTATCGCTATAAGAACCGAAACTGGGATGTGGTCAATGTCCGCATGGACTTCGAGAATGATGCCTTTTTGGTGATTGTTCTTGGCTATCCGAAGGGAGTTGATGCCGGTGCCAGTTAATATTACGGGCATGGACGAAGTACTAGCCAAGCTGGCTTCTAAACTAAGTCCAGCAAAGCTCAGTCGCGTTGAGGGCGAGGCTTTGAAGGTCGCCGGACGATTAACCGCAGTGCAGTTAAAACGCGCTGTGGCGTCATACAAGGACACTGGCGCGACAGTTCAAGAAATCACTGTTAGTAACCCCAGAACAGTCGGTGGCGTCAAAACCATCAAAATTGGGTGGTCCGGCAGCGGCTCTCGACAGCGTTGGCGCCTTGTCCACTTGAACGAATTTGGCTATACGCGCGGCGGGAAGACCTTTAGCCCAAGAGGGATGGGGAAGATTCAGGCGACTTATGACGCTGTGAAGCAACCCGCCAAGGCAATCGAGGCGAAGGAGTTGAAGAAGCTGCTGTGAAAGACATGATTGATATTGTTTATCAGGCAATCAAGGCCAATCAGCGTATTTCAGAGCTGGCCGGCAAGCGAATTGCCAAATACGAATACCCCGAATCGGCCGACCACACACAACTGTTCATCGTGATTTCGCCAGTTGGCCCGCAACAGGCCGATATCGGTGGCAGTGATCAGTTGTTGTCCTGGCAATACACCTTCCAAGTAAATGTGGAGGGGAAAATCAGAAAAGATGTAAAAGAAGCCCAGCACATTATTCGAGAAATAATGATGGGCTTTTCGTTTGCCCAAATGACGGATGGCATCGATGAGTTCTTCAGCGAGACGAATCGTTTTGCCGACGCCAGACGTTATCGTGGCAACACAAAACTTTATGACACGAACTATTAAAAAGGAGATTAACTATGACATTAGTAGGATTTAAGCGAATCAAGATTCAACCATTCGACGCTGACGATAAGCCAAGCGGCAACTTAATCGTTATTGAAGGTAAGCCAAACCAAGGTGCAACTTCCACGGCGGAAATTTCAGGATTATCAAAGGAAGCTACCAAGGTAGCGGGCTCCGATATTGATTACTGGATTTCTCGTAAGGGTGTCGGCGATGTAAAGGTAGAATTCGGTATTTTGGACTTTCCTGACGGCGCTAGTGATCGCGTGCTTGGCTACCAAGTTAACGAAAACAAGATTACCTATATGGGTAACACCACCGAAGCGCCTTATGTCGGTGTGACGATGGAACAAGAAGACGCTCAAGGCAACAAGGCCGTGCTTGGATTTTTCCGTGGCACAATGGCTCGTGACAAGATCAGCGCGAAGACATTAGACCCAGCTGAAACCTTTAAGCCTGAAGCAGAAACTTACACCCTGTCAGTTATTGCATCTACCGACGACGGCCCACAAAACGGTCAATATGTTGGTAAGTACGTGGGGACTGACGCGGCTGTGTTTGAAGAACTTGAAAAGGAAGTTCTCAAAACTGCGACTACTACAGCACCTGTTACAGACCCAAAAACCAGGGCTAATTAAAACTGCGGACAGAGACGAGAGATATGAGACGATACCGCGACTATGGAGGATTTTTAAATGGCAAAGAAGCTTGAATTGAAATTACGCCAGAAAAATGGACGTTTAAAGACATACACACAAGATTTTATCCCGATCCAAAAATTAATCGAGGCTGCTGATTTAAATGATCACATCCTGGACTATAAGAACCAGGTTGAGTGGATTAAGGCGAAGGTTACATTTGTGGCGAGTGTATTTGACGACCCTGAAGTAACACCGGAGGCTTTATTAGCAGGCGTTGAAGCTCGGGATGCTTTAGAAGTTATTGATGGCACAATTAATGAGGTTATGGGCCTGAATGACCCAAACTCGACACCGGCGGAGAAGGTACAAGCTTCGCCGGATACAAAAAGTCAATCTATCAACTAATCAACACAGTAGTGACTAATTGGCCCGGTTATAGCATTAATGACCTGCTTCAGACTGATCGCGATACATTGATGCAAGTGCTAGATGCAGGCGTCGATAGACAAAAAGAGACTCAACAAAACAAACCAGTAGACCTGGTGGACTTTGTTAAGTCCCTTTAATTTTGAGGAAAGGAGGAAAATAAATGGCAGAAGATGTTTTAGGCCGGATGGTCATCGAGCTTGGGCTAGATCACAGTGATTTTGGTCGGGGCTTACAAGGTGCTCAGCGTGAAGCAAAGTATGCGATGGCGGAGATGAAGTCTTCCTTGTCTGTCGTGGCAGCGAGTGGCCGTGAAGTTGATACTTTACGTGTCAAGCAGGCTGGACTGACTAAAGCAATCGAAGCTCAGGCACGAGTTGTGGCAGAACAGAAGCGGCAATATGAGGGCTCACGGACAGCGACAGGTGCTGCCACTGGCGCAACTGCTAAGTACGCAACCCAACTTCAAAACGCAAATGCAAAGCTGAACAGCCTGCAAAATCAGCTGCAAGCAACAGCCCGCGCGTATGCTGAAATTCAAACACGAACTGAAGGCTTTACAGGCGGCTTGAACCGAATCGGGACCGCAGCAACATCAGCCGGAGCCAAGATGTCTAGCGTCGGTAAAACGATGACGATGGGCGTGACTGTCCCACTTGCCGCAGGCTTTGTGGCGGCAACGAATAAGGCAATGGAATTTGACAACAAAATGTTGGAAACCAAAAACCTTATTCAAACTGGTGGTGAATCAGCGCAAGAAGCTATCTCTGGTGTTTCGACGATGTCCAAGGACGCTATAACTCTGTCTAACCACTATGGTGTGTCAGTCAACAAGATTGCGGACGGATATCAAGACCTGGTCAAGCGTGGTTACACCTCATCGCAAGCTATTGGTGCTATGAAAACCGAACTTCAAGGTGCTTTAGCATCTGGTGATGATTTTAGCGATGTCGTAACAGTTGCGTCTCAAACCCTCGAAGCGTTTGATATGCGGGCAAAACAACATCGGGCATGACCCGCAACACAAAGACAGTGGTTAATGAGCTGGCTTATGCAGCCGACTTAACGGCGACCAACTTTAGCGATTTAGGGCTTGGGATGTCTTACGTTGGCTCAACAGCTCACCAAGCAGGCTTTTCACTCTCCGAAACTGCGTCTGCGATGGGTATTTTATCCAACAATGGTTTGGAAGCCGACAAAGCTGGTACTGGGCTGCGTAAAGCAATTAATTCTCTGGTATCACCAACCAAGAATGGTAAGGAAGCTCTGGAAACTATGGGCCTTACAATGGCCGACTTCGTGGATAATGAGGGCAAGTTGAAATCAATGACCGACATCTTCGGGATTCTGAAGGACCACGTAAAGGGCTTCTCTAAGACTGATCAGTTGGATTTATTCCACGATATTTTCGGCACAACCGGGCAACAGGCAGCCATCATCTTGTCGAACAATGCTAAAGCGTTAGGCGATTTGAATAAGCAAGTTGCTCAGTCATCCAAAAAGGACTACGTTGGGCAATTGTCTGAGAAAAATCTCGCTTCAGCTCAGAATCAATTGAAGATTTTTAAGGAATCATTCTCTAACTTGGGTATGTCTCTTGCACGAGATGTTTTGCCCGAAGTCACGCCATTACTACGTGGCGCAAGTCAATTAGTTCAAAAATTTGGCGACCTGGACGAGGGTACAAAGCGGCTTATCACTAACTCCGTGTTAGCGGCCGCAGCAGCCGGTCCGGTGTTGTTAGGTGTTGGGAAACTGACATCAGGCTTTGGGCGAACGGCCACCGGTGTTGTTGACCTTGTTGCGAAATTCCGAGGCATGCGCGCTGCCAAAACAGCCCTCGATGATACTTCTTTAGCATCCAAGGCGCTAACTTCAGCAATTGGCGGCACAACGGGCATCACTGAAAAGGCTGCTGGTGGTTTCTCACTCTTTGGTAAAGCCTTGACCACCGGCGGAGAATCAGCTGGTATTCTGGGCACTGCCCTTACACCGGTCGGCGCAACAGTTTTAGGTGTTACCGCCGCAGTTGGTGCTGGGGTCGCTGTCTGGGAACTGTGGGGCAAAGGGGTTTATGAATCATCAGAACGAACCAAACGATGGGGCTCTGATATTGGTTCTGACGCTGATCAAGCGGCAAGCAAGTTTTCGTCATTTGAGACAAAAGCATCTGCCGCATTAGATAACACTGCCGAGGGTGCTAGTCAAAACGCAAAGAAAATTAGTGAAGCGTTTGATGATATGGCAAAATCGGCAGAAGATTCTGTCCAGAAGCAGCATGATGCAGCGGAAAAGATTGCTAAAGATGTTGGTGGTGATGCTGGCGCTGCTATCGAAAAACAAGCTAACAAAGAAAAATCAGCGAACGATAAGCGTATTAGTAACATGAAAGACTATGCCCAGCAGGTCGCTAGCATCACTAAGCAATCACGGGATAACAACGTTAAGCTGACAAACGAACAGCGAACTGTTATTGGTAATTTACAAACCAAAATGGCAGAGGAACAAGTCAAAACTCTTGGATTGACTGCAAAGCAACAACGACTAGTATTGGCTGCAGAACTTAATCAAACCAGCAAAATGAGCCAGGACCAGCTGGCAGAAATGGCAAAAGCTTCAGGTGAAGCTGCTTATAAAGAGCAGTCTGAATACGTAGATCGTATTGCTAAAATCAAGAATAATGACAAACTCTCCACAAAAGAACGTAATGCAGGGCTAGAGGCGCTTGAACGTGAACACTCTGCCACGATGACCAAGATTGGCGAAGGCTATATTAATGCTGCGAAAGCACAAGGCAAGTCTCGCTTTGAGATTGAAGCAGAATTGACCGAGCAATACGGCTATACAGCCGCGCAAGCGAAAAAGGCATTTGATGAGTACAACTCTGCTGCAAAGCGGACCCAAGGTATGGCAGCCCAGATCACTTCGACAATGAGTAGCGATACCCGAAAAGCCGGGGAAGCCTGGAACAAACTTGTACTTGACCCGAAGACTGGGAAAGTTAAGACGAACCTGCCTGAAGTGCTCAAAGACGCAGCGGGGGTAAAGGGCGGATGGAAAGCCCTAGATTTTGAGCTGAAGCACGCCAAAATTAGTACCAACGCCAAGCAAATGATTGCTGAAACCATGTCCATGTCAAACGAGTGGAAGTCACTCCCTGACATGGAAAAAACGGCAATTCTGCGTGAAGAAGGCGCGGATAAGATTGCTGGCATCATGGATCAATTTGTTGAGTGGAATTCGCTGTCATTAAAAGACCAGCAAGCAGTCGTTAAGGGTAACTATCAGCCATTAGTCGACGCACTGATCAAAACTAATCAGTGGAATCAGATGAGCCCGAAACAGCAAGAGGCTGTGGTCAAAGATAAGGCAACCTTACCTCTTGTCAATGCACTGATAAAAGCGGGTGAGTGGAATAATCTTAAGCCCGCTCAAAAGGAAGCAATTTTAAAAGCCAAAGGTCAAGCAGATCTGGCCGATTTGGTTGCTAAATACGGGCTTTGGGATAAATTGCCTGAGAAGGAAAAGAAGCTTCTAATTAGTGACAAAGATGCTAGGCAGAAGCTTTTAGATGCCGGTATCAATATTGGTCAATATAATGCAACTCCAATTCCACCGAAGAATTTAGAGGCAAACCACGCTAACTTAATGCAAAAGTTGAGTGAAGCGAAAGTTTCGGTGTCTGAATTAAGTAAAGCACCAGCAATCAAAAAATCATTGGTAACAATGAAGATTTAATCCAGAAATTAAACACTTCTGATGCCGCTATGCAACAATTCAATAGCCTTCCTAGCGCGGTTAAGAAACTGATCGCGGATGCTTATGGATTTAATCTAGGAATAGATCAAGCCACAGGGAAACTGGTTGCGTATAATTCACTGGACCCTAATACAAAAAACCAGGTGTTAACATTACGCCGGTTGTCAATGCTTTCGGTGCTGGGATTAACTCGATTCTTCAGTATAACGGGCAAAATCCGAATGAAAAGTATTTATTGGGCGATGCTTCAGGAATAAATGGGGCGGTGGCTTCTGGAAATAATGCTATTAGTGGATTCAATGCTTTTACACCTGTAAATAAGATACTTTCTGGGAATGCTTCTGGTGTAGTATCTGCGGTAGGTGTAGGTAGTGGGCAAATTGCATATTGGAACAGTAGCGTTAATCCAACAACTAAGTATCCAAGTGCCGCTTACTCGTCCACTGGACAGTATGATGTTCTTAGTGGATTGGCTAGTTTTAACCAATTTTTGAATCAAGGGAAGGACATTCAGCTTACACGAGGAGTTTCTTTTAGTAGTGCCATTTTAAGCAAAAACGCTAAAGGAACCAATGATTTCTCTGGCGGCTTAGCAATGGTTAATGACCAGCCAGGGCCTGTGTTCCGGGAATTGGTTGAAGAACCAGGTAGAGCACCCTACATTCCGATTGGTCGCAGGGTTGTTCTGCCGCTAAAAAGCATGCTAAGGTTGTTCCTGCAACCACGACAGCACGAATGTTTAAAAACCTACCACAGTTTGCAGACGGCTTAAACGTACCAGCAAACGTGGCGCCTGTACGTATGGCTAGAGAGTTAACAACGGAGATTAATGAGACCGCAACGTCTGATAATTCGGGCACTTTGCAGGTTATCATTGGTCTTTTAGCAACGATCGCAAAGCAAAACCCAGCTGATTTAATCACTGCGATGCTGGGTAAAATTGAACTTAGTACTGACGTTACTTTGGACAAACGATCTATGGCTAAATTTGTTAGCCAAGTTGCCAATCAAGATATCGCCAAAGCCATATCACGCGCGAAGGGAGGAAAAGCGATTTGATCAGAGATTACATTGAGTTTAATGGTCATCGAAACACAGATTTCGGGCTATTTTTAGATTATGGCAGCTTCGAGTGGCAGTCTGCTAAGCACACAAGATCATCTATTGCGGTTCCCGGTCTGTCTGGGGACCGTTTTTATTCGGACAATAAGTATGACAACGTGACTGAAACGTTTCCGTTCTTAATGGAAACACGTGACTTCTCTGCGCTTGAGATGCAGGCACAGATTAACTATTGGCTATCAGCAGCGGATAACTATATGCCCTTGTATTTCTCAAGCTTTCCGGACTACGAGCTGCAAGCCATCCTACTGGTGTCTCGTCTCTCAAATGGATGAATACTCGAGTCGCAGTATCTCAGCCGAGTTTTCTTGCAAACCATTCGCTTACCGAATTGGCTCAACGGAATTGCGACAAATCGATGAGTTGAATGGTGTTATTCTGCGGAATAATGAAAACCTCGAATCTTTGCCACTTATCAAGATTTATGGCAGTGGCCACATGGGGCTTACGGTCAACGATGACGTATATGAAATTGATGGTGCAGATGGCGTGACTTATATTGACGTGGAAAACCATATCACGTATTCGCCCACGCAAGGTATTGTTCCCGGACTGGCAAGATTTCCAAACCATCAATATCCCACATTGCCACCTGGTGATAATTATATTGGGATTGATGGCGCGGACGGATTGGAGGTGGCTCCTAAATGGCGCAAGCTGATTTAATGGATGCACCTGTTTTATTTGAGACTACCGGTGATGACCTAACTTCTGAAGGACTCGGGCAGCTTAATGATGCCATTTGGTCGGTTAAGCAGGAAGCATCGAAAGTCCCAACCTTAACCATGACCTACCCGGTTAGTGGCCCATACGCAGATGCAATTAAGCTCGATCGTATTATCTTGGCCGATGGCGGCAATGATTGGCAACGACAAATGTTTCGAATTGACACGCTTGAGCCAGACATCAACGGTAGTGATGAACCGATTCTCTCTATTGAAGCTACGCACGTGGCGGGCGACATCTTGTATGACACAATCACAAAAGACATTGTGATGCAGGGAGTCGGCCCGCAAACACTGTTCGCGACGATTTTAGACAATCTAGCCGAGCCAATGCCACAGGTGACTTTTTATACCAACATCGGGACGACAGCGAATGTTGACTACAAAATTGGCGGTAACGTACAAGACTATTTGTTCGGCCGCAGCAACGGCGGAACAACAATGGAGTCGCTTTATAACGGCGAATGGTCTTTTGATAACTACAACTTTGAGTTTAAAACAAATGCTGGTCGAGATACCGGTATCGAAGTCACTTTTGGTAGCAATCTCTTGTCATACAAAGAGAGCAATTCGTTGAGTGATACCTTTACAGCGGTCATGCCGTTTTCAAAGTACACACCGGGTAAAGACAAAGCACCAGGTGATGAGTCACTCATTCTTGATTATCCAGGTGTCGGCACTGTTCAGTGGGTCGGCAAGGGTGGTGCGCCAATTTATGATTCACCGTTTGATGATCAAAAGCTCACTGGTAAATCACTAAAGAACGGGACTTACTGGAAAGTCTATAAATATGTCGAAACTGGCGGCGCCAAGAGCCACGAATGGTTCAATCTGGGCGGCAATCAGTGGATAGATGGGAATTACATTACCTTCGATAAATCCGGTGGCTTTGTCTCCAACAAAGTCATTGGTATCGGGACCATCAAAAACGGTCAGTCGGATATGCGATCCATCACTAATTTTGACGGTGCCGGCACGATTCAGTACGTTGGGAAAGGCGGAGTTGCGGTTTGGAATTCACCTTTCAATCCGAAATCAAAGACTGGTCAATACCTGATAAATGGTAAGAGCTACAAAATGTTACGGAAAGCCACTACCGAAGATGGTCATGAATGGTATAACTTGGGCAAGAATCAATGGGTCGATTCACAATACATCACGACCGAGAAAAAGGGCGATTTTGTTAGTGATACCGCCTATGGTTACATCACAATCAAAGGCCATAAAGTAACGCAAACTTACTACACCAAGACTAAAAAGGGCAAGGTCAGTCAAAAGAAGAAACGTGTTCTCGTTGGGGCACCCGTTTATACAGCTCCTGGCGCATCAGGTAAAGAAACAAGCCGCGTCTTAAAGGTTGGCACTCGCTGGAAGGTTTTGGCGACTGCAAACGGTGGTGAAGATTACTACAAACTTGGCAACAATCAATGGGTTAAATCGAGCGACTGCTCGTACGAAGCAAAAAGATGTTAAGCCAAAAGCACCAGCTGATAGCAATAAAGAGCAACTTGTGGGCATTATTCCAATCTACAATGGCCCCGGCATTAACAAGAAACAGATTAAGACCGTAAAAACAGGTACTCAATGGCGTATCTACGGCTCAGCCGATACAGGTGACGGAACCTTTTACGACTTGGGTAACGGTCAGTGGGTCGACGGCAAGTATGTGTCATTTGAGGCAGCAACAGACGTGAAACCATATGGCCCAGAAGAAGATGTGTCAGAAGACCTGCCCGAAGTTACCGTCACGCTGCCTGAAGGAATTGTCATGGCCTATGGTGCCGAGCAGTATGAACGCCAACGAATTGTCGTGTTTGATGCGTCTCAATACAATGTCACGACAGAAGAGCAGCTGCGGGATGTCACCGACGCCTATATCAAGGACAATGCAGTTGGAAAGCCTAAGTACAGTATGACAATCGAATATAGTCAGATGACTGGCGACCTAGCTGACCTCACATATATGGGCATGTATGATCTATCCACAGTTTATGTAGAGCAGCTTGATGTGGATACCACAGGCGAGGTTGTGCAGCTAGAATGGGATGGAAATCTCAAGCGCAATGCCAGCGTGACAATAGGTAATCGGCAACCTGACGTGTATCACGAGTTGGATGCCTATGCTCTGGCGGCGGACGAGCAGTCTAAACTTGATGCCCGTAAGGTGGCAAATGATGCTCATCGCGAATTGCATACAATTAAGGACGGATTAGATGTCCGGATTGATGATAAAGTCACCTACGGGCCAAGCGAGCCAGGGGGAGAACACAAAGAAGGCGATACGTGGTTTAAGTCTGCCGGGAAACTTGGTACGGGTTATCCTACTGAATGGGAAATGATGGTCTATCACGACGGCAAGTGGGTACCGGCCTTTCCGGCCGGGTACGATCAAAAACTTCGTGACGATGTTGATAACTACAACAAAACCAACGATGAACTGATACAGATGGCAGGATTTGCAAACGCAAAATCTTTATATCAGTCAGTGTCAGATAATGGCAAGCAAGTCGTATCCATAAAAGCAAGCATGCAAGGTCTGCAAACGACTGTAACAAATAATGCAATCAATACCGCGAGTCAGATATCACAGTTGAGTAACTTAGTTGACATTAAGGTTAGCGGTGTGCAAACTGTGGCAGACAAAGCACTGAAGACGGCAAATGACATTAACACACAACTTGATGCTCGAATCAGCGCGAGCGTGCGCGATGGATTGGCTTCAGTACAGCTCACTGCAGGTAAATCAGGCAACAATGCCTACCTGCAACTGAAAGGCGATGGCGTCAATTCAGAAGTTGCGCTCGGTGGGGATTTAATCCACATCACGGGCCAAACTAGAATTGACAATGCCGTAATCAAGTCAGCCATGATTGAGTCGATTGACGCAGGAAAAATTGTTGGTGGGGACATCCGAGGTGTCAACACAATTTACCTTAATAACGGCGCTGGTAATTCGGTCATGAGCCCCGGTTATATCTCAACAACGGGCAATTTAACATCGTCAGTCAATGTCAACACGCCCTTGCTTACTTTTGGTAGCACGGGCGTAATTTACGCGCAGCAAACGGTTACAAAGGATGGGGATTGTACGTACACTTGGCGAATGGCGATTACCACGTCGTCTTGGATTGAGAATAGGAGCGAATGAAATGAGTATTGAGAACTATTTAGCGAATGATTTAGGTACGGACGTTGCAAATAAAGCTTTGTTGGTCGCGCAGCTTCGTGATGAAAATGAACAATTACGTTCTTCGGTCAAATTATTAACAGACGAGCTAGCAAAATTAAAAGGAGGTGACGGTGATGGCGACAATTCAACTGGACCTTCAGGAAAATCAAGCGCTCGCAAGTAACAATTTCGTCAAGCTAAATGTTGGTGAAGAAAACATCTCATGGCGGTTTCGCCTGTCGCGAGACAATGTTCCTTATGACCTGACTGGTTGCACTGTCAACTTTCGGGTTTCAGGCGTAAACCACAAGCCGATTACTGGTGGTCGATATTCTCCTGTGGATGCTCAAAACGGATTATTTGATTGGGTGTTTCCAATTGAAATGACTCAAATGTCATCTGGAATGTATGGTTTTTCAGATGCACAATTCATGATTCATAATGGGGGATGTGCTGGATAGCTCAGGCAACTTTGTTATTCGTGTAGCACCCACACCCGGTGTGGTCGAGAATTACAAAGGTACGATTGATGAGATTGATCAAATGATTCAGTCATCCTTAAGCACGATTGGCGACATTCAGAGTTCTTACCAGAAAGTTGAAGCTGATATATCCAAAAATTAGCTGATATCGGGCCGGTCATTGATGATTTCCAAAATAAACTTTCGACAATGACCACCGAGTTCAATGACGCGGTTGCAAAATCTACCCAAGCCACCGCCCAAGCAAATACTGCCGCGGCGAACGCTGATACAGCAACGACTGCTGCTAATACTGCGGCCGATAAGGCGACTGCTTCTGCGACTGCGGCCGATATGGCAACTGGTGCAGCTAATGCTGCAACAGACAAGGCAACAGCATCGGCAAAGTCAGCAGATGACGCAGCGGCCAGTGCTAGTACGGCTGCCGCGAATGCTCAGTCAATGGCCGATGACATCAAAGAAAACCCTGATAAATACCGTGGGCCTGAAGGACCAGCGGGACCAACGGGACCAACAGGGTCAAAAGGTGACAAAGGTGATCCGGGAACTATTGAAAACTTGGATGAAATTGTTGCAAAGGCGACCGCACCATTTGGTGATCGGGTGGCGGCCGTTGAAACAAAACAAAATGAGCAACAAGCAACACTTGATGGCATGTCGACAACTATCGCAAACGAGGTGAAGCCAGCAAAGGAGCTAGTAGCATCACTAGCTGGCCGGATGACTGCTGTGGTAGCGTCTGATGCCACCAAGGTAACGGAGACACAAGTCAAGGCGCTCATCGATGAGCAGCCATCTAAGAATGAACCGTGGCATGGAACGCTAAGTGAATATATTGCGCTTGGCACCTATGATGACAATCGAGATTATGAAATTCATGCAGATTTCGAGGTGTTAATATGAGTAATTTAATTGGCATCTATCGTGGCAAATATCCGGTGTTAGAGATTCGACGAGGGAAAATCCCAATTTGGAAGTCACCGGGATGGCAGACGCCTGTAACAAAGCTGGGTCTAGCTTTTACGGTCAATCTGCCAACGGCGGGAGATATTCGCAAATTACCTAACAATGGCGTACTGCAAAAAAGTTCTGCTACCGTGCCCACTCAGTATTCTATTTATGACGATAAATTCAACCCAACGACATTGACGGTAGCAGGTACCACTTATCAGAATTTCGCGATGACGACAATTGACGCGAGCGAAAAGCATGTCATCTTTAGTTCGAATGATGCTACTGATCCTAGAAATAATCCCTATGGAGCCACCGAACTATATAAATATGATGAAGATGGAAATTTGACACCTGATAGACTTAGCACCAGTGGCTACACCTTTTATAATCCTGATCAAATTTTAGTCACAAATGAGGGTAATATTTTCATCAGATCGAATTCGGCGGATATTGTAAACACTGGTCCTAATCGTGCTAACAGTTTATATATGCTCCTAGCAGGGAAAACAACCTTGACAACGGTTGGAGCACTGCAAACAATTTACGCTGTTGGAATTTACGACAACGAAATATATGCAGTTGTAAAAAATGCAAATGTTTGGTCACTATCTAAATATGACTCAACCGGTAACTTGTTAATAAATAGTCCATTAACCGGAGCGGTGTTGCCGACAACAATTAATCAATTTTCTGATTTCCGAATTGCCAATGCCGTGAGCGATGCTGCTGGCAATATGTTCTTCATGTACTACACGAGAGCTGGTAGCGTTAGTATCAGTTGGAACGTCGCAAAAGTTAGTACTGGAGGTTTTGCAACAACAGTAAATATCGGCGATTTTCTTAGCATTGACAGCTCATCACGGCTGGACTGGACTTTGGATATAGATAAATATGGTAATGTTTATGGATCTGGCAATACCGGAACCTCTAAAATTTCGGCATTCAAAATCAGTAACGATATGACGCTACAATGGAAAATGGGAACATATAGTACTAGCCAAATTCCTTCTGTTGACGGTGAACCGTTCAATCATTTTTTACTGATGATGGGTTGTTTTATGTTCAACGAAAATTAACTACAGGCAACTTTGTAATCGATGTCTATCAACAAACAAACATTTAGGAGGAATTGCAATGAAAACAGTTTATACAATTTATCAACAGCCACAGCCCAATGGGGCTTATTTTTATGTCGCGGATTACGCCGACGACTACCCAACAGACTACCCTCAAACCGAAGTAGCAATTCCGGACGAGATCAAGGATGGCTTACCAAAGTTTAGCTGGTCTGACAATGCCTGGCACGACGTGAGTGACGAAGGCCAAGCAAAGCTATTGTCTGACTTGCAGAAGGCCAACACACAGTTGCAAACGCAAAATGTGGCCTTGACTAAGCAACTCGCAGAAGTCACACAGTCCGCGTCAGAAGCGACCGAAAAGGCTGGGAAGTTACAGACTCAAATCGTGGCACTGACACAGCAGGTTGCACAATTAATGGCACCGAATGCACAAGAAACGGAGGGCAAATAAATGATGACATGGGTATTAGATTTATATGGCAAAGGCTTTAGCAAGGATGACTTGCATTTATATGTTGCAATCGGCTGGATCACACCGGAAGAATTTCAAACTACTACGGGCGAGGTTTACCAATAATAGGAGGACTTTATGCACACATTTTTAGGCTTCACGATTGGTGAGTGGGGCGGGATCATTGCAATTGGCACCGCTATTGTTGGGGCAATTTATCGTGTTGCTGTAAAGCCACTTAGTGATAAGCTCTCAGACTTGAGCGGAGCTATTAATAATCTCAGTATTTCCTCCAATCAAACGCACCTTGAGCTTGATCATCGTTTAGATAAACACGATGTCAAAATTGAGCGCCATGATGCCGAGATTCAATTTCTATACGATAAGAACAACTTGAAGCGGCGGGAGGAACATCATGAAGAATAGTCTGTCATTAGACGTGCACAGTAAGCTTTGGTGGACGTCTATTATTTCGCTCTCAATCGTTTTGGCGCAACAAGTTGGGCATTTATTTGGATGGGAAATTACCGGCGATACCGCCAACCAGATTATGGCAATCGTTAATACGATGTTGTCAATCGGCGGTGCATTGGGACTGATTTACGATACGGGAGGAAATAATGAAACTAAAGTTTAAGTTGGTTGTGGCCGCAGTGATTGCGGCTTTTTTGATGCCATTAACGGTCGTCAGTGCGGCGCGCACAGATATGGTTGACGTCTCTAATCACAACGGTCAAATGTACACTAGCGACTTATTGGGTATGCGTAACACATATGGCATTAAAGCCATGGTGACAAAGATCAGCGAAGGCGTTGGGTATGCCGACTGGACAGCGGCTGGTAACATCGCTGCGGCAAAAGCAGCGGGTATCTATGTCAATGGCTATCACTTCGCCCGCTATAATAGCGTGGCGGGTGCGATCAATGAAGCCAACTATGCAGCGACTGTTGCTAAGAACGCTGGTTTGCCTGTTGGCGCTGTATTAGTCGCCGATGTGGAAGCTGAACAGCAGACCTGGGTGTCTAAAGCCACGATTGATGCGGCTAACGCCGCTTGGCGTCGCACAGTTGAATCTTACGGTTACCGAACCGACATCTACACGATGGGGAGTTGGTTAGGCTACCGGATGACAGTGCCATACAGGCAAGGGTGGATTGCAAACTATCCATATAATGCGACTAACCTCAACTTATATAGTAGTAACCACGCATGGCAGTGGGGCTATCAATATAACTTCTCTGGCACAACCGCGAGCGGTGCCTTCGACGTATCACAGCTTTATGACACTTACTATACGGCCGACCAAACACCGGTTGGCGGGGTTGGTGTGAGTGTAAGTAATGTGGTGAAGGTTAAATACGTTGCAAGGTATGGAGTCAATGCTTTGGACAAGTATGGCCGTCAGATTAAGGATAGCAATCAACGGCTAAAGCATGGCACATCATGGAAAGCTAATGGCGTCTACACGCTTAACGGTGTGGAAGTGTATAGCATTGGCGGCGGGTGGTATCTACCACAGCAGTACTCGGATCAGGCAGGCAAAGTCACTATCAAATACGTGCCAAACTATGGTGTGTTAGCCAGCAACAGTAATGGCAAACAGATCGTCAAATCGAACACCAAATTCAAGCACGGTACATCATGGAAATACAGCAAGGCGGTTAAGATCAATAACCGTGTCTACTATAAAGTAAGTAACACCGAATATATTGATAGCCGCTACACTATCGGTGGTTAATAAATAAGCTCCCTGACTACTCTTGATTGAGCAGCTAGGGAGCTTATTTATTTGTGCTGATTATAGATATTATCTGACTGGTATACCCGATCAATCTCCTCCAGCTTCCGCAGTGCCGTAATTGATGACACCCCAGTGCATGCCGCGAGCGCCCGTACTTGCTTGACTGTCCAACGATCTAGCGGCCGTGAATTGACGTTAAACCATGTTGTTGAACTGATACCACTATTTTTGCTAGTTGATAGCGTGTGAGACCGTGTGCCTCAAGATACTTATCTAGAATTCCCGTCATGTTTTTCCTCCCACAAAAAGCACCCGCCGAAGCGGGTTACCTTTCTTAGTCTTCTAGTTCGACAGCTTCATCTGCAGTACCCCAATCGCTTACCCAATCGCTTGCATCATCTGACAGCAGGCTTGCGTCTTGCTCATCTAGGTGCCAAATAATTTCATACAGATTACCATTTTCGACTGATCGGCCAGTGCCAGTCACCGCTAAAATCGGAAAAGTTTGCAACATGTCATTCTGCCCGTAGACCGTCTCAATATCGGTTGTTGCGTCTTTGACAATTTCGTAAATCTTACCATCAACAATTACTTCACTCATAATTTATGCCCTCCTAGGCTACTTGTCTTTTGCTTTTATCTACACTTATATAGTACCATATCTGAAATTAATTGCAACCATTTTTGGAATTATTTTTGAATTATTTTTGCGAGCACAACTGGATGTAGTATCATTCTGTTTTAAATAATTTGTAAATAGAACAAAAAGTGTTACATATTAGAACACGTTAGTGTAATATAATAGTCAAGGAGGTGATGAGAGTGAGTAGCAAGAAAAAGAAAAAGCCTACCGGCGGTGATAAAGTAATCAAGGCAGCATGGAATGTGATTGGAAACACTGCACTAGCGCTAGCAGCTATTTACTTTATTTGGAGTACCGTGTCTCCCTTCTTGAGGAAATAAAATATGGTAAGCTTGTTAGATGCGTATCTTGAACAAAACGGCGCTACTCGATATAGTGTGGCAAAGGCAAATGGTACAACACCGTCTAAGTTACAAAGAGCGGCGGCTTATACAACCGCTGACGGAATAACTACACGTGTGATTATCTATGTGGCCAAGGCTCTCGGGAAAACGCCAGGCACCGTATTAGACGAATTAATTGCTTTGGAAAATGGATCTCTTAAATGAAGAGGTCTATTTTTATTGCCCAAAAATTGCCCAAATATAAAAAACGGTGCCGACAAATACCAGTTAGATAGGGTTTATAGCACACCCGACTACTCCGATAGGGTGCACTTGATTGACGGTTTAACCGGTAATATCAGTCTCTTGTGCTGATGGCCGGTTTTATTATTCTCTAAACAAAAAGGAGCAATGACAAACCCTAACAGGTTTCATCATTGCTCCTTTTTTGTTTAGTTTAAATGTTAGGCCCAATCACCGTTGCGGAAAATTGGGGTGACCGTACCATCTGCCTTGATGCCATCAATATTCATTTCAGCCGAGCCCATCATGAAGTCAACGTGGGTTTGACTGCGATTCATCCCAGCAGCGATCAGCTCTTCTTCAGTCATGTCGATCCCGTTTTCAACGGAGAATGGATAGGCCTGGCCGAGAGCCATGTGGTCGGACGCGTTCTCATCGAATAGGGTGTTGAAGAAGGTGATGCCGGACTGTGAAATCGGTGATGGGTCGGGGACTAAGGAAACTTCACCCAAGCTGCGGGCGCCAGGGATACTCAGCAGGTTCTGTAAGACCGCATCCCCCTTATCGGCATGTGCTTCAACCACTTGACCATCCTTAAAGGTGAAGTGCATGCCTTCGAGGATATTACCAGCGTACGCAAGCGGCTTAGTGGAAGCCACGGTGCCATCGATGCGACGGAAGTCTGGTGCCGTGAAGACCTCTTCAGTTGGCATGTTGGCCATAAATTCTTCACCACGGGGGTTGAATGAGCCAGCGCCTTCCCAGATATGATTCTTAGGTAAGCCAACCGTTAAGTCTGTCCCAGGAGCGGTGTAGTGGAGGTGGTCAAACTGTTCCTGGTTGAGCCATGCTGCCTTTTCGCGCAGGGTTTGGTCATGCTTTTGCCACGCCACAGCGGGGTCGTCCGCATAGATGCGTGTCGTCTTGAAAATTTGGTCCCATAGTTGATCGGTTGCAGCTTCTGGGTTGGCAGCATCAGGAAAGACTTTTTCAGCCCATTTGGCACTGGCAGCGGCAATGATGGTCCAACTGATTTTGTTGGAAGAAATCGCATTGAGTAGCTTGCCGTATGCTTTACCGTAAGCGTCTTGATAAGTGGCCACTCGGTCAGCATCGATTCCTTTGAGGTTATCGGGATCAGCTGAAATAACGGTGATCCGCTTGGCATTGTGATCTAGCCAGTAATCGAATTGATCGGTGATGAAATTAGGAATATTGAAGAGCCGATCATCATCCTTGTTTTGCATGTCTAATCGGGAAATCGTATCATCGTTCCACTGAACGAGCACCTCTGCTGCACCTGCCTTGTAGGCTGCGGCAGTGAGTAGGCGAGCCAGTGGCGCTTGATCAACAGCAATCTGGATATACACCGTGTCGCCATTCTTAACACCAATACCGGTGTTGACGGTGAGGTCCGCATACTTTTGAAGGTTCTCAGCAAAATTAGGTAAAGTCATCATCATTCCTCATTTCTTTCTCATAGTGCATTTATTCTAACACATTCAATGGAATAAAAGTGAAAGAGTCAATAAAACAATTGTGATTTTTGAACATCATATGAATTATTTGTGAAAAGTTGAATTTTGTTTTTTATTCTTTGCGCAGCGAATTCAATCTGTTAAAATGGTTACGTACCAAAGAAATATTACATAGTGAACAACTTAATCTTAAACGAAATGTTTTTTATCTCATGTACTAGGAGGACAACACATGGCACGTAAGAAAACAATAACACACGATCAGATTCTCAATGCAGCGTACAATTTAGTGGTTGAAGAAGGCTTCAAGAGCTTCACCGCACGCAACATCGCACACCGCATGGACTGCTCAACGCAACCCATCTATCTGGAATTCACCTGCATGGACGACTTGAAGCAAGCCGTTATGGCGCGCATCAAAGATTTCTTGGCGATTGAAATGACCAAGAGCTATACAGGCGATCGTGTCATCGATTTGGCACTCTCCTACATCCACTTTGCCATCGACAATCGGCCACTGTACACCGCTGTGTTTGTGGAAGACCATTTTGGTGTTGAAGAGATGCGTGAATACGCGCTGAGCACCGCAATGAGTGTCTTCAATGAATACAAGCCTGCCGAAGAGATGAGTGCAAAGCAACGTCAAAACACCATCACATCACTGTGGATTGTTGCCACCGGGATTGCCAACTTGATGGCATCCGGCTTTATCAGTATTAGCGACGAGAAAATGGTTGCTGTCTTAAAGTCTGTTACCGCAAGTTTTCTTGCGGAAGGCGAATTCGATGATATTAAAGATTTGAACTTCATGGAAACACTCGCTGGCTAAGTGAAGGGAAGAGGTTGTGACGTTTAGTCATGACCTCTTTTTATTATTCAGCTCAGGTACACCTGGATTTTCTGGTATACTGAAACTATTATACGAAGAAAGAGGCATCCCCATCCATGAAAAAATTAAAGTGATGACGGTCTTTGGGACCCGTCCTGAAGCAATCAAAATGGCGCCACTCGTCCTTGCATTGAAGCAGCGCTCCGACGAGTTTGAAGCGGTGACTGTGGTTTCTGCCCAGCATCGGCAAATGTTGGATCAAGTGCTTGAAATCTTCAAGATTACACCTGATTACGACTTGGATATCATGAAGGCTCGTCAGACCCTCGATGAAATCACCAGCAACGTGTTATTGCACTTGGGTGATGTGATTGAAAAAGAAAAGCCCGATATTGTATTGGTTCACGGTGATACCACAACCACTTTTGCAGCTAGTGTCTCTGCCTTTTATCACCAGACTGCAATTGGTCACGTCGAAGCGGGATTACGGACTTGGGACAAGTACAGTCCATTCCCAGAAGAGATGAACCGGCAGTTGACCGACGTCTTGAGTGACCTATACTTTGCCCCAACCACGCAAAGTGAAGCCAACTTGTTGCAAGAAAACCACAAGGCCGCAAATATTTTTGTGACCGGCAATACTGCAATCGACGCCCTCAAGCAAACCGTGCAAGACGACTATCACCATGATGTTTTGGACTTAGTGGATGCTGACAAGCGGATGATTCTGGTGACCATGCATCGCCGTGAAAATCAGGGCGAACCGATGCGGCGCGTCTTTGCCGTGATGCGCGATGTCGTTGAACACCACGATGATGTTGAAATCATTTATCCAGTGCACTTGAATCCAGTGGTGCAAGAAGCAGCGCATGATATCTTGGGTAACCATCCACGGATTCACTTGATTGACCCTCTCGATGTGGTCGACTTTCATAACTTGGCAGCTCGCAGCTACTTCATCATGACCGATTCAGGTGGTGTTCAAGAAGAAGCCCCATCCTTAGGCAAGCCAGTCTTAGTGCTGCGGGACACGACTGAACGGCCTGAAGGTGTTGTTGCCGGGACCTTGAAGTTAGTCGGCACCAATCCAGAACCTGTTCGTGAAGCGATGGAACAGTTGCTGACAGATGACGCGGAATACAAGCGGATGGCCACCGCCAAGAATCCATATGGTGATGGTGAAGCATCTCGCCGCATTCTGGATGCTATCAGCTACCACTTCGGTCAACGCACCGACAAGCCTGATACCTTCCAATAACCGCGTGTGACCAAGCGCAACGAATTCTTGTTTGCTAACTTTTGCAACGCGATTAATCTAGTTATTCGGAAGTTAAAGCAGTGGTTGTGACAAAACATAATTTTGTCACAACCACTGCTTTTTTGATGCGCTTTTCAAAATTTGGTTTTGCAACCCTTAAGTTTGTTATAATTGTAGGATAGATTTGAAAGGGGGCTGCCTTGTGGCAAGAAAACCAAAACGGTCTTGAGCAGGCACACAAAAAGCCTGTACCACTATCGACGGAGCAACAACAGGCGATTCATCAAGGCCACATACCACTCGCAACCTTAGATGTGCCAAACAAATATAAACGCCGAGCCTTATTAAAGCTCACGCTCAAACGGTTCAATGATTCAGAAGCGGGAACCTCAGCTGCATCGCTTGCCTATTACGCGTTGTTATCACTGTTTCCCATGCTACTTGTGGTTGGGAATTTACTGCCCTATTTGCATCTGGACTATCGAACGATATCGGATTATCTCGCGCAGATCATTCCCAGTAATATCATGTCGTGGTTAGAGCCCGTCATCCAGAACCTGCTCCAAAATGGGAGTGGGGGTGTCTTATCGATTGGGGCCGTGACAACTTTATGGGCCGCCAGTTTGGGAATCAATGGCCTCAAGCTCAGCTTCAATAAGGCGTATGGTGTCAGTCCATCACAGAATTTTATTGTGCAACGGTTATTATCCATGTTATTGACGTTCTTGATGATTCTGGCAGTCGCAACCGTCTTGGTGATGTTCGCGTTTGGTCAGCAATTCTTGGAATGGCTTAACACCCAATTCGGCTTGTCCGATCAATGGTTAAAAACATTCTTGGCTTGGCGATGGCCAGTCACGCTATTGGTCGTCCTGATTGCGGTTACTTTTCTCTTTTATTTCTTACCCAATGTGCGGATTCATTTCTGGACCGTGCTACCAGGCGCGGTCTTCACGACTTTGGGCTGGATTGTTCTCGCCCAGTCTTTCTCGCTGTATATGCGCTATTTTGGCACACGATACAGTTCATACGGGACATTAGGCACATTCATCATTCTGCTCTTGTGGTTGAATTTCTCGGCCTGGGTATTGATTGTGGGCGCGATACTGAACGCCCTGGTAGCGGAATACTTTACCGGGCATCTTCACAGCAGCCCGGGCAAGGTAGCTGATTTGATTCGTAATCAGCGCGCAAAAGACTGATCAGAAAAAATAGCGATGCTGTGTCAAAACCAATCAGGTTTGACGCAACACCGCTATTTATTTTGAATAGAATCGATTGATCGTTTACAAGCTCGCTTGCTTGTCCACCAGAGCTTTGGTGAAAGCCTCGAGGTGTTCGATATCCTCGCCATCGGCCGCTAAGTCGATTTTGACGTTATCAGCACCCTTGGTTGCACCCGTCTTAGCGAAGGCTTTATCGAAGTCGTCCACGGAGGTGGCAAAGTCGTCATAGAAGCGATCGCCACTACCAGCTGAACCGTAAACCTTACCAGTCAGGTCGAGTTCTTGTAATTCTTCATAGAAGTCGAGCGCTTCATCGGGCAGCTCGCCTTCACCGACATTCGAGTAGGTGTACATTACTGCCACACAGATATCGACATCTAAAAAGTCGCTCGCCATGGCCTGAGATACCTCAGTGGTCGTGACATCCACATTCAAATCTTCGAAGGCTTCCTCAATGATGCCTGCGATTTCTTCATTATTACCAGTCATACTGGCATAAACAATTCTGGCACTCGCATGAATCTTCGTCATCCTTCCTGTCATTGTGACACTTATCCTGACGATTATAGCAGACCCGCCAGGCAATGACTAGACGAGTTGGTGATTGTTCCCGCATCTGGCAAAGTAGTGTATGATAAAATCAACAAATCAATAATGGGGGCAACATCATGATTACGATTAAATCTGAACGAGAAATTGAGGGCATGCGCAAGTCCGGCGCTGTGTTGGCCGGGGTGCATCTGGGATTACGCGACTTAATCAAACCAGGCCTATCAAGCTGGGAAATCGAGAAATTTGCCAAGAAATATATCGAGAGTCACGGCGCGATTGCTTCACAAATCGGCTTCGATGGCTATAAGTATGC
Organism: Lacticaseibacillus saniviri JCM 17471 = DSM 24301; assembly: GCF_001311785.1. GTDB lineage: Bacteria > Bacillota > Bacilli > Lactobacillales > Lactobacillaceae > Lacticaseibacillus > Lacticaseibacillus saniviri. The sequence goes on along the minus strand of NZ_BBBX01000021.1, from coordinate 22,377 downwards.
CACCTGTGTCAGCATCAATAACGAAGTTGCTCACGGGATTCCACGCAAGGGACTGATGCTCAAAGAAGGCGACATTGTCAGTGTCGATATGTGTGTCGAGTTGGATGGCTATCAGAGCGATTCATGCTGGACCTATGCGGTTGGTGACGTGTCAGATAAGCGCCAAAAGCTGATGGATGCGACGCGCAAAGCCCTTTATTTGGGAATTGATCAGGCTGTTGTAGGCAATCGAATCGGTGATATCGGTGCGGCCATTCAACAATACACCGAAGACGAATTGGGCTATGGTGATGTGCGCGAATTGATTGGGCACGGGATTCAGCCCACCATTCACGAGAGTCCATCCGTGCCAAACTACGGTGAAGCCGGCCAAGGATTACGGCTCAAGGAAGGCATGACCATTACCATTGAACCCATGATTACGACGGGGACATGGAAAATCGCGAGTGAACAAGTCCCCAATGATTCCTGGGTCTATTACGTGACCGCGGATGATTCAGATTGTGCACAGTATGAACACACAATTGCCATCACAGCGGATGGTCCCAAGATTTTGACCAGTCAAGATCCTGACATTGATCAGAAATACCTCTAATTGCTGATGCACGGTCATTAAATATCGAGTTCGCGGACAAAGATGCGGTTTGTCGCGAACTTTTTATTGTGGTGAGCCGCTAACGCTGGTTGACAAGTGCGCAAAACGATTGAGCAGCTTGTCTTTTTGAGTAGAGATGATAGAATGTTGAAGGTGTTTCTAAAAAAGTATAAGATTATTTGGATGTGCGACCTTTCATTTTTGTAAGGTCTATACTTTTGAGTGTATCTATTCTGTGTGAAGGGTTCTGGTGAATTGGTCACAGCGCAAGCGCCTGGCAAATTATATATCGCTGGGGAATACGCGGTCGTCGAAACAGGATTTCCAGCAATCATTGTTGCTCTGAATCAGTTCGTGACGGTCACGGTCGAAGCAAAACAACAATACGGTAGTATCGTATCAAATCAATATCAAGAAAATTCATTGGTCTGGAAGCGAGAAGGCGATCAAATGGTCTTCGATAATCGCGATAATCCATTCCATTATATTTTGTCTGCGATTCACTTGACTGAAGATTATGCGCGTGAATTGGGTAAACCGTTGGCATTGTATCAACTATCCGTCGATTCCGATTTGGATGCTGTCGATGGCCGCAAGTTTGGTCTGGGCAGTTCAGCGGCTGTGACAGTTGCAACGGTCAAGGCGCTCAATCTATTCTATGAGCTCAACATGAGTGCGGACCAGATTTATAAGCTCGCGGCGATTGCCCATTTGGATGTGCAGGGCAATGGTTCTTTAGGCGATATCGCTGCTTCTGTTTACGGCGGGTGGATTGCGTATCGTTCCTTTGATAAGGAATGGCTCGCCGCACAGCGCCACGAAGCAACGCTGTCTGAACTATTAAATATGGATTGGCCTGAGTTATCGATTAAGTTATTAACACCACCTGACAATATGCGGTTGCTAATCGGCTGGACCGGATCACCGGCTTCAACGTCGCAGTTGGTGGATAAGATTACGATTGCTAAGGCGCAGAAGAAGGCGGCTTACCAACAGTTTTTGGCCGATAGTAAGGCGGTCTTAGAAGACTTGATTGCAAGCTTTAATCGGCAGGATTTGGCTGGGATTCAAGCGGGCATTCGCGCTAATCGCCACGCCCTAGATCGTCTAGCTGACTTCTCAGGGGTAGCCATTGAGACGCCGGTCCTGAAAAAAATGCGGCAGCTCGCCGAGAATTTCGGTGGCTGTGCCAAGACTTCTGGTGCCGGTGGTGGTGACTGTGGCATTGTCCTGATCGATCAGGATGCGGAAATCACGCCGCTGCTCGATCAATGGCGGGCGAATCAGATTGAACCACTCAATTTTGAAGTCCATGAAATCAAATAAAAGAGTCTGTGACTGCCACCAAACGGGGCGATGTCACAGACTTTTTTTGCGTTAATGCACATATATTTTATCGATTGCTTTGACCATGAGCCGTGCGATCGCTAGGTTGCCCTGTGAACTCGGGTGATAGCCGTCACCAGTGCCCTGCCACGATTGGGTAGTCTTGCTCGAAATATTGGCTTGATTATGCCAAACGCTGCTGATATCGACCACAGAGCCGCTGTTGGCCGCTCCGACAGCTTGCACAACTTGGCGATAAGGAGCCGGCGTCGTCGATTGCCATGGTGTCAGCAGGACGATACGGGCTTTGGGTAGTGCTGAGCGTAATTGTGTCACGAGTTGGGTGAGGTTAGTTTTGAATTGCTCGGGAGTTGCGTAGTAAGGATTCGTTGTGTCTTGTTCATTGGTGCCGTATTCGATCGAAATCAGGTCAGGTTTCATTGCGATCACCTTTTGAACGTTAGGCAGTGCCAAGCTGGTGACAGTGGCGCCGGCTTTCCAGAAGCCATCGAGACTGACACTGAAGCCCAGATTGTTTTTGAGATAATCACGGATCCGATATTGATAGCTGTCCGTTTCTTTTGCGGTGTAAAAACCAGCGGCCAAGCTATCTCCGAGAGCGACATAGCGCAAAGATTTGCCTTGACCAATTTTTGCCAACTCGCTGGCGTGGCTGGTAAACCCGGTGTTTCAGCCGTTTCTGGTTCCGCCTGCGGCTGATGTGCTTGCTGCCATGTCTTACCCGCGTATATTAAACCAGCATGATTCCAAGCCCAGCAATAATTCCGATGAGGTACGTCCAGATGTGTTTCAACGCGACATCTCCTTTTGTGACAACATTGTTAATTTCAGTATAGACCAGTTTTGAGGTGAGGTAAAAATCATAAGTTTAAGAACAATTTAACTACAAAAACCGCTTCAATCTAGTATGCTTATGATAGTTAAAGAATCAAACTATGGTCGTGAAAGGATTAGATGAAATGAAAGTTCGTAAAGCAGTGATTCCTGCCGCAGGGCTTGGAACACGTTTCCTCCCAGCTACTAAAGCGCTCGCCAAAGAAATGTTACCGATTGTTGATAAGCCTACCATTCAGTTTATCGTGGAAGAAGCTAAGGCATCCGGGATTGAAGACATTCTGATCGTTGAAGGGAAGCAAAAGCGTTCGATTGAAGATCATTTCGATTCTGCCCCCGAATTGGAACAAAACCTGGCAAGTAAGAACAAAACTGAGCTTTTGGATTTGGTCCACTCGACGACTGATATCGGTGTGAACTTATTCTTCGTTCGCCAGCCTTATCCTAAGGGCTTAGGTGATGCCGTTCGGTTGGCAAAGTCCTTTATCGCGGATGAACCTTTCGTGGTCATGCTTGGCGATGATTTGATGTCCGACAAGATTCCACTGACGCAACAATTGATCAATGAATATGAACGTACCCATGCTTCTATCTTGGCCGTTAAGAAGGTGGCACATGAAGATGTTTCTGCATATGGCGTGATTGATCCTGAACGGGAAGTCCATCCTGGATTGTTCAACGTGCGCAAGTTTGTTGAGAAGCCTGCCGTTGAGGAAGCACCCAGTGATTTGGCCATTATCGGGCGTTACTTATTGACGCCAGAAATCTTTGATATCCTTGAAAATCAAAAGCCTGGTAAGGGCAATGAAATTCAGTTAACCGACGCTATCGATGAGTTGAACCGGACGCAAAGGGTTTTTGCGCATGAATTCAAGGGTGATCGCTATGACGTCGGGAACAAATTCGGCTATGTGAAGACCAACATCGAGTACGGCTTGACGCATCCTGAAGTGAAGGATGAATTGCGCCAATACGTCTTAGATTTGGCTGAACAGCTGAAAAAAGAAACACCTAAAAAGAAATCAAATTAGGGTTTAAAGAGACCCTGCTGTGAGAGTGAGGATTAACAAGGATTGATGATAAGGCCCGAAATTAGGCGTTTAAATCAATCCATTAACGTGTTTGAACTCGCAACAACTTGCGCCCAGCTTGGTTCGTTATTGGCATAAAACGCCAATAAAACGAACCTATGCTGTTGCTCAGTTGCTGGGCGCGAGTTCGCACACGTCTCTGTTAACCGGAATTCTCAACTTTTTGGAACGCGATTAGTCTAGTTTTTTCGGAAATTGAAATAGGGGTTGCGACAAATATAGTTTTGTCGCAACCCCTTATTTTTGGCTCATTGAGTACCAAGTGGTGGATAATTCCGTCGCATCTTCAATTACTTTTTTCACCAATACACTGATTAAGAGCAACACAATCAGGATTGCGCTCACGCAGATCACTGCGGCTTTCGCCCATCCGGGGACGGCAATACGACTGATAATCAGGGTCAACCCGAGCAACAAGATAATGAGTAACAAAACTTCAAACAAAGAATCACGCCTTTCAAATTTTTATTAAGCTAACGGCGATAACTAGCTAACAGAACTGATGTTTGGTAAGCTTGGGATAATTCAAATTAGTTAGGATGAGTCTCACATGCGCCGTTTGGGGAAACGATTATATCGACTTTTTGTATTTGGCTTTATCGCCGCTTTGGCCTACAGTCTGTGGCTCCGGCAATATGCGCCAGGATTATGGCGGCAAAAGCTTGACCCGATGAGTTTTGGGTTGATTGTGGCCTTTGTGCTCTTCAGTGCTGCACAACTCTATTTTCATCATTTTCGCTATCGAGATGTCAAATTGGAACAGATCGATAGCATGGACGGCGAGGCATTCGAGCATTTTGTGGTTACCTGCTCAAACGCAATGGCTACAAGCATATCGAGGTCACACAGTATTCAGGCGATCAAGGCATTGATATCATTGCGCAAAAGAAGGGTCAGAAGTTTGGTATTCAGTGCAAGCGATATTCTGGCTTTGTTGGCAATAAGGCTGTTCAGGAGGTCTGGGCAGGCAAAGAATTCTATAAGCTCGATCAAGCCATTGTTCTGACCAACAGCGAGTTTTCGGATTCGGCTCAGGAACTGGCTGAACAACTGGGTGTCACATTGATCGATCGCAATGGGTTGCGGCGATTGATGCGTCGGTTGCCGGGTTAATTCAAGAATAATTGCTGGTGCTTGCGCGTAAAGCCAAAGATGGGTTGAATGCCAGCAGGTGTTTCAATGTAGACATAACGCTGCCAGAGGTCCTTTTGCCGCAGCAGTAGTTGAAACTCCCAGAGGTGTAAGGGATTCTTCGCCGTTGTGCCAATAAAATCAATTGTTCCTGTTCCACCTCAGTGCGCAATTCAAATTGCGTAAGGTTATATTGTTGCGCCGCGTCCCGACAGTGGATCGTGGCGTTTTTGGTTGGTCCTGCAGTAGGGCGAGCAAGTCAATAACGCGCATCATAACCTCCTGAATAATGAAAATAGCCGTGCGATTCTGAAAATCTCGTTAAGATTACTATAAGTGAATTGTTTAACAGTTACCAGCTACAGTAAATGGTAGGCGACACAAAAAATTGTGTAGCTTTGAATAAACGTTCTTTTATAGTTTGATAACAATTCGGTCGCGTTGTTTGCGGTTTGCGATTGTGTTATTTTATAGATAATTATTAACTGGGGGTAACTCATGACAGAAGTTGTTATTGTAAGTGCCGTGCGCACGCCGATTGGTAAGCTGGGTGGCAGCCTCGCATCACTGAACGCGGTGGCGCTCGGGACGATTGCGAGTCAAGCAGCGATTGAACAGGCTGGCATTGATCCTGCTCGGATTCAACAGGCTATTTTTGGCAATGTCTTGCAGGCGAATTCAGGCCAGAATGTGGCGCGGCAAATTGGCCTAAAGAGTGGTTTGGCCCAAAGCAGTACAGCGATGACCATCAATGAGGTCTGTGGCTCAGGACTAAAGGCCGTGCGTTTGGGCCAGAGTGCCATTCTTTGGGTGAAGCGGATGCGGTATTGGTCGGCGGCACAGAGAGCATGAGCCAAACACCGTTCTACGCACCAAACATGCGCTTTGGTCACTTGTATGGCGATACGACATTCGTCGATGGCGTGGCTAAGGACGGTTTGACTGACAGCTTCAATCACCAACCGATGGGGATCACAGGCGAGAACGTGGCGGAGCGCTTCAATGTGACCCGCGAGCAACAGGATGACTTCGCGTTAGCGTCACACCAAAAGCGGCGGCAGCACAAGCAGCTCATGCGTTTGATGCAGAAATCGTGCCTGTCACCATTAAGACCAAGCGTGGTGAACAAGTGGTGGCCACTGATGAAGCGGTGCGTCCCGATACGAGTTTAGAAAAATTAGCCAAGTTGCGGCCTGCCTTTATGGCAGATGGCACAGTGACTGCCGGCAACGCGAGTGGTATTAATGATGGGGCTGCAGCGCTGGTCTTGATGAATAAGGCGGTGGCCGACCGTGAAGGTATCCACTACTTAGCAGTCATCGATGATTATTTGAAATTGGGATTGATCCCGACATCATGGGCTATGCACCCAAGTTAGCGGTCGAGGGCTTAGTGGCCAAAACGGGTACCGCGCTGGACCAAATCGATCAATTTGAAATTAACGAGGCCTTTGCTTCACAGAGTGTCGCAGTGCAACGCGATTTGAATATTCCAGCAGCCAAACTCAATCGGCAGGGTGGCGCGATTGCCTTAGGTCATCCGCTCGGTGCTTCCGGTGCTCGTTTGCTGACCACCTTGGTTCACCAATTGAACGGCGACCAACGGGGTATCGCAAGCCTCTGCGTGGGTGGTGGCATCGGTGTGGCGATGCAGGTGCACCATGCCTAAGTTTTATGAACTCACACCGCAGGAACGATTAGCAGTGCTGGTGGACGCCGGTCAGCTCGACCAAGCCGATGCCGACGCGTATGCCACTCAAGCGGCACTCCCCGAGGCAGTGGCAGAACATCTGATTGAGAATCAAATCGGGCAATTCAGTTTGCCACTGGGCGTGTTGCGCGATTTGCCAGTGAACGATGCACTGTATCAGGTTCCAATGGTCACGGAAGAGCCTTCCGTCATTGCCGCCGCCAACAATGCGCCCGCATCGCGCGGTTGAACGGGGGCATCACAGTGACCACGATGCCGCATCGAGTGACCGGTGAAGTCGTGTTCGATGGGTTGGCAGACCTAGCGGGTGCCAAGGCAATGATTTTGGCGCGTGAGCCGGAATTATTTGCGGTTGCCGAACAGGCGCATCCTTCCATTGTGCGCCGTGGTGGTGGCTTGAAAACAATTGAGGTGGTCATCATCGCCGATCGCTGGTTGAAATTACAATTGGCTGTCGATCCACAAGCGGCGATGGGGGCTAATATCGTCAACACCATCGCGAGGCAATCGGGCATCACGTTGGCCAGTGGCTCAACCAGATGCCCCTAGTCGCGATTTTGGCTAATCACAGTACCGCGTTGACAACCGCTACGGTTCAACTGGACCCAGCGACCTTGGCCACGGCGCATCAAAGTGGTGAGATGGTCGCGGAACGCATTGCGGCGATTAGTGCGTTAGCGGAAGTCGATATCGATCGCACCGTCACGCATAATAAGGGCATTATGAACGGTATGACGGCTGCTGTCCTCGCGAGCGGTAATGACACCCGCGCGGTCGAGGCAGCTGTTCACGCGCACGCCAGCCACACTGGTCGGTATCTGCCGCTCGCGACTTGGCAGTTACGTGATCATCAGTTGGTCGGCACAATCAGCTTGCCGCTGCCAGTCGGCATAGTGGGCGGCGCGATGAATGCCTTGCCACTGGTGCAGGTCAATCAGCGATTAGCGCACATCACCAGTGTTGAAACGCTGCAAGCACTGATTGCTAGCGTGGGGCTGGTTCAGAATCTGGCCGCCTTACGTGCATTAGTGGGCCCTGGGATTCAGGCCGGTCACATGGCACTACAAGCGTCAGCACTCGCCATGGCGGCGGGAGCAACCGGTGCAGAGATCAAATTGCTCACGGATGCGCTGCAATCGCAAGATAAAACATTAGCTAATGCCAAACAACTGTTAAACGAGCTTCGAGACCAACACAAAGGATGAGTAAAATGACAATCGGAATTGATCAATTGGGTTTTTACACCCCAAATTATTACGTGGATTTAGTGGATTTGGCACAGGCTCGAGGGGTTGATCCAGACAAGTTCACTATCGGGATTGGCCAAGACAAACAGGCCGTCCCACCTTCCAGTCAGGATGTTGTGACCATGGGCGCTAGTGCTGCCAATGAGTTCTTAACACCGGATATGAAACAGGATATTGGCTTGATTGTGCTAGGTACCGAGACGGGAATCGATGCCAGCAAGGCGGGAAGCCTGTACATCCAACAATTATTGAATCTGAATCCATGGAGTCGGGCCATTGAAATCAAGGAAGCCTGCTATGGCGCAACTGCTGGACTGATGTTGGCCAAGGATTACATCGCCACTCACCCGGGTAAAACAGCGCTCGTCATCGCCTCTGATATCGCACGCTACGGCCTCGAAACCGGTGGTGAAGTAACGCAGGGTGCCGGTGCTATCGCGATGCTTGTCACTGAAAATCCGCGGATTATGGCGCTGGGTGATGTCTCCAGTTATTATTCCGAACAAGTGATGGATTTTTGGCGGCCAGTGTATACCGATGAAGCCATCGCGTTGGGCAAGTACTCGACCGAACAATACATCCGTTTCTTTGAATTAACCTGGGCGGATTATCAAAAGCAAACGGGTAAGCAACTCGCTGACTTTGCGGCGATGACCTTCCATCTGCCATACACTAAGATGGGTTTGAAGGCTTTGCGCACCGCTCTGCCGGAAGCGGATGCCGTTAAACAGGCGGATCTGCTGGCCAAGTACGAAGAGAGTATTCAATACAGTCGCCAGGTCGGCAATATCTACACGGGTTCCTTATACTTGGGGCTGTTATCCTTGCTCGAAAAGAACACCAACCTTCAAGCGGGGGATGAGATTGGCCTGTTCTCGTATGGGTCCGGCGCGGTCGGTGAGTTCTTCACGGCAACATTAGTCGATGGCTTCCGCAGCCAATTGCACGCTGAACAGCATCAAGCAACGCTCGATGCGCGGACGCAACTGAGTGTGCCCGATTACGAGTTGGTGTTTAAGGACAAGGTGCCATACGCAGCTGATAACTATCAGGCGGATCCCGCACGCTTTGCTGGCGATTTTGTGCTCAGCGGGGTGACTGATCAACAACGGCAGTATCAAGTGAATGAGTAATAAAAAAGAATCGGCGCGAGCTGGTTCTTTTTTTCGTCTGTACAAACGGGTCGTAGCGCCAGATTAGTGTCCTGGCTTGTTATCTTATTGAGTTGGCGCGACGGATTGTTTGACATTACTTTCGTTAACCTTCTAATATGGTGGTGTCCGATAAAAATAATAGTGTGATGCGTGTGTATCCGCTTTATATTTTTACCAGAAACACTTGCATTTCGTTCTCATTGGGCTATACTAGCTCTTGTAGAAACTTATTAAAAGTAAGTAAATTATTGGAGGCTTGTTATCATGGTTGAAAAGATTAATGCTTCAGATGCAATGATCAAAGTTCTTGAAGATTGGGGCATTCACAATATTTACGGTTTACCTGGTGGTTCTTTTGATTCCACAATGAATGCACTTTACAATCGTCGGGGCACAATGAATTACGTTCAAGTGCGTCACGAAGAAGTCGGTGCTTTGGCCGCTGCTGGTGAAGCAAAAATCACAGGTAAGATTGCTGCAACATTCGGTTCTGCCGGCCCTGGTGCTGTGCACTTACTGAATGGTCTGTACGATGCCCAATATGATCATGTACCTGTTCTCGCCTTAGTTGGGCAAGTGCCAACTGCCGCAATGAACACAAACTACTTCCAAGAAATGAACGAAAATCCAATGTTTGCGGATGTTTCTGTTTATAACCGGACTGTCATGACCGCTGAACAAATGCCACACGTGGTCGATGAAGCGATTCGTGAAGCCTACAAGTATAGTGGTGTTGCCGTTGTAACAATTCCAAAGGACTTAGGTTGGACAGAAATTGACGACAACTATGTGTCTTCCGCAAAGCTTTATCAAGCACCAATCATGCCAGAACCAGATCTCGATCGGGTTGATGAAGCCATTGAAATTCTGAAGAATGCTAAGCACCCATTGATCTATGTTGGGCAAGGGGCTAAGGGTGCCGGCGAAGACATCATTGCCTTCTCTGAAAAGTTACACGTCCCTATTTTGACAACCGCTTTGGCTAAGGGCATTATTCCTGATGACTACAAGGCAAACATGGGCTCTGCAGGTCGTGTTGCCTCTAAGCCAGGTGTCGAAATTGCTCGTGCCGCTGATGCGATCTTGTTCTTGGGTTCTGACTTCCCATTCCAACCATACTTCATCACACCAGATGCTAAGTATATTCAAGTTGATATCGACTCCAGCAAGTTGGGTCGTCGTCATCATGTTGATGTTGCCATTTGGCCGATGCTAAGAAGACAATTGAAGCCATCACAGAACGTGCCGCTGCTATGCCTGAAACACCTTGGTATAAGGCAGCACTCGCAAACAAGCAAAACTGGGTTGACTGGATGACAAGCTTTGAAGACGATGCAGAAACTCCATTACGTGTGGAACCTGTCTTCAAGCAAATCAACGATATGGCCACCAACGATGCGATCTTCCAAGTCGATGTTGGTAATGTCACCATCAACGGGATGCGCTACTTGCAAACTAACCAGCAACAACGCTTCACGACCTCTGGCTGGTATGCAACCATGGGTTATGCGCTGCCAGCTGCCATTGGTGCACAAGCAGAATTCCCAGATCGCCAAGTTTGGTCCATTTCTGGTGACGGTGGTTTCGCCATGGTTATGCAAGATATCTTGACTCAAGTGAAGTACCACATGCCTATCATTAACGTGGTCTTAACCAACGAAAGCTTAGGTTTCATTGAAGCTGAACAAGACGATACTAAGCAACCACACTCAGGGGTTGACCTGATTGATGCCGATTATGGTGCTGCTGCAACTGCATTGGGTGCTGAAGGGTACACGGTTCATACACTCGATGAATTGAAGGATGCCTTCGCCAAGGCTGCTAACCGCAAGGGCCCAGTTGTGATTGACGTGAAGATTTCTGACTTACGTCCAATCCCAGTTGAACAACTCGTGCTTGATCCTAAGACACAAGACCCTGCAGCTGTTGCAGAATTTGTGAAGAAGTATCACGCAGAAAGCTTGATCCCATTGCGTCAATTACTTGAAGATGCTGGTGAATAAGCGTCATCAATAAACCAAAAAGTCGCTGACCTATCCAATAAGGGTGTCAGCGACTTTTTTGATGGTCACATTTCTTATTCATGAAATTATATGAATAAATGATAACGTTCATGAAAATTGCCTAAAGGTTACGGGAATCTCATTGCTTTTGCAATCCCCTGACCTTATAATGAGTTGAATTTGAAGGGGGACACATCGATGAAGAAATTTCCAATTGTTTTAGCCAGCGCAGCAATGCTTGGTGTTGGCTTCGCGCCATTCACCGCGCCAGCTAAGCCAGTTGCTGCGGCCACAATGCAAGTGAGCCAAGCGAGCGGCACAGTGACAATTAAGTATTTGAAGGGTTACGGGATTGCGGTTTGGGATAGCTATCAACCCACACGCAAAGTGATTGCAAATAAGAACTTGAAAACAGGGACGAGCTGGAAGTATTTCGGCAAGGCCGTTGTTGATGGCAAGACCTGGCTTGAAGTTGGCACCAGCCAATGGATTCAAGCTGATTACACCGATCTCAACTCAGACAAGGTTGTTAATACCCCGGGTAAGATCAAGATTAATTACGTGCCAAACTATAGTGTTGCGGTTTGGGATGGTTACCAAGCCGGTCGTAAGCCAATCAAGGGTTACACAATCGGTCATGGTTACACCATTAATTACTTTACCAAGGTAACCACCGCTGCCGGTGAAGTCTGGTACCGCATCGGACCTGATCAATGGATTCAGGGTAGCTATGCGCTTGATGTCACTAATGGCAATGCAGCCAAGCCAAGCACACCAACAACTAAACCTAACACCCCTGTGCTCAAGCCAAGTACGCCGAGCCAACCAACGCTTACCGAAACCAAGCTTGATGGTATCGTCACTATCAATTACGTGAAGGGTTATGGCGTGGCACTGTGGGATTCCTATGATGCCAGCACCCAAAAGCCCGTTGGTAATCGTAAGTTGATGCATGGCACCTCATGGCGTGTCGTCGGCCAAGTGACAACAGCGGATGGCCATGTTTGGTATCACTTGGGTGGTAAGCAATGGATTGATGGCAAATATGCGACATTGATGACGCCAACAACCAAATTAACGGAAAAGCAAATCGATGCATGGGTCTTGCAGCATGCCAAGATTGATTTCCCAGGCGTTCCTGTGTATGGTTTCCAAGTGACCACTGACGGCAAGGGGAACTCCGTTGTTCGCTTGAGCCAAGAAACAAGTGGTCGCTCAATCGGGCTAGGAACCTATCGCGTGACAGCCAATCAAACCCTGCAACGCTTAACGACAAGCAATACTTGGAAAACCGTAGCAACCGGTTATTTGAAGTAATTAAAGCGAATTGAAGACAAATAAAAAGGCGTTGTGCCAAAACCGTCATTGGTTTTGGCACAACGCCTTTTTTGATTACTTGATGACCCGAACAGAAATTGTCTGACGGCCAAATTGTAAAGCTTGTGAATTAGGCATTGCGATATCGAGTTGATTAGGGTTGGCATAAGCAAAGCCACCGGTATCACGAACGACATAAGTCTTTGTTGTCCCATTAGCAAATGTAATGGCAAGCTTTGTCCCACGAGGGAACACGCTCAAGTTAGCAGCAACTGTATCGTAACCAAAAGTATAGTTACCGAGAATACGAGGATCATAAGCAGTTGCCGTCATTGTCCGAGCAGGCGCTTGCGCAACGGGTACTGTGCTTGATAAGTAAGCCGCTTGAACCCATTGATTAGTGCCAATGTTTGCCCATTTCTTACCATTGGTGGTGACGTAACCGTTCACCTTCCAGCTTGTCCCATGTTTCAGGGTTTGGCCGGTTGTTGCCATGGTGTAAGGGGAGCGATAAACAGCGATACCATAATTTTCTTTGTAGTTAACGTACTTGACTTCAACGCCATTGCTGGTGAAGTCCTTCATGTAAGCCGCTTGGACCCATTGGTTCGTCCCAACACTGGCCCATTGAACACCGTTGACGGTCTTGTAAGAATAAATCTTCCAGTTGGTCCCATGCTTCAAGGTTTGGCTTGTTGCGGCGCCAGCAGGTTGCTTGTAGACCGCGATACCGTAGTTTGGTACATAGCTGACAGTTTTTGTCGCGATGGCTGTTGCGGCGTGAACAGTTTGATTAGCGGTTGTTGTCTGGCTCACTGTGAATCCCAAGCTTGCTGTAGCAACAAGGGTTAATAAGATTGATTTTAATTTCATCATGACACTCCTGTTTTTAAGTCATTGCGTTTTTAACTTCCGACAACCATCATAAGCCGAAACCGATGGTGAAAGCGCATTTACAGTAGAAGTGTCATTGTGATGTAACCAAATCGTTAATCTGTCATCAAACTGTAACAATAATCGTTCGCGACAATCATGTTACGCCTGGATATAATTGGCAATCGCTTCGAGCAAGTCTTCGGTGTTGTTGACAATGGTGCCGTTCAGCTTGATGAGTCCTGTGGTGTAGAGGTTGAGATAATGAAATTGATTCTCGGCAATTTCTTGCAGCGCGGCGAGTTTCTTCTCGTGAGTGGCGCCTTGTTGCCGACTGTCTGTGTACAGGCCAATGATCGGTAGGTGGTTGGCATAAGCGACCCCAATTTCACTGGCAACCCCACTATCGATTGTGACGCCGTCAAGAACAGCGAGCATCAAATCAGCACTGAGCAGTTCAGCGGTGTCGGCCTGTGCAATCATCTGTGAGTCCGCATACGCATTCTTATCATTGATGGCCGCATTTTCTTGAGGCAGATAAACGGTCACTTCTGGGAACATCTCCCGAATCTTGGCGGTTAATTGTTGATTGAACTGGTAATCGGCCTGGCTGAACAGTCCGTTAGCAAAATAAATCTTCATCGTGCACCTCCTGAATGTGTCTGGCTTCATCTTACTTTGAAGCAAAGCTGGCGTCACCTGAAAACGTTCAATGCGCATTGACAGCCACAAATGGAGCGGTTACATTTAATGCATTCCACTAAGCTTGAGTGTCAGGAGGCAAATAGATGACCAGAAAGATCGCGATCTGGTTCGGATTGGTGCCACGCAACAGATTTATTTTAAGGCAGATGAACTGATCCAAATGTGAATTAGTTTTCAGTCCTTTCTCGACTCAGGTATACTCAAAAGAGAACGATTGGAGGAGACGAAATGCTTGAAGTGAAAGATTTGACGAAGACATTCGGTGCCATGACCGCTGTCAGTCACGAGAATTTCACCGTCAAACCAGGTGAAATCATGGGCTTAATCGGTCAAAATGGGGCGGGCAAGACCACCACATTCCGAATGATCCTTAATTTTTAACTCCCGATTCGGGCGAAATTCTGTGGGATGGGAAGCCACTCACCCACCAAGACTATGACATCATTGGATATTTGCCTGAAGAACGCGGGCTGTATCCCAAGATGCGAGTTGAGGACCAAATTGTTTATTTTGCTCGCTTGCGGGGCATGAAGGCGGCCGATGTTCGGGCCCAGATTGATCCTTGGTTCGAGCGGTTCCAAGTGAAAGGTAAGCGTACGGATAAGGTGAAGGACTTGAGTAAGGGGAACCAGCAAAAGGTGCAATTGATTGCGACGCTGATTCATATGCCCAAGCTAGTGATTCTGGATGAACCCTTCTCAGGGCTTGATCCAGTGAATGCCAGCTTACTCCAAGATGGCATTCAAATGCTGCGTGATAATGGTGCCGCGATTATCTATTCCAGTCACGATATGGCCAATGTCGAGGCAATTTCCGATCATCTGGTGATGTTGCGGACTGGGGAAATGGTGCTCAATGGCACGGTGGATGCGATTCGGCAGTCTTTTGGCCGCACGAAGCTGTTCATCGAGTCACCGCTGACTGAAGCTGATTTCAAACAATTCGATGGGGTGCAGAAGGTTGTCCGTCATGGGCAAAGCTTTGAATTGACCTTGGCCGATGAGGCGGTGGGACATCGCATTTTTGATGCTGCAACACAGTCCGGCTATATTCCTGAATTCAGTCAGCAGCCACCAACGTTGGATGAGATTTTCAGAATGAAAGTGGGTGAAGTCCATGCGTAAATTCTGGGTTGTCTTCAGCCAAGTCTTCTTTAAGAACTTGAAAAGCGGGTCGTGGATTTTTCTTGTTCTGTCACCATTGATTGTGTTGTTAATTGGTGGCGGTATTTTCTACTACGTCGCTCAGACCACTGAACCCGCTAAGGTTGCGGTGGTCAGCGAGCAACCACTGGCACCACTCCTCGCTCAGCAAGACAAGGAGACCAAGTACAAAACGTATTCGGCGCAAGCGGCACAAAAGGCGCTAGCTGATGAGAAGGTCGATGGCGTGTTGACCGTGTCGTTAACACCGACATTCAAGGCGAGTTATAAGAATCGCGAGAATTCACAGACTGTTTCGGACACGACGCTCAATCAGAGCTTGTCGAGGCTGAAAACCCAGCAAGCCGCAGCGGCGTTGAAACTGACGCCGACACAGCTCAGCGCGCTGCTCACACCGGCTAAGGTGACGACCAAAACGGTGGCCTTCGTGGATGGCAAACAGGTAGCCAAGTCCAACTCGGCCGGTGACATCAATCGCGGCTTTGCCTTTGCGGTCACCTTCCTGATGATCATGGTGACCATGACCTATGGTTCCATGTTGGCCTCAGAGATTGCGACCGAGAAGGGTTCCCGGATTATGGAAATCCTGCTCTCATCTGTCAGTGCCACAACCCAATTTTTTGGCAAAATTGCGGGTGTCTTTGCCCTCTTATTGGTGCAAATCGCGGTCTATGCGGTCACCGGTGCCATCGCCTGGCAGTGGGCCAAAAACCAGAGCTTCATTCAGCAATATCTGCACGGGGTTGATCTGTCGTTCCTCTGGAATGCACCGGGCTTAATCACGGTTGCCTTCTTCCTGATTGGCACGCTGTTGTATGCGGTTTTGGCAGCGATGGCGGGGTCGTTAGTCTCCAATCTGGAACAGGTGCAACAGGCCGTCATGCCAATCTCGCTGTTTGGGATGCTCGGTTACTTCGGAGCATTGATTGCCCAACAAATGACGCGATCGTGGTCAAAGTGGCGAGCTATGTGCCATTTATCAGTGCGTCTGTGATGCCAGTCCGACTGACACTGGGTCGCGCTGGTGCGGCGGAGGCCTTGATCAGCTTAGCGGTTTCGATTATCTTCTTGATTGCCTTTACCTGGTTATCCGTTGCGATTTATCGCAGTAATGTCTTGGTTTATTCGGATGCGGGGGTCTTGAAATCAATGCGCAAATCATGGCAGATCTGGCGCTCAGAACAAGGCAAATAAACTGGATACACAAAAAAGTGCAGGTGACCCAATCCGGGACACCTGCACTTATTTTGTGTTGCATTAGATACGCGTAAATTTGACGACCGCTTCACAGCGTGCCGTTTGTGGGAACATATCAATCGATTGAATGTAATCGACGTGATAGACTTGGCTCAATTTGGTTAAATCACGCGCCAATGTTGATGGGTTACATGAAATATAAACAAACTTCTTAGGCTTGATCGTCAACAGCGTGTCGATAAACTTACTGTCGAGACCTGCACGCGGCGGATCAACAATCACAGCATCGGGTTTAAAGCCTTCTTTGACCCATTGCGGCATGATGACTTCGGCGGGACCGACTTCATAGTGTGTGTTGTTGACGCCATTTTGTTTGGCGTTTTGTTTGGCGTCTTCAATCGCTTCAGGAATGATATCCATCCCGCGCACTTCCTTAGCGGTGTGGGCGAGACTGATCCCAATTGTCCCGATCCCGGAGTAGGCATCGACTAGGGTTTCATCTTTACTCAAGTCCAGCGCATCGATGGCCAATTGATAGAGCTTCTCGGTCATTTGTGGATTCAACTGTAAGAAGGCTTGGGGTGACAGCCGGAAGTCGCGGCCCAATAAATTCTCGGTGATGTAAGGCTGACCAGCAAGGAGATGGCTTTCAAGACCCCAAATCAATGGTGTCTTACCGGGATTGATGTTTTGCATCACGGTGACAACCATTGGCAGTTCACTCGCAATCGCCATCAGTAACTCGGACCGATGTGGCAGATCCTTGGTGTTGGTAATCAAAGTGAGTTGCACTTCGCCGGTGCTAAATGATTCGCGCACCACCATGGTTTTGATACTGCCGGAATTGGTCTTTTCACTATAGATCGGCATGTGGAGCCGTTCGAGAATGGCACAGAGCTTATTGATGACCGACATGGTGAGTGGCCGTTGGGTCGCAAAGCTGCTGAGTGGAATCAGGTGATGGCTGTTTGGGGCATAGAGACCGGCCTTGACATGACCGTCAATCATCCGCACCTGGAATTGTGCCTTATTGCGGTAATGCATGGGATTGCTCATGCCGATTGTTGGCCGCAATTGATAGTGTTGCCAGCCCTCTGGTTTGAATTTGGCGAGTGATTGTGAGACCACATCGCGCTTGAAACTGAGTTGGGCGGGATAGGCGAGTGCGCCTAATTCAATGCCGCCGACTTTGCCGTATTCGGGATCGATTGGCTTGATCCGCGACTTGGATGCTACCTTAACACGGTGCACCTTGGCTTCTAAATAGCGTTCGTGAACAGCTGTGACTTCAGCGACCACGACTTCTTGTGGGAATGCCCCGGTGACAAAGGTGATTTTGCGCTTATAGTAGCCGATACCGGCGCCGTTAATATCTAATCGCTTGATGGTGAGTGGGAAGCGTTGCCCAATTTTTACTTCTGAGTCCAAAAAACTCTCCTTTTTGATTTCTTTCTGACGATGTCCCATTGTATAATGGAAAGCGGAGGAAATATACTGTGAAAATTATTTATGAGAATCCAACGAGTCAACGATTGAAGGCCAAAGTCTGGCACAACGGTACCGAACATGAGCTCAAGGTTGGTGACGTCTTAGAATTACCCGTCACAAAAGGTGATGCGGTGACCTATCAGGTTGGCAGATTCAGTGCTAAGCATACGTTATCTTATCAATCTCCGCAAGCAACCTTCGCGATTGCACCGAACAAACGTTGCAGACCATTTATTTTGCTGCAGTGTTCGTCCTGATCATGGCGCTATTTTTGTTAAGAAACCCGATGTGGTTGTTGTGACCGTCGGCGTGATTGTCGGCTTGACCGGCTATGAAGCCTTACTTTATTTGTCGGCTATCGCGCGCGGCCACGTCACTGAGGTGAGTCGCTTGATGAAATTAATTCAAACGAATTGGTTCATGTATTGGTTGCTGGCTATCCTGATTCTCGGCATCATTGCCTATGTCATGGATGCGGCCGTGCTGTTAATGATCTTGCTCGGCTTAGCAGTTATTTTGATTGTGTTAAAAATTGTGGCCAACGTGAAATCTGGTCGGATACATAAACCATAGAAACAGAAGTTGTGATAAAAGACGCTTTGAGTGGAAGGATAAACAAGGTTGATGCTAAAGCCCGAACTTAGGCTTTGAATCAATCCTTAACGTGTTTGAACTCACAACAACTTACGCCCAGCTTGGTTCGTTATTGGCACAAATCGCCAATTAAACGAACCTATGCTGGTGCTCAGTTGCTAAGCGCGAGTTCGCACACTTCTTTGTTAACCGGAAGTCTCAGTCTTTTGGAACACGATTAATCTATTTTGTTCAGGAATTGAAATAGGGGGGGTGTGACAAAACTACGTTTTGTCACACCCCCCTTGTTAGTTAATTGGTTTAGTTGTCTATCCCTTGGCGGTGGCATCTAACTCACGAGCATTGTGGATGCGCTTGAGTGCCATGTAGAGATTGAAGAAATCGTTGTCTGTGGATTCCGGGCTCCAGTAGATAACTTCGGTGTCATCGGGCAACGAAGTACCGGTGAGCTTGAGAAGGTCTGAGATATTGCCGAATGAACTCACAATCACATCGGGATTGTGCCCAGGCTCCGTGACAAAAGTGATAAAGCTGACATCGCGCAAGAAGATGAAAAGATCACGGGCCAAGAAGGTTTCCGTCTCCATCGCCACTTGAACCACTAATTTCTGGCTGGGATCGAGCTCAGCCAGGCTAGTCGATACAATCAGATAGAGTTCCGAAGCAAATTTGGGGAGGTACTCGCTGAAAGTCACATCATTATCCTGAAAGGTTTGAATGAAGTCGGCGATTAGCGCCTGAATCTCGGCACTGGTACGCTGAGAGGGCAAGGTGTCCACAAAATCGAGCCGATTGCTGACGGCACCCTCAAGGGCGTAGTAACTGAAGGCAGAGCGTAAAATATTGGTGTGCAGCACGCGATTGCGCACCAGATCTTCGGCTTTTTCCTGACGAAAGGCTAACAGCAATTGATTCATCAAGCCGTCCGCGAACCGCTTGATTGGGGTATCATGGGTATTGAACTGATCGAGAAAGTGATGATCTTCTTCGGTTAGTTCTTCGCCAGGATTAAACAGCCGGGAGCGGCTGAAGTAGTAGAAATTGCGCTCCGCCGTTAATGTGGTCGAAGATAACTGTGGAAAGTTATCGGCGGTAAAAATTAAATCAGGATCTCAGGATTGCCTTGAATCATGGGCGTCATCCGTGCCGATGGACTGAGCACTTTGTTCTGCCGAATCCGAAGCAACTGCACCCCGAGAATGAGCAGATCGATTTTTGGATGGCAACGCGTTTGCCGATTAAAAAGGGGCCGGTGCACGCGTTGATTTCTTTGAATGCTGCCGTAACAGTATCCACGTTTAGCGTGCGCAGCGGCCAGCCATTGCCACGATAAGCAATTTGGAAGAAGGTCAAAATGGCAAACCGGACGTGGCGCTCTTCACCATCGAGGAGCCATGTGGCCATATTAAAATCGACTTGCACAGTTTTTAAGTATTGGCGGTAAGGGTCGATACGTCGGCGTAAGGTGGACAGACTAATTTGATTGACATCACAAAAGGCGTCGACATCGATGCTGCCGGCCTGAAAGAGTTGATCAAAGAAGCGAAAGGCAATCGTTTGTTGAAGCAAATAGAACCGATACTGATTATCGGTGATGCCTTCAGCGAGTGGAAAGAAGTCCTTTTCAGTGAATTCATCGGACTTGATCTGGGCAATCACATCAAGATCACTCATAATGTCATTGAAGGCATTATAGGTTTGTTGATACGACATACCCATGTACTTGCTGAGCTTATTGATGGTGAAGTCCGCACCTTGCATTGCCTTTAATGATTTGTATAAGCGATAATTGATGGTGGCGCGTTTATCAAAAAAGTAAGCTTCAAACATACACGTTCCCTCCAATTTCAACAACAGTATACCATAGACACAAATGACATCGCAGGAGGATTTTATGCCAGTCATTACAAAAATTACGACACAAAAACGACAAGGTCGCTACAATGTTTTCTTGGATGGCCAATACGCCTTCCCAGTTAGTGAATCGACGCTGATAGAATTTCAGTTGATGAAGGGCCAAGAGCTCAGTGATGAAGAAGTTGCTGCCATCAAGGCAGGTGAGGTGACCGCCATGGCCAATACCACGGCGCTCAACTATCTGAGTTATCAACCGCGCAGTGTGCATGAGGTTGTGACGCATCTGCGGGAGGCCGATTTGCCCGAAGAGGCCATTCAAACGGCGATTCAGCGACTCAAGGATCTGAATTATCTGGACGATGCGCAATTTGCCCGTTTATACGTGAACGACCGGCGCCACATCGGTGATAAGGGGCCACGGGTCATCGCCCAGAAGTTACGCGAGAAGGGCGTATCGGCCAATACGATCGAAGATGCGCTGGCCGAGGTGCCCGACGCTGAGTGGCTCGAATTAGGGCATAGTGTGGCAATCAAGCTACAGCGACACAATCGCCAACGGTCGCATCAAGAAAGTCTTAACCGCATTCGTCAGGGACTCGCGCAAAAAGGCTTTAACGCGGATTATAGCAGTGCCATCATGGCCCAATTGGACTGGGATGACGAAGAAGATAACGAAATGGCACTGTTAAAACAGCAGGCAGAAAAGCAGTGGCGGCTCAAGCGCCGGTACACGGGTAATGAGCGCAAGCAAAAGGTGAAACAAGCACTCTATCGCAAGGGGTTTGCGCTCGATCAGATCGATGCCGTCTTGAATGAGCTGGAAGAATGATTTGGGCATCTGTACGGTCTCTGCTATAATCGGATGGGAAAAGATTATCTGAAAGCTGGTTAAATAATGCAGATTCCAAGAGAAGGCGATTACGTTGCCATCCAGAGTTATAAACACGATGGTAGTCTGCACCGCACTTGGCGAGACACCATGGTTTTAAAGACCAGTGAGGAAGCCGTGATTGGTTGTAACGACCACACACTGGTAACCGAATCTGACGGCAGGCGGTGGTTGACCCGCGAGCCTGCGATTGTCTATTTTCACCGGTACTATTGGTTCAACGTGATCGGCATGATTCGTGAGGGCGGCGTTTCTTATTATTGTAACTTGGCGTCACCATTCTCATTGGATCAAGAGGCCCTGAAATACATCGACTATGACCTGGATGTTAAGGTCTTTCCTGATGGCGAAAAGCGCTTATTGGATGTCGATGAATACGAGGCCCATCGTCGCAAGTGGCAATATCCGGCGACAACAGACAAAATTTTAAAGGCCAATGTGCGTGTCTTGGTTGATTGGATCAACCATGGCAAGGGGCCATTCTCACAGGCTTATATCGATTTGTGGTACAACCGCTATCAACAGTTATCACATCGGGTCTAGGCGTGAGCTGAGACTGTAAACGCGAGTACCGAGTTTACAGTCTCTTCTTTTTGACAGTGATGAATTTGAAAGAGGAGGTCAATGATGACTTTACTGACACAACCTAAACGCGTTTTGCGGGCCAGGTCTACATGATTGAAAATAGTGACGAGCAGGGCAGCTTTTACCAAGCTTGGCAAGAATTTACGGATGCGGGTTATTTTGATCAATTAGATGCACTGGCTGAGACGCCTAATCGGACCGCCATGTTGGTGTTCTCACCTTATGGCACCTTCCAATACTGGATCGGCAGTGTGCTCCCTGAAGACGCTGACGCCCCAGAAGGATTGCAACGCTTGATTCTGCCCGAAGGAACGGCCGGGATTGTGACGCAACCAACCAACGGCTTTGCACCCCAGATTCCCGTTGAAATGGCGTTTAACAAGGGGCTTGAAGTGATTGAAAAAGCCGGTTTCCCATTACCGAGTCATATCGGGCAAACCGACAATCCCTACTTCCTCGAAAGCTACCTGTTAACGGACGGCGAAATCAGTGATGTGCGTTACACGCTATACATCAATCCGGATCAAATGGATGGGTATGACGAGTTCGAATAGATACAAAAAGAGCGTCAGTGTTGGCACCCAATCGGGCGGGACT
>NZ_BBBX01000020.1 GCF_001311785.1 Lacticaseibacillus saniviri JCM 17471 = DSM 24301 | reverse complement strand
GCTACTACACTTGATAAGTTGGTAGCTGCCTATGACGTGGCGAATCAGCGACTCGATGAGATGCTAGCAAAATATGCTGGATCACTGGAGGTCAAGGAAGATGAATGAACAGGAATTTTTAAGTAAATGCAAGCTGTTAGTCACTGACTACACAGCAAAGCATTTGGATCCAGCTGATAAGCTCTCTTTTGATGTTGCTGGCGTGTATGTAGTCTGGTACGCGAAAACACTGCAAAACAGCAAGGCATTGCTGTCAACAGTTATTACCGATGGCATGTATTACGAAGTCACTTATAACGGCGACAAGGACGAATTTTACTTTGACGCTTACAAGAAGTTTGAGAATATCTTGATTCCGGGCGGTGAATGGAATTCTGATTTAACTTGAGAAATAAGCCAAAAATTGAAGTGACAGAAGTACTTAAATGCAAGGAATATTATAAAAAACTCATGATTACAAAGACGAGTATCAAGCAACTAGTTACAGATAACGAAAAAAGAAATACTTCGGTCAGGAAAAACTGGCTCAAAGATAGAAAGCTTAAACAGCCTAGTATTAACAATTGTATTGTCTGGTAAATTAGGAGCCCCCAAACAAGTACTTTGAGCATACTCAAAGTCATGCCTGTCATTTGTGCAAAAGTTGCAATCGTAAGTGGCAGGAATAAGGTGGCTTTTGTAAAATCTTGCACTCCACTCTGTGTGACGGATACCTTAGTACGATTGATATTGTTTTTATGCTGCATTTTCATGTATATCCCCTTTATTTTATGTATTACAAGAATTATATAGCATTTAACGAATGTTCAGAAATTGCAACTGTGAATTCGTCCACTAGGTGTATCGGAGTCGCATAGAAAGTGAAGAATCAAGCAGAAAAGCATCGAGATATATGTTTGCTTTTTAGGAGGTTTGTATGATGAAAGGGTTGATCGAATACATTTGGGAGGCTCCGGCCATTTGGATTATTGGGGTCATCGTAGCTGTGGTGACGTTGAACCTGATTATTTTATTTACCTGTCAGGCACCTTCGACAAAGCGGACAGAGAAATTCAACGAAAACAGGCTCAAATAGAACGTGAATTTGAGGAGCGAGCCAAGAAATCAAAAGACTGGCTTAACTTTAAGACTAAAGACAAAAAGAAAGACTGACGATTAAGTTTTGCAAGTCAGTCCGAGAGGAAAATTAATGAGGAAGTTTATGGGTGCACTACTGATCACGCTGATTATTATGGATTTACTGGCGGCTGTTTTTGGAGCCGTAACGGCGCTAACCTGCGTCAAGCTATTCATCGGGTATGTTATTGGGCACGAATGGGATTACGCCGTGATTGCAATGGTGATTGTGACGGCGTCAGCTAGTATATCGGCTTACTGCATTCGAGATTTGGTTGGGGGTAAGTTTGTTAGCTATGACTGATTGGGATTTTAAGATGCAAGCGAGAGCCAAGGAAATGACTGCCCAGCGGCGCAAATTGCGATATAGCCGACAGACGTACGACCAGCTGCATGCTGGAGAGTTACATACCTGGACAGAACGGGACATGGTCGTCGATTGGCTCAATCAGCATCGACCAGATTTAATCGATTGGGAGGACTAGTGAGTGACCATCAAGATTATTGTGCCGGGGGAGCCTGTAGCACAGGCCAGACCTCGCGTTTATCGCACCAAAAACGGCGTCAGAGGTGTTGATCCGACCAAGTCACGAAACTATAAGGCGTTTGTGGCTCAATGCGCTCAACAGGCATACGACGACGCCCCGCTGGAAGGCCCAATCGACTTTCGACTGATGATATACCGGCCAATACAAAAAGCCGGCAGTAAGCTGCTCAAGGCCGATAAAGCCAATGGCAAAGTACTACCGACAGTTAAACCAGATTTAGACAATGTCTACAAAGCGGTATCTGATGCTTTAACGGGTATTGTATATGTCGACGACAATCAAATCACCGATCTAATCGTCATCAAACGTTACTCAGACAACCCGAGAGTGGAAGTGGAGGTTAAGGAAATTGGAATGGACAGATGAACAGAAAATCGTGTTGAACTTCATCGCTAAAGAGTATGACGCAGGGAGAAACATTTTTTGATGTGTATTTCACTCTTTTTGCAGGAGCGCGCGGGGAAGGAATTGAATTGATTCCAGCCAAAGTTAAGGCTGCATTCAACAGTCTCAGCATTGAGGAAATGAATCGTGTTGGGAGTTACGGAGCAATTCCGTTTTAAACAAAAAAGCGCGCCCCGAAAGACACGCTACCACTTTTGAATAGTGTTCACACAAACAACATTATAGCATAAGGGGTGCAACGAATGGGGCGAGCTACACAACGATTTAGCAGGATCAACATTGATAAGACAGCGGATAATGCGGCAGCGGTGCTCAGCGATTACCCACGTCGGCGCGCAATGGCTTCGCGATGGAGTCTAAGTCTGCAGTCACCACAAATTACTGGGATGCCACGGTCGGACAGCTATGGGAATAAAGCGGAAGAGCAAATCACAAGGCACGTCGATGATCAACAATTCGTGAAGAAGTGTGAGGTTATTGTACGCGAGATTATGCCTGACGTCGCGCAGGACGAGAATTGGGCAAAGATACTGGACTATTACTACATGAAACAACTCGGCACTGATGAGGTCATTATGGATCGCCTTGGCTATAGCCACTCTGCATACTATTATGCGAAGAAGCAGGCGTTATGCGCATTCGCTGAGGTATGGCCACCATTCCCAAACGAACTGCTAGTGTTTAACCAGCGGAATTCGTGACCGGAGTGTTTCCGGACTAAATCAGGACTAATTCCGAACTGTATCCGGAGTGAAACAGTCTTATTATGATAGAGTACCAAGTTTAAGCAGCCGGGTACTTGAAGATTTTCATTTTCTCCTCCAAGGAAATGGCGGTGGATGGCTCACAAGTGGGTTTGATTCCCGCTCACCGTTTTGCCGATGATTAATCGGTAGCGATTCGTCTGACAGTACGGTAAAACTGGGCGTTTGCGAGCATGGCGCGGTATCCATGCCACCGGTCAGTCGGGTCAAACTGCTGGCTGGTATTACCCAGAGATGGGTATGCCAGGATGATTCATGAGTAAACCTCCTTTAGAATTGGCGCAATCACTAAGTGGTCTAGCTTAACAGCTGTGGGTTCGATTCCTGCTGGTTGCATTGGCCGTGTAAAATCCCATATTAAGCACGCTGGTTAGAATCCTGCCACGGCCATTTTGATTTCGTAGTTTAATGGAAAAACAACGCCTTATAGTAACGATTGTATTATGAGCGGTAATGTGGGCTCGAGACCCACCGGAATCATGCGTTTACGGTACCTCACCGTGAATGACTTAAAAACTGAATAGCTTTGCCTCAAGGTAGTATCTGATTTGATAATCGGGTACTATTTTGTTGAGGTGATTTATATGAATTTTGGAGTAGTCGAGTGGGGGTCAGTTGCAGATTGGGTTAGTGGAACAGCTACTACACTTGCAGTCATTATATCCTTGATGGCGGCATTCCACGAGCCAAAGAAAAAAATTCTATTTTGGATTGATTCAACTAATTCTAAAGAAAGTCATAGTTCCGGAAAGCTTCAGTTTTCTTTATACGGTATGGCTTTTGGAAAAAGGCAAGTAATTAGAATTAAGGGGCGCTTTGAAGCAACAAACAATCCATATTCTCTAATGGATTTAGCTGAACTTGAAGCCAAATTGCAAAAACAGAGTATCGGAATATTCCAGATACTGAGTTAATAGATGTGAAAGACGTTAACATAGATTTGTCTGAAATGGCTATGTACAAGTCGAGCGAGGTTGACTTTTCAATTGCTTTTGAGGTTGAAATTGTAAATTCCGAAACAGTACTTAATTTTCGTTTACCAGGAACTATTAAGAACAATAAGAACGTCACTCTCGGTAAATTAAGCCAGAGTGAATTTGATATCAGAAATTAGTTTTTGGGTAAGAGACGCCGACATGGGGCGTCTTTTTTTGTCTTGAATTAAAATTGGAGAATTTAAATATGACTGAAGAAAAGCACCTAAATGAGATTGATAAGAAGGAAGCATTCTTGAGAAACAAGAAAAACGGGTATCATGCAACAGTTTATCTTGATCCCAATAACAACATACGGCGAGACACTTCAAACGCTCTATTTCGGGTGATGCCGACGCGCAAATGCAAGGCCCGTGAAGGTGACCCGTTGGCCCGTGTGTTCAAAGGCGCTCGATTGCTTGAGGTATTCGTGGACTTTGATAAAGAAGCAATCAGCCAGTATGGAAGGATTGACTGATAAATTCTTTATGTACGCCAACCACAATATCAAGTAGTATTTAGTGTGGAGGCGATTCATATGAAGAAGTTCGTTGTGCCTACTGGAGATTGGCTAAGTGAAAGGCAGAGCGCAGACTACAAAAACTTGTTAATCAGTTAAATACAAGGATGAGTCCATTTGCTCAGATTAAAAGACCGGTTCAACATCTACTGGAGCAATATGCAGTTCAGGCAAAAGTCCTTAATTCAATGAATATTCCCTTTGCTAATTCGATTGCGGCTAGCGCTTTGTCTTCTGCTATACCAGTAGATGCGGTAGTTGAATACAGCCGTAGACAATCTGAGCAATACGCAAAAATTGCACAAACATTTTCGCAATCGATATATAGTCAATTGCCAATTTTTAAAAGCATCCCTGATTCCGCTTTAACAGCGGTTTTAACAGCCGTGCGTCAGAATATTGAGACAATTGCAAATCGTGTTCAATTTAATCCTAAATCATTTGATGTTCGTCAACTGGAGGAGTATGGATGGGCGTTACCGCTACCGCTGACTGCGAAATCGGTTTTGTTTGAGGCTAAACGACGCAGCAAAATCGAATTCGATCAGTATATGTATAAGCAATATACCAGACGCAACTGCGAAGTCCTTGTGACCACGTTGTATCAGTGGGCAGACGGCTACGTGGAAAGTGAATATAAGGATTTATGTAAGCAAATGGCTGAACTTCTGGAACAAGATTGGACCAAGTATAAACTATGCGTATCTAACCTCTTTATGTTGATGGAAAGGGCTGGCATTATTTTTGATAACGGCACAGTGCAAGTCAAATGGACGTTCGGTTACACTAGCATTAGGCATATTTTAAACAACAACAAAATTGAAGAGTGGATATTTACTGAAGCTGCTAACTCTGCTTTACGCTTATTACGCCCACTGTATGAATCCGAGGATTTCTCTCAATTGAATGGCATCAACGTTTTCACAAGGCACTCATACATGCATGGCCGATTTCCACCAGATAGAGTCACTTTTGCGATGTTTATTCGGCTCGTAAACCAAATGGATATCCTTATATCCTTCTACAAGGATTACAAAGTACAGATTACAAACGACTGACGCTTAGGCGTCTTTTTTTATGCGTTATTTACAAAACAAACACGGTTGAGGGGGTGGTGAAATGATTGGCAAGACCTAAAAATCCGAAACGGGATGAAGCTTTTCGGTTGTGGCAAGAATCCGGTGGGGAACGAAAACTAAAGGATATTGCTGATGAACTTGGCACATCTCCCAGTACGATTCGAAAGTGGAAGTCGGAGGACGGCTGGGATAGTAACGCGAAAAGGAGCGCTCCGATTGAAAGGGAGCGTTACGGAACGTTGCGGGCGAATCAGAACGCCACAGGTAATTCTGGTGGAGGTGCTCCATCTGGCAATAAGAATGCTGTTTCGCATGGCCTGTTTGCAAATTGGCTGCCGGAAGACACAAGGGATTTGATTGATGCCATTGGCGAATCATCACCTAGCGATATCATCTGGAACAATATCATGATCCAATACGCTGCAATTATCCGGTCGCAGAAAATCATGCACGTTACTGATCATGAAGATGTAAGCAGTGATGTTTCTAGTACTGGGACCATGGCGACGGCTTTTGATATCCAGTATGCATGGGACAAGCAAGCCACTTTCTTGGCGGCACAATCAAGGGCCATGACAACGCTTGGTTCACTCATCAAACAGTTTGAAGCGATGACGGATGCTCATGACGAGCGCCGCCTTAAGTTAGAAGGCATGAAGGCAACCGTTGATAAGACAAAAGCAGAGGCTGCAATTGCTGAAGTACATGCCAAGGAAGCAACGGATGACGGTGAAGGCTACGAAGACAAGCTGGCTGATGTACTCGACAAGATTTCAGATACAGCAAAGAAGGAGGTGACCGAGGATGGGGCTTGAAGCAATTTATACACAAAAGCAAATTAAGGTCCTCAAAGAGGCGGTCACAACCGACTGGCGTATGATGATTAATCACGGTGCTAAGCGGTCTGGCAAGACTGTCATCGATAACGATCTCTTTTTGATGGAGCTGCGGCGAGTGCGCAAAAATGCTACCGAATTTGGGGTCAAAACTCCGATGTACATTCTGGGTGGTTATTCGTCTAAGTCGATTCAAAACAACATACTGCAAGAACTAAGTAACAAGTATGGATTCAACTTCAAGTTCGATAAACACAATTCTTTTACGCTTTTCGGCGTTAAGGTTGTTCAGACGTTTACAGGGTCCATTGCCGGTCTTGGTGCTATTCGTGGGATGACAGCCTGGGGTGCCTACATCAACGAAGCCAGCCTGGCTAACAAAGAAGTATTCGTTGAAATCAATGACCGGTGCTCTGCGCCAGGAGCCCGAATCATCTGTGATACCAACCCTGACAATCCAAACCACTTCCTAAAGAAGAATTACATCGATAATCATGATCCAGAAGCACGCATCATGGCGAATCACTTTCGACTTGATGATAATGCCCAATTTTTGCCCGCTGAGTACATTCAATCGCAAAAGGCGGCAACTCCATCTGGCATGCTCTACGACCGCTCGATTGAAGGTTTATGGGTGAATGGCGAAGGCGTCGTGTACGCTGACTTTGATGAGCGCAGCATGGTTGAGGACCACATCGACTTGCCAGCTGATACCACTGTCTATTGTGGCGTTGACTGGGGATACGAGCACAAAGGCACGATTGTTGTGCTGGCGGACGATGGCACTGGTAATACTATTTTGCTCGAAGAACGAACGGCGCAGCATAAAGAAATTGACTATTGGGTTGATCAGGCTAAACAGGTGCAACGTAAGTACGGCCGTCGAATCCCAATGTATGCCGATTCAGCGCGGCCGGAACATGTGGCGCGGTTTGACGAAGAAGGCATCAATGTATTCTATGCGGACAAATCAAAACTATCCGGAATTGAAGAAGTGGCCAAGCTGATGAAGACTGGTCGCTTTTTGTTTCTCGTGATGGCCTAGTTGACCTTGAGAACCGTGATCACAATGGTTACTTCTTCGACGAGATTTATCAGTACATCTGGGATGAAAAAGACCGGCGAACCAGTTAAACAAAATGATGACGTGATGGATGCAATTAGATATGCAATTTATACGCAGCATCACCCATCAGCGGTCGTCGAAACGTTCAAAATTGATTAGAAAGGAGAAATTAGATGGCATTAGAAGTTGACATTCCGGGACTTGACCCAGACTTTCTGGACCGCGCTGGAATTACTTATAATGATGAATTCACATATCCAGCGGATGTTGAGATTACTGCTGCTGATTTGTTGAATCTGATTGACTATCACAGTAGTCATCTTCGGCCTAAGTATGCCAAGGAACGCGACTATTATCGCGGGAAGCACGACATCTTCAAGGAGCCTGGCAAGCCTAAATACAAGCCGGACAATCGAGTTATATTCAATTTTCCACGGAAGGCTGTGACCACGTTTAATGGCTATTTTATCGGTAATCCCGTGAAGATTGATCACGCTAACCAGACGGTTGATGATTTCATCGCCGAATGGATCAACGTGAACGACTTTGAAGACGTCTCAGCAGAGATTTCCAAGGAATCATCGATGTATGGTCATGCCTATTTCTTGGTTTATCAGTCAAAGGATGGCAAAGCCAAAATAGCGCCAATGAGTCCACTCAATGCATTTTTGATTTACGATGACACGGAAGCCCATGACGTGCGTTATGGAGTCATTTATCATCGCAATTATCAGAAAGAGCTTGAAGTGACTTTGTACGATAGCAACTATCGGCGTGATTTGGTGATGCGCTCATCCAGCGCGAATTACTTTGACCAGGACCGAGTGATTGCTAATCCATATAAGATGGTCCCAATTATCGAGGTGGCCGAGAACACGGAGCGTATGGGGTTATTTGAAGACATCACGACGCTAATTGACCAACTCGACAAGGCCGTCAGTCAAAAGGCTAACGATATCGATTATTTGCGGATGCAATGCTGCTTATTAAGAATGCGTCGATTGATTCCGACAAAATTGCTGATATGAAGGATAACCGCCTGTTGAATATCAAAGGACAAAGCGCGGGTGATTCAGATGCTCGGTATTTGGATCGGCCTGACGCTGACACTAGTCAAGAAAACCTCATCAATCGGCTATCCAATGGGATTTATGAGATTTCCAACGTCACGAATCTTAATGACGAATCCTTCAGTGGCAATCCCAGCGGTGTTTCGCTTCGCCTAAAGTATCAAGCTATGCAAAACATGGCCCGAGACAAGTCACTGAAGTTCCGCTCGGCTTTGCGGAAGGTGTTTCAGTGTGTGTTTGCGGTGTCTTATGCTGATGTACCAACAGACGCCTGGCGTGAGCTGCAGTTTAAGTTTACCCAAGATGTTCCAACAAACCTTCTTGAGGATGGTCAAGCAGTCAATTACTTGTACGGCAAGATCAGCAACAAGACACTGTTTAAGCAGTTGCCATTTATTGAGGATCCAGACGCAGAAATGGAACAAATCAAGCAAGAACAACGCGAAATGCAAGACGCCACAGCTGAGGTCGTCAAGAAAGCACTTTCTCAAGCTCAAACTGATCAGCAGAAAGCCGGTGTAGCGGATGATAACGGACCAGCAAGAACAACAGTGGATTGAGCAACTAATCGCGTCGGATAAGGCCACGTCTACGAAGCTAGACAAACAGACCAAGGAAGCACTGATTTATATCAGTTCCCATCTCCTGCCGTTTTATACCCACTATGCGACCGATGAGGGAATATCTGTTAGCCAGGTAATGCAGAAGGTGTCTAAGTGGGATATTCAACAGTGGCAAGCTGCTATTGATGAGCTCAAAGAGGATGGATGGCTGCCCGAAGAAGACGCTCGTGTAACGGCCATGGGCAAACTAGCCGGAGTTAGTGTTGGTATGATGATGAGCGCTATTGCGTCACTTGCAGTACTCAAGATGACAAGAGAGAATTTAAAAGTCGCACAAGCAAGAATTAACAGTGATCGAGATGCAGAATTCGACAGAATGAACGCACTATTCGACAAGAAAATTACACGAGATGAGTTGCCCCCAGCCATTAATCTGATGAATGACGTCTGGCTGACTGGTGACCGCACTATCATGACCATTTCTGGTGAACTCGTTAAACGTCTTTCAGGCTTTAACAGTACGGAAGAGTTCCAAGACTTCCTGTCATCGCAGACTAGCAGCGGGTCATCCAGAAAGAAATCAATGAGCGATTTATTGTTGTCCCAGACAGCAACAATTGCAATGATTGTGCGCACGCAATCGGCGAAGATGAAGTTCGAGATTAATATGCTGGCTTATCGAAAGAACGACGTTGAATGGTAGATTTGCACACTGAGCCAGGCGTTTGTGCTAGATGTGCTGCTTTATCAGCTCAAGGTCCGTTCATGATCGACGCAGCACCAAACATTCCCGAAGACACACATAGGAATTGTCGTTGTAGCATTGTTCCACACTTTGAATAGCACAGCCATTTGGTTGTGCTTTTTGTGCTCAAAAATAGGTTTGACCAAGCATTGAAGTCATTAAAAGCCATGGAAGTGCAAGCATTGATTCACTTTTAAAAGCTATGGAGGGAGTTTTAACTATGTTCAACAAAGATTTTCATTTAGTTCGTCTGTTTGATGCTGATACCGGTGCTGCGGGTGGGCCCGACAACTCTACTTTAGAGACTCAGGGCCAAAACCAAAGCGGTGAAAGCCACGATGCAGCTACTGATGAAGGCGAGGAACACACAGAACTAAAGTATACCGACAAAGACGTCGACAAGATTGTTGCTGCCAAACGCGAAAAGTGGGAAAAACAGCAAGCAAAACAAAAGTCAGAAGCTGAACGTTTAGCAGGTATGAGCGATGACGATCGCGCAGCTGAGGAACGGAAGGTACTTGAAGAGAAAGCAGCCGGACTACAAGCCGAACTGGACAAGCGCAACATGCGCGACACAGCTCGTGGCCTTTTCAATGCTGCTGGCCTCGAAGTGACAGATGATGATTTGAACCTTGTCGTAACAACGGAAGCTGATTCAACGAAAGCCAACGTGGGCCAATTAATCGAGTTAGCAAAGCGTATTCGAAAGTCGGCTGAAAAGGACTTTTTGAGCGGAGATCCAATTAAACGTGGTGCTGGAAAGCCTGCCAAGGCTGGGAGCTTAGGTGCCCAATTAGCCCAGAAACAGGTTCAATCAGCTGCCAATCAACACAAATTTTTTGAACATTAGGAGGAAAACATATGCGTAAAGAAACATTTGGCGCAACCAAGCAAGTGCTTGGCACAATCGCCAATAAAGTGGCTCTTGGCGTCGTTTTAGGCGGCACGGGCGTTCCTGCAGATGCTACAGGTCGCAAGATTATTCCAGCTGGCACACCAGTTGGTGGTGACAATTCTGCTTTAGCGGATGAACAAGCGGTTTTGGTAGTTTCTAATAACGACAAAGCGCAAGGGGTACTTGAACATGATGTTGATGTGACTAGCGGCCAGGGTAATGGGACTTTGATTGTTAATGGATACATCAACGAGAATCGTTTGCCTGACGGTGTCGTAATCACGGATGAAGCTAAGACGGCCTTAAATGGCAAGGTCACATTCTTCAAACGGAATAAGTAAAGGAGGAACAGCATGCCAAATATTTTTGAAGACATTAACAGTGCGGAAATTGCAGCCTACTGGGAAACAAAAGCACAATTGGAAGCACCTTATTTGGGTGAATTTCTTTTTCCAAACGAAAAGCGTGCAACTAAAGATATCGACTATGTGCGTGGCTTGAGCCGGGCACCAAAGCCTTTATCACCATCAGCGCCAGATACTAAGGCCATCATGCGTGATCGCCAAGGTATGGAAAAGATTCACGTGACTACCAAGAACTTCAAGGAAGCAAAGTATATCGACGAAGAACTTCGCGAACAATTAGTTCGGGTAGCCAATTCACCATATCAAGCAGAAAAGGATCTTATTTTATCTAAGATTTACGATGAACCAGCGGAACTCATTCGTGGTGCAGCTCTTGTTCGCGAAATTATGCGGATGAGCGTTTTACAAACCGGTAAATATCATATTGCCGGGAACGGTCAAGTATACGATGAAGACTTTGAGATGCAGGCAAATCGTATTGCGGGCGCTTCAACGGCTTGGACCGACAAGGATAACTCGAAGCCAACTGAAGATATTCGCCGTGCTATCGATTTAATCGGTGAAGAAAACGGTAGCTCTTTGACACGTGTAATCATGAACTCAGTCACATTTAACGCCTTGATTGCTAGCAACGGTATCAAGTCCACTTTACTTGCTAATAATGCCAACACGGCAGCTGTCAGCTTGCCACGGAATGTGTTGACCAACTACATTGCGGATGAATTTGGCCTGGCTATTGAAGTCTACAACAAGGGTTATGTCGATGAACAAGGCAAGATGGTCAAGTTTATTCCAGACGGTAATGTAGTGTTCTTGCCAGCTGAAAATGTTGGTGCAACAGTATTTTCACCAACACCAGAAGAAATTGACTTGCTTGCTCGACCAGACATTGATATGCGGATTGTCGATACTGGTGTCGCAGTTGTTACAACCTTAGAAAACGATCCGGTAACTACGGTCACCAAGGTATCTCAAAAGGTCACACCAACATTCGAAAAGGTCGATGGCGTTTACGTCCTACACGCTTTTGAAACAGCCGAAAAGCCAGCAACTGTCCAAGGTGGCGTGACACCACCAGAAGCATAGGAGGTAGCTAATGTACAAGGTTATTAAGGACTTCACTGATAAAAACAGTGCGTCTGCCGACCCAACCGGTCAAAAGCACATTTATTGGAGCGGGGATAACTACCCATTCAAGAATTACCTTGGGTCCAAGACTAAGGCTCGTGTTGAAGAGCTGGTCAATGGCGGCTTTATCGAAGCCGTTGAAGAGAGTAACGAGGAGGTAGAAGCAGATGGCAACAACGAAGACTAGTAATGATGATCCAAAATCTGATGTAGCGGCTACGACTGACAGTACAGTAAGCTCTCAAGCAACGAGCACGGCCAGCGAGACGTCTAAGGCAACATCAACGGCAAAGAGTGCTTCAAGCCAAGCTGTTAGTGCTGCCACATCAGCGGCATCAACAGCAAAGAGTGCAGCAGCTACAAAGGACGCGCCTACGCCCGTTCCAGATGATGGTGGCTACATTGTCCAACAAGGCGATGACATTGCGACGGTGGCCACGGTACACCGTGTCTCAGTCGGCTGGGTCAAGTTTGTTAATAACTTGGGCTCCAATGTGCTTAAAGTTGGCCGAACAATCTATTTCGAACTGCGGGGCTAACCTATGGATACATTTGATGGCGTAGTAACGCGACTCAAACTGATTGCGCCACAAATCACCGGCATTGATGACGCTACGCTCAAGATTTTTGCAACGGACGCATATGCTCAGGCCGGTAAGGATGGCTTTAGTGGTGATGACATTGTTCGAGCTGCTAGCTATCTTGCCGCTCATTATGCCTTCATTGCATTTAACCGTAACGAACACGTCAAGAAGGAACAAGCTGCTGTCTTGTCACGTGAGTATTTCGATGCCGGCGGCAAGGATGCTTATATTGATGAGTATTTGCGCATGAAAGCCGGACTAGATGATTTGGCCGGCAAGAATGTGGCGATGTTTTATTAAGGCGGTGAAGGCATGATCGAACTTGAAGGCAGTGTTGAAGGAGACTCAGGTCTCGAAGAAATGATTGCCCGATTAAAGCAGGTTGACGGGCAATCTGTGTCTGCCGGGGTATTTGGTGGCTTTGCAGCACAAAAGGCAATGTGGAACGAATATGGGACGTCTCGGGGGATTCCGGCACGTCCCTTTTTACGTAACACGTTGTATGAGCACGGGTCAGAATGGACAGCGTTTGTACGGCCACTCATGGTGGCAGTTATGAACGGTTCTGAAGCGGACGTTGCTGCTCAACTGGGTCCCAAAATGGCTACTAGTATTCAGCAGACCATCAAAGCGGGTGGTTTCGCACCATTGGCGCCGTCCACGATTAAGAAAAAGGGCAGCAGTCAACCGTTAATTGATACCGGTGACATGATCGGCGCTGTCACCTGGAGAAAGGGGGAATAACATGGCTTTTTATCTGGACATGGCCGACTTGATTCATTCGTTTGGCGTTGATTTGAAGGTTTATCAGAAGAATGGTGACTGGGTGAATGGCCGCTACATTGAATCAATCGCGGAACCGGCAACCGTTAGTGAAGTTCTGGTGCCGCTAAATCGAATCGGTGAGTATTCACAGATGTTCCAACTGCGTGATATTGGCGCTATTGAGCAATATCAAGCCATGTGGCTCTCTCTAGGTGATTATTCTGACGGCACTATTATCGAACATGGCGAGGACAAAATGATTGTCGTGGGTCGCGATGACTATAGCAACTACTCAAACGTCACTATCTATTACCTCAACGCTTATGAAGACGAAATGGGGGCGGCTGTCAGTGTATGACTACGAGAAGCTTTACATGGTCTTTAGCAAGATTGTCGCCAATATGGGGCTAACAATGATCGAAATGAATGGCGGTGGAAAGCAACCTAAACCACCATTTGTTGCGTTCGATATTATCAGTCCGCATATCAAGCTTAACTTTCTTGAAGATGACGGCAGTCGGGCATTTGAATGTATTGTCTCATTTACGGTTTACGCCATGGACAAGCTTCAAGCCCTTAATCTGACTAATCAGTTGCGAGAAAAGCTAAACGAGGTTGATTCGTGGGACTTCTACGATAAAAACCACATTGTACTTGTCGAACGGATGGATCCGAATGTCCGCTATCTGCCTGAAGCTGGCAACTACGCCAAAATGGTCGGTTTTGACGCACGGCTCCGGCTACAAGCGGATGAAAAAGAAGTGCCTTACCAAATTGATAACATTGAATTTACATCAAAAGGAGAATAAATATGGCGATTAACTCACTATCTGACGTTGAGGTATCTCTCACCGTCCAACAGCCAGCCTCCCCGTTAAACATGGGGACGTTGGCTATTTTTATGCCCGGAACAGCAAACAGCTCAAAGACCTATCTGTCTATTGATGATTTGTCTGCTGATATCGAAAGCGCGGATGCATTATCCGTTGCTCGCGGATACTTTGCACAGGCAATGCACTCAAAGACGTTATATGTCATCACATATGCCGATTTAACAACAGCATTGGACACATATTTCGTTGATAACTGGGAG
This sequence comes from Lacticaseibacillus saniviri JCM 17471 = DSM 24301, assembly GCF_001311785.1. Taxonomy (GTDB): domain Bacteria; phylum Bacillota; class Bacilli; order Lactobacillales; family Lactobacillaceae; genus Lacticaseibacillus; species Lacticaseibacillus saniviri. Next base: position 41,680 of record NZ_BBBX01000020.1, on the reverse strand, counting down.
TTTGCGACCTTGGTAGCAAATGGCACTGATCACCCAATCAAGGACGCGATGCTATGACCCTTTCCAATTATGTGGAGGGTAAGGCTCGCCGTTTTTATGTGACCGGATTAGTGGCCACGGATGAAACAGTGACGAAGGCTGAAACCATTAAGCAACAGTTCTTCGGCAACCAACGCACTATTGTGTTTGCTTCTGGGGCTGACGCTGACGGCTCTAACTACGGTATCGGTGCGCTGATTGGCGCATTAGCAAACCAAACAGTGGGCAGTATCACTTGGAAGTTCAAGAACTTGGTTGGTGTCAAGGCAGTCAATTACAACGCGGCTCAGGTCGACAAGCTACACAAGAACGGCATCATCACTTACGTCAAAAAGCAGGAATTGAACAGACCTCTGAAGGTTTCACTGTATCTGGTGAATTCATCGATTCCCTCCACGGCGATGACTGGATCAAGGCCAGCATGGAAAGTGACTTGCAGAAGCTTTTATCAACATCTTCAAAGATTAGCTTCGATGGTACAGGGATTTCTCAACTCGAAGCAACAGCCACTGCAGTTATGCTCCAAGCCACAGCCAACGGCGTGATTTTGATTAATGACAAGACTGGAGCCGGGGAATACACCGTTACGGCACAATCTCGCGATAACACCTCTGCCGAAGATATCGCTCAACGGCATTACTCCGGATTGTCATTTAGTTACCGTCGTTCAGGCGCAATTCATTCCGTCACTGTTCGCGGCACGGTCTTACTTTAGGAAGGAGCTAACAAAATATGGCACAAGATATTCCAGTTTATAACGCTATGGACGTGTCCATTTCAATCAATGGACGTGTTATCCAAGGCTTTCAAGAAAACGATATGTTCTCTGCTCAATACAAAGAAGACCAGGTCCGGACAAATGTGGATGCACAAGGCTCACCATCAATGGCAATTAACAATAACCACCTAGGCCAAATCACGGTGAACTTGTCTGGTAGTTCTCGAGATTATAAGACGCTGCTCACTCTTTCAAATACTCACGAGGTTTTTTCAGTTGTTGTGATTACGCCAATTGAAAAAATCACTGCTAATCAGTGCTTGATCGCTCGGCAACCGTCTGCAGCTTACGGTAAGGACACACCTAAGCGGACATTTACAATCGAAGCTTTGGACATGCAGATGGATCCAAAATAAGCATCAACTCAAAGGCGCTGGGTTCGACTCCCGACGTCTTTATTGCACCACAAATAAAAATCTGGAGGAATCAATCAATGACAGAAGTAGAAGACACACAACAAACACAACCAACAACTCAGGGCCAGCAAGTGGCACCAGAAGCACCAGTGAATGCAGCATCTTTGCAAGCCACCCCGAACCCTGAAGTGCCAGAACAACAAGCGCCAGCAACATTAACAGCTGTTGCAAATGGTCAAAAATTAGCAGAAACAAAGAAGGCTCCAGAACCCGTTAAGATTGACCGCTTAGCTCACAACGAGGATTACGTATTCACAGACGAAAATGGCTATGAATGGCATTACACGTTCCAGTTCCCTGGTATCCGAAAAATGCAGCAAATGCTCGATTCATCTCGCTTGGACAACGGCGTATTTTCCGAAGCGCTGTATAACGAAATGCTTTGCGAAAACGTCATTGTCGCACCACATGGACTAACCCTTGATGATTTTGACACTCGGCCAGGCTACAAAGAGGTCATGACTGCGGCAGATTTGTTTTGTGGATCACGCTTTAACTAGAAAAAACGACATTGTCATTAGCCGTCGAGCTGACGACCAGATGGGCTTATGGTTCCCAGTCATGATGGGGATTGTGAGCCAGGAGACGATGGATTTAGCCACTGTGGAGGAGGTGCAACTTTATAACGAGTTAGCTAATAAAAAGTGGGAGCTAACGCATGGAAGTGAGGAATAGTTAATGGCTAACGAGACAACAATCACAACAAAATGCTGTGACAGGTCTTAGCGACCTTGAAAAAGCTAATTCTTTATTGGAAAAGCTGAAGGCTGCCGCTCAAGGACTTTCAAGCGGAGGCGCAGGTTCCAGTTTTGCAACAAAATTGAGCGCTGATGTTGAAAAGGCAACTGTCAGTGCTGATAAGTTGGAAGCCAAATTAAAGGGCGCTAGTGAGGCCGGTGGGCGCACTAGCGCCTTTTCTGCTATGACAGAAAGCATGGACAAAACAGCAGCCGGTGGTGAGAAGCTGAACAGTTCACTGAAAGAGTCTGTTTCTCTTTCAGAACGTTTAGCTTCAGCTCAGGACAAAGTTGCTAGTTCTCAGAACAAAGCGGCTGCTGATGCCGAAAAGGCATCTAATTCATATCACCAAGCAGCCAATGACCAGCCGAAGACGGCCCAAAGTGCCGCTCAGTTTAGCGAATCATCAGCCAAAAGCGAGGGATCGTGGGGCAAGATTAAGGGTGCTGTCAAAGATAGCTTTGCTATGTTTTCAGTCGGTATGCTCGGTGCGCAAGCAGTAACAGGTGCCGTTGACGGTGCGAAAGGCCTTGTTTCTAGTGGCTTTGAAGGAATCAAAGAACGCCAGGCAGGACAAGCTATGTGGGCGACCTCGATTCAGGATGCCCATCCAGAAATGTCGGATGCGCAACTTAACAAGCAATCCGCAGCTGCGAACATCGCTATGCTTTCGACTTCCATCAAAGCTGGTAACAGCTTTGAAGAAGCCAACTCAATGGCTAAACAGATTTACTCTTCAGATGCTGGCTCCTATTCGGGAAATTTAAAGAAGACACAAGACGTCGTAACAGGGATGTTTAACATTCAAGATGCCAATTCGCTTACCCAGCGGGAAATGGAACAATTTAAAACTGCTGTGGGTAATATTGGTGACTTGGGTAAGATGACAGGGAATGGCGCCAAAAGTCTTAACCTATTGGACGGTAAAATTACACGATCCATTCGTGATGAATATAAGCGTCGAAATGGTCATGAGTTAGGTAAAAATAAATCTGGTAATTGGGATTACGAAGCAGTCAACGCTGAAACTGCTTTTGCTGGCTTGGATAAGTACGGTAATAGCGGTGGTGTTGGTAAGGCTTCAGAACGTTATAATTCAACGATTGGCGGGGTTGCCCGATCGGTTCAAAATGGCCTTAAGAACATGGCTACCAGTTTTGAAACCACATTCGGCTCAGAAATAAATAAATCTTTCGGAGGCAAAGGCGGCCTTCTTTCAAAGACTGCTGGCTTCTTCAACAACCAGAAGCAAATGGATAGTGTAGCCACCGATATGGCTAAAGCTTCGGCGAAGGTAGCAGACGCTATCGGCAAGATGGGAAAAGAAGCAGCCAGTGTTGGCAAGGATCTTGCCCCTCTCGCGCAAGAGTTTGCTAGTGGATTTGGCAAAGGATTTACTAGCACTATTAAAGGCGTCATTAATGATGCGAAGACTGCTTACAACGGGATTAAATCATTGGGCCAAGGCGCTGGGAAACTACTTCCTAAGGGTTTGCTTAGCGATATTGGGGCAGCCGCCGGCAAAGTAACTGCATTCGCAGTCGCGATGCGGGGCTTTCAAAAGTTGCCTGGCATGGGAAGCCTTGTGTCGAAGGCTTTTGCGCCATTTAGCTCAATGCTTGGCAAGCTGGGCGGGGTTGGCAAAACTGTTGATGGGCTGATTTCTAAAGTGTTTGGTATCAAGCCAAAACAAGATACTGCTGGCGACAAAATGATGGGTGCCGCGAATAAAATAGACGGGGCAGCCGATAAGATGAACGGCAAAGGAATTACGGGCCCTGAAAGTGCTGCTAATGTGGCTAAGAATAAAGCCGCAAGCAGTTTTGAATCAACACTTAGTCCAGCTGATTATGTAGGTAATGGTGGCCGCAAACAGTATCAAATTGATCTGGCCGCTGAGGAAAAATCATTTGCGTTATCGCAAGGCCGCAGCGGCAGGATGATTGCTAAAGGCGAAAGTATGCTCGAATCAACTGGGCCTCGTATGGCTCAAAATGTGGGATGGATGACCAAGCTAAAAGGCAATTCTCTAATTAAGCTCGGGGGAATTGGCGAAAAGATTGGCGGATCGTTCTTAGGCTCTGGTGTCTCGAAATTAGGCTCAGGAATAGCAAAGGTAACAGGTGGTTTGAGCAAAGCAGGCAGTTTTTAGGTAAAGGTATGCCTGGCATGAACGCATTGTTTGCTGGTTTTGATGCTTTGAATGCCGTCACAACGACAAAAGCGGGAAGTCTAGAACGGCACCAAAAAGTCGGTGGTGCAGTCGGTGGCGGTGTTGGTGCTACTTTAGGTGGAGCGCTTGGTAGCCTAGCTGGACCGCTAGGAACTGTTGCTGGCGGGGTAGCAGGACAATGGTTAGGTGATAAAGCTGGCAATTGGTTAGGCGGATTATTTGGTGGGAGTAAGCCAAAGCCAAAAAGTAAGGGCGCAAAAACTGCAGCTCAGTATCAGGCAGAAGCAGAACAAAATGTTCAACTTGATCAACAAGCACAGGCGATTGTTCAAGGTAAAGGGGCAAAGAACGCTGCTACGGCAAAAGCCCAAATGCGAGCTGTCCAATCAGGACAAGGGACACGGAGCGCTGATGTTCAAGCTCATGCAGCAAAAGCCAGTTCAGCTCTTGAAAGTGGCGATTATGCTGCTTTTCAAAAGGAATCAGTAGCAACTGCCAAAGCCACCGCTGAATATACGGCTAAAGCAGCAAGCAAGGCCAAAGAAAAGGCTGCAAGCGATAAGCAGTCTGTATCTAGCGCCAAATCAGCTGTTAAACAAGCGGAAAAGAAATCAAGAAGCCCACGATGGATCGTCAATCTCAAATAGAGAACACCGACCGATTGATTAAGGCACAAGAAAAGTTAAAAAAGGCGCAAGATAAGGCATCAAAGAGTGCCAAATCTGCCTCTGCCGCAGAAAAAACCGCCAGCAAAGCTGATAAGGCCAGCACTAAGTTGGGAAATGAATCTGTATCCAAGTCCAAAAAGTCCAATGGTGCCAAAGATGCCAAAAAGACTACTGATGAAGTTAAAAAGACGGGTAAAGAAGCTGAAAATTCCAGCAAAAAAATCTCCAAATTGGGTAACAGTGCTTCAAAGGCATCAAAGACTAGTGCTAAGGCACTTTCTGGCCTGACCAAAGCCCAGAAGGCTGAAGTTGCAAAACAGACCAAGTCTTTTGAAAAAGAGGCCAAGAAACAGGAAAGCTTAGCTAAAAAATCAAATGCAAATTTGAAGAAAAGTTAAAGCCGAAGCCACTAAACAGATTTCAAAGGCAGACAAGACCGCTGCAACCGCGATGTCAAAGAACTATAAAACTGCCTCTAAAGCAGTTGGTCAGGCTCTGAAGTCAGGTATGAAGAGTGCCACAACGGCGGCTAAGAGCGGTGCAAAGAATATCTCCAATGCACTTAAAAATGGATTGAAGAATGCAGGTAAGGGTGCCAAGTCAGCTTTGAAGTCAGTGCCAAAGGATGTTAAGTCCGCTCTGAAGTCAGCGCAAACTGCTGCCAAGAGTGGGGCCAAGAGTATTTCGACAGCAATCAAGAACGGCTTAAAAGATGCCGGCAAGGGTGCTAAGAGTTCTCTCAAGTCCTTAACATCAGACATCAAATCACAGCTTAAATCCGCCCAGTCTGCCGCTAAGTCTGGGACTAAAGGCATTGTGACTGCCGTCAAATCTGGCTTAAAAGCAGTAGATTCTGCTGGTAAATCGTCATTTAAGGGGATTACTAGCGCAGTTCGATCTGGATTGTCACAAGCAAAGTCTGCAGCATCGTCTGGTTCTAAAGGTATTGCCACAGCAGTTAAATCCGGACTTAATAGTATGACCAGTGGCGTCCGAAGTCAGTTTAATAAGATGACTAGTGCTGCTAAATCAGGCATGAGCGAAACAAAAGGTGCGGTGACAAATGGCATGAACCAAGTGTCATCTGCTATTAAAGGTGGTATGGCCAAAGCAGCCAGCACCATGACGTCATCTTTTGACAAAATGGTTAGTTCAGCACAATCTGCGATTTCTCGGATTTCATCAGCGATGAGCAAGATTGGTGCTTCGGCGGATGCAGCTGCTTCAAAGGTCAAGGCATTGCAGACGGCTATTAACTCGCTCAAATCAAAGACAATCACCATTACAGCCAATGTGGCCGGCAAAGGATCTAGCAAGTTAGCAACCGGGACACCAGGTGCCTTATCTGCTTTTAAAGGGTATCTTGCTGGTGGCACACCGATGTTTGGCAAGGGCAAACGATCCAATTGGTCTGGCAATGGTGGCGCGAGTGCCGGTTTATACATGGTCAACGATGCCAAAGGCGCTAATTGGCGCGAATCCTTTATGACTAAGGACGGAAGAATGGGCAAATTCCCGGCAATTCGCAATCTGATGGTCCATCTCGATGAAGGTACTCAAGTACTGAATGGTGATGACACCAAACGGCTCCCACGGCTTGAGACTGGGACACCAGGCTCTAAGGCCGCCATGATGAAACGTAGCGGTGGCAACGCGCCAATTATCAACATCACCGTGAACGTAAATGGCGGTGGTACTGGAGGTGGCCAAGACGCCACAAGTTTGGGTCAAAAATCGGTAATGCGATCGGCGAGCGTCTGCGCCAGATCATGCCTGTTGGTGAAATTTAGAGAAAGTGAGGTGCTTTAATGGCAGTTCTATCTGATGGCAAGAAGAAAGTTGAAATTTCTTTTGAAAGCGAAGAAGAAGCGATTCAAAACACAATTGCGACTCATCCCGTCCAACGTGGCAACCCAATCGTTGACCACACCCAGCGGGAAAGCCAGACATGGGAGTTCAAGGGCAAAATTTTTGGCAAGAATCAGACTGAAATTGACAAGAAATTTCAGCAGCTAATTAATTGGCAATTTTATGGCAATCTGTTGACCTATCACGGAGCGGTGCACCACGGTAACATGCTAATTTCGGAACTGCATAAGACCTATGATGAAGGCGGTTATAAGAACGCACTGGAGATTGATATCAGTTTGACCTGGGTCATGACAGTGACCTCTAGCTTTGTAGGTGCCAAGAACACCGGTCCAAAGTCGCCAACTAAGGGCTCGGCGACAAAGAAGGGCACCTACATCACGGTTAAGGCCGGTGATACCTATTGGGCATGGGCATCTCGCTATGGGACTTCAATCCCAACGCTCCGCTCATGGAATAAGTGGGCGGATACTAGAATCCCCATCGGTGCGAAAGCGAGGGTCAAGTAATGTCAGTTAGAGGACGATTTGAACTCGATTACGACCAGTTGCCAATTATTTTTGAGGCTCAATTTGGCAATCAAAATGTGTACATCGGTCTTAATTACAACGAAAGTGGCCAATTTTTTCACTGCAGACCTTTATGACTCGGACTTCCAGCCTGTAGTGATGGGTGAGCGGCTAGTGTATGGTAAGCGACTTTGGCGGCGACTGGTGGATCCAGAAGTGCCAAAAATCGACCTTGTGCCACTTGATGAAGCAAATAAAGAAACCGCCATTACCAAAGATAACTTCGGTAAGACGGTTTTTCTGTATCAGGACACATTAATTTTGTCGGATGAGGAGGAAGCAAATGGCTAAACAGCAGTACAACTTTGAAATTCGAGTTGAAGTGGCAACCAAGAGCGGAAACCTCGTCTATCGCTATGGCAAGATGCCAGACTGGGTAGAAATTCATTTTAGCGTGCCGTTCTCGGACCAGCCAGACAAAAATATCTCAGAAATCACGATTTACAACATTAATCCGAGCGATTTTAATCGTATTAACAAAGGTGATCGCGTAAAGGTGTTTGCTGGGTACTCTGGTGATGTTGGACTGCTGGTGAGCGGCACTATCTATCGGACCACCATTCCATCACTGGAAGACGCCGACACGGCCTATGTTCTGCGAATCCTTGAAGGCCAGGACTATTCCAAACTCAAGAAGCAGAATCTGACGTTTGCTAAAGGAGCTTCCGGTAGCCAAATCATTAGGCAAGTAGCTGCCAAAGCTGGAATCAACCTTAAATTTGTCTCGCTGAAGACGGACAAGAAGTACAAAGATGGTTATACAGCAGATGAGCAGCCAATGGACACATTGACGACAATTGCAGGCGACTGCAAAACGTCGCTGTTTTATCTGCGCGGTCAACTGACGGTCCAATACATTTATGGTTCAACCAAAGGCACAGATAACTTTGAGCTGGCTTATGCTTCGGGACTGCTTCAGATCCCTACTCGTGAGGATCGTGATGAGGATTGGCAAGATGCTGACGATGATGATGGATTGGGTAAATTCTCATGGTCCGTGGACTCAATATTGAATTACCATATGACCACATTCTCGACGGTCCATGTGAAAACACAGTACGTGAATACTACTATGCGAGTGCTTAACGGTGAACACAGCTTTGATGGTACTCAACCGACAACAAGTTTTGAGGGGGTCACCCAATGAGCACTAATCGTGATAATGATATTAAGTTTTTCCGCGAATTTGCTACTCAATTGGCCATTAGCATTAATGTGGCCCAATTAGGACGCGTCGTCTCTGTTTCTGCTGACAAAAAGAAGGCAGACATTCAGCCAATGGCTCTTAATCAATCAGGTTCTAAACGCGGTATGTTACTCAATGTCGCAGTTGCGCGCCACTTGCAACAAAAAATAAGACTCGAGGCGAATCTTCTTACCTTGACCAAATAAAAAAGGTGATGTGGCCATCGTGGTTTTTCTGGATCGCTCCGTTGAAAACTGGGGTGGCGGTAACAGCGATTTTACGCTGGGATCTTTGAGAATGCACAACGTCAATGATGCTGTAGTTGTGGGGGTGTTGTGATGATTGATTTCAAGCTAGACCATGATGACGATGTTGTTTTTGACATTGATGATATTGCTGAGACATCAGGAATCGATGAAGTCATGCAAGCTGTCAGTATTTTGTTGAAGACACGAATGGGTGAATTCTTTGCAGATGAAGAAATGGGATTGGACACAGAATATGTGCTCGGTAAAGCATACAACGAAGCCTATGCGACGGGTGCCATCACTGACGCCATGCAAAAGGACTCGCGGGTGACCGCAGTCAATGATATTTCGTTGACAGTTGTTGAAAACCGCAATTTGGTAGCAACAGTTGAATTTATGGCGGATGACCGAATTTCAAGCACGGAGGTGATGATACTTGCTTAACAACAAAGGGTTCACACGCCCAACATACAACGAACTAGTCGAGCAGTTAATTGACAAATGGCACCAATTATTCGGCGAACAAGCTAACACGGCCACCAATTCTGTTGGTGGTATTTTATACGCTTAATTGCGTTTTTTCTGAATAAAGTCTATGAGCTATCTGAGTCGGTCTACCAGTCACAATTTATTGATAGCGCCGAAGGGCCAACGCTTGATCAGTTAGCAGCCAATCTCGGACTAGTGCGGCGCTCACCCCAGGCAGCAATGGGCTCAATCAAATTTTATGGTGTTGCTGGTTATGTAGTGCCCGCAGGTGTCATGTTCCAAACTAAGGATGGACTGATCTACATGAATAGTGAACCTGTGACGCTTGTTGATACAGGTCAAAAGCAAATTGATCTCACGGAGCAAGGATTCGGTGTGTTGAGTTATAACGACCAGAATATTGGGATTGGCGAGAGCAAACTACTCTATGCAAATGGCAACGGTGTGAAATACAACAAACCAGGGATTTATGATAAATACCCTGCAGATCAGGTGACGCCCGTTGAAGAAATCCTTTTAGTACAAGTCGGTGAAATCAACGGTGGTGCCGATTTGGAAACAGATGATCAGTTGCGTAACAGACTTGAACAAGCCAGCCAAGAAGCACCAAGTAGCCCGTATAATGGCTTGATTTCAGCATTGTACGAGGTGAACGGTGTTAATGCGATTAAAATCGTGGCAAACGACTCTTTAGAAGTTGATGAATCTGGTAATCCCCCAAAGACACTGCACTTTTATGTCGATGGTGGGTATAAAGATGATATTGCGAAAGCTATTTTCGGCAGTATCGCTGCTGGTGTTCAGTCATATGGCGGTATTGAAGTGCGGGTCAAGGATATTGGCGGCAGCGAGCACAGCGTTTATTACGACGAACCTTCACCATTGAGCGTTTATGCGCACGTAAAGGTTGAGACTAATGACGATTATCCGACAGATGGTCCAGCGCTCATTCAGCAAGCTGTGGCTGACTACGTGAAATCAGTTGGGATGGGCGAAACGGTTCACTATAGTTACCTATATCGTACTATCTACGATTCAATCCCGGGGATTGTAGTTGCAGACGTCACTATTGGAACTGACGATGCCGCTCTATCACCGCAGGACATCAAGCTCGATGATATTCAACGTGCCACAATCACATTGGATTCGGTGGTGGTCGAATGAGTTATTTTGATGATTTTATTTCACTACTGCCCGGATCCATTAATGGATTTGGGACGAATGTACAAAAACTTGCTCGTTTTGTGACTGAGCCGATGTCTGAGGCCAAAGAATTGCTTGAGCGTGTCGAAGCCTACCGAAACATTGATAAAGCAGATGGTGCGGCACTGGATAAGTTGGGTGAAAAGTATGGCCAAGCGCGTGGTCCCGCAGACGATGAGTTTTACCGAGTGATGATTAAATCAAAAATCATCATTCGAGCAGGTGACGCTACGGTCGATGGTATTCTTCGTGCTATTCAAAGCTCACTGAATGTGACCGCAAAAGGTATTCGAATCGAGACAATACGGCCCAATCCAACAGATCCACAGGAACCATTGGCTATCCGAATCACTAACGTGCCCGTTGATATCGCTAAGACTGATTGGGAACAAAATTACTTGTTCAACCGAATCAAAAGCGTTGTTGCGGCGGGAGTTCATGTGCAGTCAATTCAGTTTATGGATAATGCCGGATTCGTTGCTAATACCGTTATCGCAGCTAATACAGCGATGATTTTCAATCGTGAAGAACCATTCGAATAGAAAGGAGAATGACATGACAGAAAAATTTACTGGAGCCGTGTCGGCCACTGGCGTCAGCTTAATTAGTCAGGCCATTGCCGATGGTACTAAACTGCAATTGTTGTCAGTGATTGGCTCAACGACAAAATACACGGATGACCAGTTAAAACAACTGACAGACACTGCCCTAACAAGCGCTTCACAGAACCAGACAGGCTGGATTTCTAACGTTGAAGTTAAAAATGATGACACTGTTTATTTTGAAATTGTTTTAGATGGCACGTCTGTAGCAGCTGATTACACGCTGAACTCAGTCCTTATCTTGGTTAAAGTAAACGACCAGCAACATCTTTTCGCAGTGTTGAAGGCCAACCAAGGCCAATATATGAACGCCTATGACAAGGATTCAAAATCTTCTACCAATATGCAAATAATACAGGGTTCAAAATTTCGAACTCTGCTGTCGTCTCGCTTGAAATCAACCAGGCAGCCTTATTGACACAAAATGATTTAGAAGAGATCAAAAAATATATCAGTTCTGAAAATATTACAGTTATCGAAAATGCGGCCGAAAATGCAAAAGGTTTGGTTGCGGACGAAGCAAAACTTCGTGTCGAAGCTAATACAAATGAAGCGACTACTCGCTCTCAGGCAGATCAGGCCAATAGCCAGGCAATTTCTCAGGAAGCAAAAGACCGCGTCGCTGCAGATCAAGCACTGAGAAAACAAGTGACCGAGGATATTGCACCGAAATTAGAAAATATCGTTTACAAAGACAAACCCGATCAACTGGCAGCAGGTTTTAAATTTGCAGACAATCTGACAATTAATGGTGCGCCAAAACTGGCCATGAACACTGGCTCTGGGACCGGTGATAATCCGGTTCTGCAAGGATACAACGCTGGAACCAATTTGGGTGACATCGTTCGCCTAGGTGGTGGTGGTTTGACAGTCATTGGAGCAGGTGAAAGCAGTTCTGATATTGTGGCTAAGATTCTCTCAGGAACTATGCCTTCGACATTTCCCGCAGTGTCAAAGGACGGAGAATCAAGTGTGGTGGCGGCGGATGAAAAGTTGCTGCTTGTATCTGGCTGGCAAGATCCCAATTCTGCCAAAGTTATTGATGCTGCGGAAATTATGCAGAAAAGCGACCTTAATAAAGAATATGGCAAGCTTAGTACCACTAATAATCCTAATTTCGATACTATGACGATTACTGGAAACTTCACTGTTAGCAACACAACAGTTGCCAACAATGCACCGGTGGATGGGCAATTTGGTCGACTTGAGGTGCGTGACGTGTACGGAAGTGTTGTCCAGACATTCATGCCAGATACCGCAAGCGGCCAATCTTGGCATCGCGAGCTTTATCATGGACAAACATGGTCATCTTGGCAAAAGGCGCTTGAAGAAGCAGACTTAGATCCCTATCGAAATTGGTATGGCACACTAGCCGAATATCAGGCGTTGGATGCCTATGATAACAATCGGGATTACTATATTATTGCAAAATTTGAGGTGATGGTATGAGTAGCATTCAAGGTATTTATCACGGCAAACGCCCAGTATTGGAAATTAGAAAAGGAAATATACCACTTTGGAAATCTAATGGATGGACTACGCCGAACACTAATATTGGTTTAGCATATTCTGTCAAGGTTAATACCTATTACAGAGGGATGGCTTTACCAGATGGTCGTATGGTATACGGCTTTTTAGCGAATCCTGCTAATGTTATTGAATCTGATTTAAGCATTTCAACCCTCAAGCTACCAGAACCAATGTATTCTGGCGCCATTGATCCACAACAGAGATTGGCGGTTATTCGGAATGATTTAGCTTCAAGCTATTTCGCAAGTCCTAGTGACATCACACAAAAGATCGGAGGGTCTGATGTACCTTACAATGCTTTGGCCGTATCGGAAACGGGTGAATTTATGGCCTTTAGCACTTACTATCGACGTGTGGATTACTTTAAAACAGCCGCTAGTTCACAAAGAAATATTATTTTTGGCTCTAACGCATTTGGAATCAGCTACTATCACAATTTTTCTACGTGCTCTATTCTCAAGGAGTAAATGGAATTAAGTTGAATAAATATGATATTGATGGAAATCTTGTTGCCACCAAAGATGATTCTCAGACATTTATTACTGTTGGAGACCATGGAAATGTCTCTAACTCAACGCAAATGACTTACGACGCGGCGGGAAATATTTTGTGGTTATCACTTATGCCACAGATACACCACGCCTTTACAAGATCACGACAAATCTTCAAGTGTTCCAATATAAGTTGCCAAATATCAGCTCAGTTGTTGATGCGGACATTTTTAATGGATAAATTAGGTAACTTATTTTTGATTAGATACTCAGGTTCACTTAATTCAAATGGCGTAAATAATCTGGAAATATCAAAGTTTAAAAATGATTTGACCTTGGAGTGGTCAACCCTGGTTAAGGGCGCGGCGGTAACTAATGTCAGCATGGATTTGCGTGGAAATATTTATGTTAAGAATGGGTCGATGGTTGATGTCTATCAGCAAATTCAAGCTTAGGGGGAAGGATATGTGGGACAAAGTTAAAACCTATCCTGAGCATTTTTGGCTCGGAGTAGGTCTGATAGCGATCGGAGTGTGGCTAATCACAAACGATCGCTTTTTTATGTGGCCGCCGTATGCAGTCGATTTTTTAACGATGACTTGTTTGGCGGTTTTTTCGTGGCAGATGGATTGGGACTGTTACTTTGGCTTTTGGAAGGGAGTGTTTCGGTTAAGTGGAACAGGCGCTTCATTACAATAGCCGCGTGTTTGATGGGATTCCTATCGTCATATCAGTTCTTGATTTGGGTAGCGACTGGACATTATATGAGTTGGATTTCCAACACAATCATCACAGCCTTTGTGCTGATCATGGCACGAAGGAGTGATACGCGTGAATCATAATATTCTGGAAATTGCGCCTTATTTGGCTGGTATCATCACGGCCTTTATTGGATTGCTAACTTTTAGCGAGTCTAAGCGCAAAACAAAACACGACGAGATGATGGACCTTTATGACAAAGTCAACGCTGACAACGACAGGCTTCGAAAGGAAAACGAGTCACTAAAGAAACAACTAGAAGAAAAGGAGAATGGATAACATGGCAGCTAAGATTGAACAAGGTATGCAGGCAAAGCAAAACGAGGGTATGGCTTCAACGCAGGTGATGTTGCGTGTCGCCGATATTTTAAACGAGCGTGGCACCATTGATGACGTTGAACCAGCATTGCGTGGCGCGGTTGCACAAGAACTTGGGTTTTATCTTAATCCACGCAAAATTCAACTGAGCTTATCACCGCCGGTACGGCAGAGAGTAATGAAACAGATCAACCAGTGGATGGAGGCGAAATGAATGAATCAGCAAATGTCTAAATTGGTCACACAAGCTCTGGTAATTATTATTGGTGTAATTTATACCTACTATCAGCAGCATCGGGCTAAGATTGATGCTGCAGTTAAGGATAATCAGGCAGCTAAAACAGCTCTGGATATCGTCAATAAGACCGCAGTCTTTGTCGTGCACAAGTTAGAGGCCGGTGATCTTGATAACAAGGACAAGCAGGTTCAGGCAGTTAAGCTAGTGCAATCTACGTTGCAGACACTCGGTTTACCGGTCTTAGGCGATGAAGTTATTGCTGGAGCTGTTGAATCAGCAGTCAGTGCAATGCATCTTGCGTATGACACACAAAACCAGCAGCCAAGACCGTCGGTGCTTCGACAATTAAAATCGATGCTAGCGAGGTAACCAAGGCGCTTGAAGATAAATTGGCTGAAATAACAGCCCTGGAGAATAGCAATGAGCCAATTCAAACAGGTGTAGTCGATGTATCAACGGATGAACAGGGAGGAGGCCCTATGAGTGACTAATCCAACAGTATTTTTCGCAGCAATTAAAGCAGGAGCATTGAAATCATGGTCACGAGGAGTTCTACCATCTGTGACGGCGGCCCAAGCAGCTATCGAATCAGCTTGGGGGTCATCACAGCTTGCTTTACCACCAAATAACAACTTATTTGGTATCAAAGGTACCTATAACGGTCAATCGGTGTGGTTCCCGACGCAAGAATGGTCTGCGGCAGCTGGCTACTACACGATTAATGATGCGTTTAGAAAATATCCTGATTGGTCAACTAGCGTGCTAGATCATGCTAGTTTTTGTCGACAATAGTCGGTATCACAATCTTTTGGGCGTTAAGGACTACCGGACATTTGCCCGTTTAGTACAATCTGACGGCTATGCCACGGCACCAAATTACGCCGCAACAATCATCTCGACCATTGAGGCCAACGGTTTAGCTGCTTGGGATCAGGAAGCATTTAATGGCGTCACCGGTGTTGTCGAATCATGGCCACACAAGGCGATTGACGAGTCTGTCGCTCAGGTTGTCTATCAACCAGGCTATGGAGTGAACACCTATTATGACAATGGACAGTGGACTGGGCGCCGTCTTGCTCATGGTACCCGCTGGAAGGTACAAGGCCGCCGCGTGATTAAGGGCCAGACAATGTTACTGGTCGGCAAAATCAATGGCGGTAACGAGTATCTACCTATCAAATACACAAATATCGACGACGCTGTTCTCACGGTCAACTACAAAGAGGGCTGGGGCGTCAATGTGTATGATGGTAACGGCAAGTATTGGGGCCGGCGCCTCAAGACAGGCACACAGTGGAAGAACAACGGTACCAAGACCATCAATGGCAAGCCGATGTACCTAGTCGGCAACAGCACCTATTTGCCAAAGCAATACACACAATTTGGCCCTGGCAAGCCATAATAATAGAGTCACTGACAGCTAACGCGGTTGGTGGCTCTTTTTTTTGCTCATAATTGATGTGAATTTGAGCTTTTAGAAGATTTGTATTAGTAGTATTATTAATGAATAGAAATAGGTTACAAGCCTGATTTCTTTAGCTTTTGCAGAAATTCGAGAGGTGCGATGATTGCCAGTATTACGTTGGTCACGTTGGTGATAATCATTCATTTCTCTGTCGGCGAAAGCTTTTTTCATTTTCAGAAGGGAAACGGCTTAGTCAAGCATAGAGTACACTCAAAAAATAGACCGCCCATAAAGGCGGCCTATTTTTATAGTTCAAAACCAGCTATCGGTGAGCCGTATGTCTCTTTTGCCAGTGTCACAATCTGATGATAAACACGATCTATATCATTGTGTGAGCCTATTGCCACAAGTGCCACCGAGATTGTTTGACCATCGCTGATGATTTCCATTGTTAAGCCGCCTGAAAGTGCAAAGGTTTGAGCCTTCATACGCTAACCTCCTTTTACATAGAGATTACGCAAAAGCCGTGTTTCCACGGCCTGTAGGGCAAAATTTATACGCTAATCCTTGAAGGTATCGATATGAATAGGCTCCAGCGGCATGCCATACTTTTCAATGAGTTTATCCATGCGGGCTAAATAGTGTTGATCAATAAGCCGCTTATCTTTAGATACAAGCAAGCGAGTTTCTACTAGAATGTTGTCGGATTTTTCGATGGTAATCAGATACTTACCACTAAGAAAATGGTGTGTTGTCATGAGGAGGGTCCTTTCTTTTTGTTGCCCTACATATAAAGAAATACCTGAGAAGCTAAAAAGTCTATACCCGAATCTAGAATAATTTAAAAAGCAACCACTCCGAAGAACGGCCGCTAAAAACGGAATCAATTACTATAGAAGAAACCCAATCAAAGTGTTAATCGACTGAATCGATGATGACGGCCCGGATGTCTTTGATTGCGACAAATTGGCGTCGCCTAGATAAAGCATCTGATTTTCCCAGCCTTGGATGCGTCCAATGATGGGGATTTGGAAGCGTTGGTTGAGGTCGGTGACATTTGTGTAGATAATGACTGTCTGGCTCTTCGTTTGTGCCTGTTCAAGAAGTTCTTTGATGCGGGTAGGCATCATAGGATCGGGAATCTGCTGATGCCACATCTGTTCATCTTCTTTAGCTTCAGTCTTGAGTGCGCTGGTGTGGTCGCTTAAAAAGTAACCTTGCCACTTTACCATTCCTCGATCTTGATAGTCATTTTTGAAAAAGTTCGCTGCTGTTGCTTCCGGGTCGTCAACTGGTTTAATGTGTGCCATATTTTCACCTCATGCAATCATTGATAGGGACCGTGGTGCCAGATTAATAATCTCGGCTTGTTCGGCATCTGTCAGTGATCGGTTCAACAGGCGAGGTAAATCGTCCAGCAGCTTAACAGTTTCAATTAATCCGATAGTTTCACCAGCAACTCTAATTTTGGTCATGCCAGCAGGGCAGTTTTTCCTACTTATATAAAATTTGTCTATGATTACAATCTGGTTCATGCGATCACCTCCTTCAAATATTATCGAACATACGTTCGAAATATTCAAGAGAAATTTCGACTTGCCGACGATTTGCCGACGGAATTTCTAATCAAATAAAGATCACATAAAAGAAATAGTTCAATTGGAGCTGAAATTGTCTTATAATGTCTGAATTTAAAAGCGATATAAGCGGATTAAATCAGAGTATTTAGTTGAAATCAAAGGACATTATAAGAAGCCTTTATGAGCATTTTGAACATGAACGAAGAGGATACTAAGGGCAAGTAATTAATTCAACGTCCCATAATTGTTTCGGCAATGTTGGCTGACAATTATGGGATTTTTTGGTTCACGGGCTGCAGCGGCATTGGCGAGGAAGATGATCGAAACGGTCTTTTTACATTAGTTGAGAAGCTTGAAATGTCAAAAAGACCACTAACACAAGCAGGTGTTAGTGGTCTTTTCTCGTAAGCTAGGCCAATGGCAGAATTGTGATTGCTAGCTGGATTACTTGCCAGCTTTTGTCCAAGAATGAGGTCTGTGGTTGCCATTGATGTTTAACAACGTCGGTGACTTGCCAAACGGTGGCAATCAGTAAAACGAATGCGAGAAACTTAGTCAAAATCGCAATAGTGGCAAATAAAATAATACGCATGCGCTTCCTCCTATCTTGTCTTCAGAACCATCTAAAAGTCGATGAAGTTAACTTTTGATGATAATACAATGAGTAAACGCGAAAGTCAATCCTCGAGTGCTTAATGTTGTTGAAAAGCGAAAAAGTCGTACATTGACCTTGACATAACGTTTAGCGCTGGAAACATCGAGACTGAGGAGGGGTTTGATGAATCGATTGAAGCCAAACACGCTAAAAGGTCGTCAGCAAAGACTCGCGGCCCTGTTACTCATCTTTATTGTGCTTACCGTGATTGATCCGCGTTCATTATTGGTTCAGTTGCTTGCGTTCTTTTTCCTCGCGGCCATTATTGTCTCAGCAGTCAAAGTGATCCGCGAGAGAAGTGCGATGAAATCAAAATAAAAGCCACTTTCCAGAAAGTTTCTGGACGGTGGCTTTTTGGATCATCAACCAATTAGTTTAAAAGGGCCACGCCGAATGTGAGATAGGTGGCAAATAGTAACCAGAGTAAGTAAGGAACGAGTAAGTAGGCCGCCACTCGATTTACAGGTTTAAAGCTGCGGATGCACATGATGACCACTGCGTCGAGCAAAATGATGATGATGAGTCCAATGAAGTATTGGTTGCCACCGAAGAAGACGATGCTCCAACAAAAATTAAGTATTAATTGACTGACAAACAACCAGAAGTTGATCCGGGTTGTGGCGCGTGACGCGCTATCATTTAAAACAAGATAGCCAGAGATACCAATCATTAAGTACAGAATTGTCCAAACTGGGCCAAATACTGCGGCAGGTGGTGAGAAAATGGGTAAATTCAGTGCGAGATAGTGAGTCTTGATGTCACCCGCTAGAACACCGGATAGAATCCCAGTCATCTCAACCACAACAACAAAATAAAAGGTGTAGCCAGTTTATCTTACGCTTTGCAATCATAGTTATTCCCCCTTATTTCAAGCTTAGCATGTTGCTCTGGCTAAACTAAAGAAATCGGGTTAGTCGCGACGCCTTATCGCTAATGGTCGGCTAAATTTGTTTCAGAGCTTAAAGAAATCAAAATCATCGCCATCACCGATGCTGTTTTCCGGCTTCTCTGGCTTTGCGCTCGGCAATATAGTTGTCCCACCATTGATCATCATAAGTTGGTACCTTTTCCTGCTGAGCTGCAGCACTTATTTGGTCATACTCGGCTAGCGTCATAGGCGCGCGAGGCTTGTTGGCTTCATGCCTATGTCGAGCGATTAACCTATCTTGGATGGTGAAAATATCTGCTGCCAATTGCCCGAGTTGGTTCGCTTGAGCACGAGTCCCGCCAGTTTGAAGATCAATAAAATCGGGATTATCTGCGATTAAGTTGGATTCAGAAATAAAGCGCAGGATGATGGGGCCGGGATGTTCGGTGCTGACCTCATCAAATTGCCGACCAATCATTAAACCAGCCATGGCACCAGCTGGCCCGGCAAGAACGCCACCGATGACAGTGCTACCAAATCCGCCATGACCTTTGATTTCGGTTGTTGAATACCCGTAGGACCAGACGTTCACCAGATAGAAGATTTGATTTGGCACGCGACTATTGGTGAAGTGAATGGCTTGCGAGCTGGCATCAAACGTAAATTCAACGAGTTCCTCGTTATAGCCTAACCGGGCCGCGTTGTCCGGTGAGGTCAGTAAAAAGCGCCCCATCACGTTTCCTTTTTTTTTTGAATTTATATCTCGAGTATACGATAAATGCGAGTTTAAGGGTACATGTTATAATGAAAACGGATAAATACAGACACCAGTGAGGTGATTCGAGATGAAACGAAAAGCGTACTTGTTCATTGTGCTTGCGGCGTTCGCAGTTGATTTTTGGCATCACTTGTTGTGAAGAATATGATTGTTTTGTTGAGCACGAGTTTAGCCATCAGATTGTTTCTACTGCTACTGACCATTGTCTTTTTCCATGATGTGTATGCGACATCGTTTAGACGCGCCTTTCCTAAGGGACAACCCATCAAATGGCTGGGGCAGGTCTATCGTTTGGCGGGTTATATTTTGCTAGCGGGCGCGGTGCAGTTCTTGGCACATCAAGTGAATGGCTTTCTACCTGCGCTCCCGACGCCAGAGGTTATTCTGCCGAAATGGCAGGTAGTTATCTTTCAGATAGTGCCACTGCTCATTGCACCATTCATAGAAGAGTTCGCCTTTCGATTCGTTCTGATTAATCCCGATTCATCACACGTTGGTCGGCAAATTTTATGGTCGTCACTATTTTTGCTCTGATGCATACCGGTTATCTGTCCGTTGGTGAAGTGCTTTTTGCATTTATTATGGGTCTGATTTTGGGGTGGATCTACAGTCGCACCCGCAATATTCTCGATTCGATTGCGCTGCATTTCTTTGCTAACTTTTTTAGTATCGCAATATAAAAGAAGCTGTGACAAAAGACGCTTTGAGAATGAGGATTAACAAGGATTGATGATAAAGCCCGAACTTAGGCTTTTAAATCAATCCAAGTTAACCGGAATTCTCAGTCTTTTGGAACGCGATTAGTCTAGTTTGTTCGGAAATAGAAATAGGGTTGTGACAAAACTACGTTTTGTCACAACCCCTTTAGTTTGAAAACAGATACTAACATTACTGTACGCGCAGTTCCGCCGCGCTCACCAGCGTCACTGTTTTTCGCTGTAGCGTACTAATGAAATCCGTAAAATCCGTCGTCGCCTCAATAAAGTGCAGCGCATTGATCATCTGTGGGTGGCCAAACGTGAGTTGAATTGGAAATTTGGTGTGCGCCAACTGGTTTCGTGTTGTTTTGACAAACTCGGGTTTGGCATAGGGTAGACTGTTCATGCTACTCATGTTTTGCCCTTGTGTCGCGAATCCCGTCAGCAGTGTTTTTAATTTGTCGGTGCGCTTTGGATGCCATTGTTCCGAGATGCTGTATAGGAAGAGGATGGATTCTTCATCAGTGATGACGGTTGGCTTTTTAATTGCCTGTTGTAGGTCATTGAACATCAAGCACATCTCCCTTTGAATTTACTTGAAGTGTAAGCGCAAACACAACTTCTGTCAATGGCACCAAATTATTTTAAGCCCATCAACAAGCATCAGAACCAATACATACATATATCTTGTGTTATGTAATCTTTAGCCCCCATATATTGTGGTATGATGATAACACGTTAGTAATTGGGGGAATTGATATGGCAACATCACTTGAACAAGCCGTTGATCGGTTAATCTCGCGGGATTCACGCGTGGTCCACGAAAATGCAAATAAGGACAGTGAGGTCTTTGCGACTTTTCGCGACCTCACGGCTGGTGTCGTCAGCAAGAACCGGGGATTGGCCATGCTGCCACCGGAAGTCGCTGAAGCACACAAAATGGGGACATCCATTGGCACGATTTGGATTACAGCCCATTTATGCCAGAGACCAACTGTTGCTTAATTGACTTTGGCGAGATGCTGAATCATGGCTTTAAAATTGGGAATGCGGCCGTTGAGCAGGCACACTCAATTGGTGTCGCGGTCACGCAGGCCACGCAAATCATTGCCAATGTCGCTTCAAGTCAATACGGCGGCTGTTCATTTGATCGGGCTGATCAGGTATTAGCACCATTTGCCGAAAAGAATTATCAACATCACTTGCACGTCGTCGAAGAATTGACCGACGATGTTGACAAGCGTGAACAATTCGCGCGCGAACAGACGATTCGCGATATTAATGCGGCTATGCAGACCTTTGAATATCAAGTGAATACACTTTATTCCACGCAGGGCCAACGCCTTTTGTCACACTAGGCTTTGGGCTAGGTGAAAATTGGATTGAACGCGCCATTCAAAAGGCGATTCTGCAGATTCGCATCAATGGCCTGGGTAAGACCAAGCGCACTGCAATTTTTCCCAAGTTAGTGTTCACACTCAAGCGGGGCCTGAATCTGAATGCGACTGATCCCAACTATGACATTAAGCAGCTCGCCATTGAATGTGCCACCAAGCGGATGTATCCCGATGTCCTGAGCTACGACAAGATTGTTGATCTGACGGGGAGTTTCAAGGCGCCTATGGGTTGTCGGAGTTTCCTACAGGGTTGGCAGGACCCCGAAACGGGTGAGGCGGTTAACTCTGGGCGGATGAACCTCGGTGTTATCACCATGAATCTGCCACGGACTGCGCTGGAAACCCGGGATGATCAAGCGGCCTTCTGGGACTTACTCGAACAACGATTGGCCATTGTCAAAACGGGCTTGTTGTATCGAATTGAACAGACCAAACAGGCAACACCCAAGCAGGCACCCATTTTGTATCAATACGGCGCTTTCGGTAAGCGCTTGGGTGTCAATGACGATGTGGACCAGTTGTTTAAGAACTCACGGGCCACGATTTCTCTGGGTTATATCGGTCTCTATGAAGTGGGAACGGTCTTCTTTGGCCCAGAGTGGGAGAAGAATCCTAAAGCTAAGGCATTCACAATCAAGGTATTGCAGGTTCTGGATCAGGCCTGCAAGGATTGGGAAGCGGAATATGGGTATCATTTCTCTGTCTATGCGACACCTTCTGAATCGTTGACGGATACGTTCTGCCAAGCTGATCGCAAGAAGTTTGGTGAGATTGCCGATATCACGGACAAGAACTATTACACCAATAGTTTCCATTATGACGTGCGCAAGAGCCCGTCACCATTTGAGAAAATCGACTTTGAAAAGGATTATCCGCAGTACTCCGCTGGTGGTTTTATTCATTATTGTGAATATCCAAACCTCAAGCAGAATCCAGATGCCCTTGAAACGGTTTGGGACTACGCCTACGACCGCATCGGTTACTTGGGAACCAACACGCCGATTGACCAGTGTTTCAAGTGCGGTTTCCAAGGGGAATTCCTAGCCACCGCGAAGGGTTATGTCTGCCCTGATTGTGGCAACCACGATCCAGCTCAGTGTGATGTGGTCAAGCGATTATGTGGGTATCTCGGAAATCCGAATCAGCGGCCAATGGTTCACGGTCGCCAGGAAGAAATCAATCATCGCGTCAAGCACCTGCAGTTCAGCAACGATGCATTCAATACACACGCGTAGGAGGGGAGCAAGATGCATATCAGTGCCAAAGAATTAAGTGCTCGGCTACCCAAGAATCCCGCGCCAAAAGAATGGCTCGCACCCGATCTCAGTCAAGACTATGTGGCCGATATCAAGTATCACGATGCTGTCGATGGCCCGGGTTATCGCGTGGCGGTGTATCTGTCTGGATGTCGCTTCCAGTGCCCCGGTTGCTACAACCAAGCTGTGCAGAGCTTTCGCTACGGCCGGCCGTTCACCGATCAAGACTTTGAGGAGATCATGGCAGCGCTAGCTGAGCCCTATTATCAGGGGTTAACACTGCTCGGTGGCGAGCCGTTTCTCAATACCCGCATTGCATTGCGGTTGGCAAAAGCGGTGCGCGAACGCTATCCGGATAAAAATATTTGGAGTTGGAGCGGCTACACCTACGAAGAACTATTGCAAGATTCCGCTGATAAGCTGGAACTACTCGATACCATTGATGTCTTAGTGGATGGCCGGTTCCTTGAGGCCGAAAGGATCTCACGTTGAGTTTCCGCGGCAGTCGCAATCAACGTCTTGTTGATGTGCCCGCCAGTCAACAGGCAGGCAGTGTGCAATTGTTCGACGCCTGGTACGTGAAATAAAAATAAGCTGTGACAGGCCCAACGCGGTCTGGTCACAGCTTATTTTTATTGGTGCGATATATTATTAGTACTCGACGTTATCGGCGGCACCCATGGTTACGGTAGGGATACTCAAATCGAGAACCTTGCCCAGGGTCAGCATTGCCTCGTGCCGGGTTGGAATTTGATCCATATCCCAGATGATGTTGGCGATTCGGCCACCAGCGTAATCAAATGATTCCGCATAGAGGTAGTCGAGATTACCGGCATCATGTTCGTTTGTGCTCAGTTGTTCTTCAATTTCGTGAAGCACATCACGATCCTTGAGTTCGGGGACATCGAGTTCAGTGACATACCCGTTTTTCTCGAGTGCTGCTTTAGCGGCAGCGATAACTGTTGTAGCAATTGCCATAATAATTTCCTCCCTAACACGCTCGCGGTCTATTGCGGCTGTTCGCGCTTCATATGAAGTCGCTTGGAGGTGGCTTCACTTTTAGTGTAGCACTAATTGATCAAAATGGCGCAAGTTAATTCAGGCTTTGTGTGAAGCGGTCAAATGCGGCCTGACCAACATCATTGCGCTTGAAAACACCCGCATCTTCCAAGACGCGTAAGAATACTTGGCCCACGGCAGCATCGATCACTTGATCCACGTTATCTGCCGTGATTCCAGGGCGTTGTAGAGATTCAGCCCAAGGTCGATGCATGGCAAGCATCTGGTTTGGTTCACTGAGTAAGAAATGGCGCACTTCCTGCAATTCAGTTTGCAGGCGAGCGGGCAGAATCGCGAGTCCCATGACCTCAATCAGACCAATATTTTCCTTCTTGATGTGCTGCACATCAGGATGTGGATGAAAGATGCCATCGGGAAATTCGGCAGAGGTCTGATTATCGCGCAGCACCAGATCGATTTGATAGTCATCACCCACGCGGCGAGCGATCGGTGTCACTGTGTGGTGCGGGGTGGCGTCAGTAAAGGCACGCACATCAGCCGTTTCATCACTGTATTGTTGCCAGTGGTTGTGAATCATTGTGGCAGCTTGAATCAATTGATCGCGATGCGCACTGGTCAGCCGAATCACACTCATCGGCCATTTCACGATGCCGGCAGACACCTCAGGAAAGGCATCCAGATCAAAGCGGCGCTCGATGGGAGCCTTAGCCATCGCAAAGGTGTGGAGGCCACCTTGATAGTGGTCGTGACTCAACATGGAACCACCAACGATGGGCAAATCCGCATTGCTGCCAACCATATATTCAGGAAACAGTGTGATCAACTCGAGGAGATTGCTGAAGGTCTGGGGTGTAATCTGCATCGGCTGGTGCACACCGTCTAAAAAATTGCGTGTTCATTGAAATAGGCATAAGGGGAGTATTGGAACCCCCAAGTCCGACCACCCAGGTTGAGCCGAACGATGCGATGATTACCACGGGCAGGATAGTTGATGCGGCCGAGATAACCTTCATTGGTCATACACAACTGACACAGTGGGTAGCTGGAAATAGGCGCTTTGGCAGCTGCCGCGATCGCCTTGGGGTCTTTTTCGGGCTTTGAGAGATTGATCGTAATCTCTAGGTCGCCGTAATCGGTCTTCACCGTGTATTGCGTATTTTTGGCGATGGCGCGGGTTTGGATGTAATTGTTGGCGCGACTCAATTGATAGAAGTGCTTGAGTGCCTCTTCGGGTGAGTCCTGATAATCACTCCAAAAACGGGCATTAACCGCACTCGGCGCGGGTGTCGCCAGCGCCATCAATTCGGCTTCGAGTTCTTCTAACGTGAAGCGATCGGGCACAACATGATTGACCGTTGCGGTTTGCACCAAGCTGTCTAGAAGGGCCAAAGCATCATCACTTGTTTCAGCGATAGTGTGATTGTCATCGCCGACAAGTGCCATGATGCGATTATTGAGATAGATACGATCCATTGCTGTATAAGCGGGATTCGTATCGATGATGAATTGTGTGAATTGTTCGCGTGCGAGCACTAATGATCACCAAATCCTTCGGGGTGGGTTTCATGCCACTTCCAAGCTGTGGCAATAATGTCATCGATATTGTCAAAAGCGGGTTGCCAGTGCAAAATGTCCCGGGCCTTGTCTGAAGCAGCAATCAACGTGCTTGGATCACCAGCGCGACGAGGACCGATAGAAGCAGGAATTTCTTTTTCTGTGACCTTACGTGCTGCTTCCAGAATTTCGAGGTTAGAGAAGCCGGTTGCGGAACCCAAGTTGAAGGCTGTGCTGTCGTGACCGTCTTGCAGGTACTTCATTGCCAGAATGTGAGCATCCGCCAAGTCGACAACATGAACGTAGTCACGAACGTTAGTGCCATCCTTTGTTGGATAATCGTCACCAAAAATCTGGAGATTGTCACGTGTGCCTGCAGCCACTTGCAAAATAATAGGAATCAAGTGGGTTTCAGGATTGTGGTCTTCACCGATGGAGCCGTCCGGCATGGCGCCGGCCACATTGAAGTAGCGCAAGGCAACGAACTTAATTCCGTAGGCAACATCGGACCAGTGCATGATTTTTCCATGGCGAGCTTACTTTCGCCATAAGGATTGGTTGGCACCTGTGGGTCCGTTTCCTTGATTGGGACCTGCTTAGGTTCGCCATAAGTGGCTGCGGTCGAAGAGAAGACAATGTTTTTGACGTTGAACTCGTTCATGACCTCAAGTAGGGCAATCATGCCATAGGTGTTGTTGTCAAAATATTTCAGTGGGTCACGCATCGATTCGGGCACGATGGAGCTAGCGGCGAAGTGAACGATCCCGTCGACCTGTTCCTGCTTAAAGACACTGCGCAAGAAATCACGATCGCGTACGTCACCTTGATAGAACCGTGCCTTTGGGTTAATGGCACCCTTGTGGCCTGTCACCAAGTTATCGATGACGATAACATCTTCACCTGCTTCAACTAGTCGTGCGACTGTGTGGGAACCGATGTAGCCGGCACCACCTAATACTGCAATTGTCATATCACGTTACCTCCTATGAATTCGAGCTAATTATGCTTCAAAAATTGCTCGAGGACCGTCAGCAATTTCGGCCACGTAGAAATCGGCGTCATAGCCGATGACTGCACGATACCGCTCACCAACCGCCTTGGTGAAGTTGGCGACCTGTGCTTGATTCACAATCGCAATCGCACACCCACCAAAGCCAGCCCCCCGTCATGCGGCGCCCAAGACACCTGGCTGCTGCCAAGCACTTGAGACCAGGGTATCGAGTTCGATACCCGTTACCTCATAATCATACGCTAAAGAGCTACCCGATGCATTCATTAGTCGGCCAATTTGGCGAGATCGCGTTCATCCAGTGCGGTTGCGGCCCGCAATGTGCGCTGATTTTCAAACACCGCGTGGCGGGCCCGCTTGATTAAGGTGCCATCATTGATTAACTGGTGGTTTCATCGAATTCTTCTTCCGTCATCGCACCCAGGCTGGCATAGTCGAACTTGGTTTGAATGCGGGCCAGGGCGGCCTCACATTCAGAGCGGCGTTCATTATATTTGGAATCGGCAAGCTCGCGTCGTTTATTGGTGTTCATGATCACAATCACGTTGTCATCGAGGTTTAACGGCAATTGATCGTATTCCAGGGTGTTGGTATCGAGCAAAATCGCGTGGTTGGCCTTACCCATACCGATGGCGAATTGATCCATGATGCCAGAGTTGACGCCGATATATTGGTTTTCGACCACCTTGCCGGCCTTAATCAGCTCGAGCATCGGGATGTTCAAGTGATATTGCAAATTAGCGATGGTCCCAATCAATAATTCGAGGGAAGCGGAGCTGGAGAGTCCGGCACCATTAGGCAGATCACCCCAAATCAGGACATCGAGGCCTTCGTCAAATGTGTGATGTTGTTTTTGCAGCACATCGAGCATGGCGGTCACGTAATTGGCCCAATCCCCACCGGGTTGTTGGGTCAAATCAGCCAGCGAAAATGATTGCACAGGTTGATCCGTGAAATTCTGGGAGTAAATCCGCCATTGATTAGTGTGATTCGGTGCCACAGCGGCATAGGTGCCCAAACTAATGGCACAGGGGAACACATGACCACCATTGTAATCGGTGTGTTCACCGATGAGATTAATGCGGCCGGGGGCAAAATAGAAATTGGTAGGGTTTTCATTATATTGGTTGTTAAAAGCAGTGATGAGCTGATCCTTGGTAATCATCGCAATGACCTCCTTCTTTACTAAAGTCATTCTAGCATCTTTAGTAAAATTAACCAACAACTTTACTTAATTTTCGCATGAAATTTTGCTATACTGGGACGGTTAGAAAGGACGGATATTGTGGACTCACGCTATGATTGGCAATACCTCGATACACCAGATAATACACAAATTAATGCGGTGACAGCAGCGCTCAAGGTGTCACCGTTTTTAGCGCAACAGTTGATTCGGCGGCGCATCATGACCAAAGATGCTTGGGATAAGTTCCAACATCCCGATCTCAGTCAGCTGCACGATCCTTTTTGTTACACGATATGGATAAAGCGGTCGCTCGCATTCAACAGGCGGTGACCAATGGCGAAAAAATTACTATCTATGGCGATTACGATGTCGATGGCCTGACGAGTACCGCGATTATGGCTGAAACGCTTGAGAGTATCGGTGCTGAAGCAGAGGTCTTCATTCCTAATCGCTTCACGGATGGCTACGGGCCCAATGCGGATGTCTATCGCTACTTACAAAAGAGTGGCACCCAATTATTGATTACGGTCGATAACGGGATTGCAGGTGCGGCCGTAATCGATGAAGCAATGGCTGCAGGGATGGATGTTGTGGTCACTGATCACCATGAATTGCCTGACCAGCTACCAAACGCAGTCGCCGTTGTGCACCCGCGGTATCCGGGTAGCCAGTATCCCTTTGGTGACTTGTCCGGGGCCGGTGTGGCCTTTAAGGTTGCCACTGCCTTGTTAGAGGAACCACCCGTTGAGAGTGTGGATCTCGCTGCATTGGGCGCTGTTGCTGACTTGGTGACATTGGTTGATGAGAACCGGGTGCTTGTGCAGTTGGGGCTCCAGATGATTCGCACACAACCACGGATTGGCCTCAGCGCCTTGCTTGAAGTGGCAGATGTCGCGCAAGAATCTGTGACCGAGACGACCATTGGTTTTGTCATCGGGCCACGGCTGAACGCTTTGGGTCGATTAGGGGATGCCAAGGACGGGGTCACACTGCTGACCACCTTTGACGATGAATTGGCCATGGATTTGGCCAAACAAATTAATACATTAAACGACCAACGCCAGCAACTGGTCAAAAAATCACCAAGGATGCGTTAGCACAAGCTGCCTTACCTGAAAATGAAAGCAAGAAAACACTCATTCTGCGCCAAAAGGGCTGGCACGAAGGGGTGCTTGGGATTGTGGCCAGCCGTGTCGTTGAAACCACCGGTAAACCTACCTTGGTGCTCAACATCAACGATGCCGGTACGCAAGCCAAGGGGTCGGGGCGTTCAGTGGCGGCTTACCACCTATTTAATAGCCTCGCGCCCAGCAAGGAATTGATGACGCACTTTGGTGGCCATCATATGGCTGTGGGTTTGACCATGCCGACGGATAATATTGAAGCCGTACACCAAGCGATGGAAGAAGCGGCCAAAACGCAGTTAGCGGACCAGACCAAACCACCACTTGAAATTAGTGCGCGACTCGAACCGAGTGATTTGACGCTCGATCATTATCAAGAGTTGCGACAACTCGCACCATTTGGCCCGGGGAATCCGGAACCGACCTTTGAAGTGAAGCCACAAGCCATTCAAGATGTTCGTCAGATTGGCCAGGGTGGCAATCACCTCAAGATGAAAGTCGATAACGGGGTCGACGTGATTGGCTTTGGCTTTGGTGAGCTGGCACCTGCATTGACAGCTCCATCGCAAACCAAACTCGCGGTGCATTTGGACGAGAACACGTGGAAGAATCAAACCAAACTGCAATTGATGTTGAAAGACATGCAAGTGGTGCAGCCACAAGTGATCGATTACCGCTTGCCAAAGCTGAGTGCTGAACAGTTTCACACCTCGAAGACCTATGTGTTTTTTGATGTACGGGTCAAAAAGAACTCGAACAACGGTTCCAATTCGGTGGCCCAACCAAGATGATAGATGACCTGACACCAGGTGAAAGTGTTGTGTTGGTTGACTTGCCAGCGAGCGAAGCACAGTTGCAGCAAGCCATTCATCAGGTGCAATTACCGCTGGGTGTCATCTTCTATGGAAGTCCCACGGATCTTGTGCCCATTCCAAATCGCGAGGAATTCGGGCTGGTGATGCGCTTCTTGATTGCGCATCCACAGTTTGATAAGCATCAACTCGGCCTGGTAGCAAAGGAAACGCATCTGACGGTTTCCCAAGTGATTTTAGTGTTCAGGTGTTTTTTGAACTCGAATTTGTTACAATAGACGGTGCTTTCATTTCGCCGGTCGCAAAACCGGCAAAGCGGGCACTGGACAGCGCTCCGGCTTATCAAGCTCGGCAAACATTCTTAGCGCTCGCTCACAGGTTACAGACGACGCCAATCAAGGCATTGACGCCAACGTTGCTTGAGTATAATGATGATTGGAAGGAACAACATGACAATTAATTTTAAGGACTACATCGCAAGTGTCCCAGATTTTCCAGAACCCGGTATCGTTTTTCGTGATATTTCACCCCTGATGGCGGATGGTGATGCCTACCGCGCAGCCACGAATGAAATCGCCGCTTATGCCCAAGACAAGGGCGTTGAAATGATTATCGGACCTGAAGCACGCGGC
Organism: Lacticaseibacillus saniviri JCM 17471 = DSM 24301; assembly: GCF_001311785.1. Classification (GTDB taxonomy): domain Bacteria; phylum Bacillota; class Bacilli; order Lactobacillales; family Lactobacillaceae; genus Lacticaseibacillus; species Lacticaseibacillus saniviri. The sequence continues at coordinate 11,392 of NZ_BBBX01000020.1, read as the reverse complement.
TTTATCGTGGGCTGTCCTGTCGCTTATCAAATGGGGGTTGGTTTTGCCCCAGCGCGTAAAAAGGGGAAGTTACCTCGCGAAACCGTGAGTGCGAGCTATGATCTGGAATACGGTCAAGCCACATTATACATGCACAAGGACGCCGTCAAGCCTGGTCAAAAAGTCTTGGTCTGCGATGACTTGTTAGCCACTGGCGGCACCATTGCCGCAACCATTGAATTGGTTGAACAGTTGGGCGGCATTGTTGTCGGTACAGCCTTTTTGGTTGAACTCAAGGACCTGCATGGTCGCGAGAAGATTAAAGATTATGACATCTTCACCCTGATGGAGTATGAGGGTGCCTAATCTTGGGAGGTAACCCATGAGTAAGAAACATCAAGACACTGAGGGTAAAACCTTAGTTGAAAAAATATTAGACAAACATAATATCAGCTACGAATCACTCAGTTTTGCGACCCATCAAGAAGGTGATGTGGCGCAATTATCAGTCGATCATCTCGATTATTCGGATCACGAAATCTACAAGACGCTGGTGTTGACCGGTAACAAGACGGGGCCCGTTGTGGGCGTGGTGCCACTTGATCGGCATATTGATTACAAGAAGCTGAGTGCTGTTTCTGGCAACAAGAAGGTCGGCATGGTACCGTTAAAGGACCTGATCGCAACCACAGGCTATGAGCATGGCGCGAACACGCCAATTGGCATCTATGAACGCTACCCAAAGTATCCTATCTTTATTTCGGATGAAGCAAAGGGCCAAGCAATCATTGTCTCAGCTGGTAAGATCGGCCGTTCGGTTAAGGTGGATGCCAACGATTTGGCAAAATTTGTGAAGGCAAAGTTCGCAGATATTGCCGAAGAAGCTTAAGCTACGACCAAAATTTGCAGCATGTAGGAGGAACCGCCATGTTTGATCCAACACATAGTCGATTTGCGACATTCGGCGTGATTTCAAGTCTGCCGGGCGAATTAATTGATTCCATCTGGATGATAATCGATCAAACTTGCAAGGTGTCGTCGACTTGCACAACTTGTTGACGTTTGCTGTCGAGAATCATGATGGTCAAGTCACCATGCATTTCTCACAAGAAGACGATCCAACTGAACTCTCAGTTGATCTGCCATTTGATTATCAGCCCAGCTTTCCCGCTAAGGTAATGGCATACGATGACGGCAATCGTCAGACGATTCTGTTACCGAGTGAAGGTAAGCGTGAGGGTAATCTGGATCTTTAATCGCAAACTAAAATAAGGCGTTGCAACGTAACCACAGGGTTATGTCGCAACGCCTATTTTTATGCCCGGAGCAGAACCAAATCAGCAATCAACTGGGCTACCGTTGTCTCATCGAGTGCACTCGTATACGCCTCGCCAGCCAATTTGGCGTTGCAGTAGTCCACGATAATTGAAAACGTCGCTTCAGCGAGAAATTCGGCGGGAATGGGTTTGATGAGGCCATCTTGTTGGTAGCGGCGGAACAGGCCGAATAATTTGGTGAAGACGTCATTTTCATCAATCGCGGGTAGCTGATGACGCAGACTCGGTTGAGCGCGAAAAGCGGCAATGATTTGAATCGAAGTTGGGTGAGTCGTCGCAAACTCAAATAATGCCGAAGCGACCGAAGTGATAAGTGCCTTTGGTGATGTGGCATCCTCAAGGGCGGGAGCGAGCGTTGCCGTTATCAATTTTTGATGGTAATCAAAGACACCGGCAATGAGGGCTTCTTTGCTCTTGAAATAAGAATAAATATTGGATTGGGCGCCGTTGATGCGTTTGGCCACCTTAACTGTCGAGGTGCCGGCAATACCGGTTTCGATGATGAGGTCGGTGGCGGCATCAATAATCTGCCGGCGAACAGTTTCATTTTTAGGTTTCATGCTCTCATGATAGCAGACAGTTGTCGATAATTCTATCGCCTAAGATTCGATTATCGACGAATAATGAGTTGACAAGCGATAGAACTATCGCTATACTCACCGTATAGTTTGACGATAGCACTATCGGTTAATGCGGCGCACGTGGTCGAAGACAGCCTGTCATCAACAATTAAAACAAAGATGGAGGTATTTTAGGATGAAGACATGGTTTATTACTGGTGCAATTGGCGGTTTGGCAACATCGGTCGTGCGTGAATTGCTCGAGCGAGGTGATCGCGTGGCAGCGACTACCCGTCGTGAGGGCGCCTTATCCGATTTAAAGCAAAAATACGGGGATCAATTGTGGGCGATGACAATGAACCTCAAGGATGATCAAGCGGTTCACACGGTTGTTGATCGCGCGTTCGCTGCGCTAGGGACCATCGATGTTCTACTCAATAATGCGGCCTACGGATTATATGGTGCGGTGGAAAGTATTAGCGCTCAACAGGTGGCAGATGTTTTTGCCGTCAATTTGTTTGGCTCATTGAGTACCGCAAGAGCATTTCTACCTCATTTCAGGGAGCAGGGGCACGGTCAGATTGTTCAAATTTCAAGTATGGCCGGAGAGTATTCAACGCAAGCAATGGGCATGTATAGTGCTTCTAAATGGGCGGTTGAAGCTGCTTTTGAAGCATTAGCTGCAGAGGTCGCGCCGTTTAATGTGCAAACAACGATTGTCGAACCGGGTGGCATTCGAACGAATTTTGTTGGCGGTAATGGTGCTTTTGGTGCTGAGATGACGGCCTATCAGAACACACCAGTCGACCAAATAATGCGTCAGATGAAGGGCGAGATTCCGGGCATGGACGTTGCTGATTACGTTAAGATGATTGCCGGTGACCCAGCCAAGATGGCCCACCAAATCATTGCCCGTGTGGAAGATGGCCATGGGGCATTGCGGATGACATTGGGTAGCGATGCCTACCAGAAAATTCATGAGGCGTTAGCGGGTCGGCTGTCGGCGCTTGAAGCGCAAAAAGAAATTGCTTATTCAACAGACGCTGACGACTATCAAGGTTAGTGTTGCTGATAGAAAAATAAGAGAGACTGAAACATCCCCATAATGGGCGATGCTTTAGCCTCTCTTTTGTCGTTCACATAAGTATTTGGCGTCCGATTTAATGACTGGGGATGTTCTGCCAATAGATGACATCGATGGCTTGCTTGTTGAGTGGGTGCCATTCGATGCCCAATTGTTCGATGGTTTGCGCCATCACGCCATAATACAAGGCAGGCGGTGCTTGCTCGAGTTGGTTTGCCATAATCAGTAGAAACTTGAGCATCTGTTCGAGCGTGAGGTGATCAATCGCATTGACCACTTGAAGCTGGCAATCAACCGCAATGAATTGACTCGTGGCCGTACCAAACTGAGATTTAATGGGGAAACCACCGAATTCATCATTTGCGTTCAATTGCGCAACCAGCGCCTGAATTTGCTTGCGAGTGAATTCAGGCTCGTGAAACATTAAGTGCCATGTTACCAAATTCATCACCTCATCTTGTTACTCTCAGTATACTAGATGATGGGCTGACCGATATAGTCAAAAGCGGCGGAAATTTCAGCTTTGGCAGATTCTTGATAGGAAATGCCGGTTTCAAATTGTTCCTGATCGATTTTGTCACACGAAATCGCGTTGAAAGTGGTCAACACGCCGGTATTAAATTGTTCAAGGGCGGCGAGTAACCGTTGATTGAAGGTGAGATAACCATCGGGTGCTTGCACCTGGTTGATCTGGGAAACAAAGCGATCGAAACGGATCGCATTCTTAGCAAAATAGTCTTTGATGCGCTCCAGGCTTTCGCTGGCGTAGCAGTTTCCCTTAACGATATTACGTGTTGTTTGATTGTATTCGCTAAAAACGGTTTCAAAAACGAGTAAGCGTTCTAAATACTGGTTAATCAATACGGTATAGGATTGTGTCTGCATCTGAAGCACCTCTTTTTAGAATTTTCTATTTGTCTGTAGAAATAATATATCACTAGTTAAACTTATAATCAACATAACTTTATAAATTAAATTCATAATAAACGTTATATAATGGTCGTCTTCTTTTGCTGGTAGGCACCAGCTTATGGCACAATACACATAAAGGGGGATGCACCGTGAGAAAAATAATCTACTGGACGGCTATTTTGATAACAGGATTTGGATTGGCGGGATGTCAGTCTAAGAAACCAGCCTCAACGAATGCACCAAAAACAGTCATTAAGAGTACACAACTCACACAAGCGCAGCGCCAAAACAGTTCAACGCCATCTGTGATCAGGTGATGAAGCCCATTAATGCCGCTTCATATGGTGCCAAGCAGAGTGAATTGGTGGCCGATGCTAAAGCGGGCAAACAAAGTTAGCTGATATCCGCTTGATTTTACAAAACAACACCGCCCAGCCGGAGGCCAATCAACGGTTATTGGCCTACATCGATAAGGCCGATCAGGTGTTGGACGCCATGATTCAAAATAATAACGCGACGTATCAGCAAGCGACCAAGGCGTTTTCGGACCAGACAACAGCGATTGCGCGGCAAGATTATAATGGCAGTGTGCCAACATCGATGGTCAATTTTGCCAAACGTCAACAAGCTGATACACAGAAATGAGGCTAAACAATGCTCTGGTGGATTCTAGCAATGATTATTGTTGTTCTGTGTGGCGGACTCGCAGTAGCCACACAATTTCTATTCAATCTCGCCCTCAAGCGCGCGGGTAGCCGCGAGGCAGTGTTTGAGGCAGATCACAATCAGATTGACGCCCCGGCAGATTTGAATGAGGCAAAACTCGCTCAATTCAAGCAGGACTGGTTGGACAGTGTGACCATTGAGCCAGATTCAATGGTCAATCGGCAACATTTGACACTGAAAGGCTGGTATTACACGCATCCCGAAAGAGCCACGCATCAATGGGCCATTTTGTGTCACGGCTTCGGCGGTCGACACGAAGAGATGTACGACAAAGCACCATTTTCGATCAGCTCGGCTTTAATATTTTTCTGGCCGATGCCCAGGGCCACGGCCAGAGCGAAGGGGATTACATCCAAATGGGCTACTTGGACCGGCTGGACATCGTGGATTGGATTCAGGTCCTGTTGCGGCGTGATCCGGAAGCACAAATTGTTCTGTATGGCATTTCGATGGGCGGTGCCACGGTGATGATGACCGCAGGCGAACCCCTGCCGGCCAATGTGAAAGCGATTATTGAAGATTGTGGCTACACTTCCGTTGCTGATGAATTCCGCTACCAACTCAAACAGCTCTATCATGTGCCATCCTGGCCCCTCATCACGACTTTTGGTTGGTTGGTTCAGTGGCGACTACACTGGCGGTTAAAAGCGGCCAGTTCGCTCGAAGCACTCAAGCAAGCCCGCGTGCCGATGTTGTTCTTTCATGGGGACGCGGATACTTTTGTGCCCGCAAGCATGCTGGACCAATTATGCCGCGGCACCCACACCAAAAGCCAAAATGCTGGTGGCGGGGGCACAACACGGGATGGCTGCGCTCACAGCAGGGGACACATACTGGCATTTTGTCTGGCAGTTTTTGAAGCAAGAAACGCAATTAACATTAATTGATTGGAAAAATTGGAATGGTGGCGACTTGAATGAAGGAGAATAAGCTCAGTAAGGGGAACTTGTGGGCCTTTGCGCTCGGGACGGTTGGTCGCGATATGGCCGCAGCCGGTCTGTTCCTCAATTACCTCATTACCTATGTGATGCTGACAAAACAACTCAGCGTCCAAGAATTTTTTGTCATCAGTATTGTGTTTGTGGTCGCACGGATTATCGATGCCATTCTGGACCCCATCATGGGGAATATTCTTGATGCCACCCATACGCGTTTCGGTAAGTTCAAACCCTGGATTGTCATTGGGGTACTGGGCACCGCGGTTATCGTGGTGATTTCGTTCACCAATACCTTACAGGGCTGGCCTTATATCGTGGCCTTTGGGATTCTCTATCTCTTATTCAATATCTTCTTTACAATGAACGACATCGCTTATTGGGGGATGTTACCGGCGCTGTCGAGTAACGCGGATGATCGCAATGCATTGACCTCGCTAACCTCATTGATGGCGGGTATTGGTGCATTCCTGACCAATACCTTGGTGCAATATTTTACCGTCGGGGACCATGCTCTAGGCGGCAGCACTGTCAGTGGGTACGCGTGGATTGCAATTATTTTTACGGGACTCATGCTGTTCACACAGGGCTTGACCGTATTTGGGGTGCACGAGGACCCTGCTGTCATTGCGCAGCAGGAGAACACACCACGAGTCAAAGTATCGTTTCGTGCCATCATGGCCGTCCTGAAGAAAAATGATCAGGTGCTTTGGAACGCGCTGTTGCTTTTCATCTATATGATTGTGACCACCCTGAGTACCACTGTGTTTAACTTCTATCTGATCTTCTCGCTTGGCTATTCGGGTTCATGGAATATTATTTTCATTCTGTTGGGCCAGGCAGCGGGCGTTGTGGTATTTACCACTTTCTCCAGTCTCTCCAAGCGCTTCAGTCGTATGACCTTGATTCGGGCTGCGACCATCATGGCCGTTATCGGCTATGCATTGCTGTTAGCGGTCGGCTTACTGGTGCCGGATAACTGGGGCGCAGGCAAGGCTTGGTTGCTGTCAGCGGCGAATATTTTGCCTTCTGTTGGTAATGGTATCTACTACCTCATTTTGATTATTAATATCGCCAATGCCGTTGAGTACAATGAGTATCTGACGGGACAGCGCAATGAAGGGATTATCTTCTCCGTGCGGCCGTTTGTGACCAAACTTGGGATGGCGGCCGGGCAATTCTTGGCCATCGTGATTTATGCCGGTGTTGGCATCTTTGCGGCCACACAACACATCTCAACATTAGAGCGAGACGCGCAACGGGGCACCTTATCTGCAGTAGCTAAGAAAAGCGCGGTTGAACAGGTGATTCACAATGTGCCATTGAACCGAACTGAGTTGTTGCTCGGATTGATTACTTTGATTCCATTAATCGGAATTGTCTTGGCTTATTGGGTCTATCGGCATAAACTAACAATAGATGAAACATCCTATGCCAATATTGTGGCGACATTAAAGAAACGAAGAGGCGAAGCAAAATGAATCCTTATGATGATCCTACTTTTTTTGATCAATACGCCCATATGCGGCGGAGCGAAGAAGGGCTAAAAGGGGCCGGTGAATGGCCAGCGCTTGAAGCGATGCTACCGGACTTAACCGATAAGAAGATATTGGATTTGGGTGCGGGCTATGGTTGGCACGCCAAATATTTTGTCGATCACGGTGCTGCATCAGTTGTCGCCGTGGATCTCTCAGAGAAAATGATTGCAACGGCTAAGGAAAAGAATGGCGATCCACGGATTACCTATATGGTAGGAGACATCAGTCAGGTCGACTTTGATGTTGATCAGTTTGACATGGTTTTCTCCTCACTGGCGATTCACTACTTGCCATCCTTTGCCGCATTGGTGGACCATGTGCGCAAATTCCTGTTGCCTGATGGCATCTTCTTATTCTCCGTGGAACATCCCGTCTTCACTGCATCCGGTGATCAAGACTTTGTTCAAAGCGGCGAACGAACCGTTTTTCCCGTTGATCGTTACTTTGATGAGGGAAAGCGCGAAACCGAGTTCTTAGGTTCGCAGGTCACCAAATATCACCGCAGTCTGACGACATATTTGCACACGTTGGTGACACATCAGTTTGTCATCGCCGATGTTGTGGAGCCAACACCAGCAGCCGAATTGCGCGATCTGCCAGAAATGGCCAATGAGTGGCGGCGGCCCATGATGCTGATCATTAAGAGTCTCAATCACAAATGAAATAGCGTGTTGTCGCGGTTTGTTGGCCGAGGCAGCACGCTATTTTAATCTATTAGGAGGGAACTGATGCGGTGATTTTACAGAAAACAGGCGTTGTTTTTGTAAAAAATGAAATAATTCTTGAATGTTACAGCGACGTTGCAAAATCCCATATGGTAATTTAATCGTAATTTGAGCTACATGTCGCTGTAATGCTGATGCTTTAATCTTGTATACATAAGCAAAGGCAAACACGAAAGGAAAATTTTAAACTATGAAAATTAAGACTCTTTTATTCTCTACCGCAGCAGCATTGACATTAGGTGTCGCAGGTCTCTCAACAAGCACAACACACGCAGCCGTTAATAACGGTAACGGCACAGTGACCGTTGAAGCTGGTGACACATACATGAGCATCGCTAACGCACACAGCATGAGTGTGGCAAGTCTTGAAACACTCAATGGCCGCACAGTTGGTGGTTATGACTTAATCCACCCAGGCGAAATCGTGAAGGTTGGCGGTACAGCAACACAAGCAACAACCCAAAACACGACAACAACACAAGCACAACCTGCACAACAAACACAGCAGGCAACACAAACTCAGGCTGCGACAACAACTAACACAGCCGCAACAGCTTCAACCACAACCAACTACGGTTCTGACTTGAAGAGCTACGTCTTAAACAAGATGGTTGCTGCAACTGGTGTTTCCGCATCAACATGGGATGCCATCATCACTCGTGAATCTAACTGGCAGTCAACTGCTCAGAACCCATCAAGTTCAGCTCACGGCTTATTCCAAAGCCTCTGGATCAATGGTAGCAACAGTGTTGACACCCAAATTTCAGACGCCATCCGTTTATACAACGCTGCTGGCCTGTCTCCATGGGCTTTATAATCTCTGATTGCTAATCAAAAGGATCTCGCCGAAAGGTGAGATCCTTTTTTTGCGTTCTGTGCCCACTAGAAGTTCTGCTTTGCAAGGCTGGCATAGTTTGATATAATATTCTTGTTGTTTATTGGAGAGTTGGCAGAGTGGTAATGCACCGGACTCGAAATCCGGCGAACCGGTTAATACCGGCGCGCAGGTTCAAATCCTGTACTCTCCTTACTAATTTTTGAATAGCTTCGTAAAAAAGTAGGAATGCTGATATATCAGCATTCCTACTTTTTGGTAATTCGGAAATTTAGTTATTTTGCCTGAAAGTTCAAATATTTACGATATTCAAATTGTATTGTCCAGAGAGATGAAACTCGTTGTCAGAAAAATTTTTTTTTTAAACCAGCAAAGCGTGACAGAAATCGATTTTATTAATGGGCTAAGAAGTCACGCTTTATTGATTGATATGAACAGATAGATGAGATCCAAGTCTGCGAAGAGGGTTTTCATTTTTCTTTCTCTAAACCCGGCTTAATCTGTGGGCTTTTTTGCGTCATATCTCCGTTGATCAGTACGTCATATGCCATCAATAGCTTTCGGTAATAGCTTCGATCATTACCGGAAGCATCAGTTTTAATATTTGCTAATAGTCGCGGCAGGACGGTTTTCATCATAAAGGTTTTAAGCTCTGAGCGATTAAAAGCCTCGATATTCCAGATGATTAAATCGGCTGTTCTACTGATTTTTGTGACAAATCTTGTTCGGCAAGTAAAAACCCTTCAGGAAGCTTAGTGTGATATGACTTAGTTGTGTGGTTTCTGATAGCTTGGAGCGTCCCATTTTTCTTAATCATGGTGTTAAGTTTTTTTACTTTTGACTTACTTAAACTGTTCGGCAAATGGTCCGTGTTGTTCCAGATTCTCGCAAAAGGAGTCCGAGCATTAGTGCTATTTGAGGCAACAAATGATAGTGCATCTTTATTTCTATATTTAGGATGCTCAGAAAAATAGTCTTCAATGTAGTTTGCCAAGGTTGCAACTTGAAAATTTTCTCTGTCACCTAACGCTATTGCGATTTTTGTCCATTATCGATTCTAGACTCAAGCTCATCCAGTGGATAGAGTGCTACCAATGTATCTTGGAGTGTGCCGTGATTTTCGGAATCGACAATCAGCCGTTTGATTAAACCTGAATATTTTCTAATTTCAGCCGGACTGACCCCTTCGTCAATTTTACTTATTTGTTCATAGATCGGCGCATAATTTTCGGTTCTTAGGGAAGTATAAGTGATGTCTTTCGAAGTGGGGATTTCTCTAACTCTAACCGTTTCTTCAAGTCTGCGATTGTTCTTGTCATAGTCAACAACAATGATTTTGTTTGCGATTTCTGTTATATCCGACCCTGGAAAGTGTGCTGAAAAATCACTTAGAAGGTTAACTACATTTCTGTCAGTCAGAGAGTATCCTAGAAAAATTATAGGGGAATGGAGCAGACCTACTAGGAGTCTGGCACTGATGAGTAGTTTTGTCTCGTCATATTGCTGGTAGTCATTTGCGGTTACGACTAATGAGTTTGGCTTATTTACACTTCCGTGAATTTTAAAAATTTCTGCTGTACCGTCAGTATCGTTAAAGAAGCCGTTCTCTCCAATGTAGACGGTGGGAGATTCCCCATTTTCTTGAGCAAGTTGATCTTCAATGAAAGTATCATAATTAGTCGTAACTATCATTTTTGCTTTTGATAAAAAATTTTCTAAATAGCGGTAATTCAGCTTCTGTTTCACTGTTCAACTTGTAACCCTGTAGTAGTTGAGCAATACGAAACTTTAGTGGCGAGAGATTCTCAAACAGCGCAGTCTCTTTCGTAAGTCCATCAATGACTAATTGACCAGCAAAGAATTTTTGTGAAAAACTTGTTCAAGTTCATTACCAGCCGCAGTCTTAGCAGTAAAGAAGTTATCGTTATATGTCGCTCCGCTGTCGTCGTGGTTATTTTCATCTATAAAATAGTAATAGTCCTTATCAATTTCAGCTTCAGTCCATAATGTTTTGAGTAAGTCATCCCACGAAGGAGAATTTGAAAGGTACCTTTTGGAAATCCCAGAACCAATAAAACTATTGGATATCGATTGGATTTAGCGAGCTGTGCTAATGTCATTGGAAGCCCTCCTGAACAACATGGATAATATTTTGCGAATTATTTTTATAAATTATCATTTATATCATGACAACGTTAAAAGGAACAGTACTTTGGTGAAAAAATAACTTTCGATAGAGTAATATTTTGAGCAGGCGTAATCAGTTTAAAATCTAATAACTCAATAACTAGTATATTTGAGACTGATGCGAATAACAATCTGATTTTGTTATTTATTTTCTCGAAATGCATTCTTAACTGAAATACGCAAAAAAATCCCGATTATCAGTCATCGATAATCGGGATTTCGTTTATTTATTTTCGAGATAAGCTTTACCGGCTGCTTTCAACATATCATCCCAGCTGGCAAAATCACTTTCGGCCGCGACTTTGGCGTTCAATTGATCAATTGGATATTCATGCAGCTGTTCCTCGCTATTGATGCCCAAATCAGCCATGAACTGATCCATTGAAGTCGATTTTGTGTGTGCTGCCATAAAGGCGTCTGGGAATAATTTGGTGATTTCGACTTCACTAGTACTGAGTGAGGTATCCAGGTGATGCAATTCACGATTGAAGATACCCTCGACATCTTCTAACCCATTACTACTCATATCCTCGCTTCCTTTCTTCATCTATAACAAAGTATGCCATATTTTGGT
>NZ_BBBX01000019.1 GCF_001311785.1 Lacticaseibacillus saniviri JCM 17471 = DSM 24301 | reverse complement strand
TAATTCTAAACTAACCACCTTCCAGAAGCTAGCATTTTGCACTTTTTGCCAAAAAAAAATTTCTAGATGCGAACAATTCACACCGAATCAAAAATAATTCTATGATTTTAACGTCTAATCCCATATAATTGGGAAGATTAGTTCTTGGAAACTCAATTCAATCCAAATGTTCGGAGATAGGGGTATAACTTATGAAAGTACGACGTAGTGATCGATTAATCGATATGACACGTTATTTGCTAGAACGACCACACACACTGGTACCACTCACATTTTTCTCAAAGCGTTATGAATCCGCCAAATCATCCATCAGTGAAGATTTGGCGATTATTCGGCGTACCTTTGCGGCTCGGCAGACAGGGATTTTGGAGACTGTTCCCGGTGCGGCAGGTGGCGTGCGCTTCATGCCAACCATCGGCCAAGAAGAGGCATCCAATTTTATTACCGACATGGCCAATCGCTTATCTGAAAGTGATCGCCTGTTACCAGGTGGCTATGTCTATTTGTCTGACTTGTTGGGCACACCAGAAGTCTTGCGCCAAATCGGCCGCTTGATTGCGACCCAGTATCTGGATCAATCAGTGGACGCGGTCATGACCGTGGCAACCAAGGGGATTCCCATTGCACAGAGCGTGAGTCAGTATCTCAATGTCCCATTTGTCATTGTGCGGCGTGACTCCAAAATCACGGAAGGCTCAACTGTGTCGGTGAACTATGTGTCCGGCAGCTCTGCGCGTATCGAAAAGATGGAACTCAGTAAGCGCAGTTTGAAACCTGGTTCTGGTGTCCTAATCGTGGATGATTTCATGAAGGCCGGCGGGACCGTTAACGGGATGCGCGGTTTGATTGAAGAATTCGGGGCCAACCTGGTCGGTATTTCCGTATTTGCGGAAGGCAAGTTTGCCGGAGATCGCATGGTATCCGATTACACATCACTGATCCGAGTGGACGATGTCGATACAAAGGCCAACACCTTACATGCTGTCGCCGGTAATTACTTGGATTACAATCACGAATTATTTGGTCGGTTACGTGAACAATGAGTGCCTATCTGTATCCAATTAGAACGGCAATCCTAATTTTTCCAATACTGGCCTTAGTGCTCACGTTGCCCTTTATGATTGGGCAATATCGCCGTTACGGCAGTGTCGTCTTCTGGCGCGCCGTTGTGGTGTACACCTTCATCTTCTATTTATTGACTGCCTATTTCCTGATTATTTTGCCATTACCGAGTGTCGCTGCTGTGGCCAAAATGACCGGGCCAAAATACAATCTGGTGCCATTCATGGCATTGCGTGAATTCATCAACACGACACCGTTTCAATTCGCGCATCCAACAACGTGGTTAGCGGCGTTAAAGGCACCGGGCTTTATCCAACCCGCGTTTAACATTGCATTGACGCTTCCGTTTGGGGTGTATCTACGGTATTACTTCAAGCGACCACTGTGGCAAGTCATTGGGATCAGCTTCGCGTTGAGTCTGTTCTTTGAACTCACGCAGCTGTCTGGCTTATACGGCTACTATCCACGGCCGTACCGGTTATTCGATGTTGATGATCTGATTCTCAATACGACGGGCGGCTTGATTGGCGGGCTCATCGCACCGGCGCTGATGCGTGCTTTTCCTTCACGGGATGCGATGGATAAAGAGAGTGTGGCCTTGGGGACGCGTGTCACTTGGCCGCGTCGCTTCGTTGCCTTTTTGGTCGATTATGTCGTGATGGGCGTCATTGTTGGCGCTGCAATTGCATTCATCGCCTTTTTGTTTGGCGATGCGCGATTTGGATCGAGCTGGCAGTTTGGCTACATTGTCTCAACGCTCTTTCTCTTTGTTTTGATACCATACTTCAACGCTGGCCAAACAATCGGCAAGCGGTTAGTCAAAATTCGAATCGTTAAAGTCGATGGCCAACCGATTGGATTTTGGCGCTTGTTATGGCGAGAGTTCTTGTTGTACGGCGTTGCGTTTCCCATCACTTGGGTATTCAACAATCAGCTTGTTTTAGTGATGAGCGATTGGCATCAAAGCGATCTCACTTATGTCTTGTTGATTGGCTCGGGTATCGCCACCATCTATTTTGTGGTCAACATTGTCTGGGAAATCATGACTCGTCATGGGCGCTTTTTCTATGATGTGTGGGCCAAAACAAAACAGGTGAGCACGGTCGCCATTGACGGTGATGATTCAGCAGATAAAAGTAAACCTTAATGTCATTTGATGATGAAAGACGGCTCAACTAAGCGCAGTGGCTTGGTTGGACCGTTTTTTGTGGAGGCAATTAGTACTCGCAGCCAAAAACGTGTGAATTCGCGCTCTAATCATTGGTATAGTCCCGTTTGTTAGTTGTCAGGCGGTAGTGACTGGGATATGATAAGTGGGTAACTTTAAAACGAAACGGAGTCTAAATGATGTCTGGAAAATATACAATTATTTTAGCAGCTGGTAAGGGTACACGGATGAAGTCCAAGCTATACAAGGTGCTGCACGAAGTAGCCGGTAAGCCAATGGTTGATCACGTGTTATCACAAGTTGAATTGACACACCCAGATGAAGTTGTGACTGTTGTTGGCCACGGTGCCGAAGCAGTTGAAGAAACACTGGGCAATCGCAGCGAATTTGTCATTCAAGAAGAGCAGTTGGGGACAGGTCACGCGGTCTTACAAGCTGAAGCATTGCTCGGCGACAAGGACGGTATGACACTGATTGCGAATGGGGACACGCCATTACTGACGGCTGAAACCTTTGAGAAATTATTCGCCTACCACAAAGACAAGGGTGCCAAGGCAACCATTCTGACCGCCACAGCACCAGATCCTACTGGTTATGGTCGCATCATCCGCAATGACTTGGGTACCGTTCAAAAGATTGTGGAACAAAAAGACACGACACATGAAGAAGCAGCGGTAAACGAAATCAATACCGGTGTTTACTGTTTTGATAACAAGTCACTGTTCAGCGCGCTGCATGAAGTGACTAACGATAACGCACAAGGTGAATATTACTTAACCGATGTCATCGAAATTTTGAAGCGTCGCGGCGATGTTGTGGCTGCTTACCGGATGAAACACTTCGATGAATCTATGGGGGTAAACGATCGGGTAGCGCTCGCCGCTGCCACCAAGGTGATGCAACAACGCATCAATCGCACCCACATGCAAAACGGGGTTACCTTGATTGATCCTGAAAATACTTATATCGATGTTGACGTCAAAATCGGTGCTGACACCATTGTTGAACCGGGCGTTTACTTAAAGGGCAACACGGTTATCGGTGAAGACTGTGTCATCGGTGCACATTCCGTCTTAGTGGATGCCACTATTGAAGATCAGGTAACAATCACCAGTCAACAATTGAACATTCCATCATGCATCGTGGTAGTAATGCGGGTCCTAATGCCCACTTACGGCCAAATTCTAATATCGGTGAAGAAACTCATATCGGTAACTTCGTCGAAATCAAGAATGCGACAATTGGTGATCGCACCAAGGTTGGCCACCTGACTTATGTCGGGGACGCAACATTGGGCACTGACATCAATGTCGGTTGTGGCGTCGTGTTCGTCAACTATGATGGAGTTCAAAAGTGGCAGAGTGAAGTGGGTGACCACAGCTTTATCGGTAGCAATGCAAATATTGTGGCACCTGTCAAAATCAGTGATCACAGCTTCGTGGCTGCTGGATCAACCATCACCGCGGATGTGCCATTCCACGCGATGGCCATTGCCCGCGAACGTCAGACCAATAAGTTGGACTTCTGGAATCGCCTGCCACTGAGCAAGAGCGATGAATGGAACGAATCTTCCAAATAATTCTTGATAATGTTATCCGAATCACGCTCCAGGATAGTATTTGAGGACTAAAAGAGATACCGATGCGGTGCACGTTAAGAAAAGATGAGCAAGTTGGAAATCCAGCTTGCTTTTTTCTGTGTTTTCGTTATGCTTTTTAGTAGTATGTATGAAAATTTTTTAAACGGAGGATACCATGCCAGATCATTACTCTGATCCTAAATTGAAGATTTTTGCGTTGAACTCAAACAAGCCACTTGCTGAAAAGATTGCCGCCGAGGTGGGTGTTGAGTTAGGTAAGTCATCTGTCAAGCGATTTAGTGATGGTGAAATTCAGATTAACATTGAAGAAAGTATTCGGGGCGACGACATCTACCTGGTGCAGTCAACCTCTAACCCAGTCAATGACAATCTGATGGAATTGTTGATTATGATTGACGCATTGCGTCGCGCATCCGCACACACAATCAGTGTTGTTATCCCTTATTATGGGTATGCTCGGCAAGATCGGAAGGCCCGTTCACGCGAACCAATTACGGCCAAGTTGGTTGCGAACATGTTAGAACGCGCTGGTGCTGACCGCGTGTTGGCATTAGACTTGCACGCTGCTCAGATTCAAGGTTTCTTCGATATTCCAGTGGACCACTTGATGGGTGCGCCACTGTTAGCGGACTACTTCTTGAGTAATGGCTATGCCGGCGAAGACACGGTTGTTGTGTCTCCCGATCATGGTGGTGTCACTCGTGCACGTAAGTTAGCTGAATTCTTGAAGGCACCAATCGCTATTATCGATAAGCGTCGTCCTCGGCCAAATGTGGCTGAAGTGATGAACATCGTGGGTAAGGTTGATGGCAAGCGCGCAATCATCATTGATGACATGATTGATACGGCTGGGACCATCACGTTGGCCTCTGCTGCACTCAAAGAAGCAGGCGCAACTGAAGTGGTTGTTGCCGCAACGCACGCCATCTTCTCTGGTCCAGCTGTTGAACGCTTGACCAACTCAGTGATCAAGCAAGTGGTTGTCACAGACTCCATTCAATTGCCAGAAGACAAACAGATGGACAAGCTGCAAATTGTTTCCGTTGGCCCATTATTAGGTCGTGCGATTACACGGATTCAAGAAAACAAGCCTGTATCCCCACTGTTTGAAAACCGGTTTAAGAAGTAGGCTACATAGCGATTATGTTTGGACAATAAAAGAGGAACAACGTCATAATTTTGGCGTTGTTCCTCTTTTTTATGTTCTAGACTTCATAAATCTGCTTGAGCGCGGCGATGTCTTCAGCCGATAGGGCAGTTTTGCCTTGATCGACGGGATACATCACGGAGGCGGCATTGGTACTGTGATCGAGCCCCAATGCGTGGCCTAACTCGTGAATGGCAACCGATTGGGCAATGGATTCTGAATAAGTCACGTTAAGACTAGCAGTCGCGTGGTTGATGGCCGTGCCACCCCACACGTGACTGATAATCTCGGGCCCACCTTGGCCCAACTCGAGGGCGTCGCGTTGACTGGCGGGCATTTGTTTGTGATAAGTCGAGAACTTAATTTGATTTTGCGTACTTGTGCCTTGCCGGGAATCAGATTGACGAGGCCGGTTGCGTTATAGACATCTACCGCGTGGGCGAAGACATTGCGTACGGCTTGTGAGTCGTTTGCGGCGAATGTGTAATAGTAGGTGCGGCGCAGGGACACATCTTGGACGATTGAGACAATAGGGGTTGCTTGCCCGGTGTCTGCCTGTCTTGATTGTGTGCGATTAGCCGCGGCTTCTTGTTGGGTCACGTTAACTTTTGGCTGAGCCTGTTGGGTGACTTCAACTTTGGGTTGAGTTTGACTGTTAGCGACGAATTGATCGAATTTGTTCTTTGCGATATCAACAGTTTCACGCAACTCGGTTTGAATCTGGAGTCGCTGAGGTGCTGGGACTGGGCTGTGATCACTGGCAATTAAAAAGTTGCACCGCCAATGAAAATCAGCCATGCCAGCCCGCGATGGTGCGCCATGGTAATCTTCCTTCCTCAATCTTTTTACCAGCATACTATTTGTCGAGCATTTGTCGTCAGACCTTGGAAGGACATCAGCAAATCTTAATCCCGCGCACAGACTGGGAAGTGTGCAAATGCGTGCTCAAACACGTTATGACAAACAGCGTGCCAACACAATTTGCCCACAAAATAGCGGCCACTGCATCAGCTGCAATTGACCGCCTTTTGTCACGCTCTAAACGCGTTCCAAGTCCCAACAATCTCCGTCTAACTCACTTCTCGCCATGGCAAAACCCGCCATGTTGCTCAAAGTCCGTTAGTACTCGATTGCTAAACGGGGCTTGTCGCGCTCTACTTTTCTTTTAATAAGTCGCGGATTTCAGTCAGCAATTGTTCCTCAGTGCTTGGTTCCGCCGCTTCCTCTTCAGCCTGTTTCTTCGGCAGAATCCGATTGACGGCCTTGACGATCAAGAAGACCACAAAAGCCACAATCAGGAAGTTAATCACATCGTTGAGAAACGCCCCAATTTTGAATTGTGCAGAAAGGATGGTAAAGGTTAAACCATCGAGATTTGTCTTCCCAACAAACAGCGCCAGAATCGGATTAATCAGATTCTTGGTCAGTGAGCCGACAACCGCAGTGAACGCGCCCCCAATAATGACACCAACAGCTAAATCGAGCACGTTCCCGCGCATAATAAATTCACGAAACTCTTTGAGCATATCAATTCCCCCTCATTCTTAGGTTTAGTATACAAGAGCAGCGGGTATTTTTGCATCAAAAGCGGTTCGTCTTGCTTTTTAGCACAAAATTTCGAATAATGACTGTAAATAGGGGGCGTTAATATGGCTGAAGATATCCGTGATGTAATCACCCATGTGACCGAACAAGTCCGACGCGCGGTGGTGGGACACGATCAGGTTGTGCGATTGACCCTGACTGCGATGTTAGCAGGCGGGCACGTATTATTCGAAGATGTACCTGGTGTCGGGAAAAACGACGCTGGTCGAGGCATTAGCTAAGACATTGGATTTGAATTTCAGGCGCATTCAATTTACGCCGGATTTGCTACCCAGCGATATTTTAGGGGGCGCGATTTTTAATCAAAAAACCGCCCAGTTTGAGTTTCGCAAAGGACCGCTGTTCACGCCAATTGTACTGGCGGATGAAATTAATCGGGCCACACCCCGCACTCAGGCGGCGTTACTTGAGGCCATGGGCGAACGCCGCATCACATTAGATGGGACCACGTTTGACCTCGACCCGAACTTCTTTGTGCTGGCGACCCAAAATGCCAGCGAGTTTGCCGGTACTTATCCGTTGCCCGAAGCCCAGCTGGATCGGTTTTTGATGCGATTGCACTTGGGTTATCCCGATCAAGCGGCCGAATTAGCGCTATTGATGGGGGAGCACCGCGACTTAGCGATTGATACCGTGTTGAATGGTCAACAATTGCAAGCACTCAAACAACAGGTGAAGGCAGTTAAGGCCGATCCGAAGGTGGCGGAGTATGTCCTCAATCTCGTGCAAGCGACAAGAGATGCCGCATCTGTGCGTCTCGGCATTTCACCTCGGGGTGGGCTGGCGCTGATGGCTGCGGCTAAGGCCTATGCGCTCATCGATGGGCGCCAATTTGTCACGCCAGAAGATGTGCAAACACTGGTTACGCCGGTCTTCGCGCATCGCTTATTGATGATGCCAGGATCGGAGTTAACGGCCACGGCACAACTCGAAATGATTCTGCAACAGATAACGTTACCCGATTAAGCGACGTGAGGAGGGATGAGATGTATCGCCTAAAAATGCACTCGCCGTGCTATTTTTGTTGGGACTTTGGCGATGATTGGGCCCATCTTTAATACCCCCCGCGAGCTGGTTAATGACGAATCTATGTTTGTTACTGCTACTAGCCAGTGTCCTGCTGTTAATCGCGCCCTTACGACTTTTGCAAGTGACGCCGAGCGGTCCTGCGCTCAGCGGCGCACCGGTAACGCTCGATGCGCGCGGTGGCTGGTGGGTGAACCTCAGCGTCGTGCACGCAGATACCATCTTGTGGCAGGGCACATTCTTAGGCCATCGCCAGATTCAATTACCTTTAGCGTTAGCACGCGGGGAATATCAAGATGTGGCGAGTCGCTGGTTTGCTGGCGACGGCTTGGGTGTGTTGCGCAAACAGGCTCCGCTGCGATTGCAAACGCCACTCTTGGTGCTGCCAAAACCGGATGAGTACGGTGCACGCGTGCTACAAGACGCCTTAGAAACGCGAATACAGATGCGTTTTGGCCAAATGATTTTCAGATTCGCGATTTTCATCCGTATCAAATCGGTGACGAGGTCGGCCTGATTGATTGGCACCAAAGCGCTCGCCAGCAACAACTCATTGTGCGGGAATTCGATCAGTCACAGTTACCCAATCCGATTTTTGTTCTGATCAACCAAACGGATGCCACCTATGAGGCGCGTATTGCCATTTTTTCAGCCCTATTAGCACAACAAAAGACGGTCTGGTTACTTGGTGCCACCCTCAATCAAACGCCGACACAGGCTGATTTGGCACGCTTAACGCCAGATGAGACACTCGCTGCGCTGCCGCAGCCGATGACCGGCCGCGTCCTTGTCGCGCTCGCACCATTGGATTGGGACAGTACGGATGACCAAACGCTTCTGGTGGCCCGTATCGTTGATCAGGAAGTGGTCGTCACGGAGGCGCGCACATGAAAAAATTGATATTGGTCAGCTACAAGAGTCTCTTAATGTTGTGGCTGTGTGCGATTGCGGCAGGGCCGTTCCTACAGATTAATCATCTCGCTCAGCCGTGGGTGCTTGTGGCTTATAGTCTCATTGCGGTGGCATCAGGCATGCTATTCGCATTGAAGCCGCGCTGGTGGCCTCTAGGCGTTGTGGTCCTTGTTGGCAACACCTTGGGCTGGCTGTGGTGGTTATTTCCCAGTGCCGGTTGGTTATGGACTTTCTGGGAACGCTTCTTCACGGCCTTGCGTCAGTTTCTGTTGGTCGGTGGCCTTTCTGTGCCACAGATTGTGAGTGTGCCGCTGGTATTTATCGTGATTGCGTTTCTTGCGGTGCTCATCATTGGATTGGATCACTATCTGATTGCCTGGATTGTGGTATTCAGTTATTTGCTCGCGGTGCATGTTTTTAATGGCAATGATTTGTTGCTCGTTTTTGCGCAGATGGGCGCGGTGGGCTTGGCATTCTTAGGCTTACATCGTTACGCTGAACAACCGCGACGCTTATTGCGTTGGTTAATTGTCACAACAGTCTTGGTCGCAGGTATCACAGTCCTGAACCAAAATGTGGCCTCACTCAATAATGCGCTAGTGGATCAAACCGTGTCGCTGCGCAACTGGTTGAATGACCGTGGCTTTTATCAAGCCATCAGTGCTTATGCGCGGCAAAATATGCGCACTGGTCTCAGCGAGAATGATCGCGTGCTGGGTGGGCCTGTCTATGACGATCCGACCCCGGTTGTAACGGTGACGCAGAAGACACCGCATTATTTTCGGGCGGAGGTCAAAAGCGTGTATACCGGTACTGGTTGGCAGAGCGCACGGCAGCAAGAGATGCCCGTTGAGGCGACAGCACCAATCACGGATGCGGACACGACCTATCAGAAGGCCGAAACAATCACAATGCGACAGGCAGCCGATAATACTTATGTGGTCCTGCCATACGGTCGGGTTCAATTGACGCAGACACAACCGCAATCACTCGAACGCCTGCGCTATAACGTGCAAGAAGCGCGCTTGATGGTGACGCGAGGCCGCACGCCAACACGCATATCTTTACAGGCGAGCGCAAAGAAGGCGACGGTTACACAGCTAGCGGCCGTTTCAGCGCCCAAGCCGACAGCGAGTCAGATTCAACTACCCAAATTGCCAGCGCGGATTAAGCGCTTGGCAACGCGATTGACGGCGACGCAACCAACCTATTATCAAAAAGTGAAAGCCGTTGAAACCTATCTCAATTCGGCACCACAGCTGACTTATTCAAAGGTCGATGCCAAGGTGACACCGAAGAATCGCGATTACGTGGATTATTTTTGTTTGATTCACGGGTTGGTTATTGTGATAATTTCTCGTCTGCCATGGTCGTGTTATTGCGGTCGGTTGGTATTCCAGCACGCTGGGCGAAAGGCTATAACACCGGCTCAGTCACCAAGGTGAACGGCGACGGCACCGATGTTTACACCCTGAGCAATGCGGATGCGCACTCGTGGCCTGAGGTGTACTTCCCAGGATTTGGCTGGTTGCCATTTGAGCCGACACCTGGTTTCAGTAACCCGTCGAGCCCAACCAAATCAACGACACCGCCAACGGCCAGCAGCCAGAGCCAACAGTCGTCTTCGAGCACGTCATCAAGTCGCTCACAGGCTTCATCGAGTCAGTCGAGTACCAGCTCATCATCGCGCACAACTAAGGCCCAACAGACCAGTGACATCAGCGGTTGGTGGTGGCTGGTACCGATTGTGGTTGGCATCACGTTCCTGTGGTGGTTACAACAGCGATGGCTGGGTCTCGTCGCCCTGTTTCTCAGCAAGCATGTGACGCGCACAAATTATGAGCAGCGCTACCGCCAGTTATTGTGGCTACTGAATCGCCAGTGGACACGTCAAAAGGGTGAAACGCTGCTGGCGTACGCGAAACGCGTGGATGAGACGTTGCAACTGGATGGGACTTTCAGCCAAGCAACGCGACAATATGAAGCGAGTCGTTTTGGCGGCGAGGCTGTCACTGGTGAGCTACATGAAGTGGCACGTGCATTCGATGCTTATCAGAAGCACCATTAGGGAGGTCATGCAATGAGACAGTATTATGCGACAATTCAAAGATTCAGTATTGTGCTCGCACTCTTAATTGCTCTGGTGACGTCGTATCTCAATTACCCCAAGACGGCAGCGCTATTCATCGTTGTGGCACTGGTGGGTGTGATCGATGTCTTTTGGTTACGAGGTACGAAATAGAAAGAAGTTGTGACAAAAGGTGTTTTGAGTGGGAGAATTAACCGGAATTCTCAACCTTTCGGAACACGATTAGTCAATAAAATTCGTAAAAATAAGAGGCTGTGACATCCCCGAAGGGGTGACGTCACAGCCTCTTTTGCGTAATATTGAATTTTAATATCGGTTGAGGAGCTCTAAATGCGCTCACAAGGGGCAAGACATTCCAGTTAGCTCATCTTTGTTGAATCCACAGACCGGATTCTACAAAAGATATTGCTAGTCCTCATGGCCTAAGCGCCCTTGTTCACGCTCTAAACGCGTTCCAATCCCCAGCAATCTCCGCCTAACTCGCTTTTCGCACATGGCACAGACCGCCATGTCCATCAAAGCCCGTTAGTGCTTGATTGCTGAGCGGGGATTGTCGCAGCATAAAACGCGCTCACCCACACTGCCTGTTCCGCCTAACATGACTCCCGACAATCGTCAAAACCACGATTGTTCCGTGAGTCTCGTTAGTGCTCACAGCCAACCCGTGTGGGTTCGCGCTCTACACAATCTGCACAAAGAACATCGCCAGCGTAATCAGCAGAATACCACCAAATACAATCATGTGTTGGCGCTTCTTCATCACCGCAATCGCAACGTATTCGCGGATGACGGCGTTTGGCAGGAAGTAAAATGAAGTTGCGGCGCCAATACCATTGGCGTGAATGCCAGCCATGCGGGCGAAGAGCCCTGCGCGAAACAGATGATAGTTATTCGTGAAGAACGTCGCGCGATACGATGTCTTCTGACGTGCGTTGATGAGCCGAGCCGAGAACTGCATATTTTCAAACGTGGTCTTGGATTCGCCCTCGACCATCGTGCTGCTGGCAGGAATACCGCTCTTGATGGCGTATTGCTGCATGGCAAAGCCTTCTGAGACGGTTTCGTCACCACCTTGACCACCTGAATAGATGATCTTGGGTGCGGGACGGCCTTTCTTGACCTGCTTGCGATAGAACTTGGACGCAGCATTGATGCGTGCAGCTAGCAGTGGCGAGACTTGATCGCCGTTTAAGAGGCCCGCGCCTAGCACAATCAGATAGTCCTGGTTATAGTGCGGGATCCGCAGATTATAAATCGTAAGAATCGTGAGAAAATTGTACAGTGAAATGAGAATGTAGACCATGCTGGCGATAATCATAAAGCTCAGTGGCAAATAGACAAAGTCGGGAATAAAGCGCCGGAAGTATGTGGCACCGAGTTCTAACACGACAAGGCCTAATGCAATGAACAGGGTCAGCATGTTGCCCATTGAGTGGGATTCTTTGCGCCACACCACAATGGCATTCCAGATCAGCCAGAGCAGATGTAGCGCGAATAAGGCAAAGAGGAGCAAGATAATGATGATGAACAGGGTGCCCATAACGGCAATCAAGAGCAGGTTTTTCGAGGACAGAATCCAGATGGCGAGATCAAACAGGAATGCAATGGCGAAAAGATTGAACAACAGGCCATTGATGAGGCGCCGAGGTTCGATCAGATAACTCCCAAAGAAGAGTGCGCCAAATGATATGGGTAGGAGTAATGACCAATACAATGCTTCTGATGGCATCACATCACCTCCTTAAATGATAAAATTATTTGTTTAGGTTGCTTCAATATTAGAATTTTTTAATTAAATCAAGTATACTATGACTAACATAAAGGGGGACTGACCAATGATTGAACCAGTATTTGGCAACAGAGATCCAAAACTGACGTATCAGCGTCGCGAAGGCGTATACGGCGTTATTCCGGATCAATCCGGGCGGCGCTTGTTGATTCTTGGCGCCCCCAATCAAGCACTCATTCTGCCTGGTGGCGGTGTTGAAGATCACGAATCACCAGAAGAAACGCTGCAACGCGAATTGTTGGAAGAATTCGGGGCCAAGGTGTCGATTGATCGCAAGTTGGGACGCGCCTCCGAATTCTTTTATTCCACGCATCGGCAAACTGCGTATGAGCACCCGGCAACGTTCTACCTGTGTTCGCAGCTTGAGGTCGTTCAGGCGCCCAAGGAAGACTTCAACACCTTGATGTTGATGCCGATTGCAGTTGCCGCAGCGAGTCTCAAGCGACCGACGCATCGCTACGCAGTCAGTCTGTGGCTGGATCAGTTGAAGGCATAATGCCGAATGGCTTGAGCGACCCCATCTTCACGATTAGTCGCGGTGACGGCTGTGGCCACGGCTTTGACTTCAGGAATCGCATTCCCCATGGCAATGGCGGTATCCGCATATTCCAACATGGTTAAGTCATTTGCTTGGTCACCAATGGCCATCACTTCAGCGGCAGTGAGCCCCAGATGTTCAGCAAGTGAGGCCAAGCCGCTACCCTTATTGGCGTGTTTGTTGAGCACTTCCAGATAGAAGGGTTCGGAGTTGACGACGTAATAATCCGTGGCGAAGTCTGCAGGCAGCTTTTGTTGTGCAGCCGCGAGAATGTCGGGTTCGTCGATTAACATGACCTTAGAGAAAATATGCCCGCGATCGAATTGATCGGCGGTTTGGAAGCGCAGCGGCATGTTAACCAGCTCAACTTCGTGGATGGTGTAACGGGAGATATCGTGATTAGCGGTGTAGATATATTTTTCATCTTCAGCATGTGAGTGGACACCCAAGCGCCGCGCGGTGTATTCAATGCGCAGGTAGTCATCATAGGTCAATGTGTGCTTGGCGATAACGTGGCCATCCGCGGTGTGTTGCACCAGGGCACCGTTATAGGTAATGGCGTAATCGCCGACTTGATCGAGTTCAAGTACGGGCAAGAAGCGTTCAATCCCCATCAGTGGGCGGCCCGTGCACAGCACAATTTTGATGCCGCGTTCCTTGGCTTCTTTGACAGTCTTGATGGTTTCGGGATTGAGGTCGCCGTGTTCATTGAGCAAGGTGCCATCCATATCAATCGCAATCAGTTTAATCGTCATTGTCATCCTCCATTGGGTTTTCGAGAATCAGCGCACCGTTTAGGATATAATGCTGAAACTCTTGATAGATTGGTGTAAACAAGTCATCCGTGGGTTTGCCCAGCATGGCTTTTGGAAAATAAAATCGGGTATCGCCCGTCGCGCGGCCGCTGATGGCAGCCACGATTGGGGGAGAGACTGGAGAGCTCCTCCAGGGTTTTATCGGGCTGAATAATTTCGATTTGGGTCTTGGGATTGGCTGATGCCGGATCGTATTGATCGTAAGGCAGGTCGAAGCTGTCGTTTTCGGCGGTGTAGTATTCCGGATTGAAGCGGCCTGATCGACCAACTCGCGCAAGTGTGGCAACAAGGTGCGCGTTGCCGGCATGAAGCCGACAGACTTGAGTGGCTTGCGATTGAGGAAGCGAGCGGCCAGATCGCGCAAAATGGTATCGGGATAATTCAGCCATGTGATGAAATAGGTGTTCAGGACGCCATCATCGAGCCGCAGGTAATCCTGCAGATCAAAGGTGTGCTCAAAGAATGGAATCAGAAGTTGAGGAATGAAGTTGTCCTCGAACTGTTGATCTTCGTATAAGAACTTGGCCCGTTCCAACAGGTGGGTTAAGATGACTTCCATGCCCCGACTCACGGGATGGAAATAAACCTGTTGATACATCTGAAAACGGCTGACGATATAGTCTTCGACCGCGTGCATCCCATTGGCATCAAACGCGATGCCACCCGCATAGGGGCGCATGACCCGCAGTACTCGGGTGAGATCGAACAGCCCGTAATTGGTCCCCGTGTTATAGGCATCACGCAGCAGATAATCCATGCGGTCCGCGTCAATTTGGCTCGAGATCATCTGAACCACTTGTGGATTTGGATATGTGTGATCGATGACACTCGCGACTTTGGCAGGAAAATCCGGTTCAACCCGAGCCAGAATTTTGTAGACCTCTGTTTCTGGGCTGGTCAAGATCCGCCGCGTGATAGCTTCGTGGTCGGTACCAAAGATATGTTCAAAGGTGTGTGAATACGGACCGTGGCCGATATCGTGCAGCAGTGCCGCACACAGCGCTACTAAGCGCTCACGGTCGTCCCATAATCCGTCTCCGGGTGCTTGAGAGGGGAAATTGCTCTGGAAGTTGTCACAGATTTGGCGAGTGATTTCGTAAACACCGAGCGAATGCGTGAATCGCGAATGTTCCGCCCCTTGGAAGACGTAGCTTGCCACGCCCAATTGCTTGATGCGACGAAGCCGTTGAAATTCAGGCGTGTTGATCAGGTCAAGAATCACTTGGTGGCGCACGTGGATGTAGTTATGAACGGGATCACGGAAAACTTTTTCCCGCGGTAAAAGTTGATCAGCCATAAGTTTTCTCCTTTTGCGAGTTAAGCGATATGTAGTTTTTGATTGCGTTCTAAGAGTTTTTGATATGTGGTTTGATAAGTTGTCTGGTAAGTGGGTGTTTCGAGTAAGGCCGGCAATTGTTCGAAATCTAGTAAATAACCGCGCTGCGACAGCGTCAACAAGAGCCGTTCCTTCAATTGCGCGATGGTGATAGGGAAATCGAGCAGTTCATCGAGATTTGCCATGTTATCGGGCCAGACATCTGGGAATGCAAAATGGGTCTGTGATGCCGCATCACCGGCGCGATAAAAGTCGCGCAATAATTCCCCGCGTGCCTGTTGATTTCCGGAGACACTGAGGTATAACATAATCACAATTCCCTTTGGTGTCCGCCGCTGCGCGAGACCCGCAAATTTTGCCGTTGATGCTCAGATCGAACTTACCGGGACAATACGAATGCGTGACCTCAAAGTGTTCGATGGGCTTGCCAAATGGCGCTAGTGCGTCTTGCATCAATTGCGTGAACTGCAAGTAAGCCTGATCGATACTCATTGTGCCTGTGTTTTTGAGAAACCAGGAGCAGTTGAGAATCTGCGCATCACTGATAACAGCGAGGCCCCCAGCGTTACGCACAAAATAGGGATATTGTGCGGCCGATAGTGCTTGCAGTGCGCTTTGCAAGTGTGGTAGTTTGAGGTCCTGCATACCCAAGATAACGGTTGAATCCAATGTCCAAAAATGAAAGAGTTCATCAGCGCGGGCATCGGGTAAGCGTAATAAGGTGTTAGTATGGGCAAAGCTATCGAGCGCTTGTGCCTGTGAGAAATGTTGATCGAGAATGCCGATGGTTGCTTGCACGAGGGTGCCTCCTTTCATCAGTAAATTCTCAAATACTTTCATTATAACTAACAAAATAAGCCTCGTCAGTATTTTTACGGGATAACCCGGGGATTTGGTGTTTTAATTAAAGGTGAGATAAAGTAGTCTTAGATTAGAGAGGATGACTAATATGGATTTATCGAGTGGTATTCCAATTCAAATTCACTTAGAGACCTATGTAACCCAAGAGGGCGAAACTGAACAGCATCTTTTCGATGAACCCGGCACACTGGTGCAAATGGGCGACAATCTCTACATCCGTTATCAAGAGACGGATGAAGAGAGTGGCACGACTTACCCCGTCACCCTTAAGGTGCAGGGCGATGGCGATATTCAATTGAGTCGTGGGGCGAGTGATAGCGATACGCAACTCAAGCTGCATTTCGTTAATGAACGCCGCATCATCACGCGTTACCGCACGCCATACGGGGTCATTCCTGTGGAGACGGCAACGCCACGCATCGATATGGAGTTCACGGATGATCCGGTCTCCGGTGAAATCTATGTGGAATATCAATTATTTGCCAACGAACAACACTTAGGTGATTATCGAATGCGATTGCTTTTTAATGCCTAAGCGAGTATGATAAAAAACAGACTGTGGAAAGGGCGTGTACCGGTTGAAACTTGACGTATTTGCCGATGCGAATAAAGCAGAATTGTCTATGATCGAGGTTGCACATGCAATCTTAAACGAAAAAGGCGATACAATGCCATTTGTTGACATCGCTAATGAAATTCAAACCTACTTGGGTAAGAGTGACGAAGAAATTCGGGAACGCTTACCTCAATTTTATACTGATTTAAACGTCGATGGCAGTTTTATCTCCTTGGGTGATAACGTTTGGGGCCTGCGCGCTTGGTATCCATACGATTCTGTTGACGAAGAAGTCAACCATCCAGAAGACGAAGACGAAACACCACGGCGTAAGAAGCGTAAGAAGGTTAATGCCTTCTTAGCTGACGTTGCCGATGATGATGACGTTATCGATTACAACGATGATGACCCTGAAGATGAAGATCTCGATGGCGATGAAGAATACGAAGATAACGAAGGTGTTGATGATGATTCACCAGCAGACCTTGGTTATCACGATCATGTCGCTACCGATGTCGACGACGACGCTGATGACGACGATCCTGACGATGGCTTGCCTGACGGGATTGAAGGCCAATTGGCTGAATTCGGCGAAGAGGATGACGATGACGACAACAACGAAGATGATGAATCTGACGATGTTGCCGGTGATTTCAGCGACAACTAGAGATGTGCTCACTGTGAGCGGTTTCTGTTTGCGTGCTTATAATTAGTGCTTGACGCTGATACTAATTTTCGTTAGTATACTCTTTGGGCGCTTTACAGTACTTGTAAAGCATACGGCTACAAGCTCCCTGTTCACTTGAATAGGGAGTTGTTTGTTTGTTTTTCCCAGACAAATACACAAAGGAGTTTATACATGACCAAGTATATTTTTGTTACCGGTGGGGTTGTTTCGTCTTTAGGTAAAGGAATTGTCGCAGCATCACTTGGCCGATTACTGAAGAATCGCGGCCTGAAGGTCACCATTCAGAAGTTTGATCCATACATTAACGTGGATCCCGGCACCATGAACCCATATCAACACGGGGAAGTTTTTGTTACCGATGATGGTGCGGAAACGGACTTGGATCTTGGCCATTACGAACGCTTTATTGATATCAATCTGAATAAGTATAGCAACGTCACAACTGGGAAAATTTATTCCGAAGTCTTACAAAAGGAACGTCGCGGTGAATATCTTGGGGCAACTGTGCAGGTTATCCCACACATCACCAACATGATCAAAGAAAAGATCATGCGCGCGGCAAGCACGACAGATTCCGACGTCATCATCACCGAAATTGGTGGGACCGTTGGTGATATCGAATCATTGCCATTCCTTGAAGCCATTCGCCAAATGAAGGCGGATGTTGGTGCTGACAATGCCATGTACATTCATGCAACCTTAATCCCATACTTGGGCGCGGCTGATGAAATGAAGACAAAGCCAACACAACACAGCGTGAAGGAATTGCGCGGTTTAGGGATTCAGCCAAACATGTTGGTCTTACGGACTGAGAAGCCTGTGACTGAAGAAATGCGTGAAAAGATTGCGCTCTTCACCGACGTGCCAAGCAAGGCTGTTGTTGAATCACGTGATGCCAAGACCTTGTACACCATTCCTTTGGCGATGCAAGATCAAGGCATGGACCAATATGTGGTTGATTTCTTAGGTCTTGAAGCACCAAAGGCTGACATGACTGAATGGATTGATCTTGAACACCGCGTTCAAAATCTGACCCACAAGACCAAGATTGCATTGGTCGGGAAATATGTTGCCTTAAAGGATGCTTACATCTCTGTTTCTGAAGCGTTGAAGCATGCGGGTTACTTCTGGGATTCTGATATCGAACTGTCAACATATCAAGCTGAAGATGTCAACGATGACAACGTCGCTGAACTTTTAGGCGATGCTGATGGGATCTTAGTTCCTGGTGGTTTCGGCGATCGTGGTCTTGAAGGTAAGATTGCTGCCATTCGTTACGCACGCGAAAACAATGTCCCATTCCTTGGTATCTGCTTAGGGATGCAAATGGCATCGATTGAATTCGCTCGTAACGTGGCCGGCTTCAAGGATGCGGGCACAACCGAAACCAATCCTGAAGTGGCAGAACCTGTGATCGACTTGATGCCAGACCAAGTGAACGTTGAAAACTTGGGTGGCACATTACGTCTGGGTCTTTACCCATGTGATCTGAAGCCAGGCACCATTGCGGCAGCGGCTTACGACAACGTGCCAGAAGTGCAAAAACGTCACCGTCACCGTTATGAATTCAACACCAAATATCGTGAAGCACTTGAAGCAAAGGGTCTGGTCTTCTCTGGGACAAGCCCTGACAATCGCTTGATGGAAATCATTGAATATCCTGCCAACAAGTTCTTTGTTGCCGCACAATATCACCCTGAATTCCAATCACGCCCAACAAAGCCAGAAGGTTTATTCAAGGCATTTGTTCAGGCTGCCGGCGATTTCAAGTAAACATCACACGAAGCTGTGACAAAAGGTGCTCTGAGTGGGAGGACTAACAGGGATTGGTGATAAATCCTGAACTTAGGATTTGAAACAATCCAAGTTAACCGGAATTCTCAACCTTTTGGAACGCGTTTAGTCAATATTATTTGGAAATCGAAATTAGAGGTTGTGGCAAGACGTCATGTTTTGTTCACGACCTCTTTTTTGTGAGCAATTGCAGTTGAGTGCTCACGGTCAAGACGTATGTGGTCATACTCTGTCATAAAAGCGAATAATGGTTGTGTTTTGGTCCTATTTTCATTAAAATTAGAGATTGAGTGCACTAGAGGCTCAAGGCAGTATGCCAATGACTAGAAATCGCGAACAATGTGAAGCTAAACGTAACAGTAAAACAGGTCAGCTTCAGCCTGATAAATGTGTGAAAACTCAAGTGAGGAAACGAGAACATGAAAAAATGCTGATCCATGGTGGCAAGAAGCTCTCGGGCGAAGTTGTCATCGGTGGCGCCAAGAACAGTACTGTGGCGCTAATTCCTGCTGCTATCTTATCGCGGACACCTGTCACATTAGAGGCAGTGCCGCATATCCAAGATGTTGAAAACTTAATGGCAATTCTTGCCGATATGAACGTTAAATCCGAATTCCACGATACCGTGTTAACGATCGATCCAACCCAGATCAAAGACACACCATTACCTAATGGGAAAATTAAGAGCTTACGGGCATCGTATTACTTCATGGGTGCGTTATTGGGCCGTTTTGGGCGCGCTGTGGTTGGTTTACCTGGTGGGGACGATATTGGCCCACGACCAATCGATCAGCACGTGAAGGGCTTTGAAGCGCTTGGTGCTCACGTCTCCGATGATCACGGTGCCGTAGTGATCCAAGCACCAGAATCCGGCTTGCACGGCGCCCGGATCTATTTAGATATGGTTTCTGTGGGTGCGACCATCAATATTATTTTGGCAGCCGTCACGGCCAAAGGTAAGACGGTCATCGAAAATGTCGCCAAGGAACCCGAAATCATTGATTTGGCAACGTATCTGAATAATATGGGTGCGATTGTGCGTGGTGCCGGAACCGACACGATTCGGATCGAAGGGGTACCGGAATTACGGGCCAAGGCGCCACATACGATTATTCCTGATCGCATTGAAGCAGGAACTTATTTGGCGATGGCAGCAGCGCAAGGCGAAGGTGTCAACGTCAAAAACATCATCGCGGAACACTTAGATGCGTATCTCGCTAAGCTTGAAGAAATGGGCGTTAATATGGATGTCCACGAAGATAGTATCTTTGTGTACCCATCGGGTGATTTAAAGATGGTTCAAATCAAGACCATGCCATATCCTGGCTTTGCGACCGACCTCCAACAACCAATCACACCACTATTGTTGCGGGCACAGGGCGAGGGCATCATTATTGATACCATCTATCCAACGTGTGCGGCACATTCCAGAATTACACCGCATGGGTGCAGACATTACCGTTCAAGACGACATCATTATTTTGCACCATGCCGATCAGCTCAATGGCGCTGAAGTCGACGCAGAAGAGATTCGCGCAGGCGCAGCATTGATGATTGCAGGCTTGATGGCAAATGGCGACACCGTCATCCACAAGGTCGACAACATCCTGCGAGGATACGACCGCGTGGTCATGAAGTTACATAATTTGGGCGCTGATGTCGAAATTTTTGAGTAACAATTGCTCAAACGCAGCTGGCGTGTTAAACTAGTAGGGTTATTGAATATCTCTCTAGGTCAGGCAATGGCTTAGGGCAAAGGAGTAGAAAATTATGAAGCAAGGCATTCATCCAGAGTATCATCCAGTTGTCTTCTTAGATTCAGCAACTGGCTTCAAGTTCCTTTCCGGCTCAACTAAAGGCTCAAGTGAAACAACTGAATGGGAAGATGGTAACACCTACCCATTGATCCGTGTTGAAATTTCTTCAGATTCCCACCCATTCTATACTGGGAAGCAGAAGTTCACTCAAGCTGACGGCCGTGTTGACCGCTTCAACAAGAAGTATGGTCTTAAGGACGCTAACGCTGCTAAGTAAGACGTATTTTAAAAAAGACTCGTTCGCAAAGAACGAGTCTTTTTATTTGATAAAATGCTCGGAATCTCAGTGATTTTGCCCATGGCAGTACAGACAGCATATGAATCGTGTTAAAATGAGACTTGGTGTGGTGTCAACGTTCAATGTCTTTCAAAATGATTTTGACACTGATGACACCATTTTAATCATCGTACGCATTTCGGAGATTATCATATCATTCGGTTGCCGTCACGATGAATTCAAAAGGAGGAAACGCAATGACTAAGAAATTACGTTTCAAGATGTATAAAGCTGGCAAACTCTGGGTGACAGCTGGTGTTGCATTAGCAGCACTCGGCATGTCTGCAATGTTGGGCCAAAATGTTCAGGCGGCTACCACAGCTGTAGTGGCCCCTTCTAATAAGGTTAGTACGCCTGTAACCAAGACAGCAACAATCGTTCAGGGGACATTCAAAGCGCCTGTGTATGATGCAGTTGACGGACAAGTAACAGGGAAGTACTTAGCAGAAGGTACTGATTGGAAAGTCTATCAAGACAATACTGATGCGTTTGGAACCACATGGTATAACTTGGGTGGCAATCAATGGATTAAGGGCACAGGTGTCATTGTTGATGCCATTCCTGATACATATAAGTCATCAACTCGTGTCGGTTTTGTGAGCGGCGCGGCTAGTCTCACTGTTTACACAGCACCTGGTGTAGCTGGGCAAAAGACCGGTCAGATTCTGTGGCCAGCATCTTCATGGCATATCAGCGCTTCTGTGATCACAAGTGACAAGCAACTGTGGTATCGTGTTGGGACTAATCAGTGGGTCAAGGCAAACGGCATGGTGCTTGGCACAATCCAATCCGCCAAGGGTACTGCTACGGTAACGTATATTCCAGGCTACAGTATTGTTGTGTGGGGTAAGGCTGATGGCACAGAAAACACCGGCCTAAAATTGCCTAACGGGACTTCATGGCTTGTTTATGGGAAGGCCACTGTTGGGAATCACGTGTACTATCAACTTGACACTAATCAATGGGTTGATGGTGCTTATGTGAAATTCCAAGCCCGTCATTAATTTATTCTGAATAAGAAACGCCTAGGATTAACCTTAATTGGTTAATCCTAGGGCGTTTCTACTAGCTAGTGCTCACGGTCAAAGCGTGTGAATTCACGCTCTAAACGCGCTCCAACCCCCAACAATCTCCGCCTAACAAAAACTAGCGGCAATTGCACAAACCGCAATTTACCGCTAGTCCTGTTAGTGCTCGATTGCTGAGCGGGGCTTGTCGCGCTCTTAAGCCATTAATGCTGACTTAGTTGCTTCGTCAAGTTGTTCGTTCATACGACCTGACTTGAAGCCAGCCATATCAACGGTAACGAATTCATAGCCTAATGCTTGTAACTTGTTGTTGATAACGGAAGCGTTAGCCGCAAAGTCAACCAAGGTATCACTAGGTACTTCGACGCGAGCAATTTCGCCGTGGTCACGAACACGCACGATAGCAAAGCCCATGTCACGCAATGCTTTTTCAGCAGCCATGACGCGGTTGATCTTAGCGATTGTCAAATGTGTGTTGTATTCGAAACGAGAAGAGACGGAGCAAGAAGCAACCTTGTTCCAGTTCTTCAAGCCGAGGTTCTTAGCAGCTTCGCGGACGTCATCCTTGTAGAAGTCAGCTGTTTGTAAAACAGATTCGGCACCGGCTTCGTTACGGGCAACAAGGCCTGGACGGAAGTCGCTGTTGTCATCCATAATCATACCATCGAGAACGTGGTTGATGCCCTTTTCAGCAGTAATTTCGTTCATGCGTGCATAGAACATCTTCTTGCTGTAGTACCATGTTTCAGGTGTGTTGTTAGCAATGTGTTCGTCGCTCAAGTAGTTGAGTTCTGTGCCCATTACGTTAGCACCTAATTCTTGTGCCAAAGCCATTGCCTTGTTGAATTCTTCGTTGGTGAACAATTCAGAGTTGGCAACCACAGCCAAAACGTTATCCTTACCCAAAACATCCATTGCGGTCTTGAGAACTAATGTGGAGTCAATCCCACCGGAGAAGGCAACTAAGACCTTGCCCATTGGCTTCAATGTGTCAGCTAAAACTTGTTGCTTGTTAGAAAGTTCCATTATGATGATCTCCTTTAGTTTGTTTGATTATTCGTGAACAGGTTGATTCAAATCACGTTGCTGAGATTCAACGTAGCCGCGCAATTGGGCGACTTGTTGATTCACTGCTTCATAATCGGTGTAGACCATGGTATCCAGACCCTTGAGTAGGGCGATGTTGATGGCAAACGCCTCATCAACAAAGTGGGCCACGCCTTCTTCATTAGGATCTAAGCGTTCGATCATTAAGCTGGCCTCAATCAGGCTGCACTGAATGGTCGCATTCGCTGAAGATTGGCTAGCGAGTGAGAGCAGACGCACAATGTGTGACTCATTTTGATAAGTTTGATGCATGTTGTTTACATCCCCCAGAAGGCCTTCATGAAGAAGGCAGCACAGATGGCGCCAACGAATGGTGCAATCCCAGGAACTAAGATCCCGTATTGCCAATCGTTATCAGCCTTGTTTTTGATAGGTAAAATCGCGTGAGCAATCCGAGGTCCCATGTCACGCGCCAGGTTCATCGCGAACCCGGTGGTCCCACCAAGACCCATACCAACGGCCCAAACCAGCAACCCAACACCGATATCGACACCAGCAGTGTCCTTGAGTGAAGCAATCGCTAAGATCCCTGAGATAAAGATGAAGGTTGCGAACGCTTCGACAAAGAAGTTACGAGGTAAGTCGCGGATACCAGGTGAGGTGGAGAAGATGTTCCGGATTGTGACGGGATCGATTTTGCCAACAGATGCATCGAAGTGATCCTTGTACATGATCCAAACGATGATGGCGCCGACAACACCACCCAAGACTTCAGCCAGTGAATAAGGAATGAAAAGACTCCATGAAATGTTACCTAAAATACATTGTGCAAGCACCATGGCTGGATTGATGCTAACGTTACCGAATAAGAACAGTGAAATCGAAATCCCAAAACCCCAGGTCGAGATTGCAAACAAGTGACCTGAGCCATTATACTTGGTGTCTTTCAACACCGTATCGCAGTGCACGCCGACCCCAAAAACGATCATGAGGGCGGTTCCCATAAATTCAGCTATTAGTTGATGTATCACAATAATTCCTCCAAAAAATTAGTAATGGTTTGTCTGCTATAGTGCCGAGTCCAATTGCCGGTAGACGGCGCGGTAGACTTCTTGAAGCGTGATACCCCGGGTGTTAGCGATACGTTCGCAATCCTCGAATTCAGGTTTCGTCTTCTCGATGTCTTGATAAGTTAAGTGCTTTACCCGCACATCACCGAATTCGGTAGTGACGGTTGAAAAATGGCGTTGCATGATGGTGCGATGTAAGGTTTGGTACCGCACGCCAGCCGTTGTGGTGTGCTGCAATAACAAGTGGGTCATCGCAGCTTGATCAACAGGATTGGCGAGCACGGTCAGCTTAAGCGCTGGCCGATTTTTTTCATCTGGATGGGTTCAAAGTAGGCATCGTAGGCACCGGCTGCAACGAGGCGGTCGATGATTGGTGCCAAGCTTTCAGCGGATTGATCGTCGATGTTGGCGCTCATCTCGAGCACATCATCCGCATTGGTTTCAACCACTTGTTGGCTGAGCGGTGCGGTGGTGCCGAGCATGACACGTAAGGCATTGATTTGACCAATGTCTCGCGTACCAAAGCCATAACCGACTTTTTCAACGGTCAAATTACTTGGCAAAGCTTCAAAGGTGGTGACCAAAGTTTTGACAATGCCCATCCCAGTTGGGGTGACGAGTTCAGTATGTATATCGTCACGTTGATGAACCGGAATGCTGGTCCCGGCACGCATTTGCATGACAGCGGGGACCGGAATCGGCATTTTACCGTGGGCCACGGTGATGAAGCCTGTTCCATCGACCAGTGGACTGGAGATTACGCGGTCAACGTGCAGTTGTTCCAGCGCGATACAGCCACCGACGATATCGACGATAGAATCCACCGCACCGACTTCGTGAAAATGAACCTCGGCCATCGACACGTTGTGGACTTTGGCTTCAGCTTCGGCGATGGCTTTAAAAATCGCTAATGCGTGTTGCTTGACGTAATCGCTCAAGGCAGCACTTTGAATCAGGTCAACAATCTCGGTATAATGCCGTGCACCACCATGATGATGGTGATGACCGCGTTCATGGTCATGCTCATGTTGGTGGGTATGTTCATGGGCATCTGCTACATAAGGGGTGGCGTCATGACTGTGGTCGTGGTCATGATCGTGATGATGGTCGTGCGTGTGTTCAGTAAAGCCGGTGTCCATGGTGCCGTGGTCGAGTTGGACACGGAAGCTGGTCCCAAAAATCGCACTTTGCGCCGTCTTTTTAGCACTCAGGCTGTAACCGGCAACGTTGAGCTTTGCCAGTTCAGTTTTGACGGCTTCAAGATCGACCCCCAAATCGAGCAGGCGCCCAAGAACATGTCACCGCTGATACCAGAGATGACGTCGAGATACAAGGTTCGCATTAGTGATCCTCCTTACTGGTCAAATGATTGATCATACTTGCGGAATAAGCAGCGCCAAAGCCATTGTCGACATTGACGACGGTGATGCCTGATGCACAGCTGTTGAGCATGGTCATCAGAGCGGTAATGCCACCAAAGTTGGTGCCATAGCCGATGGAAGTTGGCACCGCAATCAGTGGGGCATCAACTAAGCCGCCAACAACACTGGCGAGTGCGCCTTCCATGCCCGCAATCACAATCACGACTTGTGCCGAGCGAATCTCATCCAGATGTTCAAAGAGGCGATGAATGCCGGCAACACCGACGTCATAGATCCGGTCAACGCGATTGCCATAAGTTTCAGCGGTGACAGCAGCTTCTTCAGCGACGGGAATATCTGAGGTACCCGCAGTTACAACCGCAATGGATGTGGCTGTTTCTGTTAACGGATGCGCAATTTGCGTCAGAATCCGTGCGTCCTCGTGATACACCGCCTTAGGGAAGTGCGCTTTGATCTGTTGATATTTATCAGCACTCAAGCGCGTGCACAAAATATTTTGATCGTGGCGTTCGAGTGATGCCATGATGTCGATAATCTGTGCGGCTGTTTTGCCGGAACCATAAATCACTTCGGGATAACCGTTGCGCTTGGTGCGCGCCAGGTCGACTTTGGCGAAACCAAGGTCGTCACTTGGTGCTTCTTGCAACTGTGCGGCGGCATCTTGAATCGCAATTTCGTGTTGTGCAACCGCCTTGAGTAACCCTAAAACGTCTTCTGCCAACGTCATCTACCTCTTTCATAAACTATGTTTGTTTGCTACTTTGTTGCGTGATAACGTGTTCGGAGTGATTGGCGATTCCGTCGACGAAACTTTGATAGCACCCCGGAAATTCACGGGGTTAGCCATCAAAGTTCGTTCGTACTCATCGCCACCCATCACTCCTCATTATTTAACAATGACACCTAAGCCATCAGGAATCACAGTGACCTTCGCATCTTTGCCTTCAATGGCATAAGCCTTTTCCAAAGCTTCATCGATGCTGGTTGCGAGTTCCATGTGCATGTCGGTGACCAGTTTTGGATCAACTAAGTCGGACATGAGGATGACATGGTGATGAACCAGGATGCGAGCCAAGATTTGTGAAGTCCATTGATCAGGCACGGTTTCAAGGCGTGGGGTGTTGATGGCTTGATCCAAGAATTCCTTAGGATCTTCAACATCCGCAATATTATGGTAGAAACCATCACCACCGTGACCATCACGACAGCCGGCAACGATAATGATGACGCCGCCTTCTTTGTTTGTTGCTTCAGCAGCGGTCATCCCTTTGACAGCTTGATAGATATTTTGATCCAGTGGATAACCACCATTTGTGGAAATCGCAATATCGGATTCAATCTTATCCACATGGGATAACTTTTCGAGGAATGCGGCACCGGTCCGATGAGCATTGTCTAAGTCCCCAGCAAATGAACCGATGATGTGCTTATCTTCATCCAAAACAACGTTCAAGATGAACTTCAAACCGGTTGTTTGTGCCGCGTAGAACATGTCCTTGTGGATTAAGTTGTGATCAAGGCTACCGGGACGTGAATGCTTATCATTGATGAATTCACCGGAGTGGTTGGCCATGATGGTCTTGTAGCTGGCAACACCAGGTAACACAGACTTACGACCGCCAGAGAAACCAGCGAAGAAGTGAGATTCAATGAAGCCTTCAGAAATTAGGAGGTCAGCTTCTGCAGCCACCTTGTTGACGATCAAATCCCCACCAGAAGGCAGTTGGCCTAACTTGACCATGGATGAGTCATCAGTTGAGACGTGCATCACGATTTCTTCGTTATCCACAATTTCTTGGCCGTACTTGTTGACCAATTCTTCGTGTGTGGATGGACGGTGGAAACCGGTCGCAACCAGAATCCGGATGCGTGCGTCAGGAGCGACAGAGCGGAGGCGCCGTAACAAAATCGGTGTGATGATGTGTGATGGCACAGGACGCGTGTGATCAGAAGAGATGATCACAATGTTCTTCTTCCCCTTGGCCAGTTCCTCTAATTTAGGACTGTCAATAGGGTTATCTAACGATTCTTCAACCAATTCGTTTTCACTCTTGGTGGCTTTGTAAGTCGCCGCTTGTGAAACTAACTTGCCGGCAAAATTCTTGTCGTCAATGTTGGCGGTAATCGTTTTTTGGTCGTATGGCAATTTGATGGATACCAACAGAATGCTTCCTTTCGTGACACATAATTTTGATGTGCGTCAAAAAACGTACGCTCTTAGTTATACAAGTTACTGAAATAGGGTGCGTTTACTTTCTGAAACAACAAATGGAAGTGGCAAATGGATATAACATTTGTTAACTTTTTCACGTCATAAAGACTTATAATCGATAAAGACGTCATTAAAGAAAACGAAAGGCACGATAAGAAAATGGTTCTCACTGATATTGAATTCTTGATTAACTTCTTAGAGGAGCGCCACGTCCCCAAGATCAAAAAGACGCGTCACACTTACTTGACCTACCACGGTTTGGAAGAACGCTATACATATGTATTGATCAATGGCATTATCAAAAACTCGATCATTCTGCAGGATGGCCGGGAATACAATATCTCTTACATCACGAAACCTGATGTGATTTCATTGTTGCGGGATGAAGTGTCTAAGTACACTGAGCAACCTTTTAACGTTCGGATTGAATCCGATGAAGCCACCTTCTTTCAAATTGATCGCGTCACTTTCTGGAACTATGTCAATTCGACACCAGAACTTGGCGACTACGTGAAGAATTATTACCGGAAAAATTATCTGAAAACATCTATCGCATTCAGCGAATGGTGATGAATGGTAAAAACGGCGCGCTGTGTGAATTCCTATATAGTTTGATTGATCTATTCGGGGTCAAAGTTCCCGATGGTATCTTGATTGACTTTGTGGTCACCAATGAGGACATCGCAAACTTCACGGGAATCAGTTCGCGCAGCAGTGTCAATCGCATGCTGAACACCTTGCGCCAAAATGGGGTGTTCGAGATGCAGGATCACAAATTCTTGATCAAAAACGTGAGTTACTTACTCGACAATATTGCTAACTAAGCTGTTACGACGGTGATAGTCGGTTCAATGGCCGGAGCGATTTTTTCGTCGCAGACCGACCAGTTTCTTTAGTGCACCTTTCAAATGACGAGATAAATTGCGATAAAGGGAGTTTTTGTTGTGCATATTCCAGATAACTACTTGAGTCCAACGACATGTGCGGCGTGGTTGCTGCCATGGCACCGGTGTGGACGGTCTCATTAAAAAGTCGGGTTCAAATTGAAGCAAAAAAGGCCACTGTCCCACTGATTGGTGTGGGTGCGGCCTTTGCTTTTCTCATCATGATGTTTAACGTGCCGGTTCCTGGTGGGACAACAGCACATGCGGTTGGCGCGACGTTGCTCGCGATACTATTGGGGCCGTGGGCGGCGTGTCTATCGATATCGATCGCGCTACTGCTCCAAGCCTTTGTGTTCGGGGATGGTGGCATCTTGGCTTATGGTGCGAACGTCTTTAACATGGGCTTCATCATGCCATTTGTCGGTTACAGTTTGTTCATGTTGGGCAAGCGATTCAAGCATCCCAAGCTAGGTGCATTTGTCGGAGGGTACTTCGGTATCAATTTTGCCGCATTAGCAGCGGGAGTTGAGCTCGGGATTCAACCCTTGATTGCACACACCGCCAGTGGCCAACCGCTCTACAGTCCCTATCCACTGAGTATCAGTGTGCCTGCCATGTTGAGTGCACACATGTTAGTGGTCGGCTGGATTGAAGCGGTGGTGACCGTGCTGGTCTATCAATTCGTGCAAAAGAGTGCACCTGATGAATTGTATGAAACACCAAATGAACCGAGTCGCGTCGGTCGCATCTGGTTACCATTGCTCGGTGTGATGGCGTTTTTGTCACCACTCGGGTTACTGGCATCCGGCGACGCTTGGGGTGAGTGGGATACGGCCGGCGTTGTTGCACAACTCAAGGCCAATCACATGCATGCGGCGGTTCCACGGGGCATGGCGCATGGCATGGACTTTCACGCGTTGTTAGCCGATTACGGGTTATCCGGCATTCCGGCACCAGTGGGGTATGTGCTCTCTGCTGCCACGGCGCTGATTTTGATTGGGATTATTGTCAAAATCGTGGGGGCACGTCATGCCAAAGTCGTTTCCTGATTGGTTAACTGAAGAGCAGCCTGCACAACCAACGCAACCAGCGGGGCGGTTCTTGACCAAGAATCTGCTCAATCTGTCACACGTCTTGGCTCACTTCAATGAATCACATCATGTGATGGCGACAAAACCAGCGCCTGGGTCGAAGTGATCACACTGCTCGTGACGATTACTGTCACGATGGTGTGCCAGAATGGCTTATTGTTGTGGTTGCTGTTGTTACT
This sequence comes from Lacticaseibacillus saniviri JCM 17471 = DSM 24301, assembly GCF_001311785.1. GTDB lineage: Bacteria > Bacillota > Bacilli > Lactobacillales > Lactobacillaceae > Lacticaseibacillus > Lacticaseibacillus saniviri. Next base: position 35,529 of record NZ_BBBX01000019.1, on the reverse strand, counting down.
GCAACTACTCACCTTGATGCAATTGCCGGGTGCATTGATGAACGGTGTCTTACACGGCACGTTGCGCGCCACACTGATCAGTGGCATCGTGATTTTACCCAGTCTCTTGATTACCAACTGGGTGACAGCGCTCTGGTGGTTGGCGCGGTTAGCACTAGTGATGCTCGCCGTGCAGTCGTTTCGGCATCGCGTTAGCTGGCGCACCTTGTTGGTTGCTTTGCGCCAGTTGCATGTGCCGAGTCTGTTTATTTTGACGCTGGATATCACGGTCAAATACAGTCACGTTCTGGGCAGCCGGTTGCAAACCAATCTGGAAGCGGTGTGGTTGCGCAGCGGTGGTTACCTCACACATCCGCTGGCATTGGCGACGCGCTTGATGGGGCTACTCTATCTGCAAAGTCGGCACCAGGCAACAGAATTATATCAAGCCATGTGGTTGCGCGGTTACACGGAAACACCAGCCCGCACCCATCTCCAATGGCACATGGCTGATTGGGGTTTGGTGGTACGCAATGTGTTGATTGTGGGCTTAGCCGTTTGGTTGGGTCACAGATAGACAAAAGGAGAAATGATGTTTGAATTTGATTGCGTGAGTTATCAATATGCGGATACCGTGGGCCTCGATGAGGTGAGTTTCACCATCGATGCCGGTGATGCGGTGGCGATTATGGGTCCCAACGGATCGGGGAAGTCGACCTTATTTAAGCTGATGTGTGGTTTGCTGAAGCCAACTGCGGGTACCTATACTTATCAACATGCCACACCGGATTTTGACCAACTACGACAAACCGTGGGCTTCGTGTTCCAAAATAGTGACGTGCAGTTGTTCAATGAGACGGTCACCGATGAATTGGCATTCGGACCACTACAGTTGGGATTGCCGGAAGCAACCGTGCAACAACGGGTGGCGGATGTCATTGATTTGCTGGGATTGGCATCACTTGCCAATCGGGTGCCCTATCAGCTGTCGGGTGGGGAACAGAAACTGGTTGCACTGGGTAGTGTGCTGACCATGAACCCGCAGACGATTATTTTGGATGAACCGTTCAACGGCTTAGCAATCAGTTATCAGAATCGCTTGATTGATCTCCTGAATACGTTGCATGCACACGGGAAGACCATCATCATGTCGAGTCATGATTTTGCTAAGACGGTACCCATGGTGGACCGCATTGTGACGCTCAACGAGAATCATCAACTCGATTTTGCGACAGAGACAAGTGCACTCACGGTGGCGCAAGAAGAGCTTCTGAATCGCTTGTAAACACTAAACGTTTATTAGCGACGCAGAGAATATAATGGATAGGTTTTAGATAATATATATTTCATATTTGGAAAAGTTTTCTTACGAATGTTGCGTCAAAAATAAAAATAATTTTGCTATACTAAAAATATGTTAGGAGAACCTCGTGTTCTACTTAACCTACACATTAACTTATACTCCCAATAAAGTTCCCCCAAACTTTTCCACCAGCGATGGTGGTTTGTGCCATCAGCGCTTACTGATTTTAACCAACAAAAAATGCCCACCAGAACGAATAAGTTTTGGCGGGCATTTTTGCGTTTATTTTGCTTCTGATTCAGCTCGGCCGACGATTTCGTCGATGAAGCTTTCAACTTCAGGGCCTGAAAGAATCTGTTGTTCGAGTTTGAGATTTTGAACGATGGCGCCATCCTTTAAGATGATGACATAAGAATCCATGTAGCCGTCGTTGAGGTAAATGAAGGTTGCACCGTGTCGCACGAGCACTTGGCCGTTGGCGGCACCACCCAGAACGGGATCGTTGTCACCGTCGCTGTAGAAACTGATGCTGCGTTTAGGATCGGGATCGTTGAGCAAGGTGAGTTCCAACTCCAGAGTGGTCTTGGTGTGTTCGAGGTCGAAGTTGGCATCGTGATTCAGGTCGTTGACATAGTAAGGAAACTTGAAGCCTGAGCTGACGTCACTGATGACAGTCGCACTCATCGTTAATAATTCATCTTCAGATAGTGTATGAATTGGCATTACAAAAACTCCCTTCAGTCCGCTTGATTACACTCATTATAGTCAAAAGCGCGCGAACTTGCACCTATTCGCATTGCTGGGTACACTTTAGAAAAGGAGAAAATCACATGAATCGAAAAATTGATTGGTTGTATTGGCTCAATATTGTGGGCGCAGTGGCGTATATTCTTTATTATGGTGGCATGATGTTGGCCGGTAAGCCGCAGTTTGCGGGTCAATCACAGTTACTAGCGCAAGTGGCAGCGGGTATTGTGATTGTTTCAATTCCCAAAATTCTGGAGCGCCTCTTTCACTTCCGTTTTCCAGTCCTGTTGGTGGGGCTCTATGAGATCTTTATTTTTATGAGTATCCTGCTGGGAACCGGGATGCAGTTCTATGACATTCCTTACTGGGACAAGTATGAACATCTCTTCTCGGCGGCGATGTTAGCCGGTTTAGGATTTGCCTTGTTCGGTCAGTTAACACCAAAAGAGCGCCTCCCCAAAGTGAATCCACTCCTGATGGCGCTGTTTGCCGTCGCCTTTGGTACCATGATTGGTGTGGTTTGGGAGTTTTATGAATTCACCTTCGATGGGTTACTCGGTATGAACATGCAGCGGTACATGGTCGGCCACACTCTGTTACAAGGCCGGGCCGCATTGATGGATACCATGGGGGATTTGTTCGCTGATTTCTTTGGCTCCTTGGCGCTGGCCGTTGCTGGTTACTTCGGTATCAAGCGCGATTGGCACTGGCTGGATAAGTTCATGTTCCATGTTGATAAGAAAGCTTAATATAAGACAGTGAAAAAAGGCGTTATGACAGCATTCATTGATGTTGTCATAACGCCTTTTGATATGGATTGTCCGCTACGTAAACGCGCTCCAATCCCCAACAATCTCCGTCTAACTCACTTTTCGCGCATGGTCTAACCCGCCATGCCACTCAAAGTCCGTTAATACTCGATTGTTAAACGGGGATTGTCACGCTCTAAACGTGCTCACAGCCAAATCGTGTGGCTTCGCACTCTATGCCTCTTCCTGCAATTCCTTCGTGCTGTAACGCACCCAGACGAAATTGACGATGATGAGGAGCGATGTCGCAAAGAAAATACTTGAATAGCCGAACACCCCAGAAACCGTTGATCCAATCAATGGGCCAATCATGTTCCCCATCGCTTGGAAAGACTGATTATAGCTGAAGATACGGCCCGCGTTTTGATGCGGACTGTACTTGGCCAGCAGGGTTTGAACCTGTGGCAAAAGTGCCGCATCCACAATCCCGACTAAGAAACGCAAGCCACCCAACTGCCAGGCATTTTGAACGAACGCTTGAGGGATATAAACCAGTATCCCGACGCAAGACCGGCCATCAACACTTTTGCGTACCGATGCGGTCACCCAACGCCCCGAATCGTGGGGCAGCAATCAATGTTGCAATCCCGGGAATCGAGGCAATGATGCCGCTGATGAGCGCGACCTTGCCGTGCCCACCCAGCAATTGCCGGACGTACAGACTCAAAATCGGACTGATCGAGTTATTGCTGGCTTGAATAATCAAGGTTGTCACGAACATCCCAATGATGACATGGGGATACTTCAGTTGCTTCAGAATCTGACCACCAGAGACCTGGTCAGTTTTTGCAATTGGCGTGAAGGTTTCGTGGACCAGGAAGAACGTCAGCAAGAAGACGAGTAAGAGAATGCCGCCGGTCACAAAGAATGTGGCGCGATAACCGAAGAGATCCGCAATCAACCCACCTAATAATGGGCCGAGCAATGTACCGGACACGTTCCCGGTTGTGAGCGTGCCCAGTGCTTTCCCACTCTGTTCACGTGGGACGCTGGTCGCAATCAACGCATTCGCATTACTGATGTAACCAGAGAAGACACCTTGGAGTAAGCGCAGTGCCACCAGCTGATAAACACTGTTGACGAGCCCCATGGAACCCAGAACGAAAGCCATCCCTAAGCTCGCGCGCAGAAGCATCAGTTTGCGTCCGCGACGATCGGCTAAGCGCCCCCACAGTGGTGAGACAATGGCTGTCACCAAGAACGTCGAGGAGAAGGTGAGTCCACTCCAAAAGTTCAGTTGGAGCTGCGTGAAGTTCCCCAAGGTATCAATGTAAAGCGCCATAAATGGCATAATTAACGAAAAAGCCACCCCAGCCATAAAGTTACCGAACCACAGCACTAGGAGATTCTGTTCCCAAGGTTGGCGGCGACGAAATAGCCTCATGTTGCTAAGTGCATTTCGCAAGAGAGCACCACCTTTTATGAATTGATATATTCGATTAGTCTACCACTTTTCTGCAAGTGTGTGAAACTGTAGTGAAACAGCGCTGTGACGGAATGCCGCATCCACTTGCTGGGCCTGACCAATCGTGAGATGACTGCCCATGAAATCACGGACAAACGCGTAGGCATCCAGCGCCACTTGCTGTTTAGCAGGGCTTTCACCTGTAAAATAGATCAACCACGCCAAGTAATCGGACATGATGAGTGATTCGCGACCAACTGCTAAGACCGCTGGCAGTTCCTCAGCATTGGCGAGTAGTGCCATGTGGGCCCATTTTTGATAAGAATCTTGCTCGCTGACCTGAATCGGAGCCGTGGTCAGTTGAGTGATAAAATGATCAAAATCTGGAGCGACGACCAACCACTGATCAACCTCGGTGTCGACGTAGCGAATGGCGGGCGTCTCGGTGCTCAGATCAAAACAAAATATTGATGACCATCATGGGCAAACGGGATGAGGTAATCGGGGAGCGTGGTTGCGATTGCGGTGTCACTCAGTCGCGCAAAGGCGTGGATAGCGACCCCGGTCATCCCGTCACTTGTCGGTTCGTCTGTCGGTAACCAGAAGCGTTGTGGCCACTGGCCCTGATTGAGTAATTCCCAATAGTTTTTGGGATGGCTGGATGCGGTGCTATCAGCGGTAATTCAGGTTCGGGTAAGTGCGCTGGAAACGAAATCATGACAAACTCTCCTTATCATTTTAGTAATTTGCTGATATCATGAAACTAAAGCTGTATAATCACTTTGATTAGGCTAAAAGGAGCAGAGTTCAGTTGCGAAATTCAATGATCTACATTAATTTTGAACCATTTGCACATCTCTTCTTGACGTATGGCCTGGCCGCAAGTGATATCGTGCACGAACCCGCAAAGGCCCCACACCATGTTTTGCTGTTGCCACCGATCGATGAAGATGAATTCATTGATCCCCACACCGGCTTTAATGTGATCAGTGGGCAAGAGGCCGTGAGCACATTCATGCGTAGTCAGGAGGCTTCTGGACGTAGCTGGTTGGATTACCAGCATGGCGCCTATCTGCAGGAACTAACGCCAAGCGAGATTGCCGAGTTGTTGTATCTGGGACATATGAAGACCCACATGCAATCTCCATTCTATTATAAGTTACAGAATAACTTTGTGGTATTGCCACTACATAATGCCATGACGAATCTGTATTTTCGGCATCTCAGTGCGTTTGATTTTGCGCTGTCTTCCGCGATTCGGCGACACCTACGTTGGGCAGCGAATGAGCAGCCTTTTTGGTTACGTCTGCGCCAACAACAATTTCCGATTGTGCCACCAGAAACGCTGAAACCACTGCGCCAACTGATGACAGATGGGATTGTCTTTGACTTCTCTCATGTTATTTTCTCACGCGAACACGTCAAATTACCAGTGATTCAACCGACACAACGGTTCATACCGGAACGTGACGTGGTCGGCAATCAAGTGGGTAGCTTGACGCTGAACCGAATGACCAAGCAATGGCAGTTCGATCAGAATAAGGTGGCTGAATCGGACCTTATCAATTAAAATAGATAAAGCGCGCCGAAAAATGAACATCGGCACGATGAGCATTAACGTGATAAAGCTTGAGGGGAAATGAAAAAGGGTGACGAGCCATGTGTTCGTCATCACGATGAATTGGAGACCTAAAAATGAAAATGACGCTTGCTGAAATTGCGCGGGTCGTTGACGCAGAGTTACTGGCACCGAATAAAGATGCTGTCGTAACGAGTGTGGCATTCGATACGCGCCAAATCAAAGCTGGTGGCCTGTTTGTCCCATTAGTTGGGGAACGGGACGGTCACGAGTTTATCGATGCGGCCGAAAAAATGGGGCCGTGGCAACATTTGTGGCCAGTGACCACCAAGTCGATACGGGTATGGCGCAGCTGGTTGTTGACTCACCACTCGCTGCGATGCAGGCCCTGGCGAAGTTCTACTTATTGATGAAAGTAAATCCCAAGGTGGTCGCAATCACCGGTAGTAATGGGAAAACAACGACAAAAGATATGACGGCGGCTGTTCTTGCGCAACAGTACCATGTCGTCAAAACACCGGCTAATTTCAATAATGAAATCGGCGTACCGATGACGATTTTGACCATGGACCCGAATACAGAAGTGTTGGTGGTCGAAATGGGAATGGATCGTCCAGGGCAATTGCACGATCTGAGTACGTTAGCACAACCCGATGTGGCCGTGATCACGATGATCGGTGAAGCACACATCGAGTTCTTCAAGACTCGCGACAAGATTGCGGATGCCAAAATGGAAATCGTGGATGGCTTAAAGGAAGACGGCTTGTTCGTTTATAATGGCGATGAACCGCTGTTACGTGAGCGGGCCCAAACGGTTGAACAAGAGACCAAGACGTTTGGCCTCTCACCTGACAACCAGTTGTTCGCAAAGAACATTGTGGCTAAGGCCGATCACACTGAGTTTGACCTCAGCAAATGGCCAGACCTGCATTTCCAAATTCCCGTGATGGGCGAATACAATGTGTCGAATGCATTGGCTGCCATCACAGTGGGACGTCGATTCCATGTGAAACCCGAAATGATTCAACGGGCATTAGCTAATTTTGAAATCACAGCGAACCGCACACAATGGGTGAAGGGCACTCAGGGTGAATCAATTCTGAGTGACGTCTACAATGCGAACCCAACGGCAATGAAGGCCGTGGTGCATGACTTTGCGACATTTGCGACTGCCGGCAAGCGTATTGCCGTGCTGGGCGACATGCTCGAGTTAGGGGATGCCAGCCGTGAGTTGCATCAAAGCATTGCGCCGGAACTCGATCCGGCCACTATTGCAGATGTGTATCTCTATGGCCCTGAGATGGCTGCCTTACGCGACGTGCTGGTGGACAAATATCCCGCTGCACAACTGCATTACTATACAGCCGATCAACAAGCACAACTGATTGCTGATCTCAAAGCCGATTTAACCGCTGATGACATCGTGATGCTGAAAGCGAGTCATGGCTTGCACTTAGAAAATGTCTTAACGGCATTGACAGAAGCGTAGCAAAGTCGAATTTTGAACCGCTATTCGACCTTTTCAAATAATTAATAAATTAATGAAGTACGCGCTGCCATGTTTTTGGTGGCGCGTTTTCGTTTGCAAGTTTCACAACCGATTATCCCCAGTTTAGAAAACTTAGGGATGGCTAGATTTGTTTTAATGACAAAACCGTGCTATGATACTTTAGATGCTTTTTGAAAAGAATCGTTGAAAATAGCATATTTACAAAACAGTTCTTCAACTTGTTGTTTCCTGTTTTGTGAAAATGCTTGTGCAAAACAAGGAGGAACACATTTGAAGTTTACAGAACTAGGTCTTGACCACGAAATTCTCAAGGCAATCTCACGGTCAGGATTTGAAGAAGCAACCCCAATTCAGGCTGAAACTATTCCTTTAGTATTAAAGGGCGATGACGTTATTGGTCAGGCGCAAACTGGTACCGGGAAGACCGCAGCTTTTGGCTTGCCTATTCTTGAAAAGATCGACAAAGCCGATCGCAACATTCAAGCGTTGATTATTTCCCCAACGCGTGAACTCGCTATTCAAACACAAGAAGAACTTTACAAATTAGGCCGCGACAAGAAGATCAAGGTTCAAGCCGTTTATGGTGGTGCCGATATTCGTCGCCAAATTCGTGGCTTATCCGAACACCCACAAATCTTAGTTGGGACACCAGGTCGTTTGCTTGATCACATCAACCGTCACACTGTTAAGTTGGCTGGTTTGAAGACATTGGTCTTAGATGAAGCTGACGAAATGCTCGACATGGGTTTCATTGAAGATATTGAAAGCATCGTGAAGTCAGCACCTGTTGAACGTCAGACATTGCTGTTCTCCGCAACCATGCCAGCACCAATCATGAAGCTCACTAAGAACTTCATGCACGACCCAATCACGGTTAAGATCAAGTCTAAGGAATTGACTGCTGATACCGTTGAACAATACTATGTTCGCTCTAAGGACTTTGAAAAGTTCGATATCATGACACGTCTGTTCGATGTGCAATCACCAGACTTGGCATTGATCTTCGGTCGGACCAAGCGTCGTGTTGATGAAATTACTCGTGGCTTGAAGGCGCGTGGCTATCGTGCTGAAGGGATTCACGGGGACTTGACCCAACAAAAGCGGATGAGCGTCTTACGTCAGTTCAAGAGTGGTCAACTCGACTTCCTTGTTGCAACCGACGTGGCTGCTCGTGGGTTGGATATCACCGGTGTGACACATGTCTACAACTATGATATTCCTCAAGATCCAGATAGCTATGTTCACCGTGTTGGCCGTACTGGCCGTGCCGGTAAGAAGGGGATGTCAATCACCTTTGTTACCCCTAACGAAGTTGAATATCTGCGTGTGATCGAAGAACTCACCAAGAAGCGGATGTTACCAATGAAGCCACCAACGGAAAAAGAAGCCTTCCTGGGTCAAATCTCAACAGGGCTTGAAACCGTCAAGGAGCAAGTTGAATCCGGCGACGTTGAAAAGTACGAACCAATGGCAGAAACATTACTGGAAACTTACACCCCACTTCAACTGGTTTCGGCCTACTTGAAGGCTGTGAGCCCAGATGATGCGAGTGCTGTTCCGGTTAAGATCACCCCAGAACGCCCATTACCAGGCCGTAAGGGTCAAAAGCGCGGTAACGGTCGCAGCAATGGCGGCAGTCGTTACAACAAGGGCGGTAACGGTGGTAGCCGTAATCGTCGCGAGAGCGGTAGCAAGGGTCATTATGACCGCAACCGCAGCAACGATCGCCACGATTCCCGTGGTGAAGGTAGCCGCAAACCTAAGAAGCGCAACTTCGTGATTCATAACGACTAGAGTGTGACAATCCCTGCTCAGCAATCGAGCACTAACGGACTTTGATGGCTATGGCGGTTTATGCCATAGGCGAAAAGTCGGTTAGGCGGAGATTGTTGGGGATTGGAGCACGTTTTAAGAGAGCTACGACATTAATGTCATAGCTCTCTTTTTGTTTGCCATTTTAAATCGTCATCTACAAAATGTGCGTCAACAGACGAAGTATTTGGGTTAGCATATGAAGCTGTGATTTATGTGGATTGTCGCACTCTGTCACTTCTTCGTGAAAATGATTCATGCATAATCACTGGAAGTTCGCTTTGTTTCATGTCACAATGAAACAGGTAAGTAAAGCCATACTGATAGGAATTGAGGCTAGTCAAATGATCTATGGGTTAGGAATCGATGCCACCGATATCGCACGCGTTGTCGCGGCACAGGAACGCAATATCGATTTTGCAGCAAAAGTGTTAACGCCAAAGGAACTCGCTTTCTATCAGACACTCAAGGAACGCCGAGCGGCCGAATTCTTGGCGGGGCGTTTCTCCGTGAAAGAAGCGTATTCGAAGGCATTTGGGACGGGCTTGGGCAAAGTCCAACTGCAAGACGTTGAGACATTGAACAATGAGGCCGGCAAACCAGTCATCACCAAGCATCCGTTTGACGGCAAAGCGTTTGTCAGCATCACTCACACCGATACCTTAGTTTTCACTGAAGTGATATTAGAAAGAAGCGAAGCATAATGATTACAGGGACACACCGACCAAGCAAGGTATTGGTTGACGAGACAGCGATTTTACATAATATTCAACACGCTAAGGCCCAGTTGAAAGATGACACGCAATTATTTGCTGTGATTAAGGCCGATGCTTACGGTCACGGGTTGTTGCGCGTCGCTCGGGTGACGCAAGCGGCGGGCGCGACTGGTTTTTGTGTCGCTATTTTGGATGAGGCACTCGCGTTACGTGAAGCTGACTACACGATTCCCATTCTCGTGTTGGGGATTATTTCACCGGAAACAGCAGCGCTCGCAGCCACACAGACAATCTCCGTGCCTGTGGGCTCCAAGGCGTGGCTTGAGGCGGCCTTGCCGGTACTTCAAGCTAACCCGGACCAACCACGCTTACGCATCCATTTTGCGCTGGATACGGGCATGGGCCGGATTGGCTTTCGGGAAGTCGCTGATCTGATTGATGCCGTCGATTATGTGAAGGCGCACAGTCAGTGGTTCGAAATCGAAGGTATTTTCACCCACTTTGCGACGGCCGATGAAGTGGATACCACCTACTTCAATAGTCAGGTGGACAAGTTCCATCAATACTTGGCGGCCTTACCAGAGCGGCCTAAGTATGTGCATGTGTCAAACTCAGCAACGAGCTTGTGGCACGCCGCATGCAACGGCAATATGATTCGCTTTGGTGTTGCGCTCTATGGGCTCAATCCATCCGGTCGCGCGATTCCAGAAACACCATATCAGCTTGAACCCGCACTGCAGGTGGTCTCGGAGTTGGTCTTCAGCAAAATAATTCATGCGGGGGATGCGGTATCCTATGGTGCGACCTATCACGCAAAGCGGGATGAGTGGATTGGAACAGTGCCGATGGGTTATGCGGACGGCTGGTTACGCCGATTGCAAGGTTTCCATGTGCTAGTTGATGGCCAATTCTGCGAGATTGTTGGCCGCGTCTGCATGGATCAGTTCATGATTCGTTTGCCTAAGGACTATGCACCGGGGACACCTGTGGTTTTGGTTGGAACCAGCGGTGATGAAAAATAACATTACAAGATGTTGCTGATTACTCGGATACCATTCATTATGAGATTGCATGTAGCTTGGCAGAACGTTTGCCACGCGAAAGTATCAATCCGATTAAATAACGCCGGTTCCATTCCATGGTGAGTTGTGCTAGTATTGAGTGAAATAATGGTTATGGGAGGAGCTTTTTGATGGCAAAGCAAGAAGCAGTTTCGATGCAGATGGATGGGGCCTTAGAAGCAAAGGTTGAAGCGTACTGTGAATTCCATGATATCAAGCGAGAAACACTATTGAAGTCGGCTATGGCAGAATTTTTAAAGGAACATGACCCAGAACTCGATCAACTGATGAATGGGTACGTCGAAATGGCGCAGTTGAATGCCGAAATTTGTCAAGAATTCTCCGCTTGTGAAAGCGAAGCCTATTCCCATATCCGTTAAGCCGCCAAGAAGGAGGGCCTAAATGGATTTAGTCATTAAACGTGGGGATGTCTTTTTCGCAGATTTATCGCCGGTTGTTGGCTCCGAACAGGGAGGCATGCGACCGGTTTTGATTATCCAGAACAATGTGGGTAATCACTACAGTCCAACGGTGATTGTCGCGGCAATCACGTCGAAGATTCAGAAGCCAAAGATGCCAACACACGTGGGTTTAACACCCAAGGAAGATGGTGTTGAAAAGAATTCGGTTGTGCTTTTGGAACAATTGCGGACGATCGATAAGCAGCGATTGAAAGACAAGTTAACCACACTGGTGCCTGAGCGAATGACGCAGGTTGATAATGCTTTAGCGATTTCGCTGGGCATCAAGGCGCTGGTTAAAAATTAAACATGTGGTTCGCAACCATCCCACATAAAAAACTAGGAGAGATTAACATGAAGAAGACCCGTGTATGGGTAGTTAACGCGCTCGTTGTCGCGCTTTATTTGGTATTGTCCATTGGCCCAGCCAGTTTTAATTTGGCGAGTGGTGCGTTGCAGTTTCGACTGTCTGAAAGCCTGAACCATCTGGTGGTGTTCAGTCGCAAGTATCTGCTGGGGGTTGTCATCGGTGTCATGGTGTTCAACGCCTTATTTTCCCCATTGGGATGGATTGATGTTGTCTTCGGTGGTGGTCAAAGCTTGATTGGGCTGAGTTTAGTCGCGTGGCTGGCACCCAAGTTGCCTAAGTTGTGGCAACGCATGGGGCTCAACGTCATCGTGATGAGTCTGACAATGATTCTCATCGCCATTGAGATTATTTGGACGGGGCACCTCAACTTTGCCCAGGTGTTCTGGCCAACTTACTTGAGTCTGATCCTTTCAGAAGGCTTCATCATGTTGCTGTCGGCGCCAATTATGGTCGCTGTCGACCGAGCCGTTCATTTTCAAAAACGCATTGAATAAAGAGATACATAATTCAAAAGCCTGTGACAACCGATTTTGGTTGTCACAGGCTTTTGAATTTTCGAACAATATTAATCGTGCGCCAACAGGTTGAGAGATCAGGTTAATCCTCCCACTCAAAGCGTCTTTTGTCACAACTTCATTGCTTTGGCTTAGCCGATTTCTGAGTCATCAACCAAGATTGGTTGGCCGGATTGCAGATCATCAATTTCAACCACACGGAAATTCTTCTTTTCTAGCTTTGCCACGATGTTGTTCAAGGTCGCTTCATCTGTCCCAGCGGGTAAGGTGAAGAGGGTCCGCCGAACGAATTCATCACGCTTGGCATCCAGTGTGATACAGCCAGAGATAGAGACATACTTGGCAAAAATCTTGCTCATAACCGCAAGATCGCCGCGTTCGCCAGTCGACATCACGGTCAGCACGTATGAACCGACGCCGATGTTCCAAGATTCAGACAACATACCGAGTAACTTCGCGTGCGTTAAGATACCATAGAAGTTGGCATTCTCATCGAGCACGGCGATGTAAGGTAAGTCTTTGATATTGAAGAAAACTTTGAAGAATGGGGCGTTGACGGGAATCGTCTTGGTCGCGTTCTTCAATAAGTAGGTGACAGGTAATGACATGTCGCCGCCTTGTGACTTGTGACGGTAGATATGCATCTTATAGATGTTACCGCGGAAGATCTGACCACTCTCATCAAGAATGGGCACACAACGGAAACCAGAGTCTTCGAGCACCTTCAACGCTTCTTCAAGTGTGACAGTCTCTTGGACGGTGGTTAAGAAATCCTTTTTGAGCACAAGTGATTTGATTAACATAGCACGCCTCCATAGATTGCTTTTAAAATTAAAAAATTCTAATCTGTATTTATCATACCATATCAGCGGTTTGGTGCAAGAAATTTATCGCAAATTATGTAAGATGAGAATAAAATGAGATGTACTGCGGGTTCGTCGAGCCAGAAGCGGTCTGGCCAGAGAACAAAAATAAGCGCTGTGACAAAACCTTGAGTTTTGTCGCAGCGCTTTTAAACGTAAATGGTTTAGCCGATCACAATGACCGGGGTACCGACTTCAACAGCGGCGAAGAGCTTCGCCATGAAGTCAGGTGGGTTGTTGACACAGCCGTGTGAGCCGTGTGCTTGGTACCAGTCGCCACCGTAAGTTGGTTGCCATGGACTATCATGCAGACCAACACCAGTGTAATCGATTGGCATCCAGTATGAAACGGGACTTGCGTAATCACTACCGTCATTATTTTTACCGCGTAATGTGGCATTGCGTTGCTTATCCCAAACCGCGAACACACCAGTGGCGTATCTTGTCCAGGCTTACCTGAAACAATGGCGCTATCAAGAATTAACTTACCATCCTTGTAGACGTATTCGTGTTGATTGGTTTTATCGACTTCGACATAAGTGTTACCGATATCTGTGCCATCTTTGTGGTAGCCAGAACCTGTGTAGATCACTTCTTTAGTAAAGTCTTTACCGGTCTTAACCGCAGCGATGATGCTTTCAACTTCCTTAGGCTGATCGATCCCCCAACCGTACGTTCCCCCCGGAACAGATACGGTGCCTAATTTCGTTGATTTGAACTTCCGGGTTAAACCGAATGTCGAATACTTCGTGTTCAATGCAGCCACATAGTTGGCCACACCGGTCTTAGATACTTCGACTTGACCATTCGTGTAGCTCAGCCAACTCTTGATGGTGGCAGTAGGAATGGTGATTGTGTGCGTCTCAATTTGAATCTTACCAGAGATTTGGCTGATGGCATTGAGCTTTGAAACGGCCGCCTTTAATTTGCTGTCATCAGACTTGATGGCAGGCTCTTGGTAGGTCGCTGTCAGATCAACGGTATCCTTATCTTGGCTAATAGCAGTTAATGTTTGTGCCTTTAACTTCTTAGCGTCGATTTGGTTCCCAGCAACTTCCTTTTGAATGATAAAATTGCCATTGGCATCAGACTGAACAGAAGCGTTCACGGGCGCCTTACGCGTCGCATTGAGCTTAGCCACTGTTTGGCTGATATAGGTGTCGAGTGCGGATTGATTGACGTTTGGTGTCTTCAATGCGTCCGTCTTGGATGCAGCGATGACGGATTCTGTCCAACGCCATGGATTTTGACTCGACTTAACCTTCTTGAGTAGGGCGGAATAGTTTTGATCTAAACCTAATTGTTCCCCAGATGCGGTCGCAACTGTCTTTGTCCCGTCGGTGAAAGCGTAGTGCTGCTTTTGAAAGTGATTCTTCAATGCCGTGTTGGCAGCAGCTGGCGTTTTGCCGGAAATATTCACCCCGAGCACTTGGGTATTAGGCAAAAATGATCTTGGTAGGCTAAACTCTTGTAGACGTAACCGCCGCCAAGAACCACTAATACAGCCGCCAAGCTGATCAGGATGTTCTTTTTTAATTTCACGAGGGTTCCTCCTTAGTAATTTTGATCGATGAATCGGTAAATAGATGTTATTTAACGTCTCATAGATAGTTTTAGTATACGCAAAATTCGGCGAAAAGAAAAGCTTTCTGGCCAAGTTTGTGAAATGACCTTGTGAAAAGGCCATCAAAAAAGCGTTATCCCAAACGGATTTGGGATAACGCTTATCTTTTTAGCTGATTATTGGCGAGTTTCGATACCGGCAGCAGCGAAGCCGTCGTCGATAACCTTCTTCAATTGTTCAGCAGACTTGTTCATGGATTGTTGTTCGTGATCGCTTAAAGGAATTTCCAAGATGTTGGCAATACCATTACGGTTGATCACAGCAGGTGAGCCGATGAAGACATCGTGCACGCCATATTGACCATCCATGTATACGGATAATGGTAAGACAGCATTTTCGTCATCCAAGATAGCCTTAGAAATCCGAGCTAAAGCAGTACCGATACCGTAGAAGGTAGCACCCTTTAACTTGATGATTTGGTAAGCAGCGTCACGGGTGTTTTCGAAGAGCTTAACTAATTCGTCTTCAGCAACTTCTGGGTGAGCCTTAACCCATTCAGAAATCTTAATCCCACCGATGTTAGCATGTGACCAAACAGGGAATTCTGTGTCACCGTGTTCACCCATGATGTAAGCATGGACGGAACGAGCATCAACGTTAACTAAGTCAGCGATTGATTGACGGAAACGAGCTGTATCCAATGAAGTACCTGAACCGATAACGCGTTCCTTAGGGAAACCAGAAAGCTTCCAAGTAGCGTAGGTTAAGATATCAACTGGGTTAGCAGCAACCAAGAAGATACCGCTGAAACCAGATTCAACGATTGGGTCCACGATGGACTTCAAGATCTTCAAGTTCTTGTTAACTAAGTCTAAGCGAGTTTCGCCTGGCTTTTGTGGTGCGCCGGCTGTGATGACAACTAAGTCAGCATCCTTTGCGTCACTGTATTCAGCAGAGTAGATCGTCTTTGGAGAAGTGAAAGGTAATGCAGCAGCTAAGTCCATTGCATCCCCTTGTGTCTTTTCCTTGAAGACATCAACAATCCCGATTTCCTGCGCGATACCTTGGAGTACCATTGCGTATGCGTAACTAGAACCAACAGCGCCGTCCCCGACAAGGATAACTTTTGGTGATCTTTTTCTGTAACGTTTGCCAAGATGATTTCATCCTTTCTTATTTGCCAATTGCAATTCGTAAAACAGTATAACACATTTCAAGGTGTGTGAAGCAATTTTCATGGCTTTTTCCGCAAAATTTCAAGGCTCGTTCAAATGTGCGTTCCCTTATTACAGGGGTTTGTGAAATGGTGTACGCTGTTAAAGCGAAATAGAAATCGTTTTCATCTGCTATTTTCACAAAATCGAATTGAACATAATATAACAGTTTTCACCCCGAACTATAACAGGCGTGGCGACCCGAATCACCGCGATAAGTGTGGTATAATGAACCGGCAATCTGGAAGGGGCACCTTCCGGCTTTTTGCGTATTTGACGCAAAAATTTATAGAGAAAGTACAGTGAGCAATCACTGTGAAGGTAAAGAAATCGTGAAGATGATTATTGGGCTGGGTAATCCTGGCAGTCAGTATGCTAAAACAAAACATAACATTGGCTTTATGATGATTGATGAATTAGCGAGTCGGTTGAATGTCGCGGTGACCAAGCACGAGTTTGATGCCGCAACGGGCACCACAATGGTGAACGGTGAGAAAGTATTTCTCGTCAAGCCACAGACCTTTATGAACACATCGGGTCGTGCCGTGGGGCAATTGATGGCCTATTACCAGATTCAACCGGATGAAATCATGGTGGTCCAAGACGATATGGACATGCCGATGGGCCAGTTACGTTTTCGGACACAGGGCTCTGCTGGTGGGCATAATGGGATTAAGGACATCATCAATGTACTGGGAACCAAGGAATTTGGTCGTTTGAAGATTGGGATTCAACATCCTAAGAAGCAAAAGGTCGTCGACTGGGTATTAACGCCATTTAGTAGTACGGACCAACCACTGATCGATGAAGGCATTACGACTGGCGCCAATGCCCTCGAAGATTGGATCGGTGGCAGCAGCCTGCCAGACTTGATGAACAAGTATAACTAGTACCCGTGAATCCGTGCGGGTCATGCGCATATTAATAGAGTGTGACAAAGGTGGGCAGAGAATGAGGATTAATGGACGGTGCATCTGAATCCAGCACTTAGGATTTGATGCACCGTAAATTAACCGGAATTCTCTACCTTTTGGAACACGTTTAGTCAATATTGTTTGCGAAAACAAGATGCTGCGACAGCCCGGCAGGGTTTTGTCACAGCTGCATATTAATAAGGATGGAACCGATATGGATTTATTAACACTGGTACAACAAGCACCTGAATTAACAGCATTGTGGCCACAACTGGACAAGGGCAAGCACCTGGTGACAGGCCTTAGCGGTTCAGCGAAGACGGTCGTGTTAGCGGCCGCGATGAAGCAACTCGACCGGCCCATGCTGGTGGTGACCACCAATCAATACCAAGCGGACGAATTGATTGCAGATCTCAGCCATGTCTTGCCAGAAACGCAGGTCTATAACTTCCCAGTTGAAGATGTGTTGGCGGCTGAAGTGGCCGTGAGCTCACCGGACGCACGTAATGAACGCATCAACACGTTGAACTGGTTGCTTGAGAACAAACCGGGGATTGTAGTCACGAGTTTGGCTGGATTCAAACGCCGATTGACGCCAAAAGACATCTTTGCGGCCAGCTCAATGACCATTGATATGGATAGTGAAATTGATCTTGCAAAGCTTATCGCACAGCTGAGCGCGATGGGGTATCAGCGTGATAACCTGATCAGCGCGCCCGGTCAATTTGCGGTGCGTGGGGGTATTGTCGATATCTATCCGCTAAATCAAGACCATCCGCTGCGGCTCGAACTGTTCGATACCGAAGTTGATTCACTGCGGACATTTGATCTCTCGACACAGCGCAGCCTGGACACGTTAGACACAATCGTGGTCCCACCCGCAACCGATTTGATGATTACGGCGGATGCGATGCAACATGCCGCAGATGTGCTGACTAAGAACGGCCAAAACAAAAGGCGACGCTCAAGACAGCCGAAGAGAAGCAAGCGCTGACCGATGGTGTGTTGAGTGTGGCTGAACAACTGGCAGCCGGTGAACGCCCTGAACAGGCACTCCTTTATATGGATGCTTTTTATGATCAAGCGACTTATCTGGATGACTACATGGCTCAAAATGGCATTGTGGTTGTCGACGATTATGCGCGGATCACGGAACGTGATGTGACTTTGCTGCAGGAAACCACAGACTGGATTGCCGACTTGCAACAAAAGGGTCAACTGTTGCCGCAGCCACCACTGTTGAGCATTCAAGAACGTCTACGGGATAATGAGCACGCCCAACTCTATTTGAATCTCTTTCAAAAGGGCATGGGTAATCTGCGCCTGGACAGCCTCACTAATTTTGCCAGTCGCGACGTGCAGCAATTCTTTAGTCAGATGCCGCTGCTCAAAACAGAAGCGGATCGCTGGAGCAAGCAACAACAGACTGTGCTGTTCTTTGTGGGTGAACAGCCGCGGGTTGAAAAGGTGAGTCAGACCCTGCGCGATTTTGAAATCAACGCACTGACGACACCACCAGATGACCTGATTACGGGCCGCTTGCAAGTCGTGATGGGGCAACTTCAAAACGGGTTTGAACTGCCATCGCTCAAGCTGGTGGTGGTGACCGAAAAGGAATTGTTCAACACCAAAGCCAAACGCAAGGCACGACACCAGACACTGGCCAACGCCGAACGCTTGCGCAACTATAACGAGCTCCAACCCGGTGACTATGTGGTGCATGTGAATCACGGGATTGGGCAGTACATGGGTATGGAAACCATGACTGTCGACGGCGTTCACCAGGATTACATGACCATTAATTATCGCGATAACGGTAAGCTGTTTATTCCGGTGTCGCAATTAAACTTGATTCAAAAGTATGTCTCAGCGGACGGTAAGGCGCCAAAGATCAACAAACTGGGCGGTAGTGAGTGGCAGAAGACCAAGCAAAAGGTTGCCGCAAAGATTGAAGATATCGCGGATGACCTGATTGATTTGTATGCTCAGCGCGAAGCCGAGAAGGGTTATGCTTTTCCGCCGGATGATGATTATCAACATCAGTTCGAAGCGGAATTTCCCTATGCGGAAACACCCGATCAGGTGCGCAGCGTTGAGGAAATCAAGCGGGATATGGAACGCGAACGTCCGATGGATCGCCTCTTGGTCGGTGATGTGGGCTTTGGTAAGACCGAAGTTGCTCTACGGGCCGCATTTAAGGCGGTTGAGGCCGGTAAGCAAGTCGCTTTACTAGTGCCCACGACGATTTTGGCGCAACAACACTACGACAATATGGTGTCGCGGTTCGCTGATTTTCCCGTCACAATCGGCTTGATGTCACGTTTTCGCAGCAAGAGTCAGGTCAAAGAAACATTGGCTGGCTTGGCAGACGGTAGCGTCGACATCGTGGTTGGGACCCATCGTCTCTTATCGAAAGACGTGGTGTACAAGAACCTTGGCTTGCTGATTGTCGATGAAGAGCAGCGGTTCGGGGTTAAACACAAGGAACGGCTCAAGCAATTGAAGAGCAATGTCGATGTGCTGACACTGACGGCCACCCCAATTCCGCGGACGCTCAACATGTCGATGCTGGGTGTGCGTGATCTCTCCGTCATTGAAACACCACCAACCAATCGCTATCCGATTCAGACGTTTGTCATGGAACAAAATGCCGGTGCGATTCGCGAGGCCATTGAGCGAGAACTGGATCGTGGCGGCCAAGTCTTTTATCTGCACAATCGGGTTGAAGACATTGAACGCACAGTTGGTCAGATTGAGCAGTTGGTGCCTAACGCGACTGTGACGTATGCGCACGGTCAAATGACGGAAACGCAACTTGAAGGGGTCATCTATGACTTTGTTCATGGCCAGTATGATGTGTTGGTGACGACCACGATTATCGAAACCGGGGTTGATATGCCAAACGTTAATACCCTGATTGTTGAAGATGCCGATCACTATGGGTTATCCCAGCTGTATCAATTGCGTGGTCGAATCGGCCGTTCGAGTCGCGTGGCATACGCCTACTTCATGTACAAACCAGCCAAGGTGCTCAATGAAGTCGCTGAGAAGCGGCTGCAGGCCATCAAGGACTTCACGGAGCTTGGGAGTGGCTTCAAAATTGCGATGCGTGATCTCTCAATTCGCGGTGCCGGTAATCTGCTCGGTCAGCAACAGCACGGCTTCATCGATTCCGTCGGTTACGATCTCTATACCCAAATGTTGCAAGA
This sequence comes from Lacticaseibacillus saniviri JCM 17471 = DSM 24301, assembly GCF_001311785.1. Lineage (GTDB taxonomy): Bacteria > Bacillota > Bacilli > Lactobacillales > Lactobacillaceae > Lacticaseibacillus > Lacticaseibacillus saniviri. Next base: position 15,498 of record NZ_BBBX01000019.1, on the reverse strand, counting down.
TGCTGTTGCCAAAAGCGTGGTGTCAAGCAGACGGAACACACCGATGCCGAAATCACCTTGGACATTGAGGCTTACTTGCCCACCACTTATATCGATGACTCACGCCAAAAGATTGAACTGTACAAGCAGATTCGCAGCTTGAAGACGCAGGATGATGAAGATGAACTCCAAGCGGACTTGATCGATCGATTCGGTGACTATCCGCAAGAGGTGACTAACTTGCTAGCAGTCGCACATCTGAAACGACTGGCTGATCAAGCCTTGGTCGACCGGATTCAACGCACCGATAATCACGTGTTGGTGACGCTCAGTCCCAAAGCCACCACAAAGGTGAACGGCGAAAAACTGTTCCAGGTGCTCAATCACACCACGCTGCGGGCGACGGTAACACCGGAAGACGCGCGGATGATTGTTAACTTTGATTTGCAAAAACTCGATCAGGCCACATGGTTAGATGAAGTAACGCAGTTTGTCGATGCGCTGGCGCAAGCCGTCAATCCGGTGAAACAGGAGCCACTGCATGCAGAATAATCAGATGAAACATGTCATCCGCGGTGCGTGGATCTTGAGCTTATCGACATTGATTGCCAAGATTCTAAGTGCCGTCTATCGGGTGCCATTTCAAAATATGGTGGGCGATACCGGCTTTTACGTCTACCAACAGATCTATCCGATTTACGGTTTGGGGATGACGTTTGCCCTGAGCGGCTTTCCGGTGTTCATCAGTAAAGTGGTGGCCGAAACGGATGACCCGCTCGAACAAAAGGCGGTGACACGGCAGTCGATTGTCATACTCACTTGGCTGTCATGGGTTATCTTCGGCTTATTGCAGTTTGGCGCCCAGTCGATTGCCAATTGGATGGCCGACCCCGAATTGGTGTCACTGATCCAGGTGGTTGCGTATATGTTCCTCACCATGCCGGTTCTTGCGAGTGCCCGGGGATATTTCCAAGGTACCTTCGACATGGTTAAGACGGCGACCAGTCAAGTTACTGAGCAACTGGTACGGGTCGCTGTCATCTTGGTTGCTGCGTGGCTATCGCTGCGTGAGCACTGGTCACCCTATCAGATGGGAGCCGTGGCCATGGGCGGCGCGTTTTTGGGCGGAATCGTGGCAATTTTGACGCTGTGGCGACCTTATGCGCGAGCGTTTAAGGGCGCACCCAAAGCCAATACGTCACCGATGAGCTACCGGACACTCGGTCGGCGCTTCTTAGTTGAAGGGGGCTCCATCGCGATGTTCTCCGCGATGTTGATTTTCTTGCAGCTGGTCGATAGCTTCACCGTGAAACGTGGCTTGACGGCAGCCGGTGTGCTCGAACCGGTGGCGAAGAGTCTCAAAGGGATTTATGACCGCGGCCAACCACTGGTTCAATTGGGCTTAGTCGTGGCGACGGCCTTGGCAACAACACTGTTACCATCCATGACCAGCACCTTGCAGCGTCGGCGGATGGGCCAATTCGCACAAACGGGTGGTATCTTGATTCATCTCAGTTTAGGGGTATCAACAGCCGCCACGGCGGGGTTGATTATCTTGATGCCGGCGATTAACACCTTGCTGTTCGGTGATACGGCCGGGACCTTGGCCTTGCAGATTTATTGTCTGAGCATTATTTTGGTGGCAATGATCAACGCCTACAATAGTGTGCTCCAGAGTTTAGATCAGTATCGCACGACGACAATTGCCTTAGCGGTCGGCATTGTGATCAAAATCGTGACCAACCAAGCCCTTGTCATGCAATACGGGACGGTTGGTGCTTCGGCCTCGACGGTGTTGAGCCTGGGTGTGATTTTGAATATCGTCTATCTGGCGGTGCCATCGAGCGTCAAAATGCGTGGCGCGTTGCGGATATTCCTGCCGCGATTGGGCGCCAGTACGCTCGGCATGATTGCGTTAGTGGCGGCTTCAGTTTATTGGTTGCCATTGACGGGACGGCTCTCAGCGATTACAATCACCATTCTGGGGGTTGTGGTCGGTGTGATCAGCTTTATCGTCCTGGCAACTCTGTTTCGCGTATTTACCATCCGTGAAGTACTCGCAATTCCAGCGGGACGCACGTTTTTGAAATGGCTCAACCGGCACCACAATTCAACAACAACTCATTAAACAGACAAGTAGCTGTCGCGCACAGTCGCGGCACTTTGGAGGAAAATTATGCGATTAGATAAATTTTTGAAGGTATCACGGATTATTAAGCGTCGTTCCGTTGCTAAGGAAATCGCGGACAAGGGTCGCATTGAAATCAACGGTAAGATTGCAAAGTCCAGCAGTGATGTCGGTGTTGGTGACAACATGGTTATCGCTTTTGGGAATAAAACGCTGACGGTGAAAGTGGATGCCATTATGGAAACCACAAAGAAAGACGATGCAGAACAGATGTACACCGTTGTGAGCGAAACAAGCACCAGTAAGACTGAAGAATAATTTTGAGTATTGAAAAATAAGGCTGTGACTGTCCGATTGGGGCCGTCACAGCCTTATTTTGTTTCACAAACATGTAAGCGTGGCCAGTCCAATGGATACAGGATACTTGAGTTTGCAAAATTTTTTACAAAAAATTCTATAAATTGCGTATCAAGGCTTGTATCAACCCACGGATGATTGTTATACTGGGATTTGAGGTGAAAAATATGCAGAAGAAAGGCCATTCAAAAGCAAGTGTGAAACAAATTCATCGTCGTCGTCGGATGGTGTTACTGGGCTTGATGCTCGTGACACTGGTATTAGGTGGGATTAATGTGCTCAAAACACAACACACATTGGGCGAAACCAATGATGCGTTACAGACGGCGCAGGTGACACTCAAACAGACCAAGGCCAAGCGTTCCGTTCTGCAAGTTCAAGTCGATCAGTTAAAGAATGATGATTACCTCGAAAAGCTCGTTCGACAAAAGTATTTTGTGGCTAAGCCCGGTGAAGTGCTCTTCAATATTCCGGATACAGCCAATCAAATTTCAAAAAATTAAGCGAATTAAGCAAGCGACTGTGGGCAAAATCCCACGGTCGCTTTTTCAATGGACTGGCCTGTCAGCGTTCACATTTATTGAATTAGCGCTGTATCAATTCTGAAATGCGTGCTATACTTAAGAACACAACTTGTGAGGAGGACAACTTTTTATATGGCAGTAGAAGTTGGCGCAAAAGTACCTGGTAAAGTAACTGGGATTACGAATTTTGGCGCATTTGTTGATTTAGGTGAAGGTCAGACAGGGTTAGTGCATATCAGTGAAGTATCAAATTCATACGTCAAAGATATTCACGATGTTCTGACAGTTGGTGATACCGTCACAGTCAAAGTGATGTCTATGAAGGACGGCAAGATTGGGTTATCCATTCGTAAAGCTGAAGATCAACCACAATCAGCACCACCTAAGCGTTCGGCAGCTCCCCAACATCGTCCAAGTAATCATCAGCAAAAACCAAATGACTTTCATGCGCATAGTAAAGCGCCAGCCAAGGATGACTTTGATTCCTTGATGTCCGGGTTCTTAAAAGAAAGTGAAGACCGGTTAACCAGTCTTCGCCGTAACACGGAAGGCAAGCGCGGCGGCCGTGGTGGTCGTCGTTCATAAACAAAGTAGGGAGCTGTGACATGCGTCACGGCTCTTTTTTTGTAGCGCGGGCCAGGCCACACGGTTTTGGCTGAGCGCATTCACGGTGGGGGTTGGCACGCGTTTTAACAGAGGGAAAATCATGCAAATTGAAGCTTTGATGCAAACCTATCAACTAAATCAAGCACCACTCCTGGTTGCCGTTTCAGGCGGGGTGGATTCGATGGTACTACTGACATTGTTAGCACACAGTCGCTATCACGACCAGCTGCACGTGGCACATTTCAATCATCATCTGCGTGCGGTAAGTGATCAAGAGGCGATTCACGTGCAGGTTTATGCCGCACAACTCGGCGTGCCAATCACGATTGGTGAGTGGCAAACACCTGATTCGAGCGAAGCCAAAGCACGTGAGGCGCGTTACCGGTTTTGCGACAAACCAGTGATACAATCGGGGCGCAAGCGGTGATTCTGGCGCACCATCAGGACGATCAAATCGAATCGGTGCTGTTGCGACTGGCGCGATCGGGTAAGCTGACCAGTGTCCGCGGCTTGTTGCCGGAGCGCACAGTCAGTGGATTGCGCCTCTTGCGGCCACTGCTCACAATCTCCAAACAAACGCTGCGCAACTATGCGGCGACGCACCATGTGCCATTTGATGAGGATGAGAGCAATCAAGACACTGCTTTGTGCGTAATCATCTGCGACAGACGGTAGTCCCGGCACTCAAGCAGGTGAGCCCGCAACTCGGCGAGCATGTCACACGGTTATCGACCGATCTGGACGGGGTACTGGCATTGGCTCAAGCGCAGAGTCAGCAGTTGCAGGCCACCTATCAGCTGAGTCCCACCCAAATCGATTGGCGCCAGCTGCGACATTTTCCAGACAATGTTCAAAAAATCGTACTGACGGATTGGTTGCAGCACTTTGCACCCACAATCAAAACACATCTGGTGGCGCAGATTTTGGCGGGGCTCAATCAAACAGAACGCGCGAACCTGCGCTATCCCCTCACGTCGACCCATGAATTAACGTTGAGCTACGGTGTGCTGACGGTTACCCCAAAACCGTAATCACAACAGAAGTGATGACCATTGATCGAATGAATCAATTTTACGCGGTCGCCGATGGCCAAATCGGGTTGTTCACGCAACCACCGGCCCAAGCCCAAGTTCTGGCAACATGGACAGGTCAACTGCCGGTCACGTTGCGGCATCGGCAGCCGGGGGATGTGCTGCACCTGCGTAACGGGGAACACCAGCTGTTGCGGCGTTTTTGGATCAATCATAAGGTGCCCGCGCATGAGCGTGAGAAGGCGTGGTTGATCACACGCGCACAACAAGTTTTAGGTGGCCAAACTATTTCACAAGCTGAATTGTTTCCCCCTGACCAAACTGATATAATTCAAGCGGTACTGGCATTCATGCCAGATTCTTAGAAAAGTGAGGCGGACCAATGAATCCGGATATTTTGAAAGTGCTCTACAGCCAAGACGACATCAAACAGATCAATCAGCGGTTAGCTGCCGAAATTCAGGCGGACTATGCGGGTAAGAATCCGTTGGTTGTGTGTATCTTAAAGGGTGCCATCCTGTTTATGACAGATTTGGTGCGCGACATTGATGACTATCTCGAAATCGACTTTATGGATGTTTCGAGTTATGGTGATGCCACGGTTTCTAGTGGTGAAGTCAAAATCATCAAGGATTTGGACACCAGCGTGAACCAACGCGATGTGTTAATTGTGGAAGATATTGTTGATACCGGCCGCACCTTGAAGTTTTTGATGGACATGTTCAAAACGCGCAATGCCAACTCGGTTAAGATTTGTACCTTGATGGATAAGCCAGATGGGCGTGTCGTGGACGTCAAAGCTGATTATGTCGGCACAACAGTCCCTAATGAGTTTGTGGTCGGTTATGGCTTGGACTACGCAGAACGGTACCGGAATCTGCCTTACATCGGCGTCTTAAAACCAGAAATCTATGCAGATAAATAGTTCGTTTTTAGCGGACTGCTGTGGTATGATTTATCTTGATTCTAAACACCGAACAATGTTGTTGGAGGTTATTGATGAAGAAAAAACAACCCGGATTATTTAGCAGTACGTTAACATATATTATTTGTTCGTACTGATTGTGACTGGGGTCGCGTATTTTATGCACGATAATACTGGTGGCCAGTCACAGGAAATCCAATCAAGTGAATTCATTAAAGATTTACAGAGTAATGAAGTCGCAAGTTTCAAGCTACAACCATCAGGTGGTGTGTACAAGGTAACCGGGGGAATACCGGAAGCCTAAGAAGGTAAGTAGTAGTAATCAATCCTTATCGTTATTCGGGTCAAGTTCAAGCAAGGTCGACAGTTTCTCTGTCTACGTGCCAAGCAATGATTCTTCTCTTGCCACCATTCAAAAAGCGGCATCAAAGAATAACGTGAAAAACGATACCTTGACGGAATCACAATCAGGGATCTGGATCAGTCTTTTGGTCACCGTGTTGCCACTTGTGATCTTTATGGTCTTAATGTACAGCATGATGAGCCAAGCAGGCCAAGGCGGCGGCAACGGTCGTGTGATGAACTTCGGTAAGTCACGTGCCAAGCAGGCGGATAAGAAAGCCAATACGGTTCGCTTCTCCGATGTTGCTGGTGCTGAAGAAGAAAAACAAGAATTGGTTGAAGTCGTTGAGTTCTTGAAGGATCCACGTAAGTTCTCTGGCTTGGGCGCACGTATCCCAGCTGGTGTCTTACTGGAGGGCCCTCCTGGTACTGGTAAAACCTTGCTTGCCAAGGCGGTTGCCGGTGAAGCAGGCGTTCCATTCTTCTCTATCTCAGGGTCTGACTTCGTTGAAATGTTCGTCGGTGTCGGGGCTAGTCGTGTCCGGGATCTGTTCGACCAAGCTAAGAAGAACGCACCTGCTATCATTTTCATTGATGAAATTGATGCCGTGGGTCGTCAACGTGGTGCTGGTATGGGCGGTGGTCACGATGAACGTGAACAAACCCTGAACCAATTACTGGTTGAAATGGACGGATTTACTGGTAGTGAAGGTGTCATCGTGATTGCGGCCACCAACCGTTCCGATGTGCTCGATCCAGCCTTGTTACGTCCAGGTCGTTTGACCGGAAGATCTTAGTGGGTCGTCCTGATGTTAAGGGCCGTGAAGCCATCTTGAAGGTTCACGCCAAGGGCAAGCCATTAGCTGACGATGTTGATTTGAAGGTTATCGCGCAACAAACACCTGGTTTCGTGGGTGCCGATCTTGAAAACTTACTGAACGAAGCTGCCTTGGTTGCGGCTCGTCGCGGTAAGACTGCGATTGACAGCACGGACTTAGATGAAGCGGAAGACCGTGTGATTGCGGGTCCTGCTAAGCGTGATCGGGTTATCAGTCCTAAGGAACGCGAAATGGTTGCTTACCATGAAGCGGGACACGCGATTATCGGGCTTGTGCTGAGCGACTCTCGAGTGGTTCGGAAAGTCACGATTATCCCACGTGGACGCGCTGGCGGTTATGCCATCATGTTACCTAAGGATGATCAATTCCTCTTAACTAAGAAGGAATTGAATGAACAAATCGTTGGGCTCTTAGGTGGTCGGACGGCTGAAGAAATTATCTTCGGTGTTCAATCCACTGGGGCAAGCAATGACTTTGAACAGGCAACGCAAATTGCTCGGGGCATGGTTACCCAATATGGGATGTCCGAGAAGTTGGGTACCGTTCAACTCGAATCCGAAGGCCAACCATTCGTGGGTGCGCAATATGGCCAAATGCCTGCTTACTCACAAACAACAGCAACAGCGATTGATGATGAAGTTCGTCGCTTGATTGATGAAGCACATCAAACAGCACACGACATCATTGAATCACACCGTGAACAACATAAGTTGATTGCGGAAGCCTTGCTGAAGTATGAAACCTTGGATGAAAAGGAAATCCTCAGCTTGTTCAACGATGGCAAGATGCCAGAAAAGAACAGCGATCAGTTCCCAAGTGAAAAGGCTGCAACTTTTGAAGAATCAAAGGCTGCCCTGGAACACAAGGACGCTGAAAAGCAATCCGAAGAAACTGCTGAAGACGACGGCAAACCAGCGCCTAAGTCTGATGATGATGGTGATAGCGACGATCAAGTCGAAACACCGGATGAAGCACCAGCAGATAACAACAAGGATCAGGATGATTCCAATAACAATGTGTAAAGTGTGACTCAGTGCTGATGCTTGTCGCGTCAAACTTAGTCATTAGAAACGGAGGTTGTGATAACCCGAATGGGTTGCACAACCTCTGTTTTATTGCTTGGAAGTGTATAAACGCGCGTTCAGCAACCGAGTACCAACATCGGCTCGTTTGCTTGGCGATTTGTGCCAATGACGAGCCGGGTTGGACGGAAGTTGTTGCGCGTTTGTACACGTTATGGCGACAAGTGTGGGGATGAATGGCTAGCCGAAACGTGTTCCAGTCCCCAACATAAACGCGTTCACCGACACTGCCTGTTCCGCCTAACATGACTCACGACAATCGTCAAAACCACGATTGTTTCGTGAGTCTCGCTAGTGCTCACAGCCAATGCGTGTGGGTTCACGCTCTTGTACATTTTCCAAAATTTGTTATGCTTGTTACACTCAAGTTCTGAAAGGAAGATATTGAATGAACGATTATATTGTTACCGGCGTGACCACGGATGGCGCGTTTCGTTTCTTCGCTGCCAATGCGACGGAAACCGTTTCTGAAGCACAACGCCGCCAAGACAGTTGGAGTGCCGCATCCGCTGCACTGGGCCGCACATTAGTTGCGACCAGCCTGTTAGCCGCTGCCGGTTTGAAAAATGATGATGATTTGATGACGGTGCGCATTCAAGGCGATGGCCCTGTCGGCGCAATCGTTGTCGATGGCACTAGCCACGGAACCGTGCGCGGTTATGTCAATAATCCGCATGTGACCTTACCACTGAATCTTGTTGGTAAAATTGATGTCTCCCGTGCCGTTGGTAAAAATGGGATGCTCGCTGTGACCAAGGATCTGGGTCTCGGTGAACCCTTCACTGGTCAAGTGCCATTGGCCTCTGGTGAAATCGGGGATGATTTCACTTACTACTTGGCACAATCTGAACAAACGCCTGCCGTGTTCGGTGTTTCTGTCTTCGTAAACGCGGACAACACGATCGGCGTGGCCGGTGGTTTCATGATTCAGGCCTTGCCTGGTGCCACTGACGAAGCTATCACCAAGCTGGAACAAAACGTGAAAACATTGCCACTGGTTTCCGAATTGCTCAAGGCTGGTACCACACCGGAACAAATTGGAACCCGACTTTTTGGTGACGATGGCATTAAGTATTTGGAAACACAACCACTGAGCTATCAATGCAACTGCTCCAAGGAACATTTTGCTGATGTGATGGCCACCTTACCCCACAAGGATCTTCAAGCGATGATCGATGAAGATGGCGGTGCCGAGGCTGTCTGCAAGTTCTGTGGTAACAAATATCAATATAGTGTCGCTGACCTAGAAGCCATTATGGCGCGTTAAGCGACTGTCTGATAACGGCCCGATTTGCGTCAACGGGCCGTTTTGTGCTAAGCTCGTTGAATAAAATAACAGAAAGTGTAGGTGGCAGTGTTGACGTGGCATATAGGTGATATTGCAATTGATAACCAGATCGTCGTGGCGCCCATGGCAGGAGTTTCCAACGCGGCATTTCGGTTAACAGCTAAGGAATTCGGAGCAGGACTTGTTGTCTGTGAAATGATCAGTGATCGGGGGATTCTGCACAACAATCAGAAGACAATGAGCATGTTGTTCGTTGACCCCAAAGAACATCCGGTTTCCATTCAAATTTTGGTGGGACCAAAGAAACACTGGTTGAGGCCGCAAAGTTCGTTGATCAACACACGGATGCCGATATCATCGACATCAACATGGGCTGCCCAATGCCTAAGATTACAAAGTCGGATGCTGGTGCACACTGGCTGCTCGATCCAAACAAGGTTTATGAGATGGTTGATGCGGTGACTTCCGTTGTCTCCAAGCCCGTCACCGTTAAGATGCGGACAGGCTGGGATGAAGATCACATCTATGCGGTCGAAAATGCGATGGCTGCACAGCGTGGTGGTGCATCTGCACTCGCTATGCACGGCCGGACCAGAAAGCAACTCTACATGGGTAACGCTGACTGGGATATCTTGAAGGAAGTGCGGCAACACTTGACCATTCCGTTTATCGGTAATGGTGACGTGCGCACACCTCAAGATGCTAAGCGCATGTTGGATGATGTCGGCGCCGATGCCGTCATGGTTGGGCGCGCTGCGCTTGGGAATCCATGGGTGCTACACCAGATGGAAACCTACTTGCGAACCGGCGAATTAATCGAAGAACCATCCGCCCGTGAAAAAATCGCGACGGCTAAGCTGCAGTTGCATCGCTTGGTAGAGCTGAAGGGTGATACATTGGCTGTGCGCGAATTCCGCAAGCAGGCCGCTTATTACCTGAAGGGGATTCCACGTGCCGCTAAGACCAAGGCTGCCATTAACATGGTAGAAACCGAAAAAGAAGTCGATGCGATTTTTGATGCTTTCGTTGAACAAACTGAGGAACGTGAAGCAAAGCAGTTGGCAACAAATAGAGCGTGACAAAAGACGGGTAAAGCATGAGGATTAGCAAAATCTTCGGCAGAATCCGGGCTATGGATTCGGCGGAGATGAGCTAACCGGAATGCTTTGTCTTTTGGAACGCATTTAGAGCGTGACAATCCCCGATCAGCAATCGAGTACTAGCAAACTTTGAACGTGGTGCCAGCCATGGCACGAGTGAAAAGTGGCTAGACGGAGATTGTTGGGGATTGGAGCGCGTTTCAACTAATCGCACATTCGCCCATTTTTGCCATAACGTGTTTGAATGCGCAACAACTTGCGTCCAACCCAGCTCGTTATTGGCACAAATCGCCAATTAAACGAGCCCGTGTTGGTACTCAGTTGCTAAACGCACATTCACACACTTCGCGTTATCTCAAAAGCAGCCCAATGTGGGTTGCTTTTTTTGGTTTCACTGGCATCATCAATAGAGTATTGACAGAAACGGAGGACTTACTGTTGGCAAACGAGAAACAACAACCAGAATTAAATGATCAGATGCTCGCGCGGCGTGAAAAGATGGACGCCTTGCGTGAAGCTGGCATCGATCCTTTCGGCCACCGCTTTGACCGGACGCACCTGGCCCAAGAACTACACGATACTTATGATAATATCGAAAAAGATGTGTTAACTGAAGAGGCACCAAAGGCAGTCATTGCTGGGCGGATGATGTCCAAACGGGGCAAGGGTAAGGTTGGGTTTGCTGACTTACGCGATCGTTCCGGCCGGATTCAAATCTACGTCCGTAAAGACGTCGTTGGTGAAGAAAACTATCAAATTTTCAAAAAATCTGACCTGGGTGATATCTTGGGTATCTCTGGTGAAGTCATCAAGACAGACGCCGGCGAACTCACCATCAAAGCTGACCATGTGACCTTTTTGAGTAAGGCATTGCGGCCATTACCTGATAAGTATCACGGTTTAACCAATGTGGAACAGATCTATCGCCAACGTTATTTGGATCTAATCGCAAACGATGATAGCTACGATCGTTTTGTTAAGCGGAGCCAAATCGTGAGTGCGGTGCGCGAATTCCTGAACCAAAACGATTTCTTAGAAGTGGAAACACCTGTCTTGCATAACCAAGCTGGTGGTGCGAGTGCACGGCCATTCATTACGCATCACAACGCCTTAGATATCGATCTCTACTTGCGTATCGCGCTTGAATTACACTTGAAGCGCTTGATTGTGGGTGGCATGGAACGCGTCTACGAAATTGGCCGCGTATTCCGGAACGAAGGGATTGATACCAAGCACAATCCTGAATTTACGGAACTTGAAACTTATGCCGCATATTGGGATCTCTCTGATGTGATGAAGGAAACAGAAGGTATCTTCCGTTACGCCGCACAAAAAGTGCTGGGTACCGGCAAGATTACGTATCAAGGCCAAGATATTGATCTTGATTCACCTTTCAACAAGGTTCACATGGTGGATGCCATTAAGGAAAAGACAGGGGTCGATTTCTGGAAGGAAATGACTGTTGACGAAGCCAAGGCATTAGCTGATGAACACCATGTCCACTATGAACAGTACTGGGCAGTGGGGCATATCATCAACGCCTTCTTCGAAGAATTTGTTGAAGACACCTTGACGCAACCAACCTTCGTATATGGTCACCCAATTGAAGTGTCTCCATTGGCAAAGAAGAATGCGGACGATCCACGTTTTGTTGATCGTTTTGAACTCTTCATTGGTGGGAATGAATATGCGAACGCCTTTACCGAATTGAATGATCCCATCGACCAACGCGAACGCTTCGAAGCGCAAGCGAAGGAAAAGACGGAAGGTAACGACGAAGCACAAGGCATCGATGACGATTACGTTGAAGCACTCGAATACGGTATGCCGCCAACGGGTGGTCTGGGTATCGGGATTGACCGCTTAGTCATGCTATTAACGGATGCACCATCGATTCGCGATGTGCTGCTTTTCCCAACATTACGTCCATAAACAAATTAATACTGCTAGAAAAAAGCGACTTGAGGTTTTATGCCTCAGGTCGCTTTTTATTATGCATGGGAAAAGCTCAGGGTGTTTCAGCTCAATAAGCTTCTTCCATGAAAAAGAATCCGATAAAGACTTTTTTAATGGTAAGGGACGTCTTAATTGTATTTAATAATGAAATATCTTAATATTAATATTGAATTATTTGGTAAATTAATTATTGTTTGTGAGTATGGAGACTTTGATTATTTAATTGAAATGACTTGAGTCTAATTTTAGGCTACGAAGGAGAATAACAATGAAATTATTCAATTTGAAGCGGCAAAGCGGCGCCAAGAATACGAACTTCAGAATGTACAAAGCTGGACGCAAGTGGGTGTTCGGCTCATTACTGACTCTTGGACTTCTGGGTGGTATCGGTATGAGCCAAATTCTGCCAGTCAGCAATCCCATTGTGAGGGCGGAAGAAACGGCACAAACTAAGAAGACACTTACCCTAGAGCCAGGCAACAAAACGCAAACGGTTGTTGAACCTGGTAATGTCACTGCGGACACGGCGCATGATTATTTCACTCTAAAACGCACTGATGAAGACGGCAACGCTTCTACAGATGACGGACCGGTCGATAGCCAAGGCAAAATCGACATCGTGAATGGAGAGACTCAGAACGGCAATGTGGTAATGAAGAACCAGTTCGATATGACGCACTCTGTCAATCTTTCGGGGACCTTTAATGTTGGCCCAGCACAGGATCATACAGCAGGTAACAAACAGGCTCCCGGCGACGTTAGGAATTATCTTGGCTGATGTATCGCCAGACAAGATTGCGAGCGGCACACCGGGGGAAGGTGATACCCGTGTTGGTTTGGTTGGCCTGGACGGGAACCCTTCGACAGGTTTATTTTTAGGTTGGGATATGTTTGGTAACCTGAACCCGATTCCAGGGCAAGTCTTTGTCAAGGCGAACCAACCTGATGACTATAAGGGCTCTAGAGCTCTTGCCCAGTTAAATATTTTCTCATTGGATACCGCAACAAAAACAATTTCTGCAGTAGGTAATGGGCAGAATCCTAAAGACAACAGTATACCAATGGATGGCAATTTTGGGACTGGCGATAGCAGGGCTGATTTCTTGCAAAATACGGATGTGAATTGGGCATTCAATTGGACGCCTGACAAGACCCCTGCCGGTGATGGTAAAGTCCACGGGACACTGACATATTCGCTAGATTACACGCAAGCAGGAACAGAGATTAAAGGAACACCATCAATCTCTTACTCGGTAGACTTACCTGAGGCGATGTCAATTGCGATGCATATGTCGACAGGTTGGGCTTATTCCACAACATCAGTAGGTATAGATTCAGCAACTTTTATTGCAACTTCTGGCAAACTTGATGTTAACTATCTGAACAGCGGGACCCCTACGGCGCCATCTGACTTGGCGTCAACTGAAATCACGGGTAACATCGGGGATAGCTACGCGTTTGATGGTGTAGATGTGAGCCCAGACACAGCAGATCACACCTTCATTGTGCCAAGCGTCCCCGACAAGATTCCACTATATAGTCAAGATGCGTTGGAGCATTTCACCAAGGATCCTCAGACTGCTAATGTCGGCTACATCAGTGATCCAACACCCGTTCAAAATGACCTGGATGCTGCTGCGAAAGAAGTCGCCGATCGGTATGATGAGCTTCAAAATAAAATCGCCAATGCCCATTTAACTCAGGAACAACAACAAAGTCCGACGTTCATTAATGCAAAGGAAATAGCGGATGATGCAGCAAGTGACTTCAAAAAACGATTATTCCCGGACTTCAGGCCGAATTGGATCGAGCCGAAGAAGCTGCCCAGATAGCCGTCAATAATGGTTCTGAATCAGACCTCAAGGCTGCCTCGGACGCGATTGATGAGATTAAAGCAAAATTAAAGCAGCACAAGAAGAAGCTGACGCAAAAATCAAAGCTGCCTGGGATGATATCCAAAAGCTGATTGATGAGGGCAACGGTGGTAACGGCGGCAACACCGGTAATGGCGTTGGTGGCGGCACCGGCACTAATCCGGGCGATGACGGTAACAACAGTGGCAATGGGAACAACACCAATGGCGATGTCCTATACAACACGATTGCGACCATCGTGCAGCAGGAAGGGCAAACCGCGATTTATGATAAGGCCAATGGGAATATCATCGGCCAACGTTTGCTCGTGGGTACCGACTGGCGCGCATTCCGTCAATACACGGATGGCAAGGGCATGACCTGGTATAACCTGGGTGGCGACCAATGGATCAAGGGCACAGGCGTGATTTTGGATGCTCGGTTGGGTAGCTACAAGAAGCTTCAGACTGTCGGCACTGTGAAAAAGGACAAAACAGCAACGGTTTACTCGCTGCCAGGGACAATGGGCAAGGCGACTGGCCAGAAGCTCACCGAATTTACGGCATGGAAAGTCTTCGCAACGGTCGTGACCGCGGATGGTCAACGTTGGTACCAGGTCGGCACTAATCAATGGGTCAAAGCGGCGGATGTCGACCTGCACACGATCGAACCTTTCCAGGATGTTGTCGTGATTGATTATGCACCAGGCTATGGTGTGAATGTTTGGTCGACGCCACTGGGTAATCAAGCGACAGGTCAACGCCTGCAGACAGGCTCAACATGGAAGGTCTTTGCGAAATCCACGGATGCATACGGCAATGTCTTCTATAACTTGGGTGGCAATCAATGGATCAATAAAGCTTACACCAAGCAAGCATTGAGCGCGGCAGGTCAGGCAATTCACAAGAACACCACGACAATCAATGTGCCAAGTGGTCAAAACGTCAAGACGTGGACGGCACCCGGATCAAAAGTTGCCGCAGCCACACTGACTAAGACAACCAAAGTGCGTGTGCTGTCAATCAAGAAACTTAATAACGTCCAATGGTATCAAGTGGGCGAGAAGCAATGGATTGAAGCAACGCACACAAATGGTGTGAAGTAGCGCGACAAGAAACCGAGTAGTGGGAATCTTCTCATTGCTCGGTTTTTTATTGCATAAATATTAGTCGCGTTTTGACAATCGGAACAATCGCGCTAAATCACAAGAAAATGGCCAGTAAGACACGTAACGTTTCAGCTGCATCAAGGAGCTATGTTCGTGTTTGTGTGAAACACAGAAAAGTGTTGACACAGTACGGCTGAGTTGATACTATATTAAACGTTGTTTAGCGCAATTCATTGCAAATATCGCCAAAGAAATTGGTTGACATTTAAAATTTGATTCGCTATACTGATTGAGTTAGTTAAACAGTGAAATTCATGAGCGAATAAATATTCATTTATTTCATAAAAAATGTTTGACAGCCGCTTGTCATTTTGATAAGA